>DATFSR010000078.1:0-7915 GCA_035262505.1 Candidatus Acidiferrum sp. | reverse complement strand
GCTGCTAAGGGCGAGACGAACGCGTTGCACGATGGCAGGCCTGGAGTCGATCTGCCCCAATTGTTTCAGGGCGACTTCGAGGCGGGCATCCTGGGCCAGAGCCAGAGGCTCTCTGAAAACGCCAACGATCCAGTGAGTGCGAAAAAGCTTCGGATTGCCCGAGAAGCCGTCGGCGACCTCCTTTTCCTTGAAGCTCTTCTTGCCGACCGGCGCCGGAGTCGCAGCACCTTCTAAGTCCGCCTCGGAATCGTGCAGGAAGGTGCGAAACGGGATCCGTCTCTTGTGTCCGTCCGGGTACAAAACGGAAGCCCGCACCTCCGCGACGATGAAGCCGTCCTCGGGATTGATCCGAGCCTTCTCCGCATCCATCGGAGACACTTGGATTTTGATGGCGGTCAGCGGTGGAAGCTTGCTGGTCGAAGTCAGCTCGTAGAACGATTCTGGAGGGGTTTCGGGCCCGGCAAAGGCTTCACTATCTTGAATGCGAAAAGTCATTGCCGGCTTGCCTTTGGCGATAGCATTTGCCAGCCGCTTCTTCGTGATTTCAATGGTGACCAGCTGATCAGCGATATCCTCGGCCTTTTCTTTGGGCAGCAACTTCTTGTTTTTCCGGATCTTGAGCAGGAAAGCCTTGTGCTCGCGTAACCTGGGCACTAGAGCCATGACTTCGTTTGCCGCAGCAGACTCGATCGGAAGGGAGCTCCATTGTCCGTTCTCCACTGCCTTCCGATCAGAGTCGGTCAGTCGGTGCACTAGAGCGGAGATCTCCTGCTGCGCCACCGCAGCCTCCGGGAGGCAGGAAGGATCCTTGGGAAAGCGCACGGTGGGGAAATCGTCGTCACGGTCCGCGTCATTGGAAGTGTTGAAAAACGCCAGCGATTTATAGTAGTCGGCGTGCCGAATGGGATCATAAGGATGCGAATGGCATTGCACGCAGTTCATCGTGACGCCGTTCAGCACCGACCAGGTCGTGGCCACGCGATCCATTACTGCCACCAGCCGAAACTCCTCGTCGTCTGTGCCGCCTTCCTGATTGTTGGGGGTCTGGCGATGAAATGCGGTGGCGATGCGATCCTCGAACGTCGCATTGGGAAGCAGATCGCCGGCCAGCTGCTTGATAACGAACTGATCGTAGGACAGGTTTTGATTGTAGGCGTCGATCACCCAGTCCCGGTAAGCCCACACTCCGGGGCGTCGGCGGTCCGCTTCGTAGCCCATCGAGTCCGCATAGCGCGCCAAATCTAGCCACATGGAGGCCCAGCGTTCACCGTAGGCCGGAGAGGAAAGCAGACGGTCGACTTGCTTTTCGTACGCGTTGTTGGAATTGTCCGTTAGAAAGTCCGCCTGCTCGGCTACAGTCGGAGGCAGTCCGGTCAGGTCCAAGGAGACGCGTCGGAGAAGTTCCGACTTGTTCGCCTCAGCTGAGGGCGAAAGGGATTCGCGCTCGAGTCTTGCCAGGATGAAACGGTCAATGGGCTGGCGAACCCACTCGAGACGCTTCACGGCGGGCAGCGACTGCGGTTTGGGTGGAACGAACGCCCAGTAGTCCGACCATTGGGCACCTTCTGAAATCCAGCGCCGAAGCAACGCGATCTGGTCTTGCGGGAGCGGGGCCGCGTGGTACGGCATGCGCGCATCCGGATCCTTCGACGTGACCCGGGCCATCAGTTCCGACGATTGAGGGTCTCCCGGCACGATCGTCGGCCGACCGGACTTCCCTTTGCCCAGGGCCTCTTCCCGGAAAATAAAAGAGACGCCGTTCTTCTGGCGTACCCCGCCATGGCAGGCCACACAATTTTGATTAAAAATTGGACGGATGTCGCGGCTGAAATCGACGCGGCCACGACTCCATCGGCGAACTACGGGGTGCACAGACCAGATAGTCGCAGCGAGCGCGATAGCAGCAATTACCCCGGCTACGCCAAGGACCACCTTGTCCCGAGCTCGGTAAAAGCCAGTCTTCATGTCCAGCCATCCCGCGCTAAACGCCCCGCGACCCTATGATAGACCCTGCGGGCCCGGCTCGCACCTGAAGTTCGAGGATGGAAAACGCTGCCGCGCTCACCGCCAAGGCCAACCGCTGATTACCACAAACAAAGCTTTTATAAAAATGAGTTACACAAAAAGGGAAAGAGCACCAGCCGATTCATGAGGTTGTCCCGCAGCGCATTGTAACTGGATTATTTTTGTGGCGGTAATACATTCGGAGCGTTAAGTTTACTCGTGCTCTCCGGGACTGCTACGAGAGCAAAAACTCGCGGCGCGGCTACGAGGAATGAGCAAGAAACATTTAGCGGTTGCGCATCGAGAATTTCAGGTGACGGTCCGTTCCGGGGCGTCGGCTAACCGGCCAGCAGCTCCAACCACTCTTTCCGACGTCGACCCACCGAAAGGAGAGGGGTAACGAATTCCTATTTATTTCCGGCTCGCGGGCGTCTTCTTCGCCCCCTTTTTCGCGCCCTCTTCTGAGAAAGTTCCAACGGCAGTTCGTCGCCCTCGACGGGAGGATTTCCCTTGCCCACGCGCTCAAGAATCCGGCTGACCTTAGCTGAATCGGCCCGTCGCGCCCGCTCCTCAAAGTATTCTTCGGTGCGCATGGCCGAAACTTTTTCAGCGAGTGCGAGTGTGATTAGTTGATTGAGTGCAACGCCTTCGGATTCGGCCGCCTTACGCGCTTCAGTCAACAGTGTTGGTGGTACTCGCAAAGCAAAATTGCTTCGTCTCATCAATTCACCTCTTCGCGTCTGCCAGTTGGCGGACTACTTCCACGGGTCGTACCACCGAGCAATGGAAACGTGTAGCCACACGCCTAAAATCCTGGTCATTGAAAGTGACGATGGAATCGGCCCGGCCATTGATACTGGTCTCCAGGACCATCTCATCATTTGGATCCGACAACAGAGGACGAGTGCGAATCACCAACTCCACTCTTCTTGCCACGGAAGCAAGTTCATCCAGCACGGCAGATACATCTTCCATAGTGGCGCGACTTGCCGCGAGGGGTTCGGGGCGGGTTAGAACTGCTTCGTATTCCAGCATTAAAGGTACCGACAAGAGTAGCAAAAATGGCATCGATATTCGGGAAGGAAAGTGATTCTGCAGCCGAGGGAAATCAGCTAGTTGCGACTAAACGTGATGAATCACTTTCTCGTTCTTTGTTCACCTTTCGTTCGCATTTTGTCACCATTCACCACGATTACTATTACGTTTTTATGACAGGCGACGTTCCCCGCCCAATAAAGGCACACACCCTTTGTAAAGTGGCAGGACTCTGCGGGAGCTGGCCGGGCGGATTACTAAACACTTGGCGACAAAGGAGGACCTATCCCAGAAGCCCGTCTCGGGCCAGTGTCCGTATTGTCGACAATTCGGTCGGAATAACGATCATTCGTAGTGCAAGGCGACCAGGGGATCGCACTGAGAAGCGCGTCGCGCGGGCAGGAAGCAAGCGGCCAAGCCAACGGCGAGAAAGACGAGGGCAACGCCACAGAACGTCAGCGGGTCGGTCGCCGAAACACCCTGGAGTTGGCTTGCTAGAAAGCGAGTCAAGCCCAAGCTCGCCAGCACTCCAATGAGGATGCCTGCCGAAATCAAACGCAGCCCGTGCGAAAGAACCATTGCAAGAACGTCGCGGCGTTGGGCCCCAAGCGCCAGGCGAATGCCGAGCTCGTGGGCTTGGAGCGCGACAGTGTAGGCCATTACGCTAAAAATCCCGACAAGCACGAGGGCCAGGCCGATTCCGGCGAACACGCTGGTCGTGATCAAGCCAAATTGCGGTTTGGTGTAAGCGAATTCCGCCAGGAAGTCCTCCATCGATCCGCTTTGCGTGACCGCTGCTGTCGAATCCACTGTCCAAATCTCGCGCTGGACGGCCGCAAGCACGGACTTCGCGTCCACGGCGGTGGCTGCCAGGATGTTGCGCCCTCCAAACCCTGTGATGGAATGCGGAAGGAATGCTTCGGGCCGAGGAGGTTCCAGCAGTCCCTGGTTTTTGAAGTCCGCGATCACGCCGATGATCTCGAAATAGGCGTCATGCGGCGTCTCGGGCAGTTGATCGAAGTCGTTGAACTTGATCTTTTGCCCCAGAGGGTTCGCGCTTCCGAAGTAAGCGCGAACAAAAGCCTCGTTGACCACAGCTACCTGCCGGGCCGAATCGATATCGGTTTCGGAAAGCAATCTCCCGCGCACCAGTCGAAGTCCGAGTACTTGAAAATAGGCTTTGCCACACAAGTCAATCCCGGACGACCAGTGCTGAGAGCTAGGCTTACCCAGGACTGTAATTTCACTCCCATTTCCTCCCAGCGGAGGCATGCTCAATGATGTGGTGGCGTTGATCACCCCGGGTAAGGCTTTGACGCGCTGAAGGACTTGCTCGTAGAAGAGCTTTTTCTTCACTGCCGTTTCATAGGGACCGTGTTCGGTGGTGGATACCCACGCGTAAAGCATGTGCGCCGGATTGAAATCCAGCTCAACGTGGGTCAGCGCGAAGAAGCTGCGCACCATCAGACCGGAACCGGTCAACAGGACAATGGAGAGCGCCACTTCCGCGATCACCAAGCCACTGCGCAGCTTTCCATGGCGAAAGCCGCCCCCAGCCCCTTTACCGCTGCCGAACATGCGGAGCTCGAGGTTGCCGCGCACAGCGTGGAGGGCGGGGGCGAGGCCGCAGATCAGCGTCGTCAGACCCGCAATGGCTACCGCAAAGAGGAGAACACCCGGTTTCAGGCTAATCACGGCTTCTTCAGGAATACGCCCGTGGAATAGATCGGCATTCGGGCCCCGCGGAATGATGGCGACCAAGCCTTTCACTCCAAAATAGGCCAACAGGCAGCCCGCGCAGCAGGCCCCACCAGCAAGCAAGAGACCCTCCACCAGAAGCTGGCGAATCAGTCGTCCTCGGCTCGCGCCAAGGGATGCTCGCACGGCAATCTCCCTTTCGCGGACGGTCGCTCGAGCCAACAGCAAGTTTGCGACGTTGCCGCAGGCGATCAGAAGCAGCATGGTGACCGCGGCGAGCAGGGCGTAGAGGGTTTTCGAGAAATCGCCGACCACAAAGTCCAGAAGCGTGCGTAAAACGATCTTAAAGTGCTGCGGATAAAGTTCCCCAGGGTTGGCTTGCGCCATTCGATGCAGAATCCCGTCCACATCGGCGGCAGCGGTTTCCAGGCTGACACCTTTCTTTAGCCGCGCGCACGCCCATATAACGTCTGGGTCCTTCACAGGAAATACTGTCCCATCGGCGCCGGGACTCAAATCCGTGGGAAGCCAAAGGCTTGAGCCGCACCCGTTAAAGCGTTGCGGCATGATGCCAATCAGTGTGCGGGGCTTGCCGTTTAGAAAAAATGTCCTGCCGAGTACCGCGGGATCGCCGCCGAATTCGGTTTGCCACAGCTTATAGTTCATCATGAACACAAATGGCGTGCCCGGCTTGCCGTCGTCAGGACCAAAAGACCTGCCGAGCAAGGGCGGAACACCGGACCCGAAGTCGTTGGGGGTGGTGTAGCAGCCCAGGAAGCGCCGAGTGCCTTTTCCGTCCCTATACAGCACATCCGACTGATAGTCGCCGACGATATCTTCGAAGACGTGGTTTTGATCGCGAATGGCCAGGAACTCAGGAATCGTGTAGTGAAAACGAGCTTCGGCCTGGCGCGGGCCCGTCAAATCCCACATCTCCAGCACGACGGAATGCTGAAAGTCGCGGTAGGGAAAAGGATCGACCACCACAGCGTAAAGAACACTGAACATCACCGTCGTCGCGCCGATGCCAAGGGCGAGAGCAAAGATGGCGACCAGAGCGAAGCGGCGGTCCTTAGCCAAGCCCCGGAAGGCGTACTGAAGATCGCGAAGAAAATCCTGCACGTGATTCTCGACGCGCGCATCGCGGCAGTCCTGCTTCACTTGCTCGAGTCCGCCAAACGCCAGGTTGGCGCGGCGCCGCGCCTCTTCCGAAGAGAAGCCCGCCGCCAAGTAATCGCGCACCTTCTGCTCAAGGTGAAAGCGCAGCTCCGCGTCCAGCCGCTTTTCCGTTCGGCGCTTGTGGAACAGGCGGCCCAGCCAGCCGTTCACGGAAACTCCTATTCTGCGGCGCTCAAGATCAAAGCCATCGCTTCCGACAGCCGCTCCCAATTGACCAGCTCGGCGCTAAGCCGCTTTTTCCCGGCGCGCGTGAGCGAATAGAACTTGGCGTCGCGCCCAGTTTCCGTCTCCTCCCACTTCGCTTGCAGCCAACCGCGGTCTTCCAGACGGTGCAGGGCCGGGTACAGGGAACCTTCCGGCACCTGAAACAAATCCTTCGATATCTGCTGGATTCTCTGCGAGATGGCGTAGCCATGGATGGGTCCCAAAGCCACCACCTTGAGAATCAGCATATCCAGCGTGCCTTTGAGAACTTCCGCTTTTCCTTGTTCCATCGAATCCCTAGACATCCTATGCTTATATCCATAGAATCCCTATGTGTCAAGCAAAAAAATAAATTTGCTTGCGCCGGCGTTTCCCTGGAACTTTTGGCATGCTGCCTCGTCTTAGTAGAGAAAATTGAAATTTGCAAACTTGTAGCTCACCCCTTCCGGGTTGAGGTTGTTGGGGAGGAGCCGCAGGAAGGAGCCAAGGAGAAGAAAGGAAGGTACGGCGCGCACGGCCAGACAAGAACGGGGCCCGCAACGCGCCTCAGGGCCTGCGTAAATGAAATCGGGTTGGGGTTAAACAGATCACTCCGCTTTTGGTTTGGCGGCCGGAGCGAATTGATCTCGGGGAGAAGCGCTAGCCTTGCGGCGCGAGCTTTTCATTTAACCCCTCCTCATTTTAGTTCGCTTTGATTTTTACTTGCAACCGCGAATGCACCTCGCCTCTGCGTCGCGGCCGGAGGATCCAATTCCATGAGAATGAAAACAAACATTTCTATTCTGCTGCTGTTTCTGGCTTCCAGCGTTTGCGCCCAGACCGAACAAACTCCCTCTTCGCTGCTTCCTGCCGCTCCATCTTCGGTCCCGCGATTCGAAGAGACCATTTCCGTTCACGACCTGCGCATCCCACCTAAAGCCGTGAAGGAGCTCCAACGCTCGCAAAACGCGCTCCAGTCCGGAGATGCGCGCTCTTCCGCTCGGCATCTGGAAAGGGCCCTTCAGATCTATCCCGATTATCTGGAGGCGCACAACGCTCTGGGAGCCCGCTATATCGAGCTTGCGGAGTATGAGAAGGCCGCGGCGGAGTTTCAAAAAGCTATTGCTATCGACCCGCTCGTGTCGCAGCCCTGGAACAACCTCAGCGTGGCTTTTTTTCTTCAGCAACGCTACGGAGACGCAGAGTCTGCCGCCCGCCGCGCGCTGAATCTCGCTCCCCAGCACGCGACGGCTCGCTACATGCTTGGCGCCATTCTGGCCACCGAGCAGCGCAATCCCGAAGAAGCCATTGGATTGCTGCGTCAGACCAAGCTCGAGTTCGCGGATGCGCGCCTGCTTCTGGCGCAGATTCTGCTTCGCCGCGGCGCCGCCCGAGACGCGGAAGAAGAATTGCGTGGCTATCTTGCCCTCCCCGACGCCCCGAAGCGGCAAAATGTCGAGCGCTGGCTCGCTCGGCTCACACAGACACCCACCACAAACGCACCGGCCCAGCCCAACACGCCTTAGCAACGGCTGCCTGTGCTGCAGGGCCGTCGAGTCCCCTTCGTTCGCGGACGTGCTTTTGCCCAGAACAGGTTCCGGAAAGTCGTGAGGAAATTGGTTGGGAATCCAACATTTCGGTTAACAGCCGAGCGACCAATTTAATCAAATCTTGCCGGAGTTGGCGCTAGTCGAGGGAAACCAGCAAGTTGTGATGAAACGGAGCGAGTCCTTTTCTCCGTCTCTTTTCACCCTTTATTCGCAATTCGCTGCAATTTGCGGCGATTCGTATGACATTTTTATGACAGCGCGAGTTC
>DATFSR010000077.1:0-65942 GCA_035262505.1 Candidatus Acidiferrum sp. | reverse complement strand
GCGGGCGTTCAATCCGGAGTTCCTCAACCGGTTGGATGAGGTTATACTCTTCAACCCGCTCGGCGACGAAGACCTGCTCCGCATCATTGACTTGCTCGTGGGACAGATGAACGATACTCTAATCCACCGGCAAGTGCAGGTTGTCCTCACGCCGGAGGCTCGTCAGTGGATTCTCGAGAAAACGTGCGCGGACCGCAGCTACGGTGCCCGCCCGTTGCGCAGGGCTTTGCAGAAGTACGTTGAAGACCCGCTCTCCGAGGCGCTGATCCAGGGTGGAATTCAAAGGCCCGCGACACTCCAGATTTACGTCGCAGGGGAGGGCCTGTCGTTCCGTCCGGTCGGCGAGGCAACCCCGGTCGTCCACTAGCGAATCTGAAACATCGCACAGCCAGCCCACACCGGGCTTGGCGGGAGAATCACATTTTGTGTCTGGGGGCGCGGCCATGACAGGCGCGATGGCCGCTCCAAGGAGAGTCTGTTTGTCGTTCGGGGGATGGCCGGTTCGCGTGGCACAGGTCGTCGCGCTCGCTTTTTTTTGTGCGAGCGCTGCTGCGGCTTTTGAGCTGGACAATCGGTCGGCCGATTCAACTTCCAATAAGGTTGTCTTCTCCGCTTCATTGGATTTGCTCACCGGCAAGGAGGCGCTCGAAGACCACACGCAATCCGCTTCTCAGGACGCCCCGGCGCAACAACCGCCCGCCAGCCAACAGGCCTTCACCATCGAGCGCATCGAATTCATCGGCAACCGCCGTATCCGTACCGACACGCTGAAGGCCCGCATCTTCAGCCGCGAAGGCGACCCCTACAACGAAGAGACATTGCGCCGCGATTTCCAGGCGCTGTGGAACACACAATTCTTCGAAGACGTGAGACTGCGCGTCGAGGATTCCGCGAAACGTCCGAACGGGAAGATCATCATATTCGAGGTCAAGGAACGCCCGCAGATCCGGCGGATTCGCTACGACGGTATTCACTCTATTTCCGAATCTGACATTCTTGACCGCTTCAAGGAGCGCAAAGTCGGCCTCAGCGTGGAAAGCCAGTTTGACCCTACGAAAATCAAGAAGGCAGAAGTGGTATTGAAAGAACTTCTTGGCGAACACGGCCGGCAGTTCGCCAAAGTCACGCCGCAATACGAGCGCATCGCTTCGAGCAACGCCGTCATTCTCGTGTTCAAAATCGACGAAGGCCCCAAGGTCAAGGTCGGCAAAATCAAATTCAAGGGTAATCACGCGTTCAGCGACCGCAAGCTAATCCGCGCGATGAGGAACGACCGGCCGTACTCGATTCCAATGTACTTCTGGAATATCGCTGTTTTGAGCAAAACCTACGATCGCCAGAAACTGAGCGAGGACCTGGAAGCTGGCGTTCGAGAGCTTTACCGCTCCAATGGCTACTTCAAGGTTTCCGTCGGCGATCCCATTCTCGAAAATGTCGAGACCACGCATGCTCGCCTCGGGGTTCCCCTCGTTACCGGCAAAGGCCACGGCAAGGCCGTCAACATCACCATTCCCATCGAAGAGGGCGAGCGCTTCCGCATGGGCACGCTCAAAATCGTCAGCTCCGATCCGGACAAGGCCTTATCGCTCAAAGTGGAGGCGCTAAAAGCTGCATTTCCTCTGAAGCAAGGTGACATCTTCTCGACCGAGAAGGTCCGCAAAGCGCTCGAAACCTACGGCAAGATTTACGGTGAATACGGCTTCATTGATTTCACGCCGGAACCGGACACCGAAGTCGACGACGCCAGCAAGATCATCAACCTGACGCTCCGCTTCGATGAGCAAAAACAGTATTACGTCCGCCGCATCGATTTCAGTGGCAACACCACCACCCGTGACAAGGTCATCCGCCGCGAGTTGATGATTGATGAAGGGCAACTTTTCAACAAGCGCTTGTGGGAAATGAGCATCCTGCGCCTCAATCAGCTCGATTATTTCGACAAGATCGAAGCTGACAAGGCCGCCGAAATCAAGCGCAACAGCAAGGCCGGCACCGTCGACATCACGCTCAAGCTCAAGGAGAAGGGTAAACAATCCATTGGGTTGCAGGGCGGCGTCAGCGGCTTGGCCGGGAGTTTCGTCGGCCTCACTTATCAGACCAACAACTTCCTCGGCCTCGGCGAAACGCTCACGTTCTCCGCGCAATTTGGCAGCCTGACGCGCACTTTCATGTTTGGTTTTACCGAGCCTTACCTTTTCGACCGGCCCATTTCCACCGGTTTCACGCTTTTTTCCTCGCGCTATAACTTTGACCAGGCCCGCCAGGAAGCCATCCTCTTCCAGCAGTCCGTCAGCATCAACCCTCAGTACGTCCAGAATTACGTCCAAAACAGCACGGGCTTCACGCTCTTCGCACAGTATCCGCTTCGCAAGCTTTCTTTCGCCCGCTTCGGGTTGAATTACGGTTTGACGCGCACGAACATCAAGTCCTTCAATACCGCATCCTCGCTGTTGTTTGAGTCGTTGCAGTTCCGCAGCTTGACCGGGCCCAGCGCGCTCGATGGCATCGTGTCGAGCACGATCACGCCTTCCATTTCTTACAACACCATTGACAACCCGATCAATTCCACGCGCGGCAAAAGCTTCTTCTATTCCGTAGGCTTCTCAGGACTCGGCGGCAACGTCAAGACCGTCACCAACGTCATTGATGCCAAGTATTTTCGCTCCGTCAACAAACACCGCAATGTAATCGGGTTGCATTTCAGCGCTGCGCACACCACCGGCTACGCCGGCGAGGAAGTTCCGCCCTTCAGCCGCTTCTACATGGGGGGCGAAAGTGACATTCGCGGCTACGACATCCGCGCAATTTCTCCCGTCACTTTCATCCCCGAAGCCACGGTTGCGCCGGCTTCCTATAAAGACCCAAGCTGTGGCGGCTGCACGCGCACCTTTACCGTACCCACCTTGATCTACGTGGCGACGCTGCCAGGCGGAGACCTGCAGGGCTACACCAACGTCGAATACCGCATTCCCATCGTCGGCCACATCGTCCAGACCAGCCTTTTTATGGATACCGGGACGGTTGGAGTGGTCAACCGCAGCGCTTTGCAGTTGAATAGCGCCGGATTTCAGAACTTGCTCGAGCCGCAAAACTTCCCGAACGCGCAGCTTCCTCCACCGTTCGGGGCCGGCCTGAAGCAACAGCTGCAGATCGCCCCTGGAACGAACTTCCGCGTTCGCGGCTCGGCGGGCATCGAGTTTGTCGTCCAGCTTCCCATCATTCAGGCGCCCTTCCGCGTCTACTACGCGTACAACGTCCATCGGTTGTACGACCAATTGGTCGCTCAGAATCCATATATTGACCCGAGTCAGATTTGCGAGCCGGCGAGCCAACAGCCATTGGTGTCTTGTCCCCAGGGCACGACCCTGGGTTTTTACCCGAGAACTTTGACCCCGGACGAATGGGCTGGCGTGAAGGCAACCCTGCAGCAGTTGCTGAATAATCCGGGGCGTTTGAACTATTTCGAGCCGAAGACGACGTTCCGTTTCACGGTGAGCCGGACGTTCTAATCTCATCGGCGAAGGATTCAGTTTCCTTGGTGTAGAGATCGCGAGGAACCCAAGCAAATGGAGCCTCCGCGAAAAAATTGGCGGGATGCCAGAGTGTGGGGGAAATCGTGGGTGTGAAACATCGAGAAGTCTCGAAAATTCTTGGCGCGGCGCTGGCCGCCGTGTGGGCATTTTTGTTTGTGGGCTGCGGCGGCGGAAGCACCGCCAACGTCGTCACCGTCGCGGTGACTCCCAGCACCAGCCTCATCCTGGGTCAATCCGTCACCATGACCGCCACCGTCAACGGCGCAACCAACACCAACGTGACCTGGTCCGCTTTGCAGTACACCACTACCTCAACGACGAACGGCAAAACCACCACTACCAAACCTCAACCTGCCCCAACCGATGGTTCCTTCGGCGTCCTCTCCAATCAACAGGCCACCGGCACCGCCACTTACACCGCTCCGGATCCCTCTAAGTTCCAGCTGCCCGATTCGACCAAATTTCCCGGCCTGCTCATTGTCATTACCGCAACATCTGTCCAGAACACCAATAAAAGCGGCAGCGCGAACATTACTTTGATTTCCGGCATCCGGGCGGTCATCACTCCCACAACCGCTGCCGTTCCGGTACTGGAAAACCAGCAGTTCTTTGCCACCCTGACCAACGACATTCAGAACCAGGGGACCACCTGGTTGCTCACGCAGAACATCCCCAACACCGACAGCAAAGGCAACTTCCTCAACTATTACCAACTCCCCACTTGCAGCCCCAGCTGTGGCACCATCACGCCGGATTCCACCAATCCCAACGTAGCCGTTTACACCGCTCCCAGCACGATTCCCACCGCCATTACGCCGGCGCAAACGAACAACACGAATAACCCGTTTGACGTCACCATTGTTGCCACGCCAAAAGCGGATAACTCAGGGTTCGTCATCGGGACCATCGCTATCGTCACCGGCGGCCCCATTACTTTCAATGGAATCACTCCGACCATCGCGCCGGGGGGCGGCACTCAGTGGGACATCTATCTCGACGCCCCCAACATCTCCTCGGCATCCAAGGTCAATCTGATCAATTCATCCGGCGGGACTACCATCCTGAATTCCACCACCGGACAAGTCAAAATTCTGTTCCCACTTCCCGCCACTGCCACAAGCACCGGGACGACCCCGCCGCCTCCTGCTTCGACCGGCGCCCGCGTGCGCCTCAACGCGATCAACCTCTCGGCGGCCGGCCCCTATACCATTTCCATCGTCGATCCTGCCCAGCCCTGTAACGGCAATGCCGTGGGCACTGCGTGCACGGCAACGGGCACAGGTACTTTCACCGTTATTCCCGTGCGTCCCACGAGCACTGCCACAGTTCCCGACAGTGTCGTTCAGGGCGCCAATGCACAGAACACACCAGTCACCGTTACAGGCGGCTATTTTGGGCCGGGAACTGGAATCGTAAGCCCTGGCGATGGAAGCACGGGCCAGGGCAGCCTTGCCTCTGTTTTTTTCCAGTCTCCTGGAAACATTCTTGGGCTCGATCAAAACAATCCTTCAACTTCACACCGGTTGAATACGTTCATCTCCCCTACCCAGATCAATTCTGCCAAACCCGGCCTCTATCCGCTCTACGTCGCCAGCAACAACTCGCAAACGCCTCCCACTCCCAACAACCCGTCGGTCACCAATATGGCTCTTTTCCCCGACTATTCGAGCAGTGCCCCAACCCAGCCCACAGCTAAGTTTTCAGCGGGATTGAATCCCAGCGCCATCGACATCGACCCGACGCTGGGTGTTCTGGCAGTCGCAGAAACCGGCTCGAACGCCATTGAATTCTTCAGTATCGGCAACAATTCGCTGACGTCTTTGGGCCAGGTGACGAGCACCGCGGCCGCCCCGATTAATGTGCCTACGGGCCTTTCCATCAATCACGCCAACCACACCGTCGCCGTGGTCAACTACGGCACACAAACCACGACATTGAACGCTGATGGTAGTTGCAAACAGGCCACCTCGACGGGACAGAGTGTCACGGTTTTGAACATTCCCGGCAATCCTTCTCCGATCACGCCTTTCAGCGTGGTCCTTCCTTACGCAGTTCCGCAGGCTGGGGTGACGGGCACTTCGGTTTGCCCCCAGCCCATGCCTTTTTCAATTGGCGTAGACCCCGATTCCAACCTTGCCCTGGTTGCTTATTCCGCGGCTTCCGCGAGTTCCTTTACGAATCTCGGTTTCATCGTCAATTTGAATCCGGACTCCCCGGCGAGCCCTCCTAACGAATGTATTCTCGACCAAGCCATCAACCAATCGAACAAGAATGGCCAATGCCTGTTCTCTCAGGTCACCTTGAACACTGGCACGTATCCTCACATCGCCATGTCTCCTCACAATCATTTGGCGATTGTTACTCCCGGTGGTGCGGGTGTGGTCCGTGGTGTGGATGTCACCACGCCTTCCAATTCCAACGTGCTGCTGTCTTCCACTTTGGCAGCGGGGCTGGTCACCGTGACCATTGACTCGACCAAGTGCCCGCCTCCCTTGCCCGCTCCTACCACCACAACAAATCCCTGCCCGTTCTCGATGATTCCGGGCAACGCTGGCTCGGTGTTGATATCGGGCGTGACTCCGGGTACCGCCGCGAACGCCGCGCTTTTCAACGGCGTTTTTACCGCCACCGTCACCAGTAGCAGCAGCTTCACTTATGTCGTGCCCAACGTCAGCGTCAGTGATACCGGATCCGGCGGCACTGTTTTCTACGGCAATGCGGACTTGACCTTTAACGTCTCCAACAGCGGGACCACGCAAGGCGTGGCCATCAATCCGATCACTCACACCGCGGCGCTCGCCGATGCCAACGCCATCGGCACGAATGGACCCCAAATCGACCTGCTCAATGGTTTGGATCAAACCAGCTCCTCCATTACCTTCTTTGCCGGTTGCACCGCTTTCACTACGACCTGTTCGAGCGCGCCCGAACTGCTCGCCACCACCGAAGTGGCCTGGCAGCCGTATATAAACGCGGTCGTTTCCTATAACCCGAAGCTCAAACTTGTTTCCATCTCGGATCCTGTCAATCAAAAAAGGTACGCCATCGTCAGCGGGTTCGGTCCCGGCGCAGTCTCTTTCCCCGTCCAGAACGGGGTTAACTCGAACACGACGGGCGATTGCGGCACGTCTTCTTGTCTTACGCTTTGGGGCGGCCTGGTCGTCGATTCTGCTACCAACCAGGCCTTTGTGCTCGAATCCGGTGCCCCGGTGACCGGCACGAATCCTCCTGCCCCTACTCCCGGCCAGATTGAAATCTTCAATCTTGCTTCTTCTGCGGCCAACACGCCCAAACCCACCCATATTTCCGAAGTGATTGTTCCCAGTCCGAATCCAGGTCCCGGAATTATTGGTGGTATTCCAAACGCTCGCGTGCCGCAGGGGACGCTGACTTCGAACCAGCCTTTGCACGGCGTTCAGATTTTTGGCACCGGTTTTGCTTCCGGCTTGCAAGTACGCCTGGACGGGGTGGACATTATTACGCAAGGCGGCACGGTCGACAATATTGCGGCCAGCGGCCGCGAAGTTGACGTCACCATTCCCGCAGTTGCTCTCTCCGCGCCTCATCACTATGCGCTGGACGTCTTGAGCCAGGGCGCACAATCCAACGTCGTCGACTTCCTGGTCGTTCAGTCCGTGGATCTCTCCAAAGTCTGCACCGGCTCCGCCGGTGCCGCAGTCAATACACTGCCCACTTCAATTGCGCTTGCCGATCAAATCGCTAACGGGCCCTTCTCTCCCATCGGTCTGGTCAGTGTTTCCGGTTGCAATAGCATCGTCGAACTCGACCTGAACCCCGCGCACGTGACATTTGGCCAGCAAATCGGCAGCCCCATTTCCGTCGGCACAGGGCCTCAGGGCATTGCCATCAGCGAGAAGTTAGGCTTGGCGGTTGTCGCTAACCATGGAACCAATACCGCCTCGGTGCTTGATCTGACGCAGAATCCGCCGGTCGAGAAAGTTCCCGACGTCAATACGGGAACGAGTCCAACGGGCGTGGGAATCAGCGAGGCTACCGGCGCGGCTGTTGTCGCGAACACCGGTTCCAATACGGTCACGCTCCTCGATCTTGGGTCTCTGTTCCCTCCGGCCGGAACGACTCCGCCCACGACGCTGACGCCTGTAAGCATCGGCGGCGTTCAATCGCCGCTGGCGGTGGCCATTGATCCCGACCGTGGCACGAACAATCAGGGCATTGCGGTTGTTACGGCCGTCACGCTGAGCAGCGTCCTCGGCCCCACTGGTTCTCTCGATGTGGTCGAGATTGGTTTCACTACGCCGATTCTCAGCACCACAATTTCTTCCGGCTTCACCTCCAGCACGCCTTCGGGGATTGTTTTCGATCCGACGGTGGTAACCAACACCGCGAACCCTGGCACCTTTTACGCCAATTCCAGCGGCACGAACTCGATTACCCAATTCAATCCCGATACCGGCGGCGGAAGTTCTGTGAGTGTGGGCATTAATCCGACATCTCTGGCAATTAATCCGCAGACGGGCGCGATTCTCACGTCCAACTTCGGGAGCAACACCATTTCTATCGTGGATACCATTTCGAGTCCCTTTAAAACGCGCCAGACTCTTGGGATTCCGGGCTCGCCCACGTTTGGGGTAGCGATCGACCAGTTCACGAATTTGGCGGTCATTGTGGACCAGGCCAACATGCGGGTTTTGCTGTTCCCCATGCCGAATTAAAGGAAGCCTGGGTCCGCCGCCCGCGTTTGCAATTGCAGGAAAGGAAGGGCGTCGGCTATACTTTCAGGTTTGAAGTAGCCTCGTTTGCGCCGCTGGGGGAGCGGTCAAAGGGTTTCAGGTTGAGCTGGGGGCAATCCGTATTGTTCCAGCTTTCCGAATCGTACCAATGAATAAGGAGAATAAAGTGAATTCCAGAATCATGAAGTACACGGCTGCCCTGGCCGCCGCCGGTCTTTTGATCGTCGCTGCGGTCCGCGGACAGTCCTCGTCCTCTTCCGCCGCCCCGGCCGGCCCGGGCAAGGTTGGCGTCATCAACATCCGCGGCGCCATCGGAAATACCGCCGAAGGCAAACAGGCTTCCGCCGAACTCCAGTCCCAGTTTGCTCCGCGTCAAAGCGAGCTGGAAGGCTTGAACAAACAAATTAACGATCTGCGCACGCGGCTCGCCGCCTGCGAGGGCAAGTGCAGCCAGGACGAGCTGGGGCGCTTGACGCAGCAGGGACAAAAAGCCACGCAGAAGTTCGATCGCCTCAACAACGAGCTTCAGGAGGATGTGAATTCCGCTCAGGGCGAAGTCATCGACCGCATCGGCCGCAAGATGGTGGATGTGCTCGATCAGTATGCCCGCGCGAACGGCTACACCATGGTCCTCGACTCCTCGGCGCAGAACACCCCGATTCTTTACGCTTCCACACAGGTTGACGTCACTCAGGAAATCGTGCGCCTCTACGATGCCGCTTACCCCGTGAAGGGTGGCGCCGCGCCTGCGCCGCAGAAGCCCGCCGCCAAGCCCGCCACGCCAACCAAACCGTAACCATCGTTAGCACGCGCTCCAAAATTGTGCTCCGCCGAAACGCCCCGTTGAGACCGGGGCGTTTTTTTCAACAGGCTCGCTTGATACTTGGCCTGTTCCGCTTCATTTCTCTTCCCAACCAATTTCGCTTGATACACAATTCCTTCGTCGGCCCGCCCAGCACGGAGGTCCCAAATGCCGCAACCGTCACCCGCACCTGAATCTCAAAGTGGTCTTATAGATCGCATTCCTCGCCCGCCCGTTTTCACCTCTCCCGCCGAGGAGCGTCGTCATCGCAAGGAACGCCTCGCCGCGGCGTTTCGGGTATTCGCAGAATATAGTTTTGACGAAGGCGTAGCCGGCCACATCACCGCGCGCGATCCCGAGCGCCTAGATTGTTTCTGGGTGAATCCCTTCGGTTTGCACTTCGGCCGGATTCGCGTTTCCGATCTGATTTTGGTGGACCACTCCGGCAAGGTTGTCGAAGGCCACGCGGAAGTCAATCTCGCCGCGTTCGCCATTCACTCCCGCATTCACGCCGCCCGCCCCGACGTTATCGCCGCCGCGCATGCGCATTCGCTTTACGGCAAGTCATGGTCTTCTCTCGGTCGCCGCCTGGATCCGCTCACGCAAGACGCTTGCGCGTTTTATGAAGATCACGCCGTCTTCGACGATTACACCGGCATCGTGGAGGAAACTTCCGAAGGCGACCGCATCGCTCGTGCCCTCGGTGCCAAGAAGGCGGCTATCCTGCGGAATCACGGCCTCCTTACCGTCGGCCATACCGTTGACGAAGCCGCCTGGTGGTTCATCACCATGGATCGTTCCTGCCAGGCCCAACTGCTCGCCGAAGCCGCGGGCCAGCCGCAGAGAATTCCCCACGAAACCGCAAAGAATACCTACGCGCTGATCGGCACGCACCTCGCGGGTTGGTTTCAGTTCCAGCCACTCTGGCAGCGCATCTCCCGCGCACATCCCGACCTGTTCGAATGAATGGTGGGCTCCAGGAAAGCGGGATTTGTGGCGGCCGCTTTTTTATCCTGAGGAACGAAGGACTGAAGCGAGAGCTCTGATTTGCCTGCGCGCACGCTCTATCTTGCCAACCCACCGCTTCGCTCGGGCCCGTTTTCGGCAATTCAGTAAAATGTCGCGTGCTTTTCCGCGCGTGGCAGCTCCCCTACCACCGCGGTCCGCAGTTCCCCGGGGCATGAGCCTGAAGCTCGCCGCACCGCTCGCGCGAACGAACTTGGCGATTTGAAGCCGAGATCGATCGACAGGACCTTGATCGCCACTCCCGGCTGCACCGCGAAAAAGCCCTTTACCCGGTCCATCAGGACTCCTTCCCGGTAGCTTCTGAAATTTCCGCCGGTCGCCAACCGCACCGTCTTCTTGATGGTTCGCTTGCTCACGCGCAAGCCTTGCGAGAGTTCTTCCAGGGTCTTGCGCGGATTCTCCCGCAGACTTGCCGCTATCTGGTCGAATAATATTCTTGGATCGTAGGACATGGTCGATCCTCCCGGTTTAGCTTTTGCTTTCGTTCCTGGATCGTACTTCAGGTTGGCGGGTCACAATTCGTTCGAGCCGGAGCCGGGTTTGCTCTTGCGAGGACGGCGGGGACGTGAAGGCTGAAGTCGCCGTTCAGGTGGCCAGCTTCACCACTATAGGGGGGATCTGTCTTCAAACAATCAGGTGTTCACCTGTTTCATTCATGCGCACGATACCAGATCTTTACGGCGCAGCTCCGCCGCAACCAGGCGAATCTGCTGGCAGGTGATTTCCTCGGAAGTGCCTTCCGCAGCGCTGGCACGCGCCGGCAATCTGATCGAATATTTCCCGTGCAAGCCACTCGGGTTGGAACTCGATTTCGCCGCTTCCCCGGAACGAGAGAAGCAACTGAGCTCAGTTTGCGATCACCGATCCGCGTAATTTGTTCGAACGTGTGTCCTCAAGAAGCCGAAGCGTTTCCTCAGCGGCAGAGGAACCTCGAGCAGTCGAGTCCATCTGGGCGCGCTCGCCGCTGCGAAACCGCCCCAGCGCCGAAAGGATTTCGTCTCCGTACATTTCGGTCTTCTTCTCCCCGAAGCCGGGAACACGCCGCAGCTCCGAGAGGCTCAACGGCATGGCGCAGCACAAATGCTCCAACGTTGTGTCGTGCATGACGATGAACGCTGCAATCCCCTTTTGCCTTGAAATATTCCTCCGCCATTCGCGCATATACGCTTTCAATTCCAGGTTCGGCTCCTTCGCGCTTGCTGCGTTTCGAGAGGCCGTTTCAGGTCGCTTCGAAAAACCTGCGGGAAACAATGGCCTTTTCCGTTTAAGAGTTTGCGTCGCCGCATCCATCCAATCGGGAAGGCCCGCGCAAACGTCACATTGATCGCATTTCTCCCACTTGGGCGACTCCTCAAAGTGCTGGCAAAGATAACGCTGGCGGCATTCCTTCGAATTCACAAACCTCTCAATTTCGTGATAGCGCTGCCAGGCGCGGACTCTTTCCGCGGCGTCTGCAATCTGCCGGATAAAGTAGCTGTTCAGCCCTCCGTCTTTCTTCTGCCAGAACAAAAAGCAATAAGCAGGCGTTCCATCGCGCCCAGCGCGGCCCGCTTCCTGGTAGTACTGCTCAACGCTTTTGGGTAAAGCAAGATGGATCACCGCGCGCACCGAAGACTTATGGATGCCCAGCCCGAAAGCCACCGTGCCCACCATCACACGGACCTCATCCGCCATCCATTTTTCCTGATTCTCGCGCCGCGCCTGCGCATCCATTTGCCCGTGATACCCGATCGCGCGAATGCCGTGCTCTTTCAGAAAATCAACCGTCTCCCCGACCCGCGCGATGGTAGGCGCATACACAATAATGTTCCCGTCACCGGTTCGGCGCACGGCTTCGAGCAGCATCGGCATCTGCTTGCTTGCATGGCATGGGCGTACGACGTACCGCAGGTTCGGCCGGTAGAAGCTGGCAACGTGTTTGAAAGCATCGCGCAGCCGCAGTTGCTCGACGATGTCCTGCCGCACGCGCCGCGTGGCGCTTGCCGTGAACGCCGCGATCGGATGACGCGGAAAGAGCTCCCGCAAGCGGTTCAATTGCCGGTACTCCGGGCGGAAATCGTGCCCCCATTCCGAAATGCAATGCGCTTCGTCGATGGCGAAGAAGGATACCGGCACGCGCCTCAGCCATTCCACAGTTCCATTCAGGGCGATGCGCTCGGGCGAAACATAAACGAGCCGGTACGCCGCTTGGCACGCTCGCTGCAGAATCCGGCTCCGCTCTTCACTCGAAAGCGAACTATTGAGAAACCCCGCGGGAATCCCCACCTGTTCCAGTTGTGCCACCTGGTCTTGCATCAGCGCAATCAGGGGAGACACGACCACCGCCGTTCTCTTCTCATCGAGCACCGCGGGCAATTGGTAGCACAGCGATTTGCCGCCGCCCGTGGGCATCACCACGCAGGCATCCCGCCCCGAAACCATGCTCCGAACAATTTCCTCCTGGCCTGGTCGAAACGATTCGTATCCCCAATAGCGCCGCAGTGCTTGAAGAATGCGTTGGTTGTTTTCCTCCGTGCAGCCAGTTGTTCTATTCCGGGTGGTGCGGAGAGTCGTGGAGGCCATCAAAAGCTCCTTCGGCTGCGGGAACCGCGGTCCCGATATTCGCTTTTAGTTCGCCTTATGTCAAATTCAAAGTTTCTACCGCTTCGGGAGGTTATCTTGCACAAACGACGGGAACGGCCTCCAGCGCGCCACGCTGCGGCCTTTGCCAGAGGTCACTCCCTACAATGCTGCTTCCATGGGATGGCCTGGTTTCACGCCATTTTTGCGTGTCAGCTGCGTCCTCGCGAGGGTTCGCGCGACCGCGTAATGCGCCAAGCCGCTGCGGTTCGACACTCCGCTTTTTCTCAGCAGGTTGGAGACATACACTTTCACCGACTGCGGCGAAAGGCCCAGTTGCGCCGCGATTTCCTTATTGCTTTGTCCCTGGCTTACGTGGCTGAGAACCTCCTCTTCCCGCTCCGTCAGTCTTGGCTCTTTCGAATAAGGCAAGGCGGGAAGGAAACTCATGACCTTTTGGAAGGCTTTTGTATCGCACCACGTATTCCCTTCGGCCACCGTCACGATGGCTTTCTGCAGTTCCTTGATCGAGGCGCTCTGTTCCACGAATCCAACGGCGCCCGCCTTCAGTCCGGCGAGTAGCATCTCCAGCCGGTCCTCTCGCGTCAGCAGCAGCACAGGAGCCAGACGGGAATACTCTCGAATTAACTCCTCGAGTGCCTCCGTGCCTTTCGCAAAGGTTCCGGCGTCAACCAATACGACGTGAGTTTGCAGGTTTGGCTTATTCGAGGAAGCTGCGCCGCCAGAGACTGTCATACATAGACCGCGTCCGGAAAGGAGAGACCTTAGTGCAGACCGAAAAACTGGTGAATCCTCGACCAACACTACTCGAACGGTTTTCACAAAGGGCCCCGGACTAGGTTAGTAACGTACTGACCGTACTCCCACCAAATTTCGCTGCGAATTTACCCTCCCATTTTAACCATGTCAACACCCAAGTTAATTAACCGCAACCTTTCTATGAACAATACTTTTGCATCATTGACTCTTTTTTCCCCAAAGCCCAAGGTTTAGCCAACCTTTGGCTGGTGTCGCCAAGGGCGGGACTGGGCACAGTACTTCCCACTTAGACAATTCGAAGTTTGCTCCCGCTGCAGAGGACCCTTTCCGGTACAGAAAAGCATTGCTGCGCCCGCCGCTGGTAATTCTTTGCGGGCACGTTTGGGGTGTAACTCTAAATTAGGGAGGTGTCTCTTGAAGAGTAAGTATCCGTGTGTCAAAACGCAGAAAGAAGAGCCGTGTCCGGCCGGCGAGAAGAACCGCCCGTTGGACGAGGCGGATTTTCCTCGCGATCGCAGTCGCCGTTCTTTCTTGGCGAAGGCGGGCGCCGCAGCGACGGTCGCTGTTGCTGCCCGCGCGTTGAACCTTGAGTCCACCGCGAACGCGCAATCCTCGGGAGGCGGCGCCGGTGAGATCGGTCCCCTCAGCGATTCCGCGCGCGCGCAAGCCTGTTTCAACCTTCGTCAAGGTGTGGCTCAAGCGAATTTTAATCAGCCGCTTGTTTCGCACCCGTCCAACGGCGATGATTCGCTCTATCCCGACAAATGCGGCAGTTTCACCAAATGCTTGCCTCACGACAGTTTTGGCCGCGTGGATCTGAATGCCTACCAAAGTCTCATTACCGCGCTGTCTACGGGAAGTCCCTCAGATTTTGCCAACATCACCATGGGTGGCACGAACCTGCTGACCAATCCGCAGTCCGGCCTGGCTTTCGATCTCGAGGGTATGGACGCGCACAACCTGACTGTTCCTGTGGCGCCACCACTGAGCGGCGCGCAAATGGCTGCAGAGATGGTTGAGCTGTACTGGGCCTCTTTGCTGCGCGATGTCCCGTTCGACCAATATCCTTCTAACCCCATTGCCCAACTGGCCGCGCTCGAACTAAACCTTATGCCGGCTTATCAGGGCCCGAAGATTAACGGCGAGGTCGGTCCCCAGCTGCTCTTCCGAGGCGGCGTGGGCGGCACCACGTTCGCGGGCGAAACCGTGGGACCATACATTTCACAGTTTGCGCTCATACCGACGGCTCTGGGTGTCCAGCCGATTTCCCAACAGTGGCGTGTTTTTCTTTCCGGGCAGGATTTTCTCACAACCTTTAGTGACTGGCTCACCGTTCAGAGCGGCGGGAGCACAGGTTTGAACCCCCAGATGGATTCGCAAGTCCGGTACCCCAGAAACGGCCGGGACTGGGCCTCTTTCACGCACGTTGACGTTCTTTCGCAAGCCTATTTCGTGGCCCTGCTTGTTTTGATGAACCTGGATGCTCCGCCAAACCCCGGCCTTCCTTACAATAATTCCAGAACGCAGGTCGGATTCGGCACCTTCGGCGGCGGAGATTACGCGGGCACGCTCAGCGAAGTAGCGACGCGCGCCCTGAAATCGGTTTGGTTCCAGAAGTGGTTTGTCCATCGCCGTCTCCGGCCGGAGGCCACCGGAGGACTGGTCCATTTGATGAAAACGGGGCAGGGCAACCAGGTAAGCTGCAAATTAAACAAAAATCTTCTGAGCTCCATCGCCGTCCAACAAAGCTTCAACAAATACGGGAGCTACTTGCTTTCGCAGACCTTCCCCGAAGGTTCCCCGACGCATCCGTCCTACCCGACCGGGCACGGCACGGTCGCCGGCGCTTGCACTACCGTCTTGAAGTTCTTCTTCAGCGGAAATTGGACCATCCCAAATCCCGTAATGCCCTCCGATGACGGGCTCTCTCTTCAGCCTTTCACGGGCTCACCATTGACGGTAAACGGAGAGCTCAGCAAGCTCTGCCACAACGTCAGCTTCGGTCACGGTATCCATGCCGGCATTCATTACCGCAGCGACACAGACCAATCCATACTCCTCGGCGAAGCCGTCGCGCTCCGGGTTCTTCAGGACCGCGCTTCCACTTATAACGAGAAGTTTTCCGCCTCCATCACCAAATTCGACGGCACCACGGCTACGATCTCCAATTAATCGCGGCTTCCCCGAAGCCTCCTGCTGTTTGTCCTAGGCGGGCTGCTCCATGGCACTGGGCAGCCCTTTTTTTTCTTTTGATTACGCCGCCGCCTTTTTTGCTTTAAGATGCTTCCGTTTGAGCCAGAAGGCCCGCAAACAAACACGCACGACCAGACCCGGCCGTCCCAGTGGGGACCGCACCGCGAAGCCCGCTGCCCCGTCTGGCCGGATTTTCTTCCCCTCGCTGCGGTTGCCGCTCCTCACCCACAGTGCCATAATTTCTCTTTAGGCGGGACGAGGAACTCCGTATCAGTCACGAGTCACTTTTCTGTGTGCATAGAGAGGCCTTATGGCACTGAGGGATAGCTGGATCGATAAACGGGAAACCGCCGTTGCTGGGGCGAACGGCACGCGCAACGTATCCCAAATGCATTTCGCGCGGCAAAGCGTCATCACCGAGGAAATGCAGTACGTCGCGGAGCGCGAAAAACTCGAGCCGGAGGTCGTCCGCAGCGAAGTGGCGCGCGGGCGCATGATCATTCCTGCGAACATCCATCACCGCGGCCTCGAGCCGATGGCTATCGGCATTGCCAGCAAGTGCAAGATCAACGCGAATATCGGCAACTCCGCTACCAACTCGAACATTGATGAAGAATTGAAGAAGCTCCACCACGCCGTCCACTACGGCGCGGACACGGTGATGGATCTTTCGACCGGCGGCAACATCCCTGAGATTCGCAAAGCCATCATTGACGCTTCGCCCGTTCCCGTTGGCACCGTTCCCGTTTACGAAGCGATTTCGCGGGTGCGCCGCCCGGAGGACCTGACCTTCGAGTTGATGCTCGAAGTGATCGAAGAGCAGGCCGAGCAAGGCGTGGACTATATGACCATCCATGCCGGCGTGATGCGCGAGCATGTGCCGTTCGTGCGCAAGCGCATCACCGGCATCGTGAGCCGCGGCGGCTCGCTGATGGCGCACTGGATGGAGCATCACAAGAAGCAGAATTTTCTATACGAAAAGTTCGACGAAATTTGCAAGGTCTTTAAAAAGCATGACGTGAGCTTTTCGCTCGGCGATGGCTTGCGCCCCGGGTGCATCGCGGACGCCAGCGACGAAGCGCAATTCGCCGAACTGAAAGTCCTCGGCGAGCTGACAAAGAAAGCCTGGCAGCACGATGTTCAAGTGATGATCGAAGGCCCCGGCCACATTCCAATGGATAAAATCAAAGAGCAGGTGGACAAGGAAATGGAATGGTGCCACGAAGCGCCGTTCTACACACTGGGCCCGCTGGTAATTGACATTGCTCCCGGCTACGACCACATCACCAGCGCGATTGGCGCGGCGATGATTGGCTGGCACGGCGCCTCCATGCTTTGCTACGTCACGCCAAAGGAGCATCTTGGCTTGCCGAATCCCGACGACGTGAAGCAGGGCGTCATCGCCTACAAAATTGCGGCGCACGCCGCCGACGTGGCCCGCCAGCGTCCTGGCGCGCGCGACCGCGACGACGCTCTGAGCTATGCGCGCTTCTTGTTCGATTGGAACAAGCAGTTCGAGCTGTCGCTCGACCCGGAAACGGCGCGCGCCATGCACGACGAAAATCTTCCCGACGATTTCTACAAAGAAGCGAAATTCTGCTCCATGTGCGGCCCGAAGTTCTGCTCGATGAACATCACGCAAATGGCCGAAGCCGAATCCGGCCAGGACCAAGCCGAGCGCAAGCAAAAATTCGCGGAATTGCTGGTCAAAGTTCAGGGCGCCGGAGCGTAAGAATGCGATTTGGAACAAACCGGCTTTCCGGCGCGTATTCTAATAGACAGAAGAAAAATCAGACGATGGTGCGCCTCGGGTCAAAGTGGGGCTGAGGAGGTGGGATCGTGGAATTTCTGATTTTTATGACGCTCCTTTATTTTCTGCCCACCGTCATCTCTCTGGTTTTCCGGCCTGGGTCCGGTGCCGCTGGCATTTTTCTTGTGAACTTCTTTTTGGGATGGACGATTATCGGTTGGTGGGTCGCCTTGATCTGGGCTCTTGCTTCCAACGGGACTCCGCATGAGGTGCGGCATGAGGTGCGCTACGTTCCTGCAAGTTCCGGCCGGTTCTGTTCCCAGTGTGGCAGGCTGTCGCCCTCCGGCTCGCATTTCTGTACCGCATGCGGCCATGCCGTCTAACTCTCTAAGCTGCTGTGATCAAGTTGGCGCTTTGCTAGCGGCCGCCGCCCCCGGCGGGCGAATCTTTTGTCAAGGGGATTAGAATGGCCGCTGTACCACCCTCTAAAACGAGTCCATCGAATCCCGAAACCTTGCGCGAGGAATTCAACCGCTGGGCGGAAGCGGGCCGCGGGGAGGGCATGGAGCAGGAGCACCTGCCCATCACCCTGCCGGTCCTCGAGAAAATGCAGCTCGGCGCGGCGGACAACGTTCTCGATGTTGGATGCGGTGCGGGCTGGCTTTCGCGGCGGCTGGCTAAATTGGTTCCGCAGGGCCGCGTAGTGGGCATGGACGTTTCCGACGAAATGATTCGCCACGCTCGCCGCGACAGCGTACATTTTGAAAACCTGATGTTTGTCACCGGCGAAGTGCAAGGAATTCCCTGGGAGCCGAATTTCTTCTCGCACGCGATTTCCGTCGAGTCGTCGTATTACTGGCCCGATCCCGCCGCCGGCATCCGCGAGATTTTTCGCGTGCTGAAGCCCGGCGGGGCGGCGTGGATTCTGATCAACTACTACCGAGACAATCCGCATTGCCACCAATGGGGCGAATTGCTCGCGGTAAAAACGCACCTGCTCTCCGGGGAAGACTGGAGCGAATTTTTCCGTGCCGCCGATTTTGGTGACGTGCGGCATGAACGGATCGCCGATCCTTCGCCGTCACCGGATGTTTATACCGGCCGCTGGTTCCGCGACGCGGCGCAGCTTCGGGCGTTCAAATCGGAAGGCGCGCTGCTCGTCCACGGCAAGAAGGGATGAACCCTTTGCTGCTCAAGTCCGGGCTTCGCCCGGGTTCGCGGCCAGCAATTCTTCAAGTCCGGTGTGAACCGCCGCGCCGCAAAAGGCGTGGCAAATTCTCTTTCAGCGTGATATGAACCGTTGCCATCAGGAAGCCTTTTCATGTCTTTTCTAAGCAGCGGCGTGGCGGTTGTAACCGGAGCGGGCTCGGGCATTGGCCGAGCTCTCGCACAGCGTTTGGCGGCTGCAAGTTCGGCGCTGGCCATCGCGGACATTGACGAAGCGGGATTGGAGCAGACCGCGCAGTCTTTGGCAAAGAACAGCGCGCTTGTGACCACCCACGTTTTAGACGTCGCTCAGGAAGAGAGCGTGAAATCCTTTGCCGCCGACGTCAGCGCGCGTCACGGGCGAGTCACGCTGCTCATTAACAATGCGGGAGTTGCGCTGCATGGGAATTTCGAGGAAGTTTCGCTCGATGATCTTCGCTGGTTGATGGACATCAATTTCTGGGGCACGGTTTACAGCGTGAAACATTTCTTGGCGCTGCTTAAACGCGAGCCGCGCGGGCACATCGTGAATTTGTCGAGCGTCTTTGGGCTTATCGCGCCGGCGGGGCAAGCGGCGTACGCGGCCAGTAAATTCGCCGTGCGTGGATTTACCGAAGCGCTGCGCCACGAACTCGCGCCCACGAATGTTTGTGTGAGCTGCGTGCACCCCGGCGGAATTCGCACCTCCATCGCAGAGCATGCTCGATTGGGCGCGGAAACCCCAGCCGCAAGGCGCGAGGAAGGCATCGCGCGGTTTCAAAAGCTTGCGCGCACGCCTCCGGAAACAGCGGCGGCCGTCATTCTGCGGGGCGTGGAGCGCCGCGAGCCGCGCATCCTCATTGGAATAGACGCCTATCAGGTTGATGTTCTTCAGCGCCTGCGGCCCGCCACCTACTGGAAATCCCTGGCACGCAGGCTCAAAGACCCCGGCGTCGCCAGCAAGGCCAACACCGTCAAACAACCCACCAGGTAACCAGAAACCTATCCAAAATTGGATGCGAAACATCCGGGGCTCAGGCGCGTCGAAGTACCCAAGGGGTGACTGCATGTTGAAGCGCGCTTTGTGGTTGCTGTCGGCGGGAGGTCTCTTTGCGGCCATGGTGGTGGGGGCGGCGGACAACCCCTTCATCGGCGAGTGGAAACTGAACCCGTCCAAAAGCAAGCTCACTGACGAAATGAAGGTGGAAAGCGCGGGCGCCAACAAGTACGCGTTTGACTTTGGCGGCGGCACCGCGGAGACGATCGTGACTGATGGCACGGACCAGCCGGGGATTGCCGGTACCACTCTCTCCGTCACGGTCGAAGGGCCCGACTCCTGGAAGGTTATCCGCAAGAAGGACGGCCGCATTCTTCTGACGGGGGACTGGCAGCTTTCCAAAGATGGCAATACGCTCCACGATGACTACACAGAGTTCGCTCCCGACGGATCCGCCTCCAACGTGAAATGGGTGTACACGCGAACCGCAGGCAAAGCCGGTTTCGCGGGCGTGTGGGAAGGCACGAGCGAACAAGTGAACGCCGTCTTTGTACTGGAAGTCCGCTCTTATGAGGGAGACGGCCTTTCCTTCATCGCCCCGGGACGGACGAAGAGCGTGAAGTTCGACGGTAAGGATTATCCGAACCAAGGCCCGAACGTGGAGAAAGGCTCGGTGTCTTCTGGACGGCGGGTGAATGAGCGAACTCTGGAACTCACCAACAAGGTCAACGGCAAAACCGACGCGACCGAGCAGATTGAACTTTCTCCTGATCACAAGATATTAACGATGACCGTGCACACGGTGGGCAAGGGCAAACCGGACATCTTTGTGTTTGACCGGGAATAGAAGATTCGCTGGGTTTCAAACTGGGGGTTGAGAACATGTCTCGAATTACGCAGCTGGGTTCCATGTTTGCAGCGGCCATTGCGCTCGGAACGATTTGGGCGGGCGCCGGGCGGACAGCACCGGAGACTCAAACCTTTGCGCTGAGCGACACGAAGGATCTAGTCGTTCTCAACGTGAAGGCCGAAGCGGTCGAATACAAGGGGCGCAAAGCTGTGCGCATCACCAAAGAGAAGGACACGGCAAAGGGCGACTTCGATGGGTTCGCGCTCTTGAAGGGCGCGGATTTTCAGGACGGAACCATTGAAGCGGACATCGCGTTGAAGATCACCACGCCGCCCGGCGTTCGAATGCCCGGGTTTGTGGGCATCGCATTTCGCGCGCGGCCAGACGCTTCGCGCTACGAACTTTTCTACCTGCGGCCGGGGAACTCGCACGCCGATGATCAGGCGATGAGGAACCATGCGGTGCAATACACGTCTGAGCCGGACTTCGGCTGGGAAAAACTGCGGCGCGCGTGGCCCGCGATTTACGAGAGCCACGAAGAGTTGCAAACAGAAACCTGGATGAAAGTGAAAATTGACGTGAAGGGTCGCTCCGCCAGGCTTTATATCAACGGGGCGGAGCAGCCGAGCCTCATCGTGGATGGCTTGAAGGGAGAAGACTTGCGCGGGGGCGTTGCGCTTTGGGGTTATCAGGGCGAGGAGGCATATTTTTCGAATTTGCGAATCACGAACGCTACGCCTGTACCGGTTAAAAACGGATCGGATTCCAGCGGCAACTGGGAAGTGAAGTGCGCTACGGATGCTGGAGGCTTTGGAGGAGTTCTGCAGCTTAACCGCGACGGCAACCGAGTGATGGGAAGCTGGTCGAGCGCACTAGGCAAAGACCGAGCCATTACGGGGACTTGGCGAAACGGCTACGTGGAGCTTAGTTCCAACGTGGATTGGCCGCTCGATAACAAAGGCACGGTTGCGCCGGCGGTCGCAACTTTTGTGGGCTGGTTCGATGGAGATTCTGCCGGCGGCCGAATGAAGGTGGAAGGCCAAGCCGATGGAAAATGGACGGCAACGCGGAAGCCCTAGGCAACTAGGAATGTGAAGGAAGAGAGCGCAGACTAAAGTCTGTGCCAGTGGTGCGCACAAACGAAAAAGTGCGTGCGGACTCAGTTCGCGGCCGACAAGTGCAACGAGCCATTAACGCTCTTTCTCCGAAGGGATGGAATAGAGGCGGACACGGCAGATGTACGGGCGTTTTGCGTCCATTAGCAATTGGCGGCCCTGGTTGGTTTGGTCACCGTTCAAAGGCCTCTCGGTGATCCATTGTCCTGAGGCGCGAGAGACTTGTTCCACGCTTTCGATTCCGGCGATGCCTGCGTCGACGTCAGGGTCGCGCGCGAAGCTGACGGCCAGGCCGCTGCCTACAATGTAAAACTCTCCCGGAGATGATTGCAGGATGAGCATGGCGCCATCGTCGGTGGCGAGAGTTCTTGCCGGCCAGGAACGCGAAAGCGTGGCTTCGAACAAATACCCTCCCAGGGCAACGGTCTGCGTGGGACGCAGACTCGTTGCGTGAAGGACCAAGCCGCGCGTCGAACCGGCGGCTTGCGCGGCCGGCAACAGATCACTCAGGCTGTCGAGCAATTCGTAAACCTGCATCAGCGGCGGCTTCGGTTCGCTGTCTTTTTCCGGAAGCGTCAGACGGTCCACCGCAAATGGGCAGAATCCGAATGCGTGCCCTTGCCCGTAGGCGTAGAACGCGTTGTAGGGAGCGGCGTCGAGACGCGCTTCGGGGATGAAGACGGGATTGCCAGGAATTGCATAGCGCTCGACCCAGTATTCGAAATTGGGCCAGTAGATGTCGGGAGAATAGAAATCGAGGCTGGGCGCCGCGGCGCGCCAGACGTCCAGATAATAGGGATGGGGTCCGCCGCTGGGATATTCGCCCGCGCGTTCGCCCGGTGCGGGAAGTTGCGCGTTGACGTACATCGGGAGAGCGTATTCGGTCTTGCCGGCGTGAGTGACGGCTTCGATATACGTTGCATAGTTCCACGCCATGAAGAGTTCGTTTGCGGCGTCGCCAAAGACTTCGGCCCAGCGTTGCCCGCGCTCGTTGAAGTGGGAGAGGAGTTCGGGCGAGAGCTGCTGGCGTTTGCCGGCGAGAGCGTGGAGTAATGCGTCGGGGACGCGTCCGTGAAATAGTCGATTGGCTTCGGGAGAGCGATCGCGACCCTGCCCAAGGTAGCCCACTTCGTTTTCGACCTGCACCATGAGAACCGTTTGTTGTTCGGAGTCCTTTTCGCGAACGTGACGCAGCAAGGCGGCAAAGGCACGGCTGTCGCAGCGGCGGGTTTCCGGCGCGATGGCCGAGAGAATTTGGAGAGGTTTTCCGTCGGCGGATTCGGCGCGCGGAAAACGTTTGGGATCGGCCTTCACCCAGGAAGGCGCGTAGTTGGAGAAGGCGTTTTTCCAACTGCCGAACCAGAGGAGCACCAGATGCATTTTGTGTACGCGCGCGACTTCCAGCCAGTGATCGAGGATGCTGAAGTCGAAATTGTTTTCCTTGGGTTCGAGCTGCTCCCAAGCGACGGGCATCAGGATGGTGTTGACGTGCATATTTGCGAGCTTGGGGATGATCGCGTCGGCCTGCGCGGCGGTTGCCGATGAGGAATTGCCGAGTTCGCCGCCAAGAATTAGAAAAGGATGGCCGTTGACGATGAGCTGGCCCGTTCCGTTGACCATTTGGATGTGCGGGGGTTCGGCGGCTTGCAAGGGCGCGAGGGAAAGAAAAACACAAGCGAACCAAAGGGAGACGGCAAGCGGCGCACTCTTCACAGGGCAGTTCTCCTAGAGGAAATTCTCGTCAAGACAGTGGCAAGGATACGCGGTTCCCGGAACGAGTGGTAGCCGCGGCTAAGGACAAGGCCGAGATTTCAAAATACCAAAACCTTGGACACCCCAAACCGAGGAAGAAGCAAAGGCCAAGTCTTAGAAACCAAACCTGGGGCACCCCCAAAATCGAAGAACGTCGCCGCGCGGGGTTTTCCTATGGACATTGCAAAGGAGAGGTGGTAGACTCCTTTGGACAATCCAAAGGAAAGAGGCCGCGGTCGCTAATTTCGCGAGGGGCATCTCGACAGCGGAACGACGCACAGACAAAAGGGAGAAACGGAAAGAATGATGGACACGAAGAAATCGGAAGTGCTGCAAGGAACACTGGACCTGATGATTTTGAAGACGCTGCACGCTCTGGGCCCGCTGCACGGATTCGGGATTGCGCGGCGCATCGAGCAGGTGAGCCGCGATGTGCTGCAGCTGAATGAAGGCACGGTGTACACCTCGCTGCTGCGCTTGCAGCAGCAGGGCTGGATCGCGGCGGCATGGGGTACTTCGGAGCACAACCGCAAGGCGAAGTTTTATTCCATAACGAAGCGCGGGGAGAAGCAGCTCCAGGTGGAAGCGGAAAACTGGGAGCGCATTGCGGACGTGATTAGCCGCGTGCTGAAGCTGGAAGCGGAGAGAGAATCATGAGCACACGACGAGAATCCAGGCTGCGCGCGTTCGCGGCGAAGGTGCGCGGTTTTTTGTGTGGACGCCGGCGCGACGGTGAGTTCGATGACGAGATGCAGGAACATTTACAACTGCTCGCGGAGAAATTCGCGGCGCAGGGCATGTCGAGAGAAGACGCTACGGCCGCGGCACGAAGGCAGTTCGGTAACACGACTTTGCTGCAAGAAGACCGGAGAGGATTGCAAACGTTCTCGTCGGTCGAGGCGTTGTGGCGAGACCTGCGCTTTGGTCTTCGCACCTTGCGCAAGAACCCTGGTTTTACGGCCATCGCCGTGCTGACACTAGCGCTCGGCATCGGCGCGAACACCACGATTTTCAGCTGGATTCACAGCGTGTTGCTGAACTCCCTCCCGGGCGCAGGACAACCTGAGCGCGTGGTGGAGCTGGAAAGTTTGGCGACTTCCGGCGAATGGGTGCCAACATCGTATCTGGATTTTCGGGATTTCCGCGACCACTTGAAGCTGGTGGAATCGATGAGCGTGGCACAACCCATGGCGCTGGCCGTTGGGAACGACGTGGGCGTCGAGCGCGTTTGGAGCGAGACCGTTTCCGGCAATTTCTTCGACGTTCTGCGTGTGAAGCCGGAGATAGGCCGCTTCTTTTCCGGCGTCGAGCGCGACGATGCGCAGAACGCGCACGCCGTCGCGGTGATCAGCCATTCGTTCTGGCACAGTCACTACAACGAGAGCGCTTCGGCCATCGGCGCGATCCTGCGCGTAAATCGCACACCCTACACAGTCATTGGCGTGGCGCCAAACGGGTTTCATGGCTCCATGGCCGGTCTTTCGTTTGATCTGTGGGTGCCCGCGACGATGTATGGACAACTCACATCTACCGGCACCTGGATGCTCAAAGACCGCAAAAACCGGATGTTTCGAGTGCTGGCGCGCCTGGCTCCAGGAGCCACCGTTGAGCAGGCACGCTCCGAACTGGCGTCGGTGGCCGGGTTCATGGCCAAGGCGGACGCAGATACGAACCAAGGCATGAGCGCGACGCTGCTGCCGGTTTGGAAGGCACACTATGGAATTCAAGGATCCTTGCTTGCGCCGCTGACGATCTTGTTCGGCGCCAGCGGCGTGGTGCTGCTGATTGTCTGCGCGAATATCGCCAATCTGCTGCTGGTACGGAGCGCGGATCGCCGCAAAGAATTCAGCATTCGCGTGGCACTAGGCGCGTCACCAATGAGGTTGGTGCGGCAACTCTCCACAGAGGTGTTGATGCTTGCAACGCTAGGTTCCGTGGCGGGATTGCTTATCGCCGGTTGGCTCGGCGGGTCGTTGCGATGGCTGCTGCCTCTCACCGAGGCTCCCCAGCTTCAATCAGGAGCGCAGGGTGGAAGCGTCTTGGTGTTTACCGCAGGGCTCGCCGTGGCGGTTGCCGCTCTGGCAGGAATCGGGTCAGCGCTCCATGCCACAAGAAACAACGTTAGCGAAACGCTGAAGGAAAGCGGGCGCAGCGGAACCTCAGGCACCCAATCGAATCGTTTGCGCTCCTTGCTGGTGACTTCCGAAGTAGCCCTCGCGGTTACGGCGCTCATTGGCGCCGGCCTTTTTGTAAAGAGCTTCTATCGCGTCAAGTCCATCCAGCCGGGTTTTGAGCCCAATCAGGTAGCGATTGCCAAATTCAATCTTTCCGCGGCCAATGTCGATGCGCAGCAAGCTGACGCATTTTGCCGGCAGTTGCGGGAGCGGTTGGAACGCCAACCGGGCGTGACCGCCGTTACTTACGCCGACTATGTGCCGCTCAGCTTGGGCGAAGGTTCGTGGGAAGACTTGCAGGTCGAGGGCTACGTGCCGGGACCCAGCGAGAATATGAAGATTTACCGCAATCTCGTGGCGCCGGGATACTTCGAGCTGATGAAAATTCCGCTCATTGAAGGGCGCGACTTCACCATGCAGGATGATTCCTCGCACCCTCCTGTGATGATCGTCACGACAGAGTTTGTGCGACGGTTTATTCCCCACGGCGGCGTTTTGAACCGCAGAGTGTTCGGCTGGGGGCAGTGGTTCACCATCGTCGGCGTCGTGCAAGACAGCAAGATTCACCGGCTGACCGAGAATACGCGGCCGTATTTTTATGTTCCGATCCGGCAAATTTATCGCCCGGAAATGGGCTTGGCGTTTTATCTACGCACGTTAGGCTCAGTAAGCGAAGCGATGCAATCCATTCGACGTGAGTCGCAAGGCCTGGACGCCATGGTTCCGGCGACCGGGGTCATGCCCTTGAACGAGTGGATCGCCGGTTCGCTTTTTGGCCAAAGAATCGCAGCGAGTTTGCTGAGTGTTTTGGCGGCCATTGCCTTTGTGCTAGCTTCCATCGGTCTGTACGGAATGGTGGCATACACGGTGGCGCAGCGCACGCAGGAGTTCGGCATCCGGCTGAGTCTCGGCGCGCAACCTCGGGAAGTGCTGGGGCTGATTGTGAAGCAAGGCCTTAGGTTTGCGCTGGCAGGAACAGCTGTGGGCGTAGCGCTGGCCGTGCTGCTCGGGCGCGTGCTGGGAAGTTTCCTTGTGAATATGAGCGCTACCGACCCGCTCATTTTCACAGGGGCAGCCGTGTTCGTGATCCTGCTCGCTCTTGTAGCCGCAGCAATCCCGGCACGCAAAGCGATGCGGGTCGATCCGATAGTAGCGCTGCGGTATGAGTAGCTCCGGGGGTTGCTTGGAAGAGGGCAGAGAATTATGAGGCGGCGAGAATCGAGGCTGCGCGCTTTTGAGAAGGTGCACGGTTTTCTACATGGAAATCGGAAGGACGGTGAGTTCAATGGTGAGATCCAGGAACATTTGCAGCTGCTCGCGGACAAGTCCACAAGACGCGGTTAACTCTCCCAAAGTTGCGATTGTGAACCAACCTTCGCTCGCAAACTTGGTCTACGGATGAATCCGATCGGAAGGACGTTTCGGCGGCAAGCTACTCCATCAGAACCGGAGCAGCCCTTCGAAATTGTGGGCCTGGTTGCGGACACCAAATACCGTAGCTTGCGGGAAGAATTTCGTCCCATCGCGTTTCTCACCACGTCTCAAGATCCCCAGCCAAACCCCGCTGCTCAATTTGTGATCCGTTCGGAAGCGCCTACAGCCGAAACGGTTTCTAACGTTAGAAACGTTGTCAATCAGGCCAGCCCGCTGATCACTCTTGGTTTTGCAGACCCTTGAAACCACGATCCTGGAGGGCTTGACGCGCGAGCGATTGATGGCCAAAGTCTCGGGCCTTTTCGGGCTGCTCGCTGTGTTGATCGCCGCAGTCGGCCTTTATGGTGTGATGTCCTATCTGGTTGCGCAGCGCACGAATGAATTCGGGATTCGCGTGGCGCTCGGGGCACAAAGGGGAGACGTCCTGTCGCTGGTGCTTCGCAACGCCGCTTTGCTCCTCGCCCCCGGATTGGTCCTCGGCGCGTTTTTGAGCGTGGCCGCCGGCCAGGCGGCTAGAGCTACGCTCTTGGGCTTGAAACCAAGCGACCCTGGAGTTCTCGCTGCCGCCATGACCGGGTTGGGGTTCATGGCGCTTTTGGCGAGTTTCCTCCCCGCGCGGAGAGCGACGAAGGTGGATCCGATGGTGGCGCTGAGATACGAATAAGGCCTGCCTCCTATGACCTACTGATTCAGCTGGAACGCTCCGCCTCCCACGATGTGTTTTGACGGCGGTTGCGGGTGCATATATACTCCCCGGAGATGAAGAGCAAATGACGGGTCTTCCAGTTAGAACTGGGACGAAAATAACGAAAGACCCGCCACTATAGAGGCTGATTCTCCATGGGTGTTCTGGACCAGCGGTTCGAGAAAAACTTCATGATTACGTCGGTGGACTACGTGTTCAACTGGGCGCGGAAGAGCGCACTGTGGCCGCTGACGTTCGGGTTGGCGTGCTGCGCGATCGAGATGATTGCGTCGACGACTTCGCGGTTTGACATGGCGCGGTTTGGAGCGGAAGTGTTTCGTCCGTCGCCGCGGCAGGCGGATTTGATGATCGTCTCGGGGACGGTGACCTTGAAAATGTCGCCAGTCATTCAGCGCGTCTGGGCGCAGATGCCGGATCCAAAGTGGTGCATTTCGATGGGGGCGTGCTCGAGCGTGGGCGGGCCGTTCAATACGTATTCGGTATTGCAAGGCGTGGACCGCATTGTTCCAGTGGATGTGTACATTGTGGGCTGTCCGCCGCGGCCTGAGGGGCTTTTCTTCGGGTTGATGAAGCTGCAGGACAAGATTGATCAGATGACGTTGGCGAAGCGGCCGACGGAAATTCGGCTGAAGCCGGAAATGGTGGAGGATTTTAAGAAGGGTGTGATGGTGGCGCAGACGATGGAGCCAAAGTAGAAAGCAGAAGGCAGAAAGCAGAAAAAAGAGATCAGGGAGCGGAGATCAGAGAGCAGCGACTAGGGACTGGGGATTAGGGACTAGGGAAGAGAAGAAAAAAACTGACCACAGGAGCCGCAGAGGGAGAAGCATAGGGAGCGGAGAAGTAACAGAAAGCGGAAGGATCCGTGAGGGAGACCGAAAACGATGGCGTTTGTGCGGACGGCTAAGACGAACGAAATTACCCCGGGGACGATCCGGGAATTCCAGGTAGAAGGCAAGGCGGTCGCCTTGGCGAATGTTGAGGGCAAATACTACGCGATCAACAACACTTGCCTGCACCGGGGCGGGCCGCTGGGGCAAGGGACGTTGAGCGGAACGGTTGTGACTTGCCCCTGGCATGGGTGGCAATACGACGTCACGACGGGCAAGGTCAAGCAGAATCCGGCAGTGGGCGTGGATTGCTACAAGATTGAGGTCCGTGGCGAGGACATTTTTGTAGATGCCGACTAGCCGGCTTCTATTCTATTGAAAATGAAAGAGATAGTTAGAATTAACGTCAAGCTGGGCGGTTTGGACGACTTCCCTGCGGAGTAACTCTTTTCCTCAGACTAATCCGGGCTAAGTCTCACATTTTGTTTCGCTTTTTGAGTGCCACCGTGTATAGTTCTGCGGACTTCAAGGCCTCGATGGCGATAATAACTGTCGAACGACACTACTGGATCTTCAGCGCGGACCCTCACCACTATCACTGGGACACGCTTTTCGTAAAAGGGAAAGAGATGTGGCACGGGGCGGGCTCGAAACCGGATGCTATCCGCGCGCTGAAACAGGTACGCAAGGGCGACCGCGTGCTGTGCTATCACTCGGCGCCGGAGCGGTCGCTTTACTCCATTGCGGAAGTTACGCGCGACCCTTATCCCGATCCGCACGACCACAAAGGCAAAAACCTGGTGGCGGATTTGCGGGCGTTCGAAAAACTGCCACGGCAGGTGACGCTGGCGGAGATGCGTGCCAATCGGGCAGTAAGGAAAATGAAGCTACTGAAAAACGTGAGACTGGTGATTTCGGCGATCACCGATGCGGAATACCAGGAGCTTCTGCGTATGGCCGGAATCGTGGCGACGCCGGGAATTCCGTTACCCTGAGACGTACCGACTGGAGAAGCAGGCCGCTTCAGGCCGGATTTCCCTGGACTTGCGAGAAGGGCGCAGACGGGATTGCATGCTTGAGGAGATTGGCACCGGCAAAACGCGCGTGCTCGATTTGAGTTACGCAATCAACGACAAACTGGTGCCGTGGCCGGGAGATGAGAAGTGGTTTGAGGCCAAGGTCAACGCCTCGATCGAGAAGAACGGATACTTCACACGAAGCTTCTGGATGCTGGAGCATTACGGGACGCATCTCGACGCTCCGGCGCATTTTCCCCCTGGGAAGGCGACGGTCGAACAGATTCCCGCCAAACAGCTCTTTGGACCGGCCGTAGTGTTGGATGCGCGGGCGGATAGCTCGAAGGATGCGGATTATCGGCTTCCTGCGGCGCGCGTGGAGGAATGGGAGAAGCGGCACGGACCGATTACGGCGGGAGCGATCGTGCTTCTGCGGACGGGATGGGCTGCGCGCTGGCCGGATGCACAGAAATACCGGAATCAAGACGCACAAGGAAAGATGCATTTTCCGGGATTCTCTGCCGAGGCCGTAAAGCTGCTCATCGAGCGGAAGGTCAGCGGCCTGGGATGCGATACGATGAGCGTCGATTACGGAGCTTCGGCGGACTTTGCGGTGCATCATCTGGCGCTAGGTGCGGGTCTGTATCATTTGGAAAACCTGGCGGACCTGGGCGTTTTGCCTGAAACGGGAGCGTTTCTGGTGGTGGCGCCGATCAAGCTCGAAAGCGGCTCCGGCGGGCCGGTGCGCGTGTTTGCGTTGCTGCCGTAAGAGCGGCGCTTTTCTGAAACATTTGTTACACTTTTGCGTCTTAATGGGTTGGCGGGTGTGGTGGGTCCAACGGTAGTTCGATTTCCAATGTACTTTTCTGTGATTCGCAAGGATGACTGGGAGGACGCGCTGAAGCGCGCCCTTACGCAAACAGGCTAGGGCTGAGCCGCGCCTATAGCGCGGCGGGCGCAGCAATGCTGCGCCCCTACAAAGGGCTAAATCCCGGGAATTCAACCGGTTTTCATGGAGGAGACATGCGCGTTCGAATGGCGGTGGTGATTTGCGCTTTGCTGGCGGTGGCTTCGGCGGGCGCCTCTCGCGCGGCGGAAGAAACGCCGCTGCTGGTGCATTCCCCGACGCTCAGCAAAACGCAGGTGGTGTTTACCTATGGCGGGTACCTCTGGAGCGTGTCGCGAGAAGGGGGCGACGCGCGGCAACTCACCACGGGCGGCCATGAAGGCGCGCCAGTGTTTTCTCCGGATGGCAAGTGGATCGCCTTCACCGCGATGTATGACGGAAACGTCGATGTGTTCGCGATGCCCGCGGACGGCGGCGAGCCCAAACGTTTGACTTGGCATCCGGGGGCGGACATCGCCACGGCGTGGACTCCGGACGGAAAGAAAGTGCTGTTCCATTCGAATCGGGATTCGTATGCGGATTTCGACCGCCTATACACCGTTCCCGTAGAGGGCGGCCCCGCGGAAGTATTGCCGATGTGGCGCGGAGAGGCCGCGTGGTTTTCGCCGGATGGGACGCGCATCGCCTACGTCCCGAATGCGATTTGGCAAACGTCGTGGAAGCGCTATCGAGGCGGGCAGACCACGCCAATCTACATCGTGCGGGTAAGCGACCTGGCGCTGGAAAAAGTGCCGCGCGAAAATTCGAACGACAGGAACCCTGTCTGGTTTGGCGACACGGTTTATTTTCTTTCCGACCGCAACGGACCGGTGACGCTGTTTGCTTACGACACCAAAGCGAAGACGGTAAAACAGGTCCTCCCGAATCAAGGCCTGGATTTCAAATCGCTTTCCGCCGGTCCTGACGCCTTGGTCTACGAGCAGTTTGGCGGGATTTACGTTTTCAATCCTACGAGCGGCAAATCTACGAAAGTGGACATTCGCATCGCGGGAGACCTGCCGTCCACGCGCCCGCATTACGAGAATGTCGGGGATCGCATCCAAAACGCCGCAATTTCTCCATCGGGAATGCGCGCGGTGTTTGAAGCGCGCGGAGAGATTTTCAGCGTACCAGCGGAGAAGGGCGATGTTCGCAACCTGACGCACACGCCTGCGGTGGCCGAGCGCGATCCGGCGTGGTCGCCAGACGGGAAATCGATTGCGTTTTTCTCGGACGAGTCAGGTGAATACGGCCTGCACATCGTGGATCAGTCGGGTTCCGGCTCGGCGAAGAAAATCAATCTGGGGAATCCGCCGTCGTTTTTCTACGGAACGCTGTGGTCGCCGGACAGCAAAAAAATCGCCTACACGGACAAGCGCTTGAATCTGTGGTATGTGGACGTTGAGAAAGGCACTCCCGTCAAAGTGACCACGGACCGCTACGAAGATCCCACCTCTTCGATGAATGAGACGTGGTCGCCGGACAGCAAGTGGCTGACGTACTCGAAGTTCCTGGAAAATCACCTTCGCACCGTGTTCGTGTATTCGCTGGAGACCGGCAAGGAATCGCAAATCACGGATGGCGTAAGCGACGCACGGTTTCCGGTTTTCGACAAGGGCGGAAAATCTTTGATTTTTGCCGTCAGCACCGATGTGGGGCTCTCGTCGGGTTGGTTGGATTTGTCGAGCTTCCAGCATCCGGTTTTACGTCATATCTATGCTGCGGTATTGAAGAAGGGTGACGCCTCGCCCGTTGAACCGCAAAGCGACGAAGAGAAAGTGGCCGACGAGAAAAAAGACGCTGGTGGAGACAAGAGCAAAGAAGCGGACAAGGGCAAGGAAGGAGAGAAAGGGAAGGAAGGCGACAAGAAGAAAGACGAGGCCGTCAAGGTCGTGATTGACCTGGACGGAATTGGCCAGCGCATCGTGTCGTTGCCCATCAAGGCCGCGCGTTACGAAGGCTTGGACACGGGAAAGGCGGGAACGCTGTTCCTTTCGGAAATCGTGGATGTGCCGCGCTTCGAAGGGCCGACTCCCGTAACGGTTTCCAAGTTTGATTTTGCGACCCGGAAGACTGAGCCGTTCCTCGGCGGCATCAGCGGATTCGGCGTGTCGGCGAATGGCGAAAAGGTGTTGTACCGCCAGGGGCCGGCGTGGTTTATCGCGGCAACGGCTGCCGCTCCAAAGCCTGGCGACGGCGCGCTCAAGCTGGATGGGATGGAAACGTACGTGGATCCGCGCGCGGAGTGGAACCAGATGTATCACGAAGTCTGGCGCATCGAGCGGGACTTCCTCTATGACCCGAACCATCACGGGCTCAACATTCCGGCCGCGGAAAAGAGATACGCGGTGTATCTGAAGGGACTGGGCGGACGCGCCGATCTCAACTATCTGTTTGATGAGATGCTCGGTGAAATTACCGTCGGCCACATGTTTATCGGGGGCGGCGACATTCCCCAGCCCAGTCAGGTCAGGGGCGGGCTGCTCGGCGCGGATTACAAGATCGAAAACGGGCGCTACCGATTTGCCCGCATCTACAACGGCGAGAATTGGAACCCGGGGTTGCGAGCGCCGCTCACGCAGCCTGGCGTGGATGTCAAGGCGGGCGATTACCTGCTGGAAGTGGAGGGACGTGAGGTTCGGCCGCCCGCAGAAGTTTACAGCTTCTTCGAAAGCACCGCGGGCAAGCAAATTAAGATCAGGGTTGGCCCCGGTGCGGACGGAAAGGATTCACGCGAAGTGACCGTGGTGCCCTTGGCGAGCGATTTCGCCCTGCGCAATCGCGCGTGGGAAGAAGATAACCGCCGCAAGGTGGATGAGCTGAGCGGCGGGAAACTTGCGTATGTGCATGTTCCGGACACGGCTGTAGGCGGCTGGCTCAACTTCAACCGGTTCTATTTTGCGCAAGTCGGCAAGCAGGGCGCGGTGATTGACGAGCGCTACAATCATGGCGGGGAAGTGGCGGACTACATCATCGATATGCTGAAGCGGCCGTTGCGCAATTGCGCGATTTCGCGCGAAGGCGAAAAGTTCTGCTCGCCGCTGGCGCAGATCTACGGACCGAAAACGATGATCATCAACGAAATGTCCGGCTCGGGCGGCGATGCATTGCCGTGGATGTTCCGGCAGGACAAGATTGGTCCGCTCGTGGGCATGAAGACTTGGGGCGGGCTGGTGGGCATTTATAACTATCCGCCGCTGTTGGACGGCGGTGGTGTCACAGCGCCGCGCGTGGCGATTTATGGGTTGCACGGCGATTGGGAAGTGGAGAACAAGGGCATTCCGCCGGATATTGAGGTAGAGAATGATCCGGCATCTGTCGCAGCGGGGCATGACCGCCAGTTAGAAAAGGCCGTGGAAGTCACGATGGAAACCTTGAAGAAGAACCCGGTAACGATTCCGGATCATCCGCCGTATCCGAACTATCACAAGAAGTGACTGGTGCTCCTGCGGCGCAATCGCTACTTGCTTGGATTGGCGGTTGTTGTCTTTGAGAGCAACCAGGTGAAAAGGTCTGGTTCCAGGTAGGCTTTCTCCCAGGAATTGTGGCCCACGCCGGGATACTCGGTGTAATGGACTTCGCCGCCGAGCGCCTTCATCGCCTCGTTCATGCGGCGCGATTCGGTGACGGGAACGACCGGATCATCACCACCATGAAAAATCCATACCGGAGTCTTGTTGCCAATTTTCTTGGCCGCCTCGGTGTAGGGCGCGCTGTCGTCGGGGGATTGTGCGCGGGCTTTATCGGGCATAAGGATGCCACCGCAAATGGGGACGATGGCCGCAAATTTGCCGGGATACTTCCCGGCGAGATACCAGGTTCCGTAGCCGCCCATGGACAGGCCTGTGAGATAAGTTCGCGCGGGATCGCCGTGAAACTCTTTTTGTGCCGCAGCCAGCGTGGCCATTGCTACGTCGGCCATCGAGTCGGCCCACCACATATCCTTCCTGCACTGCGGCATCACGACGACGGCAGGAAAGCGGTCACGGTGCCTGCGAATGGCCGTGCCGATGCCCACCTCGGTTTGAATCAGGCCGTCGTCGGCGCGTTCGCCGGCGCCGTGAAGGAACAGAATAACAGGCCACTTTTTGCTTTTTGTCCAATCTTCCGGGACGAAAACTTGAAACTTGTACGGCGTACCTGCGACCGCGACGGTGCGGTCGAGAAAGCCCGTTTCCGTCTTCTTTGCCTCTGCCGGAGCGGCGACCAAAAGGGCAGCGATTACAATCGAATAGAGAAGGTAAAACAGGCTTCTTCGGGACCGTCGCACGAATCACCTCCGAGCGTGAAACTGTAACATGAGTTCCCCAAAAGTCAGACAGTCGCCGCTTCGTGAGCCTCTGACGCTGGCTCGGGGTCAGCAAAAGAGCAATGCGCTTGGCGGTGTGCTATGTTGAAAGCTCTTCCTTTATGCCGGAACTTCCTGAAGTCGAAACAGTAGCGCGTGGATTGCGCCAGGCTGTCCTTGGGCGGCGCATTCTGTCGGTCACCCTGGGGAAAACGGATTTCATCGACGACCCGGTTGCGCTCGAACAGCATTTGCCGGGGCGGAGGATCGAAGCCGTCGAGCGCTATGGGAAGTTCATGTTGTTGCGCCTGTCTGCAGATGCAGCGACGAACGGGCACGGCGGCGGGGATGCAGGGAAGCGGGCGTCGCTGCTGGTGCACTTGGGAATGACCGGGCAGATGGCGCCGAGCCCGGCAGAGAAGCCGCCGGAAAAACACACACATGTTTGCATGTTGCTGGACGACGGCCGCGAATTGCGGTACACCGATGCTCGACGTTTTGGGCGCATTGCCTATTTGACGGAAGCTCCCCTTGCGGAGGAATTGACGCGGTTTGGCGCGGACCCGCTGGAGATCCGCAAAGCGGAGTTCACGAAAAGGATTCGCGAGCGGCGCGCGCGCATCAAAGCGTTGCTTCTGGACCAGGGCGTGCTGCGCGGCGTTGGCAACATTTATGCAGATGAAAGCTTGTGGCGCGCGAAGATTCATCCGGCGCAGATTGGAGCGAAGTTGAGCCGAAAGCAACTCGAAACGTTGTGGCGCGCCTTGCAGGAGATTCTGCAGAAAGCCATCGTCATGCGTGGGTCTTCGATCTCCGATTTTTTGGACGCAGAAGGTGAGCCGGGAGAATATCAACGGCGTCATCGCGCCTATGGACGTGAAGGAAAAGGCTGTCACCGGTGCAAGACTACGATCCGGCGCGGAATCGTGGCGGGACGTAGCAGTTATTTTTGCCCGAAGTGCCAGCCGGCGCCGCGCGGATTTGTCGCATTGCCATTGACGCCGCGAGCTTTCGCTGCGCCGATTCCGACAAGGCAGCGTGTAAGAAAAGTTGAGGGAAGGCGCTTGCGCAAATCCACTTCGGCGGGCAGTCGCTAAAGTCTTCGCATGCGCGCCGTCCTGCAAAGAGTCAGCCGGGCGAAAGTGACGGTGGACGGCCGCGTGACGGGCGAAATTGGCTCGGGGCTAATGATTTTGCTCGGCGTGGGGCGCAACGATACGTCGGCCGTTGTAACGCGCATGGCGGAACGGTGCGCGAACCTGCGGATCTTTGAAGACGATCAAGGGAAGATGAACCGCTCGCTGCTCGATGTAAAAGGCAGCGTTCTGGCGGTTTCGCAATTCACGTTGTATGGGGACGCCCGCGGGCAGCGACGGCCCAGCTTTATTGCTGCAGCGCCGCCGGACCTCGCAAAAACGCGGTATGAGGAATTTTGCGAGGGGCTGCGCAAATTGGGCGTTAGCGTCGCGACTGGAATTTTTCAGACCATGATGTCCGTGGAGCTGGTCAATGAGGGCCCGGTCACTATCCTCCTCGATTCGGACAACACGTTCTAAGCGGGGCGTCGGGGCGGCGAAAGATAAGCCGCGTTGGGCGAAAGGAGCGGTACTGCGGGAATTAGAATCGCTCGCCGATCCTCGCGTGCGCGCAAAGATGGAGTACTTCGGCGTCCGCGTGCCCAACGCGCACGGCATCTCGGCGCCTGTTTTGCACGCCCTAGCGAAACAAATTGGAAAAAGTCATGCGCTCGCCCAGGAGCTGTGGGCCACCGGAATCCACGAAGCGCAGGTCGTGGCGGCGCTGATTGGCGAATCCGAAAAAGTCACTTCCGCGGAGATGGATCGCTGGGCGCGAGATTTCGATTCCTGGGACGTTGTTGATGCGGCCTGCTGCTATCTTTATGCGCAGGCAAAGCCCGCGTGGAATAAGGTTGCGGCATGGAGTCGACGGCGCGAGGAATTTGTGAAGCGGGCAGCTTTTTCTTTGGTGGCTTATCTGAGCTATAAGGACCAGGCGGCGCCGGATGCTAAATTTGTAGGAGTCTTACGTGTGATAGAGCGGGAAGCATACGATGAGCGAAATTTCGTGCGAAAGGCCGTCAACTGGGCTTTGCGAAACATTGGTAAGAGGAATCTGAGGCTGAACCGCGAAGCGATCCGTGCCGCCGAGAGAATCCGGCGGCAAGACTCGCGGTCCGCCCGATGGATTGCCGCCGACGCGCTTCGGGAACTGAAGAGTCCGGCCGTCGAGTCCAGGCTGCGCCGAAAGGCACGCGCAAAGCAATGAAGTCGAACGGAAAAAGGCAAAAGCTGAAAATTCGGCTTGCGAAACCCCGAGACGCGTCGCGCCTCGCAGAGCTGTCGGGCGAGCTCGGCTATCCGGCAACAACGGCGGAGGTTCGCCAGAGGCTTCGCGGCATCCGGCCCGCGGCGCAACACGCCCTCTTTGTAGCCGAAACAAAGGTCGCTGGGGTCATAGGCTGGATCCACGTGAGCAAGCAGCCGCTCCTGGAAGCCGATCTTCGCGCGGAAATTAACGGTTTTGTCGTCGCGGAGGGGCACCGGAGCCTTGGCGCCGGCGGTCAGCTCCTGGCCGCGGCAGAGGATTGGGCTCGCAAACACGGCTGTAAAGGCATGTCCGTCCGCTCGAATGTGATCCGCGAGCGCGCCCACCGGTTCTACGAGCGCAACGGCTTCGAGCATTACAAAACACAGAAATCCTTCCGCAAGCCCCTGTAAAGTTTGACAGAAGCGGAATCCACGGCAGGGTGGTAATTCCTTTTTCGAAACCAGCAGCCGAGTTTTAACCAACATTTATATCGTACTACGATATACTAAACGTATGCCCAAGGAGCTTACCACCCCTGAGTACCAGGCCCTGGCGGAATTGCGTTACCGCATACGCAAGTTCCTGCGCGAGGGCGACACCGTGGCGAGCGAAACAGGCCTCGAGCCTCAACAATACTTGCTGCTGCTGATGATTCGAGGAATTCCGAACGGGCAGGAAGCTACGGTCAGCAATCTGGCGGAGCGGCTGGTGCTGAAACATCACAGCGTCGTGGAGCTTATCGACCGGATGGAGGCTCACGGCTACGTGCGGCGGAGCCGCAGCCGCGAAGACCGGCGGAGTGTTTTAGTGTCGCTTCTGCCGCGCGGCGAAAAATTGCTCGAACAGGTGGCCCAACACCGGGTCGGCGAATTGCGCGCGTCCGGCGCCGCGCTGGCCGACGCCATTGCGGCCCTCTTGAGAAACAGCCATGGGCTTCATGACCGAAGGTTTTCTGTCGTTCGCTCCCGGAAAGGATTGGAAAAAACGCGTGGATAAGGTTCAACAAGGGACTTCTTCTGGCCACCAGGAGAAGAAGAGAAACAGGGGCCGCAATGAAGAGCTGGGAGATTTTTCGACCACCCTCCGCGTGCTGCCGATCTCCGTTTTGGCGGTTCTGATCGGGGCCACCTGCGCGTTTGTGGCGCTGGCGCTTTTGCGCCTGATCGGGCTCTTCAGCAATTTGTTTTACTACGGCCGTTGGAGCTCCACGCTGGTCTCGCCCGCGGGGAATCATTTGGGTTGGTTTAGCGTTCTGGTGCCCGTCGCCGGGGGGCTGATCGTCGGGCTGATGGCACGGTACGGGTCCGAACGCATTCGCGGGCACGGCATTCCGGAGGCCATCGAGGCGATTTTAATTAATGGCAGCCGCGTCGAGCCCAAGGTTGCGGTCCTCAAGCCAGTTTCTTCCGCGATTGCCATCGGTTCGGGCGGCCCGTTTGGCGCCGAAGGTCCGATTATCATGACGGGCGGCGCGTTCGGCTCGATGATCGCACAGCTCTTTCACTTGACAAACGCGGAGCGGAAAACACTGCTGGTGGCTGGGGCCGCCGGAGGCATGTCGGCAACCTTCGCCGCACCGGTTGCGTCGGTATTGCTTGCCGTCGAGTTGCTCCTGTTCGAGTGGAAGCCGCGCAGTTTGGTTCCCGTGGCGCTCGCCAGCATAGTGGCGGACGTCACACGACGCTATATCTTGGGATACGGGCCGATGTTTCCCGTGCCGGAACACCCACTCAATATCGGCGTCGCAAGTCTGCTGGGTTGTGCGCTGGTGGGCTTGCTTGCGGGCTGCCTTTCGGCGCTGCTGACACACTCCATTTACAAAGTGGAAGACGGGTTTCAGAAACTGCCGATTCACTGGATGTGGTGGCCGGTGATTGGCGGACTCGCGGTTGGTTTGGGCGGCATGATTTTCCCGCAGGCGCTGGGCGTGGGGTACGACACCATTGGGGCGATGCTGCAAGGGGCGGTGACCTCGAAAGTCATCTTGGGCGTACTTCTAGTGAAATGGTTCATCTGGGCGGTGTCGCTCGGCTCGGGCACATCGGGCGGCGTGCTGGCTCCGTTGCTGATGATGGGCGGCGCGCTTGGCGGGCTTGAAGCGATGTTCCTTCCCAACCAAGGCGCGGGCTTCTGGGCGCTTATCAGCATGGGTGCGACGCTGGGCGGTACGATGCGCGCCCCGTTTACAAGCATTATCTTTGCTTTTGAGCTTACCCATGACGCCAACATTTTTCTTCCTCTGCTGATCGCGAGCGCCGTCTCGTACACGTTCATGGTGCTGACCTTGAAGCGCTCGATTCTGACTGAGAAAGTAGCGCGGCGGGGCTACCATCTGAGCAGCGAATATGGCGTCGATCCGTTGGAAATTTTGTTTGTGCGGGAAGTGATGCGCCCGGAGGTGGTGGTGCTGCCCTCGGAAAAGCCGATGCGGGAGTTCCAGCAGGCTTTGGCGTCGGAAGACACGCAAGGCCAGCGGCTGCTGCCGGTGATTAACGGCGAAGGCCAGTTGGCCGGGGTACTAACGCGAGGCGATATTCACAAGCGGGTGAAAGAAAAAGGAGAAGGCGTGTGGCAGCGGCCGGTCGGCGAATTCGTGCGCAAGGAGTTTATAGAGACATTCCCGAATGAAACTCTTCGCGCGGTAGTCTACGTGATGGCGGAGAAGGCTATTACGCGCATGCCGGTGGTCGAACGCGACACGCGAAAATTCCTGGGACTCCTCGCGCTGGATGATCTGTTGAAAGCTCGAGCGCGCCACCTCGAAGAAGAGCGCCGCCGACAACAGGTGTTGAATCTGCTGTCTTTCCTTCCCGGAGCCAAGGCGGAAGAGCGTGACGAAAGGCCGGGAGCGACCGAAACGCTGGAAAACGAGACGCGGATTTCCCCGTAGAGCTTTCTGTTTTTTTGCAACGTTCATCAGACCCTACACAATACGGCAGGAAGCGAAACTCGTGATTATAAGACACGGTGGAGCCGCAAGAGGTTGGTGGAAGGCTTCGTCGGAACAATGGCGGGGAATCCTGCGCAACCGCGAAGAGCAAGTGTTTCTGCTCTCGACAATTGTGATTGGCGCGTTAGTGGGACTTGCCGTGGTGGCGTTCATCGTTCTGACGGAGCGATTTGGCACCAGGTTGTATCCCCCGGGCGGCATGGGACTGCGCCGTCTGTTCGTGCCTATTGTTGGATCGCTGGGAATGGGCTACCTGCTGTACCGCTATTTTCCCGATGCGCGCGGCAGCGGCGTTCCGCAAACGAAAGCTGCCTTGTATGCGCGGGAGGGGAAGATCACGCTCGGAACGGTGATCGGAAAATTCTTTTGCACTTCGGCGACGCTGGCGAGTGGCATTCCGCTTGGACGCGAAGGCCCGGCGGTGCAGGTAGGAGCGGGGATTGCTTCGGTGCTGGGCCGCTGGCTTGGACTTCGTCCTGAAAGAGTGAAAGCGCTGCTGTCGGTGGGGGCGACGGCGGCAATCGCGGCGGCCTTCAACACGCCGCTTGCGGCGGTGTTGTTTGCGCTGGAAGAGGTTGTCGGCGATCTGCACGCGCCGGTGCTGGGATCCGTGGTGCTGGCATCGGCGACTTCGTGGGCCATGCTGCGGTTGCTGCTTGGAAACAATCCTCTCTTTCAGGTGCCTCAATATCAGCTGGTGAACCCGGTGGAATTCGGGATTTACGCGGTCCTGGGCGTAGCGGGCGGGTTGGTTTCCGTGGGGTTTACGAAATTGCTGCTGGGAATGCGCGCGCGCTTCCTGAAATTCCCGAGAAAGACGCTCTGGTTCCAACCTGCCGCAGGCGGCGTAATGGTCGGAATCATGGGCTGGTTCGTTCCGCAACTGCTGGGAGTGGGCTACAAGCACGTCGGGGAAGCTCTGAACGGCGGGATGGCGCTAAAGCTGATGGCGCTGCTGCTGGTGCTGAAGCTGGTGGCCGTCGCGACATGCTATGGGTCGGGAAATGCTGGCGGAATCTTTGGGCCGAGTTTGTTCCTTGGCGCGATGCTCGGCGGCGTGGTAGGAAACCTGGCGAATCACTTTTTTCCGAACACGGTAGGAACGTCAGGCGCATACGCGCTGGTTGGGATGGGGACGGCTTTTGCTGGCATCGTGCGCGCGCCCATGACCTCCGTGGTAATGATTTTCGAGATGACGCGCGATTATGCGGTGATCGTGCCGCTGATGATTTCCAATCTCGTAAGTTTTTTCATTTCGGCGAAACTGCAGCCCAAGCCGATTTATGAAGAACTAGCGAGTCAAGACGGGATTCACCTGCCAACGGCGGAGGCACGGAAGCAGGAGACACAGCGAGTCGTGAATCAGGTCCTGCGTGAAGCGACGGAAACTTTGAACGGCGAGTCGACGGTTCAGGAAGCTTTGAAAAAAGCGGAGCATAGTCAATTCCGGTCGTGGCCGGTTTGCGATGGACGCGGCGTGATTGGAGTGGTGAGTCTGGAGCGACTGCGACAAGCAGCCAGCGAAGACTCTGCGGACAAACGGCTCGTCGAAATGGTGGATGCGGATGACTTCCCCCACGCTCATATCGATCATCCACTGCACGTGGCGCTGGAGCGCATGGGAGCGAGCCAGTTGGACGTTTTGCCCGTGGTCAGCCGGGCCCATGTGCACCAGCTGAGAGGCGTGGTGACACTTCAGGACGCGCTGGCCCAGTACGGAGTGGTGGCGGCAAGGGAGACCGAGAGTCGACGGGGCCAATGAATCTCCCTCAGTGTTCCGCAGAGCAGGACTTCATTCGCTGTGGGAGGGGGCCGTCCTCTCACTCATCCTCGCGACCGTGCTCATCGCGATCCGCTCACCGCGCCTACGCGATTCCTGGATTCGGTTACCGCCCACAGCTGGACCCCGAGCCTCGCCACCATCGCACCGTGGCTTGCGCCTTTCTGGGTTACAGGAGTCTGTCTTTTCTGCTTGTGGTATTCAGCCAGCCGGACTTCCGCGCAGAGAATGTGTAGGCGCGGTGTGTGTTGCCCCTCGGACCACTGGCAAACGGAGCTTTCTCGCCTCGGGCACGCCCGGCTGGCAGACCGACCGCGGGCACATGCTCATCGTCTACGGTCCGCCGGACGAAATTGATTCCCGCGCCAAGAGTCCCAGAAGCCTTTCGGCATCGAAACCTGGTTGTACCGCCGCATTGAGGGCCTGGGCGACAACGAGGTCATTACTTTCATTGACTGGACCGGGCGTGGTGACTTTCGCTTGGCTCCCGGAAACCCGAGATGAGCGATTCGCGAACCGTTCAGGGCTCTGACAGGAGCGAATTTTGAGGGTGCTTATGGTTTCTGGCCGATGCCGAACTGATCGCCTGCGTGAACGGGACGGCCGTTGGCAAAATCAACCTCCAATAACTTTTCGCTTTGCACGTCGCGTCCGGTCTCATCTTCGAGCGTAGCCACAATGCGTTTGGTGCTGGTGTCGATGACCTCGCCGGTGGAGGGATAAGCGCGCGTGCCATCGATGCTGAAGGTGATCCACCCGGGCTGGTCGCGCAGCTTGATGCTCATCTTTTGTTTTGCAGGCATCACGGTTGCATCGAAGACGTGAATCCTGCTGTTGGCGCTATCGGCAAGCCACAGCTCTTTTTCGTCGGGCGTCAGCGCGATGCCATGGCTCGGGCAGCCGTGCCGCTTGGTGGGGCCTTTCTCGTAGCCGGCGACTTCGACGCGATGCAGCATTTTTCCGGTTTTGCAGTCGCCCACTTCAAAGCCGAGCAGTTCGTTGACGTTGACGAAGCAAAGCGTCTGGCTGCCGTTGATGGTGAAGGGGCGAACGACATTGCTGAACGGGCCGATCTGCTCTACAACAGCGCGCGTTTTGGCGTCCGCGACGAAAAGAATCGGAGAGCGCAGGCCCGCAAGGTAGACGCGGGAACCATCGGGGCCGTAAATCGTATTGTGCGCGCCGGAATCGAGCTTGATCTTAGCGATGACGTCTCCGGTCTCAGCATCAACGACGCTCCAGTGAGGACCTTCGAGAGAAGGAATATAGAGAACCTTGCCGTCCGGCGAGATAGCTAGCCGGTCGGCTCCGCCCTCGTAGGTTTTTTCCCAGACTTTCTTTTCGGTTATGAGATCAAAACACGCCACGCGCTTGATGGTGCTGACGTACAGCTTCCCCGTCTTTGCGCTTGCGGCGATGCCCTTTACGTTCTCGGCTTCCTGGCCGGGAGGCAGGTCCCAGGTGGGGATGCGCTTGATGAATTTATGGCCCGCGTCCACGTCGAAGACCAAGATGCCTATGCCGCCGTATTGCAGGTCGTTACGAATGCCGGGAACCGCGACGTAGAGCCGGTGTTGTTCGTGTTCCAGCTTTGGCGCCGCGCGGAGTTGCAAGAGAAATGCGGAAACAAGCAGTAACAAGACCCAGATTAACCGCCTGCGGGGATTCATCGGCACTTCTCCTATCGGCGACGTTAGGGCAGGCTTAGAACGCCTGCCGATTGTTCTCGAACAGGTCCGCCTTCGAACTGCAAATCATTGTTGAGAGGCGATCCTCTTCGAGGTCGGCCTGAGTTTTTCCGCTTCTGCGAAAGCCTGTCGAGCTTCGGATGCATGACCTCCTCGTTGCAAGGCGAGGCCGAGATTCGTGTGAAGGTCTGGGTTGTTGGGAGCAAGCGCGATGGCCGCGCGAAAGGCGGCAGCGGCATCGTCGTAACGTTTGGCCGCTAGCAAAGTACCCGCGAGATTGGCTTGGGCTTTCCGGTTCTTCGGATTTAGAGTGAGCACGGACTGAAATTCCGTGATGGCTTCGGTCGTGTGATTTTGGCGGGCAAGAATCACTGCGTGGTTGGTCAGGGCATCCGGAAAGTTGGGCCGGAGAGCCAACGCTTTTTCAAATTCCGCCTGTGCTTCCGGGAAGCGCGATTGTGCCGCAAGAAGCAGGCCGCGGGAATTGTGCAAGTCAGGACTGTTTGGATGTGTGGCAAGAGCAACCCTGGCCATCTCGAGTCCCTTCGGAATCTGATCGAAGTCAATCTGCAGAGAGGCCAGGGATGCGCTGGCTTCTGGGAAATCAGGCCGGGCACCCAAGGCTTGCTGCAAAAGCGGCAAAGCTTCCTTACTGCGGCCTTGGCTCTCGAGTGAATCCGCGCGCAGAAGGAAATAGGCGGGATCTCCCAACGAAGTCCCGCCTGCTCCTTGCAACACCGTAGAAGCTTCGTCGTACCGTCCCAATTCCGCAAAGAGCGTTGCCAAGCCAAGCGTCATATCGGAATCCGCTGGCGCAAGCTCGTGAGCTCTTGAGGAAGCTTTCATGGCCTCGGCGTATTGGCCCTGCGAGCGCAAAGCCAAACTAAGACCGTAAAGCGTTCCAGGGTCGTCGGGGCGGACACGCAGGCTTTTTTGAAAAGCGCCTTCCGCGTCGGCAAATCGCTCCTTGGCGTAGAAGGCATTGCCGAAAGAAGTCAATAAGTCAGCGTCTCCGGGATTGAATCCGAGAGCCTGTTGCAGGACTGTTAGTGCAGCGTCGATTTGCCCAGTTTTTTGCAGGGCTTCGCTGAAATTGTGGCTAATGTTCGCAGACTTGGGAGAAAGCCCCGTGGCCATGCGGTAGGAGAAGATGGCATCATCCAGCTTTCCTTTAGCTTCCTGCGCCATACCTTGCGTGTTCCAGCAATTGGAGAGCTTGGGGTTCGTCTGGACAGCCCGCTGGGCGGTCTTGAGTGCGTCATCGTAGCGGTTCAATTGATAGTAGGCGAGGGCAAGATTATTCAGGGCTGCAGCCAAGGGCAGAGGGTCGGGACGGGGAGCTTGCGTCGAACCTGGAAGCGGGGCCTTTGGTCTTTCCAGCACTCCGACGGCAATCTCCAAAGCAGCTGCCGATTCTTTGTAGCTTCCCTTGTCCAATAATGCTGAGCCCAGGCCCGCGTATGCTGTCCCGCTTTGAGCACTTAGCTTCACCGCCTGCTGATAAAGGCTGATGGCGGCATCCAAATCTCCGGCTTGGTAGCGTTGATCCGCCAACAACGTTACGCGCGCGAATTCTGAGCCGGAAGACTGGGCCCGTGCCGAGGGCGTAAATAGTGGGCCCAGGAGGAGCGGAAGAGCGCAATGGATTGCTGCAAGGAGTTTTCGGAGGCCGGATGGTCTCATTCCGATTCGCTCGAGAGGGCGGTCTTTGGACCGAGACATTATAAGCGAATGCAGGCAGTCAAGGGGCTGGTATCGTTCCGGTTTTGTCTATCCTTGCGGAGCCTGCCAGCGGCAGGCAGATTGCCAGGAGCTTCCCTCGCCACGTTGTACAAGACGCAGAGCGCGGCGGTATCTACCTCGTTGAAGTGGAAGTTGACGTGGGATCCGCGCGGATGCTGGATTTCCATAACGATACCGGGCTGCTAGCCCAAAGGGAGCCGTCCGCCCCCGCCGCGTGTCCGAAGAACGGCTGCGAGATGTCTATCTCTCTATTGCCAAGGCCCTGTATCTTCCCGCTTTTCTCAAACAAGACACTAACCTTTCCGTCGCAAATCCTCAGTATATTCCCGTGTGACCGCATGGGAACAAGACCGACGGGGGCGAGGACACACTCGGGGTTCCCTGGTCGGCGACAACCGCCGTTACCGGGTCGCAGTCCTCGTTCTTGAGTTGCCCTTACCGCTCCATTGACGCACTTTCCTCCGCTGTGTTACCCATTATTGCGTTCAAAATGTGGCTTTCCAGGGAAGCCACATCGCGAAAAATGGCCTCGGACGACAAACATCTCGAAATCACGCTGGAGACGCAAGTGGAGAGCGTCAATCTAGCCGAGGAAATGTGTCTCCGCGTGGCGGAAGCGGCGGGCTTCGGCGAGGATGACTGTTACCGCATCGGGATGAGCGTGCGCGAAGGTGTGATCAACGCGTTTCACTACGGCAACCAGGAGCGCCCGGAGAAGAAAATTCATCTGGCCCTGGACATTACGCCGGAAAAGCTGATTATTCACGTGCTGGACGAGGGGACGGGGTTCACGCTGGCTGATGTGCCGGATCCGCTTGCGGAGGAAAATCTGTTGAGCACTTCGGGGCGAGGGATTTTTTTGATGCGCGCGTTCATGGATGAATTCGATGTGGTGAAAGGGCGGAACGGCGGCGCGGAAATCGTGATGTCAAAGAAACTGCCCGTGCCCGTCGGCAACTCAGAGAACGGCAAGGACGGGAAGTAACGGGAAGCAGGAACGGCAAAAGGGCCGGCAGCAGCGAATTCGAGTGAGGAAAACAAGATGTCACTACAAGCGACGCATCGCGACGCCGGGCCGGTTACGGTTGTGGATTTGAGCGGGCGCATTACCTTGGGTGACGGCAGCGCGCTTCTGCGCAAGACGATTCGCGGGCTCCTTGCCGACGAACGAAAGAAAATCCTGCTGAACCTTGCGGATGTGGATTACATTGACAGCTCGGGAATCGGCGAACTGGTCAGTGGTTTTACCGCGGTAAAAAATCAGGGCGGCGACTTGAAGCTGCTCCAGCTAACCAAGAAAGTTCGCGACCTGCTGCAAATCACAAAACTCTATACCGTGTTTGACGTTTATTCCGACGAAAACTCGGCCCTTGGAAGCTTTCGTTAGAGTCCAACGTCCCCTTTCCTCGCTTGATCCTGGAAAACAGCAGCCCTGACGGGGCGGATTATTTCTCACGCAGGTGAGGCTCGCCTCGAAAGCCCCGCTGCGGCACAATCTTTGGGGTGAGGCAAATGGCCAACACAAGTTGGATTGTGGGGCAGGCGAAAGCGGCCGGTTTCGACCGGTGCGGCGTGGTGCGCGCAGAAGCATTTCCAGAGCTGGCGAAGACCTCGGAGTGGCTGGCGCGCGGTTACGCCGGAGAAATGAAGTACCTCCACGATCCTCGCCGCGAAGATCCGCGCGCGGCAATGCCGGGAATCCGCAGCGTCATCGTTTGTCTCCTCAACTACAACACGAAGTTTCCTCTTTCGACAGAAGCCGGCCTTGCCGGCCGAAATGGCGAGCCGAAAGGCTGGGTTTCGCGCTACGGTTGGGGAGACGATTATCACCAGGTGCTTCTGGAGCGGCTGGAGGCGTTGATCGCGCGGCTGCGGGAAAGGTTCCCCGAACCATTTGAGGCGCGCGCCTATGTGGATACCGGTCCTATCCAGGAGCGTGTGGCTGCGAAGTACGCGGGTTTGGGGTGGCTGGGCAAGAATACGCTGCTGCTAACTCAAACGATTGGCTCTTATTTTTTTCTTGGCGTAATTCTTACGAATCTGGAGGTTGAGCCTACGCTCCGCGCCGGAGAAATGCCTGCTCCGGATTTGTGCGGGAGCTGCACGCGCTGCCTCGAAGCCTGTCCCACGCAAGCCTTCGTCGAGCCGTACGTCATGGACGCGCGCAAGTGCATTTCTTATCTAACCATCGAGTTGCGCGGCAGCATTCCTGAGGAATTGCGACAGCCAATGGGCAATCATGTGTTTGGCTGTGATATCTGCCAGGATGTTTGCCCCTGGAACCGCCACGCTCCCGTTTCCGCGCTTGCGCAGTTTCTGCCAAAGACCCTGCTTTCGCGCGAAGAAAACGAAAGAAATGAATCCGACGCGCCTGCAGACGGGAACTCACTGCTTCACCCACGATTGGAATCACTCTTATCGCTAAACGAGGAGGACTTTCGCGAAATGTTTCGTGGGAGCCCGGTGAAACGTACGAAGTGGCGCGGGCTGATACGAAACGCCTGCATCGCGGCGGGAAACTCCAAAGTTGCCCACGCGAGCCCGAGCTACGAACGCATTTGCGAACGCCTAAAAAAGCTGGCGGCCTGCAGCGATTCCGTGGTTGCTGAATCTGCCCAATGGGCGCTCTCCCGCATCCAATGAAGGCGCGTTGGAAAGACCGATAATTTAAGGAATCGCAAGCGCTAGCGCACAGTGCATGTTTCCCGCCAGCGTTGAGGCTGCATTACCATCTTGGCCGCGCCAGGGGTATAATCCCACCCGCTGGCCAGCTAGCCCTCCGCGCTACCGAGGTTGCATGAATCGCCGCAAATTCTTGTTCAATACGAGCTTCGTTGGCGCAGGATTGCTCGGGACAGGAAAAGCTGCACCGGATTTTCTGCGCGCCGGCTGCGTGACAGCTTCGGATTCAAATTTTACACTGGAGGAAAAACCCGTGGCATTTAGCGTGCCCCCGCTCTCATATCCATTCGACGCACTCGAACCCTACATTGACGCCAAGACGATGGAAATCCATCACGACAAACACCATGGCGCCTATGTTACCAATTTGAACAAGGCTGTGGATGGCCAGCCCGCGCTACAGGCGAAGTCCATCGACGACCTGCTGAAAGGACTCGATTCTGTCCCCGAAAATATCCGCACGGCGGTGCGCAACAACGGCGGCGGGCACTGGAATCACACACTGTTTTGGACCCTGATGAAAAAGGGCGGCGGAGGCGAGCCCAAGGGAGACCTCGCGGCGGCGATCAACTCGTCATTCGGTTCGTTCGCGGGTTTCCAGGAAAAGTTCGCGGCTGCCGGGCTGGGGCGATTTGGCTCTGGCTGGGCGTGGCTGGTTGTGAAAGATGGGAAACTGGCGATTGATTCGACTCCCAATCAAGATACGCCGCATCTGCTTGGCGGAAACGCTAAAGCGGTTCTCGGACTGGACGTTTGGGAGCACGCGTATTATCTGAAATACCAGAACGTGCGCGGCGATTACATCAAGGCGTGGTGGAATGTGGTGAATTGGGACCGCGCTGCGGAGCTTTTCGCGGCGGCGAAGTAGCAATCGTTCGCAGAATTTCGAATCCAAGGAAAAGCCCTCGGTCCAACCGGGGGCTTTTTTGTTGTGTGCCGATTCCGGTATTCGTGTGTTAAGCCATCAACTGGCGTTTTGCCAAGGGAACGACGCTGACGGCTCGCCTTGGCGCCGGGTAATTCTTTATGGCAGGCGCAAAAGAACGAGGTTCGTGAGAGGCAACCGGCAGCGGTTGTGAAACTGCACCCACTGTGTGACGCGCGGCTTCGCGAACCAGTTCCATGCGGCCGCGAACCTGGAATTTTGCCAGCAGCGAAGAGACATGGAATTTTACGGTGCGTTCTGAAAGGTTGAGATTGGAGGCAATTTCCTTGTTCGAGAGACTATCCGAAACGCCGGCAAGAACTTCTTCTTCGCGGCGCGTGAGCCGCACTTGGCCGTGGACGGACTTGCCGGCCTCAAGTAATTGGTCGGCCTTTTGAATCAGGTTCTCCAGGACTTCGTTTTCCGCCTGAACTAAAACGGCGTAATCGCTGGGACTTTGCCCCCGGACAAGGCAGTGCATCGCGAGCAGCCCGGCTGCCTGATCCACAGGAAGACGCCCATCGGGGCCGGCCTGTACATGAAAATGAGCAACTCCAGAATTCTTTTCATAAAAGAAGAAGGTATTGCGGTGGGATACCGGACGAGCGGCCAACAATTGATGCGCATGGGCACTTCTGCGAATCACCTTCACGTGCACCCCCTGAGAATGCAGCCTCGTGACGGACCGAAGCCATTGAATTTTTAGTTCTATGCCCCTCGACGAGGCAGGACCCCCATTAGGTAAGTCGCCCGAAGGTGAACGCAGGTGGCTAGCAAACGGGTGCTTGTTACCCAATGAACGGCAAGGAAACAGGGTTGGGCACGGACCCCTGAAGTCCGTCAAGTGGACGGATTGCCGAACAGAATCTGACTTGCAACCGTTATGCCGAGCAAGAGAATATGCAAATCACTCAAAAGTATGGGCTTAGGGGGTTTATTTCATAGTACTGTAACTGCAGTACTGGTAGGATTTTCACGGCCCGCGAATTTTTTCCACGAAAATTCGGCCCAAAATGAATTTTGTGAATGGTTTCCAGACCGAATCGAGCCACGCGATGATTGCTCAAGGTGCTGTGGAAAACTCTGTGGAATCTATGGAAATCTTCAATTACGGATGATTTTGGTTTGCTGTGGGCTAATGAGTTCGTACACCGCGCCGCGCCACCGGATTTTGCGTGTGACCAAAGAATGAACAAAGTTCACCAGGTATAGGAATGGAACGAAAAGGGTTAGTAGGACGTAAATCCACGCCTGCGCCATGATTTGTGCGCGCACGGTTGGAAGGGCCTCCGCCACACCCGTTAAGCGCAACACTCCACGGATGGACGCCAGCAGCAACGGCAGGAACGTCAGCAAAACGAGATGGAAAACGGGCCTTCCCGCGAATAGCGTGGTGAGGATCAAGTAGAAACCCAGAAATAATGTGAAACAGTACAACAAATGCGTGAGTGCCGCCGCTTTCCATATTTTGCTCGAGTAGACCCGCGTAATCAGGATCTGCCGGCTGGTGAATTCGAGCAAGCCTTCGAAGTTCGTCTCCGCATAGGAGAGGGTCAGCGATTCGGGAACGAACAAGACGGACCGGCCGCTCTGTTCGAGCGCTCGCGTCAGAGAATAATCATCGCTTACTGAACTTTTCCATTCGTCTAACGCGCCACACTGCTCAAACGTACTCCGGCGAATTGCGGTGCCTCCGCCCCAGCAAAAATTTCTAGATTTTTCACCCAACATCGTGACAATCGGAGCATTCCACGCCGCGAGAAGCAGAGTTGGCAGGTTGCTGACATTCGGGACCAGCCACCGCATCGTCGTAGTCGCTCCGACCCGCGAGTCCGCCAGTGGCGCAACGAGATGGTGCAGCCAGTGCTTTCCGGGACGGCCGTCGGAATCCGCAAACACCATCACTTCAAATTCTTCAGGCAGCTGCTCAATCGCCGCTCGCAGATTGCTCACCTTCTCGCCGCAATTGATCGGGTGTCCTGCGACCACGATATTGGCCTTGACGCGGGAACTTTGCGCTACCCTTTCGATGATGCTTCTTGCGGGATCTTTCGCGGAAGCCAGGATGAAAAAAATTTCGTAGTTCTGCCGCTCGAATTCCGTCAAAGCAACGAGGTTTCGCTCGAGTCCGGGCTCTATTCCTTTGCAGGGACACAGCAGGGCAACGCGCGGTGCGTAAAACCCCGGATCGGAATGGAGCCTCCGGCGAACATAGCCTAGCCACTGAACACCATGCCAAACGAGATACGTTCCGAGGAGGATCTGGATGGTGGTCAGCAAGTAAAAGAGCGTATCCATTTTCCAGAGAATAACAGAGGAAGATTCTCCCCGGAGCGGTGCTGGAACAGTTAGAATCGCACCGGTTAATGGGGTCAAATCGGGGGTTATCTGGCGGGACGTTCCATCGTATTTGTTTTAGGGGTTTGCTTCTTGCCTTGTTCGTTCTCTTAAGGAGAGAGCTATGCCAAGAGTCGACGCGGGAATGGTTACCTCGGCGGTCGAACTGCCGGGATACAGGATTGTGAGGAATTTCGGGATTGTGCGCGGGATCGTTGTGCGCTCGCGCAGCATTCTTGGAAATTTGGGCGCCGCGCTACAAACCATCGTGGGGGGCAACATCACTCTGCTTACGAATCTGTGCGAGAAAACACGCGAAGACGCTTTCGAACTGCTCTTGCAGCACGCGGGCGAGCACGGGGCCAACGCCGTCATTGCCATGCGCTACGACGCCACCGAAGTGATGCAGGGCGTAACGGAAGTGCTCGCCTACGGCACGGCCGTGCAGGTCGAGCGCATTTCTTGAGTTAAGGGATCCACGTTCGCCCTGCGCTGCGAACCAGTGCTAGAATCTCAACCCTCTCATGTTTTGCCCAACGTGCGGCGCAAAGTCTTCTGCAACGGCGAAGTTCTGCTCGTCTTGCGGCCGGGCGATGGATTCGGACACCGGAGCCACGCTCATGGATCATGGCGGCGGCTTCGAAGGCGAAACTATTGCTCCTCCGTCCACGCCGCGCAAACCGCCTTCGGCGCCCCCGTCTTCGCGGTCCATGTCCGCTCCTAATCCGTTGACCAGTTCGGACGCCATCAGCGGCGGCAGGTTCACGCCCGGCCAAATCCTCGCCGAGCGCTACCGCATCGTGGCAATGGCAGGCCGCGGGGGCATGGGCGAGGTGTTTCGCGCGGAAGACTTGACGCTCGGCCAAATCGTGGCGATGAAGTTTCTCCCCGAGAGGCTCTCCCAGGACGAAGCGGCCCTCTCGCGCTTCCACGCCGAGGTTCGCAACGCGCGCCAGGTCTCTCATCCCAACGTTTGCCGGGTGTTTGACATCGGCGAAGCGGAGGGGACTCTTTTCCTAACCATGGAATACGTGGACGGCGAAGATCTTGCTTCGGTCGTTCGCCGCATCGGCCGCCTGTCGCCGGACAAGGCCACGGAGATTGCCCGTCAAATCTGCGCCGGGCTAGCCGCAGCGCACGAGCGCGGCGTCATTCATCGCGATCTGAAGCCTGCCAATGTGATGCTCGACGGCGCTGGAAAAATCCGCATCACCGATTTCGGACTCGCGGGCCTCGCTGCCAGCATGCAAGGCGAAGACGTCCGCGCGGGAACGCCCGCCTATATGGCGCCGGAGCAACTCGCCGGCAAGGAAGTCACGACCAAGAGCGACATCTACTCTCTTGGGCTCATCCTCTACGAAATCCTCACCGGCAAGCGGGCATTCGAGGCCTCGACGCTTCAGGAGTTGGTGAGGCTGCGCGAATCGAGCACCCTCACCAACCCTTCGACGCTGGTACGCGATCTAGATCCCCTAATCGAGCGCGTGATTCTGCGCTGCCTCGAAGCTGATCCCGACAAACGGCCTTCTTCCGCGCTCCAAGTCGCGGCAGCTCTGCCAGGCGGCGATCCTTTGGCCGCCGCCTTGGCAGCGGGCGAGACTCCGTCGCCTCAAATGGTCGCTGCGGCGGGTAGTACCGAAGGCATCAAGCCATGGCTGGGGCTCGGGCTGGTTGGAACGGTGCTGCTCGGCCTCGTCGCACTCATGATGCTGGCCGACCGCTATCGAGTGCAAAATCTGACGCCACTGGAAAAATCATCCGACGTGCTTCTAGCGCGTTCGCAGGAAATCATTCAACAGCTTGGATTCACGGAAACCCCGGCGGACACCGCCCATGGGTTCTTTACCGACACTGACTATCTCAGCTACATTCAGGAGCACGACAAATCGCAGACGCGTTGGCAGCGGCTGTCGTCAGATCGTCCAGCAACGCTTCTTTTCTGGTACCGCCAGAGTCCGCGGGAGATGCAGTCCGACAATTTCTTCAACAATGTCGGGTCAGGCGTCATCACGTCATGGGAGCCGCCGTCCAATGTAACGGGCATGATCAGCGTATTTCTGGATACCCAAGGGCGCCTCCTGTATTTCAAACGCATTCCGCCGGAGCACGATCCGCCGAGCGGTGTCTCCCCTCCGCCGGATTGGTCCCCGCTTTTCTCTGCAGCCGGTCTCGATCTCTCCAAGCTCACCCCCGCTTTCCCCGAGTGGTCAGACCTTTTTTATTCCGATACGCGCGCGGCATGGACTCGCGAGATCACCACGCCGATTCGCGTAACAGAACGCGTTGAGGCCGCAGCTTATCGAGGGAAGCCGGTTTATTTCCGCGTCTTATTCCCCTGGGCCATCCCCTACCGTGATTATTCCCGTCAGCCATCAACGCACCAAAAACTCGCCAGCATCATTGGAATCGTCGTGTTCATGGGGGTGCTTTTCGGGAGCATATTTATCGTCAAAAGAAACGTCCGGCAAAAGCGAGGAGACGAAGCGGGTTCGTGGCGTTTGGCGAATTTTCTTTACTTTGTGTATCTTGCGATGTGGGCGCTGCAGGCGCACCACCTTGCTTCCATGAATGAATTCGGGACGGTCGTGTTGGCCCTGGCTTGGGCTTTCCTCGTCTCCACCTTCGCGCGGATGCTCTATTTCGGACTGGAGCCGTTTGTCCGCCGCCGCGATCCGCATACGTTGATCGGCTGGGTGCGCTTGATTGGCGGAAGGATTCGTGATCCTCTTGTCGGCCGCGACGTTTTGATCGGCATGACCTACGGCGTTTTGCTCGGAGTGTTCGAGTCCGGGGACAACGTTCTCCTTCCGCTCATGGGACGCCTGCCGCCTCGGCCCGGTACTCCGTCGATGGATTCTCTGCTCGGTGTGCGCCTGGCACTTGGTTCGATTCTTGCCTATACCTGGATATGGGTACTTTGGTCGCTGGGGATTTTCTTCCTTCTTTTCTTAGTGCGGCTTTTGGTAAAAAAGGACTGGATCGCGGCCATCGTGATCGTTTTCCTGGGTGCTGGTGCGTTTACAAGCACTGGGGACGATTACTTCTGGCTTTCATTCCTGGCTGGAGCCGTTATCTGGTTATCCATCTATCTGGTTCTCCGGCGTTTCGGATTGCTGGCCCTAGCAGTCGGAATGACCGTTCAGAACACGCTCGTTACCTTCCCGATGACGACTCATTTGAGCCGCTGGTATGCCTCCGGGGCGATCGCGGGAATGCTGGTCATCATTGCAATTTCTCTGTTCGCCTTCCACAGTGCTTTGGCTGGTCAGCAACTCTTTAGCGCCAAGGTTTTAGACGACTAATTCTCCCACGCCGGTTTGTTGTCGGCCTTCTCCAGATCGCACACCTGCGCGGCGAGGTTTTCCAACTCCATTAGCGCCCGGCTCGCCGCTACGCGGGCTTGCTCCAGGAACGAGGAGTCCAGCAGAAACGCGCAGCGGTCCACGTACGGATGATTGGCTGCTTCGAACGGCTTGCGGCTGCGCCTCGTTTGCGGCACTCTGGCGAGCAGGTCTTCGTACAGCTGAAAATCCCGCTGAAAATCGAGCGCTTCGCCCACGCTCCAGCCCTGTTGCCGCACCAGCGCAGCCAGGAACTTCTTTCGAAACAAGGCGGCTTCGCGCCGGGGCATAGGCCGGGGTTTGGCCCGGCCCTGCGCTCGCGGCTCATCACAGATGATTTCGAGAGCCCGCACGCTCAACTCCAGCAGTGCCTCACGTTGCAAAAGGGCAAGCAAGTCGCGATACATTACGGCATGAACTTGCAGGGCCTGGCGGCTGTTCTCCAGGACATAGGTATCCACAAAGCGCGGCACGATGCGTTCCCGCAGCAGCGCCTCGTGGAGTTGCCGCGCAACTTCTGCCGCTGCATTACCTTTCGATTGCCTTCCTGGTGCCATGCTTTTGGCGTACATGGTAACAGGAGTTTGCAGCGGCCTTGCGCGATGCCGCTCCAAAAAAGAACGCCCGGCAACTCCCTGCCGGGCTTTTCGATGTTTTCTGCGGAACCGCTTATGAATTAACCACCAAGTGCCTTATCAGATGTTCCCCTCTCACCTTTAGTGAATTGCCCTTGGACTCTCCGGTCCGAGCCGCTTCTCTTTCGGCTCCGGTTCGGGAGCCAGTGGCGCGGCCACCGGCTCCTTTTGCAGCGCGTGTTCGAGCACTTCGTCGAGGGTGCGAACGTAGGTGATCTTGATGTCGCCCAGAACTTCAGGTGACAGGTCGGCCACCACGTTCGGTTCGTTGTCCGCGGGCAACAGAACCTCTTTGATGCCCGCGCGCTTGGCGCCAAGAACCTTTTCTTTGACCCCGCCGATCGGCAGCACCACACCGGACAACGTCATCTCACCGGTCATCGCCAAGCGGTCCTTCACCGGCCGCCCGCTGAGCAGGCTGACCAGCGCCGTCACCATCGCCGCGCCTGCCGACGGGCCGTCCTTGGGCACCGCGCCCGACGGCACGTGGATGTGGATGTCCTGCTTGCGGAAGAAGTCCGGGTCAATGCCGTAACGGTCCGCGTTGGCGCGCGTCCACGTCAGCGCCGCGGTCATGGACTCTTGCATCACTTCGCCGAGATGCCCAGTCATGGTGAACTGCTTGCCGCCACGCATCCGCGTCGCTTCGATGAAGATGATGTCGCCGCCCACCGGCGTCCATACCAGCCCCACCGCAACGCCCGGCCGCTTGACACGCTCCTCAACTTCCTTTTCCGTGCGGAACTTCGGCACGCCCAGAAATTCGCGCACCACTTCGGGCGTGACGACCATCTTTTCCGTTTTGCCTTCGGCGATTCGGCGCGCTTGCTTGCGCGTGATCGTCGCAATTTCGCGTTCGAGATTGCGGACTCCGGCCTCCCGCGTGTAGCTGTGAACAATCTCTTGCAGTCCCTCGTCGGTGAATTGGATCTGTTCGTCCACTTTCAAGCCGTGCTCGGAGGCCTGCTTCGGGATCAGATATTTGTGCGCGATATGAAGTTTCTCTTCGCCGGTGTAGCCAGGCAGCTCGATGATTTCCATGCGATCGCGCAAGGGCTCCGGAATGGGATCCATCCAGTTGGCGGTGGCGATGAATAGCACCTTCGACAAGTCGAACGGCACATCGAGATAGTGATCGCGGAACGCGTTGTTCTGTTCCGGGTCCAGCACTTCCATCAGCGCCGATGAAGGATCGCCCCGGAAGTCACGTCCCAGTTTGTCGACTTCGTCCAGCATCATGACCGGATCGTTGGTCTCCGCGCGCTTCAGGCCCTGAATGATTTGTCCTGGCAGCGCTCCAATGTATGTTCGGCGGTGGCCGCGAATTTCCGCTTCATCGTGCATGCCGCCCAGGGCGATGCGCACGAATTTACGCCCCAGCGAACGCGCAATCGATTTGCCAAGCGAGGTTTTGCCCACGCCCGGAGGCCCGACAAAGCACAAAATGGGCCCCTTCATCCCCGGCTGCAGTTTTTTCACTGCCAGGTAATCCAGGATGCGCTCTTTCACCTTCTGCAAATCGTAGTGATCTTCCTCGAGAATCGCGTGCGCCTTGGGAATGTCGATCTCCGTCGCGCCCGAAGACTTGCTCCAGGGAAGCGAAGTCATCCACTCCAGGTAGGTGCGCGAGACCATGTACTCCGCCGAAGCCGGCGTCATTTTCGCCAGCCGCTTCAGCTCGCGCTCGCATTCCTTCTTGGCTTCAGCCGGCATTCCGGCTTCTTCCACCTTTTTGCGGAGTTCATCGATTTCCTGCGTCGAATCGTCCGATTCGCCCAGTTCCTTCTGGATCGCCTTCATTTGCTCGCGCAGAAGGTACTCGCGTTGATTCTGGCTGACCTGCTCCTGCACTTGCTCGTGGATTTTCGAGCGCAGCTCCAGAACTTCCAATTCCTTCGAGAGTTCGCGGATCAGGATTTCCAGGCGCTTGCGCACGCTTGGCGTCTCGATCAATTCCTGGCGCAAAAGCGTGGAAAGCGAAGGCAGCATCCCAGCAATGAAGTCCGACAGCTCACCCGGATCCTCGATGCTCATGGCTTTGGATTGCAGGTCGTCCGAGAGTTGCGGCGAGTGGCTCACGACTTCCCGGAACAAGTCCTGAGCGTTGCGTTGCAGCGCCTCCAGTTCCGCATCCACCTCACCAATGATGTCTGGCTCCGGCTTCACCTGGGCTTTCAAGAACGGGCGCAGGTTGACAAGCTCGACGATCTGAATCCGCTGCAAGCCCTCGAGGAAGACCACCACGTTGCCGTTGGGCATTTTTACGGTCTTATGCACCCGCGCTATCGTACCCACCTTGTGCAGGTCGGCGGCAGCGGGATCCTCAATTCTCGGATCGAGCTGGGCGACCACGCCCAGCAGCTTGTCCTCGCCTTGCAAAGAGCCAACGAGCGCCAGAGAGCTTTCCCGTCCTACGGTCAGCGGAAGCATGGCGCCCGGAAAGAGCACCGTGTCGCGCACGGGCAGGATCGGCAGAAACTCCGGTATGAAAAGTTTTTTCTCAGCCATGGTGTCCCCAGTCTAGCAAAGGGGTGTTTTGAAGCCCCTCTATTCGCGATTAGATGCAGCCAACATGCAAACGTTGTGCAATAGTGAGAAGGCTGCTAGCACTAAATCTTAGTGTATTACGCTCACATCGTACCACGAATTCTAGTTTCGCCACAATTGAAACACTAAATCGTTTATTTTCTTTATCTTAGACAATGTATGATCAGACCGATCCTCTTCTTGCTCCTTTGAAGCTTTTGGCAACGTATTCCTTAGCCTCTTCCTTGGTCTGCAGTTGTCCTTCGAGTTGGGCGTCCTCTATTTCTCTCAGCACTCGGGCAAACTCCGGGCCGGGCTGAAAACCCATAGAGATCAAATCGTCGCCGGTGAGAAGCCGTTCTGGTCGTACCTGCTCGGGCGGCGTTTCTTTTAGGAAGCGTTGGACAAACTGGTAGGAATCCAGGTGGCGGTGGCTCGAGAGGCAGTCCAGACGATGCAATTCCAGGTGCTCGTCAAACCGCGGCAGACGTACAAAACGCTTCAGAGTGGCTTTCTTCATCGCCTCCACGGCCCCAAAGCGCATGTGATTCCCTACCAGCGCCGCAATCTGCTCCGTGTCCTCGTTCGAAAAGCGCAGCCTTCGGCAAATCTCTTCAGCCATTTTCACGCCCACGTCCACGTGGTGATTAAACCGGATGCGGTCGCCTGTTACTTCGGCGGACTGGAACGTCGGCGGCTTCCCAACGTCGTGCAACAGTACACCCCAGGACAGCGTCGGGGAAGCGCCTTTTGCAAGTTGTTGCAGCATGAGCAAAGTGTGAATCCACACATCGCCTTCGGGATGAAATTCCGGCGGCTGCTCCACGCCCTTCATCGCCGCGGTTTCTGGCAACACTTGTCCGAGAAGCCAAGTTTCGTCCAGCAATTCAAAGGCTCGCCGCGCTGCTCCTTCGGTGAGCATCTTTGTAAGTTCTTCGCGCAGGCGCTCCGGAGACACTTGCTGGATTTCCTTGACGTTGCGGTGAATCGCGCGAAACGTTGTCGGTTCAATCTCGAAACCAAAGCGCGCGGCAAAACGTACCGCGCGCATCAAGCGGAGCTTGTCTTCCGCAAAACGAAGCTCGGGATCCCCGATGGTGCGGATGGTCCCCGCGCTCAGATCCTTCTGGCCGCCGACGAAATCCAGCACCTCCCCGTTATCATGGCGCATCAGCAGGCCGTTGATCGTGAAGTCCCGGCGTTGCACGTCTTCACGCGCCGTTTTCGAATAAACCACGCCGTCCGGATGCCGGCCGTCACGGTAGCCGAGGTCGGAGCGGAACGTCGCCACTTCCACTTTCAAGCCGTCTCTCGGGATCAAGATCACACCGAACTGCGCGCCGACCGCCACGCTCTCTGGAAATAGTCCAGCCACTTCGACCGGTGTCGCATCGGTAGCCACGTCGTAATCCGCCGGCTCGCGTCCCAGCAGCAGATCTCGCACACATCCGCCCACAAGCAGCGCTTGATGTCTATTGCGCTGCAGCATCTCGCAAATCGAATTGGCCAGTTCCCGCGCCGTCATACGCTGATTATGCTCCAATTCGCCAGGATGGTCCGAGGGGCTCTACATGCCGAACGAAACGACATGCCCAAGGAAAGGCTGCAAAACGGGAAAGAAGTCTCGCACGATTCTTTTTTACTTCGAAACGAAAACTTACAACTTAGGACTGCCTATTTGCTGCGGAACACCAGGCAGGTTATGTCGTCGGATTGCCGCGTGGCGCCGACAAATTCATCCACGCGCTTCATCAGGAACTGCAGCGTTTCTAGCGCATTCCAGTCGGGCAGGCTGCGAATCGCTCCTTGCCAGCGGCTGTTGCCAAACTCTTCTCCCGATTCGTTGAACGCTTCCACCACGCCATCAGTAAAGAAAATCAGCACGTCGCCCGGCCGCAGTTCTAATGTGGCGGTTTGGTATTCAGCTCCCAGCTTAATCCCCAGTGGCAGGCCGCCAACCTCCAGCGTTTCGAACGAGCCATCCGCGTGCCGCAGGATCGGCGCATTGTGGCCCGCATTTACGTACACTAGCCGCCGCGTGGCTGGATGGTAGTCACACAAAACCGCGGTCGTAAATCGCCGCCCGTCCAGACTGTAGGCGGACGCGTAGCGGTTCAACCGCGTTACCAGTTCCGCCAGCGGCACGCCTTCGCCAGCAATGGTGCGCAAGCTGGCCTGAAGCGTTGCCATCAAGAGCGCGGCCGGCACGCTTTTTCCGGCCACGTCCGCAATCACCACCACCAGCCGATCGCGCTGCTCATCGGGATAAAATGCGTCGTAATAATCGCCGGCTACAGAATTCTGCGGACGCGTCGCAAAAGCAATGTCGGCTCCCGGGACTTGCGGTGGTTCGGAAGGCACAAGCCACATCTGAATCTCGCGCGCGATTTCCAGGTCGCGCTTCATGGTCACTTTGTCAGCGAGTTCCAGCGAGAGCAGCAACAGGAAGAGCAGGGCCGCAATCCCTACGAAATTCACGTCAAAGGAAAAATTTCTGCCGAACTGGAACTTGAATCCCGACATCACCAGCATAACCAGCGCGATGAGCAAAAGGACCCGCCGCGCCGGCGTCATCTTCATCAACATGGACCAGAACAACGTTTTCGCGATGTGGAAGAAGCGGTAAACGCCGTGGCGCCTTCGCAACTCCTCCTCGTCCGCCTCTTTCATGTAAAAGCTGTAGCTGGCTCGCGCGTCGGCGGTGAATTGCGACCACAGTTCGTCGATCTGCCGGCCCTCGCTGAGGCGCTCCCAGAAACCCCGCACGGGCTGGCTGCGCCCGTAACCTGGCTCGGAAGAAGAAACATCTGGAGTTGGCGATGGGCTTGCGCTCATGGGATACCTATACGAAGGTTAGAGTATAGGCCATCCAAAAAAGTTATGTTGGAAACGCAGGCTTTCGAGGGACTTACGCTAGTCCTCGCGTTGGCGCTCGAACTCCGATGAAAGCGAACCGCCGAATTGCACTTTGCCGAAACCGAACCTGTCGCGCAGACGGTCGGCGGCCTTCGTCAGCTTTGCAAGCTTCTCGCGGCGTTCTTTTTCGAGTAAGTCGAGCTGTGCGTTGCCGTGCGTGAACCCGCTTAGGCTCACGCCAAGCAGGCGCACCCTCCTTTTAGGATCGCGATGCTTTCGAAACAGGTCCTGGAACACGGAATAGATATCCGTGTCGAGTTCGGTGGGCTCTGCGAGCGTCTTGGAACGGGTGTGAGTTTCGAATCCCGCGTAACGAATCGTCAGCGTCAGCGTTCGCGCGGCCAGGCCCGCTTCCCTCAGCCGCTTGCATGCTTTTTGCGAAAGGTGGCTGAGAATCGTGGCCATCTCGTTCACATTGTCTGTGTCTTCGCCAAAGGTGAGATGGTGCGAAATGGATTTCGGCTCCGCATCAATCACGAATTCATAGGAATCGCCGCCGCGCGCCTTACGGTAAAGCGCATCACCCCACTGTCCAAAGATTTTCTCCAGCTTTTCCTGGGAAACCGCGGCAAGTTGCTCCACGGTGTCTATGCCGAGCGCCCGCAAAGCCTTTTCGGTCACTTCGCCAATGCCAGGAATCTTTCGGACCGACAGCGGCGCCAGGAAGCGCGCCTCGCTTCCCGGCGGGACCCACACGAGGCCTCTCGGCTTTGCCTGGTCCGAAGCGACCTTCGCCGTTAGCCGCGTCGTGGCCAGTCCGCCGGAGCAGGGAAGCGCCGTTTCTCGCGTTATGGTTTGAAGGAGTTTGTCCGCGGTCGCGAACGGCGGCCCGTGCAACCGTTCCGTCCCGGACAGATCGAGATAAGCCTCGTCAATCGAAACCATTTCCACGACGGGAGAAAATCTCGCAAGGATCCTTGCGACGCGATCGCTCCACTCCCCGTATTTTTCGTGGTGCCCGTCCAGAAAAATCGCGTTCGGGCAGAGCCTTCCCGCCGTCCGCAGCGGCATCGCTGAATGAATGCCATACTTCCGCGCTTCGTAACTCGCCGCCGAAACCACACCACGCTGGTCCTTTTGTCCGCCGACCACCACCGGTTTGCCCCGCAATTCCGGCCGGTCGAGCAATTCCACAGACACAAAAAACGCGTCCATATCCACGTGCAGAATAGACGCCACCGCTTCCGCCGCCCGCTCCTCCAGCGGTCCATGCTTCGCGCGAAACCGTGCCAGCTCGGGCATTGGACAATACCTGGCCTATTCCTTGGGTGTCCCCGCATCACCGACGTGAGAATCAACCGCGACGGTCCTGAAGCCTTGCTCCATCCTCGGCATCCGGAGAAGGCAATGGTGGCAAGTTGCGATAGGCAGACGTTCCCCGCACGCCGTCGAGGAGCGTCAACGCGATTAGTGCGCCAATCGTGAAGCTCCCGAGGCCAGTTGGCGGCAAGAAGAACATACGCAACAGAACATACCTTGCTTCCTCGATTGCAAAAAGAGCGTCTTGGCGGCTATTTACGCTCGGCCAGAACCATGCCGCCGTTAGACTCATGGGCCTCTCGTGCAATTGCAGGGTCGATACTACAACTTTTCGGCGGCGAGGACGCGGGGGATACCAGCAAGGTCATTGGTCACGCCAACCTTGGTCCAACTAGAAGCATCAAGAAAAGGCTCGACGGCAGGCAAACCGTTATGCCCGAGTTCGAGGACCAGAATTCCCCCCGGCAAGAGGCACTTCGCCGATTGCGCGATGAGATCTTCATAAAGCTCGTAGCCCTCTTCGCCCCCGTAAAGCGCAATTTCCGGTTCGTGCTCTTTAACCTCGCGCATCAGCGTCCCGGCTTCTCGCTGGCCGACGTAGGGCGGATTGCTGACTACGACGTCGAAAAGAAGCGTTGAATGACGAGTGGCGAGAGGAGCGTCTCGTAAGCCATCGAGAAGATTGCATTTGAGGAAATGCACGCGGTCGGCGACGTTGTGGCGTGTAGCATTGCGGCGCGCGACGGCCAGAGCCGCAGACGAAATATCGGTGGCGAGAATTGTTGCGTCGGGAAGTTCCTTCGCAAGGGCGATGGCAATGCAGCCGGAGCCCGTACCCACATCGGCGATGCGCAATCCTTCACCGCCTAGAGGTTGACGTCGCCCCGCGCGAAGTTCGCGAACCGCCAGACGATCGAGTGCAACCTCAATGAGGTGCTCGGTCTCGGGGCGAGGAATCAAAACGTCGGGCGTAACCTCAAGCTCCAGCGCCCAGAATTCCTGCTTACCCGTGAGATGCTGCGTGGGTTCGCCGCTCGCGCGCCGCCGAACAAGCGCCGAATACCGGTCCGCGACCGAGTCCAAGATTTCTTCCTCGGGATGCGAATAAATCCACGTTCGGTCTCGGCCCAGTACATGCAGGAGCAACAACTCGGCTGCCAGCGTGTAGGAGGGAACTTGCGCGCTTCGCAACTGCGCGATGCCTGATTTCAGCAACGCTCGGACGGTTTTCTCGTGGAAGACGTTTTTCATCCGAGCGATTATGCTTCAGCGAGTTCCTGCTGCAGCCGCTCCGCTTCGTAATGAGAAACGAGCCCATCCACCAGCGGCGCCAGTTTCCCGTCCATGACGTCCGTCAGTTGATGGAGGGTCAGTCCGATGCGGTGATCCGTCACGCGGTTCTGCGGAAAATTGTACGTGCGGATTTTTTCGGACCGGTCACCGGTCTTAATCTGCCCGCGCCGCTCGGCTACGATGGCTGCCTGTTGTTTTTCCTGTTCGAGCTCATAGAGCCGTGCGCGAAGCACGCGCATGGCCTTCGCGCGATTCTTGATTTGCGATTTTTCGTCCTGCTGCGAGACGACCAAGCCCGTGGGAAGGTGCGTGATGCGCACCGCGGAATACGTCGTGTTCACCGACTGCCCGCCAGGACCCGAAGAGCAGAACGTATCAATGCGCAAATCCTTCGCTTCAATCTTGATATCAATTTCGTCGGCTTCGGGCAGCACGGCGACGGTCGCGGCGGAAGTGTGTACGCGGCCTTGCTGCTCGGTCTGCGGAACGCGCTGCACGCGGTGCACGCCGCTTTCGTATTTCAGCTTGGAGTAAACCTTGTTGCCCTGAATCGCCGCAACCACCTCTTTCATGCCGCCGAGAGAAGACGGCGAGCTTTCCAGGATTTCCACTTTCCAGCCCTGCGTTTCCGCGTAGCGTGAGTACATACGGAAAAGCTCCGCCGCAAAAAGCGCGGCTTCATCACCGCCGGTCCCGGCGCGGATTTCGATGAGCACGCTCTTTTCATCGTTGGGATCTTTCGGCAGCAGCAGAAGTTTCAGCTCGCGCTCGACAGTCTCCTTGCGGGCAGCGAGGGCTTTCTCCTCTTCATGCGCCATCTGCTTCATCTCGGCGTCGTCCGCTTCGAGAAACAGTTGATGCGCTCCCGCGAGATCTTTCTCAATCTGCTTGTACTCGCGGTGCTTCGCGACGATTTCTTCCAGCTCGGCGTGCTGCTTGGCGATTTTCTGGAAACGCGCCGAGTCGCCCACCACTTCCGGCGACGAAAGCTGCTGCGTCATCTCCTCATAGCGCGTATCGAGCTGATCCAGTTTTTCAGTCAATGTAAGTACGGCCACGGCCAATCCCTTTCAAAGAGCGAAGGTCGAAAATCGAAATTGGAGTATTGAAAATGGAGACTGCGTTGAGGCGCTCCGCCGGGGAGCGCAAGGCGAGTCCGCTAATAGAATGCGGCGTACATCGAAGTATTCTTGATCAAGAATAGCGCCGATCCGTGAAACATGCAATTGGATGCGGGGCGTGGTTGCTGAGATACGACGCTGTGTACTACGATGCGCCTAGAGTATGAGCGAAGCGACTCGAACGATCTTACAGGCAGAGGCTGCGCCCGCGCTCGAACCGCAGCGCGAGGCGGATCCCGGTTTTCTTTGGGACTTTTGGTATCCGGCGGTGCGGAGCACGGAACTTCGCGCCCAGAAACTCACCAAGGCGCTGCTCCTGGAAGTGCCGCTGGTCCTGGGCCGCACTGCCGGAGGAAAAGCTTTTGCGATGCGTGATGCCTGCCCCCACCGCGGCATCCCTTTGTCCTACGGCCGGGTGGACGGCAACGCCGTTGAATGTTCCTACCACGGCTGGCGCTTCGACGCCTGCAGCGGGCAATGCGTCGAGATTCCTTCCCTCGCTTCGCAGGACAAACTGAAAGTCGAGCGCATTTTTGCCGGTCATTATCCCTGTGAAGAGCGAGACGGTTACATTTGGGTCTACATGAATGCGTCTGGCACGAGATTGCCAGAGAGAATTCCCGAAGCGCCCGCGCTCAAGCTTTTCAGCGAGAAGCACAAAATCACACATCTCTCGTGCGAGCTGCCGTCACACGTGGACCACGGGATTATCGGCCTGATGGACCCGGCCCACGGGCCGTTCGTGCATCAATCCTGGTTTTGGCGTAAGCGCGCCAGCATTCACGAAAAGGCGAAGCAGTTCGAGCCCATTCCTAATGGGTTCCGCATGAGCCCGCACTCCCCGAGCACCAACAGCGCGCCGTACCAGTTGCTCAAGAAAATTACCGGCGAGCCGGTGATAACCACGATTGACTTCGTGCTTCCGAATCTGCGCACAGAAATCGATCAAAGCGGCAAGCTCTGGTTTTCCAGCCGCGCAACGGTCACTCCAGTGAGGCGAGACTTGTGCCGCATCGATTTCGTCGCCGCGTGGAATCTGCCCCTGCCGGTATTCTTGTTTCGGCCATTCGCCAAAACGTTTCTACGGCAGGACCAGCAGACCATGATCCAGCAAGCCGAAGGACTAAAGCACAACCCGCGTCTGATGCTCATTGACGACGCCGACCGGCAGGCCAAATGGTATTTCGCCTTGAAAGCCAATCTCCTTGAGTCCCGCCGCACCGGTGCTCCCATGGTCCACCCCATGGACGGCCCCGTCACCCTTCGCTGGCGTTCCTAAAACTGCCGCATCCCGGGGCGGCTAACGGAGCGAGGAAAGGTCGAAGTCAACAGAAACAGGGTCCGAGAAAGCAGGCCTCGTGAACGAGTTGCTCGGAAAGAGGAGCAAGCTCGAAAACGGCGAAGATCTTTACCGTGCGTGCCACAAAAGCCTTGAGAACGTATGCCTTTAGCGCAGGGAGGTGAGATCGAAATCCACGGAGACGGCCTCGCCTTCGGGAGGCGTGATTTCGATCGTGGTGGTATCAGAAGTAAAAGCGACAGCCGGGAAACGGATGTGAACCGTGGCGCCGCTCAATTCGCAGCCCGCTTCGCCACAATTGGCGTAATTGGGTTCACCAGTGACGTCCTCCGTGGTGACCTCTTCTTTACCATCGAGGATGCGGAATTTGATGGCGCGCCAGAATCCGGGTGAGCGAGGTTGAATGCCCATGGAGGAACCAGAACGGGAGTGCGTAGGCTTGGCGACGAAAGGGCCATAGGACTGCGTGAGTAGAATGTCGATGGAGATTTCCACGGTTTCGTCTTGCGCTTTATGGTCCAGCGCCGCCTGT
>DATFSR010000076.1:0-5209 GCA_035262505.1 Candidatus Acidiferrum sp. | reverse complement strand
CGTTAAGCGTTTCCAGCATTTTGGGGTTGCTTGCGCTGCTCGGCGTATCCGTGGAGACCGCGGTCATTCTGGTGAGCTATATCAACAAGCTGCGTCTCGAGGGCCGGGGCATTCGGGAAGCCACGCTGGACGCTTCGCTATTGCGGTTGCGACCCATCATGATGACGGCGCTCGTAGCGTGTCTCGGGTTGCTGCCCGCCGCGCTTTCCACGGGCGTCGGGAGCGACACGCAAAAGCCTTTCGCGATCGTGGTGGTCGCAGGGTTGATTTCGCGGCTGTTCCTTGGGTTTTTCGTCAATCCGGTGTTGTACGAAGTCGTGGCGCGGGAAGGTGACGTTTTGCAGGTGTAGTGATGAGTGAAGTATTGCTCACCACGGAACACAAATGCCGTCCAACGTAGGCTTGAGGTACTCTAGAAGCGAAGATGGTCGACCGGCCAAAAACAACAGGACGTCTGCCCAAGCTGCTAGCTCTTAGCTTGGCGGTGCTGTTGGTTGTCTTCGTTTGTCAGGCCGCATCCCATTTGCACGCGAATGGGCAGGGTGAAGCTACCTGCCAGGTCTGCCAAGCTGCACATGTCGCTCCTGCTCCGCAGGCGGGAATCCTTTTGCTTCATGCGCCTTTCGCGGCGACGGGATACGTTCAACCCTTTCTTTCGTCGCTGCATGAAGAGCTTTTTTTCCACGATTCTCCTTCTCGCGCCCCTCCATCCGCGTAAGGCAAAAGAAACTCCATCTGAATTGCTCCCGTAGACACCGGCTTGTTGATACGAGCCTCGGTGCAGCCGCCAAATATCCAGGCGGTTTCTATCCACTACCGACACATACCTCGAAGGGATGGAGACAAAGATGAAGCGTTTGAGCATTTACGCGGTTTTGGCTTTAGGAATGGTTTTGTTTTTTCGGTCGTTGCCGGCTTTAGCGCAGCTAGGAAATTCCGGCTCGCTGGAAGGCGTGGTGAAGGATCCTTCGGGCGCCGTGGTTGTTGGCGCGACGGTAGAAATCACGAATCCTGTCACCGGGTTCCAGCGGCAGGCAACTACCGGGAGCGAGGGAAGCTTCCGGATCGAAAACATTCCCTTCAATCCTTACCACTTAACGGTGAGCGCCGCTGGATTCGCCGTGTACTCACAGGATGTGGACGTGCGGTCCACGGTGCCCATGGGTCTGTCGATTGGCTTGAAAGTCGGCGCGGCGGAAGCAACCGTTAAGGTGGAAGCGAACGCCGAGGACCTGGTCGAGAAGGATCCGAGCTTCCATACCGATGTGGACACGTCGTTAACCGACAGGCTGCCGCTCGAAAGCCAATCCTCTTCGGTGAGTTCGCTCGTAACGCTGGCCACGCCTGGAGTGGTGGCCGATTCCAACGGCTTGTTTCATGGCCTCGGCGACCACGCGGAGAACTCGTTCAACGTGGACGGCCAGCCCATTACGGACCAGCAAAGCAAAGTCTTCTCGAACCAGATCCCGCTCGATTCGATCCAGTCGCTCGAAACTGTCTCGGGAGGTCCGCCGGCGGAATATGGAGACAAGACGAGCCTGGTCATCAAGGTCACGACGCGATCCGGATTGGGTGTGAGCAAACCCACCGGTGAGGTGTACTCCTCCTATGGCAGCTTTGGTTCGGTGGTCGGAGGTTTTCGGTTTGCCTACGGCGGACAGAAATGGGGCAATTTCATTGCGGCAAACGGGCTGAACACCAGCCGCTTCCTCGATCCGCCGGAACTTCACGCGATTCATGACCAGGGGAATGAAGAGAACTTGTTTGACCGTGTGGATTACAGCGTTACGGGCGCGGATTCGATTCACACCAATTTTCAGTACACGCGTTCGTGGTTTCAGACACCGAATACCAGAGACAACTTGAATGGACGGTTTAACCCGGCGGCGACCGATCCGCTGACCGGCGCGCCCTTGCCCGCGCAAGACCAGCGCGCGCAAATCAACACCTTCAACCTCGCGCCGGTATGGACCCGCTTGATCAGTACGACTACGCTGTTCACTTTGGGAGCCTTCGTGCGCCACGACCATTTCCATTACTACCCGAGCGGAAATGTTTTCGCGGACGGGACTGGCCTTATCCCTGGCGGCTCTTCCGCGACGCTGAATCAGGATCGGAAATTGACGAACGCAGGACTGCGCACCGACTTTAGCTACGTGAAGGGGATCCACAATATCAAGGTGGGCGCAACATTCCAGCACACCTTCCTAACCGAGAATTTCAACTTCGGAGTCACCGACCCCGCGTTCAACGCGGTTTGCCTGAATGTTTCCGACGCCAGTCCCTTCACAGGCACAGCGCCAACGTTTCAGGGCGATTGCGCCGGGGCTTTGGAGCCGAACGATGGCGCGGATGCGAGGGCCACCGTCCCCGCGTTCAATCCAGAGCTTGGATGCTTCGACCTCACACGGCCTTTGCTGACTGCTGCAGCACAAACGCAGGACCGCTGCGCGAGCACGCAGACGAGCCTGTTCCCGTTCCGCGGCCATACGGACGTGAAGGAATTCGCGGGATACCTTCAGGACACGGTTTCCGTGGGCAACTGGGCCTTCAATCTGGGTGCGCGCTTCGACCTATATCGGGGAATCGTCCACGACTGGCAGCCAGAGCCGCGCGTGGGCGTTGCCTACCATGTCAAGAAGACGAACTCCGTGCTTCGCGTTTCCTATTCGCGCATCCTCGAGAGTCCATTCAATGAAAACCTGATTCTCTCAAGTTTGGGAGCAAGCAATCCCGTCGTCGTTGCCGTCATCGGCGGCGCCAGCTTGCAAGAGCCGCTGAAATCCGGCCAGCGCAACCAATTCAATGCCGGATTTCAGCAGGCCATTCGGAAGTACGCGGTCGTGGACGCGGATTATTTGTGGAAGTACACCCACAATGCCTACGACTTCAGCACCTTTGGCAACACGCCGATTTTCTTTCCGATTGCCTGGAAGAACTCCAGGATTGACGGACCTTCGGTTCGTGTAAGCGTGCCCAATTTTCACGGGTTTACGGCGTTGGCCGTTCTAGCTCACGTACGGGCGCGGTATTTCCCGCCGCAGATTGGTGGCTTGGGGGCGTCGATCACGGGGGGAGAAGTGTTTCGCATTGACCACGATCAGGCGTTCAACCAGACGACCCATTTTCAATATCAACCCTATAAAAATCTGCCTTGGATCGGGTTCAACTGGCGGTACGACAGCGGCTTGGTGGCCAGCAATCCGGCGCTCGATAATTTCGCCGATGCTTCCAGCTTTCTGGACGCGGACCAGCAGACGGCCATCGGACTGTTCTGCGTGGACGCCGGCGGCGTGATGCACGCGGCTACGCTTTCCACGCCCCTTGCCGTTGGCGCGGGCACCATCTGCGGCGCGAGTCCCGTGAAGACCGGCTCGACAATGCTCAACATTGCAGGGCCCACATTTGATGTGGACCGCAACCCCACGCGCGTCAAACCACGTAACCTGTTTGACTTGAGCGTGGGCGATGACAACCTGTTCTATGGGCTCAGCCGCGACCCCGACCGCCGCTACCGGTGGAGTCTGCGCCTCACGGCCATCAATCTGACCAACAAAGTAGCGGTCTACAACTTCCTATCAACGTTCAGTGGAACGCACTTCGTGACTCCGCGAGCGTACACGGCGGAACTGGGCCTTCACTTCTAAAAAACCGAGTTTTAAGCGGAACCTGCTTCGGACCGGGCGGGCGCGCCTAGTCTTTTCTCGGCTGGGCCGATGGCGGCAGGATGCCGTTCAGCCGCAAATACGTGGCTTGCGCGCCGTAGTGGTCATACCAATCGTCACTCAGGATGATGAGGACGGCGGCGCGGGAGAACGGCCGATTGCCGAAGAGCATCATCTGGTCGCCGAGCTTGGAGTCATCCACTTTGTCGAGCGCTGAAGCGCAATAGTCGAAAGAAGCTTTCAAGCCCGCCACCAGCTTGTCCTTGGGATCGGTGTCCGCGAGCTTTGCTTCGGGCGCGGGAGTGTCGGAAATTTTCGAGCACAAGCCGTTATTCGATTGCGCAATGTGCATCACCAGGTGCGCGAAGGTGTTCATGTCCGGCGTGGGCTTGAAAGTGAATTTATCCGCGGGCATGGCTTCCGCGGCGGCGACCATATTCTTTGAGAAGCGCGGCAGTTGGGCCTTCACCGCGGCGCTTACGGGATTCGTTACGGGCGTGAGCTTTGCCACTTCCTGAGCAGAGTTCGGTGCCGCTGCTTGTTGCGCCAGTGCGTTCGTCGCCAGCATCGCTAAGAGCGCCATCACCAGTAGGGTCAACGCGAATCGTATCCGGGTCATTTCTCCTCCTCAGTTATTGCCGTGCGCGCTCAAGCATACTCTTTGCGTTCCCAGAAACAAGTTGGGCAGCCGATACGCTGAATGGCGCGGCGGCTGCCCGGAACCACGACGTAAAAAAAAGCCCGTTAGCTGGGCTTCTTGTCGTCTGCCTTCTTCTCGTCGCCTTCCTTCTTTTCCTTTTTCGACTTCTTTTCCTTCTTCATCTTGGCGTCTTTTTTCTTGTCCTTGGCGGTGTCTTCCTTCGGAGCGTCCTGCTTTGCGGCATCCTGCGCGTAGGCCGCGCCGGAAACACACAGGAACGTTGCGAGCGTCAGAGCACCTAGCAGCTTCTTCATATGTCTTCCTCCTCTGCAATCAATGGTTCAGATGTGAGGTGCAATCCCTGCTGGTAAGAACTGCCCCGCGAGAAAACGAGGTCTTCTCGCTTCCGGCGCCAAGAAAAGGCTACCCCCCACTCCCAGCGCCAGGCCCGCAGACTAACACCGGATTCGCCGGACGGCAAGCAATCCTTTGAGGCGAAGGGGTGATTCGTAGTACCAAAGGGGCAAGAGGCTTCACCGCAGTTTCGCTCCATCTCCTCCCCTGTTTGATTTATGCTGTGCCGCTAACAAATTTTATGTCCCTGTGGAGGCTGCCGTGACTCGTTTGGTTTTCCGTTTCGCGTTTGCGATGGTTGCGTTTTGCGCCGTGGTTGCAAACTACGCGGTGGCGCAGCAGATTCCTGAATCCACTTACCAGGAGATGCGCTGGCGCATGATTGGTCCCACGCGCGGCGGACGCACGCGCGCGGCCTGTGGCGTGCCCAGCCAGCCCAATGTTTTTTATATGGGCGCGGTGAACGGCGGAGTATGGAAGTCGGATGATTTCGGGCGCACGTGGAGTCCGATTTTTGATGCCCAGCCCACGCAGTCTATTGGCGCAATCG
>DATFSR010000075.1:0-21989 GCA_035262505.1 Candidatus Acidiferrum sp. | reverse complement strand
GTACGCAGTCAATGTGCGTCTCAAGCGACCAGGGAGCTACGAGCAATCGGTCGACGCTGTGCTCTACCGCAGGGGGTTTATTCGGAAAATCGCGCCTCATGGAGTTGAATGGAATGAAAATCTTGCGCGTGTCGAACCCATCGTAGCTGGAGTTTTGGTCCTTCGCCTTCATCACGCCGATGACGACATAAGGAATACCGTTCATCCAGACGCTCTGGCCTATGGCATCGCGTTCAGCAAAGAGTTGCTTCTTCGTATCACTGCCGAGGAACGCCACGTTGCGCGCCTCCGCGTTGTCTTCGTCGTTGTAGAAGCGGCCCTGCGCCGTCGCCACGCTGCGGATTTCCGAAAACGGCGGAAGGGCCCCAGCCACTTGAATCGTTCCGCTGTTGAAAAGGCTGCGGACTTCCACGCTATTGCCAAGCTCGGGCATCACGTATTTGCATGCCGGAGCTTCCTTCGCGACCTGAATGTAGTCGTCTTCGAGCCATCGAACTTGGCGCCCGGAACGCATCCCGCCCGCTTGCATACTCGTACGTCCGGCGAAAACAATCATCACGTCCTTGCCAAATGTCTCCTGATTTTTCTGGATGCCGTCGCCGAGCCCTTCGCCCGCCGCAACCATGATGGTGATCGAAATGATTCCCCAAGCGATGCCGAACATCGTCAGCATGGTGCGGCGTTTGTGCGCCCACAGCGTAGCCAGCGTATCCCGCAATAGGTCGGTGAAATTCATGGCGCTTCGCCCGGCCGGAAGTGCTATTGCAGAATCACTTGCTGCTTTTCGCTAAGGCCTTCGAGGATTTCCGTCTTCACGCCGTTTGAAATGCCCAGTTTCACGCTGAGTTTTTTCTTGCCGTTTTCGCCCTTGGCGTCAGGGAGCTCCACCGAGGCTTTGCGGTCTTTGTCGTAAATCATCGCCGCTTCGGGAATCATCAGTACGTTTTTCTTTTCTTCGAGCAGAATTTCAGCATTGGCGCTCATATTGGCTTTCAGCTCGCCGCCCGGATTGGAAATGGAAACGCGCACTTCGAACGTCGTCACATTGTCTTTCTCTTTGCCCAGCGGAGAAATCTTTGTGACCTTGCCCGTAAACTTCTTGTCCTTGAATGATTCCACAACAATGCGCGCCGGCTGGTCCAAATAAACCTTGCCAATGTCCGCCTCATCCACTTTGCCCTGCACATAGACTTCGCTGACGTCGCCTAACGTCAGGATCAAGGTCGCTTGAGAGCCCAGCACAAGAATCGAGCTGACCGCATCCCCGACGTTCACGTCTCGCGAAAGCACTAGCCCATCAATCGGGCTGACGATCGTGGAGTTGCGAAGATCCTCTTGCGCGTTCTCCAGCGAAGCTTTCGCTTGCGCGACTTGCGCTTCGCACTTGGCAATCTCCGCCTGCGAAACCGCGAGATTCCTCTGCGCGCTGACCTGCTTGTTGAGGGCAAGCTGATAATTTTTCTCCGCGTCCTCCACCAAACTCTTGGACATCACGCCGTCTTTGTACATCGTCTCGGCGCGCTCCATGTTCAGTTTCAAGAAAGGCACGTCTGGCCCTTCCGCATCCACTTTGTTGCGTTCGAGCGTAGCCTTCGCAGATTGCAAAGCAGCTTCGGCGGCCTGGAGATTGGCTTCAGACGCGCGCGCGGCGGCTTCCAGCTGCACCTTGTCAAGATCCGCCAGCACCTGCCCTTGCTTCACGCGGTCGCCATAATCCACATAAAGCTTCTTCACAATGCCGCTGGCTTTGGATTTCACTTCCACCTTGGAAAGGGGCTGGATTTTTCCTGTAGCCACCACGACGCGCGCCAAATCGCCGCGCTCCACGGACGCCAGCTTGGAAGGATCGATAGTGTGATTCGGGCTGAGCGCCGCTTTCACTCCGTAGCCGCCGCCTCCCAAAAGCAGCGCCGCCACCGCCGCCCAGATAATCCGGCGGCGGCGTTTCTTGCTCTGCTTGTCATTCAAGCCATTGGGTAAACCGTTGCCATTGCTCGACATACAAGACCCCCGCTGTTCCAAGCACGTTCTGCGTGCGGCTACAGGGCTTTCGTAAACAAGTACGAAAGACCCCGGGAAAAGTTCCCTCGTTTTATAGACGACAGAGCGGGCGTTCGGTCAGGCTGCGAATGGCCGATTTGGTAGGAGAAGCCGCAAGCTACTATATAACGCAAACTAGCCTACGGTTTTTTTTGCCGGCGGTGAATTACGAAAAAAACAACCCTCGGCTGCCTCAAAGCGAGGCCTTCCGCAAGCGAAGAGCGTTGGCAATCACGGAAACGGAACTGAGGCTCATGGCCGCGCTGGCCAGCATGGGACTGAGGAGCCAGCCAACCAGCGGATAGAACACCCCGGCAGCAATGGGCACTCCGATCACATTGTAAAGAAACGCCCAAGCAAGATTCTGCTTAATGTTGCGAATTGTCGCGCGGCTGAGCTTTCGTGCACGCCCGATTCCGCGCAAATCACCTTTGAGCAGCGTAATCCCCGCATTTTCAATGGCGACGTCGGTTCCCGTACCCATAGCAATGCCAACGTCCGCCGCAGCAAGCGCCGGAGCATCGTTGATCCCATCGCCCGCCATGGCCACGATGCGACCTTCACTCTTCATATCTTTGACGACTTTGCTTTTTTCCTCAGGTAAAACTTCTGCTTTGACTTCCGCAATCCCCAACTTGTCGGCAATCATCTTCGCAGCCTCTTTGCGGTCCCCAGTGAGAATGACAATTCGCACTCCTTCATTCTGTAGCGTTTTAATCGCTTCCGGCACCGAGGCCTTCATCAAATCCGCCAACACGATCGCGCCGGCGATCCTTTCATTCACCGCCACAAACACAAAAGTTGCCGCAAAAGTTCCGTCCACCCCCAACCCCGCAGACATTTTCTCGCCGCTTGCCGAGGTGACTCCCTTTTCTACAAGGAACTTCGCTGTTCCCACGAGCACCTTGTCTCCAAGCACTCGTCCTTCTACGCCGCCGCCGGGGGTGGCACGAAATTCGGAAACGTCGGCTAGCTCGAGGCCCTTTTCCTTTGCCGAATTTACAATTGCTCGAGCCAGCGGATGCTCGCTGGGACTCTCCACACTCGCAGCAAGACAATGCAATCCATCTTTCGTGAATCCGCCGCCCTCGAAGACGGTCACCTCCGCCACCACGGGTTTGCCTTCTGTGAGCGTTCCGGTTTTGTCAACGACTAGAGTGTCCACCTTGGCAAGAATTTCGAGAGCCTCCGCATTGCGTACGAGGACGCCCACATGGGCCCCGCGGCCCACGGCCACCATGATGGACATCGGCGTCGCCAGGCCGAGCGCGCAAGGACACGCAATAATCAGAACCGATACCGCGGCAACAAGCGCGTGGGCAAACCGCGGTTCTGGGCCAAAGAAAAGCCAACCGCAAAACGCCAGCGTCGCCACGAGCACCACCGCAGGCACAAAGTAGGAGGCCACGTGGTCCGCAAGGCGCTGCATCGGCGCGCGGCTGCGCTGTGCTTCGCTTACAAGCTTCACGATTTGCGCAAGCACGGTCTCGCTTCCCACGCGCTGCGCTTCCATCGCAAAACTGCCGCTCGTATTCAGCGTTCCGCCCGTAACGCTGTCGCCTGCAACCTTTTCGACCGGCATCGGCTCCCCGCTGACCATCGATTCATCCACCGCGCTCGCACCTTCGCGAATCAAGCCGTCAACCGGCACGCGCTCGCCCGGACGCACGCGCAGACGGTCGCCGCGCTTCACTTGCTCGAGCGCCACATCTTTTTCACCGCCGTCCGCCGCCAGCAAATGCGCTTGTTGCGGTGTGAGATTCAGCAGTGCGCGAATTGCTCCACTCGTTTGCTGTCTTGCGCGCAATTCCAAAACCTGCCCAAGCAAAACGAGTGCAGTAATGACCGCCGCCGCTTCGAAATAAACCGGGGCCGCGTCGTCCCTTCCACCCAAGGAAGCAGGAAAAACCCGCGGGAAAAATGTCGCAACAACGCTGTCGACATACGCCGCGCCGGTTCCCAAACCAATCAGCGTAAACATGTTCGGACTGCGGTTGACGAGCGACACCCAGAAACGCTCGAAAAACGGCCAGCCTCCCCACAGCACCACTGGCGTGGCCAGGACAAATTCGATCAAATTACGAACGCTATGTGCCACCCTCAAGCCGAGCGCGTCGCCAAACATCGAGAGAACCAGCAGCGGAAGCGACAACGCCGCGCTCACCCAAAACCGCCGCCGCATCGAGTCATACTCAGGATCAGCCTCGACCTCCGCGAATACATCCATCGGCTCGAGGGCCATCCCGCAAATGGGGCAGGTGCCGGGGCCTATCTGCACCACTTCTGGATGCATCGGGCAGGTGTAGCGCACACCCTGGGCCCTCGAGGCGGGAGCCGGCTCGGGCCCAGCAGGTGTTGGCGCATGCTGCATCCCACTGTGTTTGGGAGCTTGCGCCGGAGCATGACCATGCGTGTGTCCTTGAGCATGTTCCATTCCCGACGTTCCGGGAGCTGCAAGAAACTTCTGCGGGTCTTGCGCAAAACGTTCTGCGCATCGCTTCGAGCAGAAATAATAGGTCTTTCCGCCGTGCTCGACTTTTGCCGCGGCCTTCGCCGGGTCCACCGCCATTCCACACACCGGGTCTTTGGCTTTCGGCGGCCCGGACAAAATGGGCAGGCTCGTCCCAGCCGGGTTCGCGTTCGTGGGTAGTTCAGACATCTCGCTATATTAGATGATTTCCGGTTACATCCGAATTCATCGAGATTGAGCGCGTCGCTGGTATAATCCCCCCATGACACTCGTGGAAGTTACATACGAACTGCAATCGCCGCTGAGCGACGATCAGTTGCGTCATCTCGGCGAATTTGCAAACACCTATGGCTTGCGCCGCTTCCGCCTCGACGATTCGAGGAAGCAACTTTCATTCGAATACGACGCCTCGCGACTGCGCGAAACGCAAGTAGCCCACGCCCTCGGCCAGGCCCGCATCGCCGTCGCCCGCCGCCTCGACTAATCGTACTGGCGGACACACATCTGCAACCTTCTGGACTAGAAACCGAAAGCCGCATTGATCTCTTCCGAAAACCGAGCCGTCCTTTGTACGAATCCCCTCTTGCCCGGCGCTAATCCTGCAAACTACAATGCCCGCGCTCGCGGCCTGTTCCGCCGCGAGCGGTCGCCAGATTCACTCTCGTTCCCATGAGGATGCCATGACACCAGCGTTTCGCCGCTGCACATTCATTCTGATGGCCAATGTCGGCGCTGCATTTCTCGCGGCGGCAGGCACGGCGGGGCAGAGTTCTTCACCGCAATCGGCCCAGTCCACGCTTACGAACGAAACGCCCGCGCAACTTAGAGTGGCCGACAGTACTTGGGATTACACGCGCCGCGACGTCATGATTCCCATGCGCGACGGTGTCAAGCTGCACACCGTCATCCTCGTCCCAAAAGGCGCAAAGAACGCGCCCATCTTGCTCACCCGCACTCCGTACAGCGCGACGAACCTTACTTCCCACGCGGCGAGCGCTCATCTAGGCCCCATCCTTTGGGGCTACGACAACGCCAACGAAGTCATCGTCGAAGGCGGCTACATTCGGGTGGTGCAGGACGTTCGCGGCAAGTACGACTCCGATGGCGATTACGTCATGAACCGGCCTCTCCACGGCCCGTTGAACCCCACTCCTGTAGACCATTCGACCGACACGTACGACACCATCGACTGGCTCGTGAAAAATCTTCCCGAGAGCAACGGCAAGGTCGGGATTCTTGGCATTTCGTATGACGGTTTTCTGCCCCTAATGGCGCTTGTCAATCCTCACCCCGCGCTGAAAGTTTCCGTTCCCATGAATCCCATGGTGGACGGCTGGATGGGCGACGACTGGTTCCACAATGGCGCTTTTCGCCAGCAAAACATGCCTTACATCTATGAACAGGAAGCTACACGCGACAACAAAGCGAAATGGTGGGTCAGCCACTTCGACGACTACGACGAATACATGGCGGCGGGTTCCGCCGGCGAGTTTGGGCGCATTCATGGCCTGGAACAAGTCGGCTTCTGGCGCAAAATCCTCGAACATCCCAGCTACGACTTGTTCTGGCAAGAACAAGCGATGGACAAAATTCTTGCCAAAGAACCGCTGAGGGTTCCGACCATGCTGGTCCACAGCTTATGGGACCAGGAGGATATCTACGGCGCCATTGCCGTCTACAAGGCCATCAAGCCTAAGGATACGAACAACGACAAAGTGTTTCTCGTTATGGGCCCGTGGCATCACGGCCAGGAAATCGAAGACGCCAGCTCGCTCGGAGTAGTGAAGTTCTCGAGCGATACCGGCCTGTACTTCCGCAAAGAAATTCTCGCTCCATTCCTCGCGCAATACCTGAAGGACGGCGCACCGAAAGCCGATGTCGCCCCGGTGAACGCCTTTGAAACCGGCGCAAACAAGTGGGAGCGTTTGCCAGCCTGGCCGGCGGGATGCCCAAGCGGCTGCGCGATCCACGCAACGCCGCTGTACTTATCCGCGGGCTTGAAGCTAAATTTTGCAGCGCCGAAGACGAGCGACGCGGGCTTCGACGAGTACAGTTCGGACCCCGCCAAGCCTGTGCCCTTCCGCGCGCGTCCCAACCAGCCTGTGGGCTACAGTGGCCGGTTCACCTGGTCGCAATGGCTCGTGGACGATCAGCGCGAAGCTTCCGGCCGCCCTGATGTCTTGGCCTTTGTTTCCGATGAGCTGCGCGGGCCTGTAAGAATCAGCGGGCAGCCCATCGCGAATCTGGTCGCGTCCACCAGCGGCACGGATTCCGATTGGGTCGTCAAACTAATTGACGTCTACCCCGACGAGGTCGCCGGTCAAGAGGAAATCGGCGGCTATCAACTAATGGTTTCCGCCGACATCTTTCGCGGCCGCTATCGTGAAAGCCTGGAAACTCCGAAACCCATCGCTCCCGACAAACCGTTACTATACAAATTCAATCTTCCCACCGCGAATCACGTTTTCCTGCCAGGACACCGCATCATGGTGCAAATCCAGTCGAGCTGGTTCCCTCTTTACGACCGCAACCCACAAACGTTCGTGCCAAGTATTTTCTGGGCCAAGCCTACCGACTATCGCAAAGCCACCCAGCGCATTTACCACGCTCCAAATCAGACCAGCTTCGTAGAACTACCGGTGGTTTCAGGCAGCAAGCCCTAAGAATGTGCCGCGGCATTATTCTGGCTTGGGCCGCGAGCACTCAATCTCGCATTGCTTTTTCAGTTCTTCCTGCCTGGGCAAGCTGAATGTCGCTCCATCAGGCGCGACAGCGCAATGACTTACAGGTGACGAGACGGAGGGTTTTGGGCAATCAAAGGTCTAAGCTGGCCGCCGAGAGCTTCGATTTATAGCGAGCGCCACGCTCGCGGGAGGCCAGCTTGGCTAGAACACGAAGGGCATTAATGCGGGCGGTGCGTTGGCGATATTCTTTGTAGGGCGCTCTGAGCACTTCGACGAGCGCGGATGCTCGACGCGGATGCGGGCGTAGGCACTTCCCATCACGCCGACAAGAGCGGCCAGCCCGGCCCAGTTTCCCAATCCCAGTCCAACGCCGCAAGCGTGAATGAGAGCGCCGCATACATGGGGTTGCGAATGGCCAACTTAAAACGAGGCAGAAAAACTAACTAAGTACATTATTATGTATCAGTTAGGATTCCCTAGTACCGCTCCAAATCGGATTCTAGATTGAAATCGGAACCCACTTCGGGATTGTAAAGCGATCCGCCAAACCACACCGCTAGCTGGGCGTCTACTCACGACCTCAGTTCCAGAACCCGGGTTACAGAACTCACAATCGCCCTGAGCTATCGGTTTTTTTCAAAAGCCTGGCGCAAAATGGGGCATGCGAATTTCTCGCGCTGGAACACTCTTGCGCTCCAAGCTTTCCGTCCGGCTTCTCGCCTCCGCACTTTGCTTCCTCGCAAGCGTGTTGCCGCTTCTCGCGGACACGCCGTCTCTGCTCCGCCCCGCCACAACCGGCGGCTGCTATTGCCATTGCGCAGAATCCAAAGTGCGCGGAGGCTGCGTGAAAATGTGCGAGTCCAAGAAATACGCGTCCCGCTGGTGGGCGACGCGTTGCGCGAAACCGCACATGCATACGCCTGCACGCGATTCCCACGCCGGCCCGCGCTTCGCGCATCCGGGTCGCACCGAGCACGCCCGCCTGTAGTCGGCACTCGACTTCTCCTCGCCTGTACCTTTGACCAAGTGACTAATTCGGTTTGCAGGCGCCCGCTTCTTGTTGTGTCCCTCCGAGCGCCCCTTCACAATCGTTAGGTCAATCCAACATTGCGCCCGCGAAAGGCACCCCATGAATCGCATCCTCCTCGCTGTGGCTCTGTGCGTATCGTGTGTACCGGCTCTGCCCGTTTGGGCCTCGCCCAACTCAGTTAAGGTGCGTGTCCGCGTGATCCTGGTTGACCAGGACCTCAATCAAAAGCCAGTCCCCTTTTTCGTGGTGTACCTCAAGGGCGCTGCGCAGGCCGTAGAGGTCAAGACTGCTCTGGATGGCAGCGTCGAAACACAGCTTCCCCCAGGCAAGTACACTCTTACATCAGCCAAGCCCGCGGAACTGGGTGGCAAGCGGTTCAGCTGGGATGTACGCATCACGCTTTCCGGTGCCGAGCAAAATGTCGACCTGACTAACGACAACGCCAAAATTCAAGAGCTTTCGCTTCCACCTGCCTCGTCGTCGAAAGGGCCGGCTGACCTTACAGAACTCTTCAAGCGCCTGAAAAACACCGTCGTTACGGTGAAGAGCGACTCCGGTCACGGCACCGGGTTTTTCGCTGACGCCAAGGGGCTGGTTCTGACCAACCAGCACGTGGTAAGTGACTCCGAATACCTCGCCGTGCAATTTGACCGCGAGCACAAGCTTGCTGCCAAACTGGTTGCTTCTGATCCTGAAAAAGATGTCGCGCTCCTTTGGGTGAACATGGCGGCCTTCCCGAATGCTGCCGTGGCGCCGCTCTCCCACGGAAAGGAGGGAGCGCCTGTACAAGAGGGCGAACGCGTATTCACTATTGGCAGCCCCCTGAGCCTGGACAAAATCATCACCACCGGAATTGTCAGCAAGGTCGAGGCGCACACCATCATCTCGGATATTCGCATCAGTCCAGGCAGTTCGGGCGGTCCGCTATTTAATGGAGCCGGCCAGGTGATTGGACTGACTACGTTCGCGACCGACGGAGGCGGGGGCGTGTCCGGGATCGTGCGTGTCGAGGAGGCGCTTCGATTGCTGGAGCAGAATCGCGCCAAAGCGGCGGGCCCCCCGCCATCCGGCACGCTTCTTCCCGTAGAGCCGTTGACGCCGTATCCGATCGAGGGACTCAAGAGCGCATTGCGGTCAGAAAAATTCGATCCACGGCCCTACTATCTGTCCGCGGGGGATTTCAACATCGCCCTTTCCACGCCGCCGTTTGATTATCGCGAACTGGAAGAACGCCGGCTGCGGGCGGAGCGCACGCAGAAGCAACGCAACAAGAAGCAACAAAACACCTCCGAGAACGAAAACCAACATGATTCGGATGCTCCAAAAGCGTGGGAAGAGGAAGCCGGTGCGCATCCCTCAGTTCTCACGATTTACGTCGCTCCGCAGCCTAAAGAGAGTTTCGGCTCCGCGCTAGGCCGGTCGTTCAATGTGAACGCAGCCGCGAAACTCAAGTTCAAGGCCGACTTCCAGAAGATGAAGCTGTTTTGCGGTGGCAAGGAGGTGGAGCCGATTCACCCGGGTAGAGTTCCAGTGACGGTTTCGATTCAGAATCGGGCGGTCAGAATGGAAGACTCTACCTATAAAGGCGTGTACGCGTATGGGCCCGAGGCTGTGAGTCCGGACTGCGGTGAAGTGAAACTCGAGATTTATTCCTCAAAAAACAACCCGCCGGTTACCAAAATCTTGGACGACAAGACTATCCAGCACATCTGGGCCGATTTCGACGCCTTTCGCACGGCGCAAAGGCAGGTCAGCGCCTCCAACGCAACCGAGAAGCACTAGTTGACGCTGCTGAGTTGCCTAGGGCCGTACGGCAAAATGCCGATGCATCTAGGTAACCGGCACGAACGAGTTGTTGGCCACTGGTAACCGGTCAACCCTAAAAAACCGGCGAACGGCAGGCGCGGACGCCTGAGAGCAAAGGTCAGTCTGTGTAGGTGGAGGCAGGCGCAAATTCTGCACTCCGCAATGTGCTCTGCGCCGGCTCGCCAAGTAATTCTGCGAAAATTTCAGGAATTTCGAAGATGGCGCGATTATTCTGGTCGGCGACGTTGTTGCGAAACTCTGCAAGCCTAGAAGGCTCGAGCATTTGCCTCACTCCACGAACCACATCCTTGAAGCTTTGCAGCACAATGCCGACGTTTTTCTCTTTTACCCATTCCGCGTTGTAGCGTTCTTGCGGAAGCGTCCACGCATTGCATTCGATCAGTACGGGCAACCGCCGGATCATGGCTTCCGCGATGCTTCCTGGCCCGGGCTTGCCGACCAGAAAATCCGCCGCACGCATCAGGCGATGCACCTCTTTTGTAAATCCCACAACGTGCACCGGCATTTTCCACTTCCGCGAGCGCAGTTTCGCCGCCAGCGCCTCGTTCCGCCCGCAAATCAGAATCAGTTGCACTGGCAGGTCTTCCGCCTCCAAACGCTCGGCGATGTCCAGCATCACTTTCGAGCCATGCCCGCCGAAGAGAACCATCGCGGTCGTACGATCATTCCGTAAACCCATTTGCTGCCGCAATTCGCCAGGATCCGAATTGTCCACAGCGTAAAAGTCCGGGCGCACGATCATCCCCGATGTCTGAAAGATATGGGCCGAATCATGGCCCATCGCGCGCGCCTGCTCGGCAGCCTTTTCCGTGCCCGCAACGATATATTGTTCCCGGATTGGTTCAATCCAAAAACGCGGCGGAAAATCCGCGAGGTCTGTAATGATGGTCACGAAAGGCCGCCCCGAATTCACACGCGCCCAGCTCTCGCTAATCTGCCGGTTGAAATGAGGAATCACCGAAACAAGCAGGTCCGCCGGTTTCGCGCGCCAAACCTTCTCGAGAGAATTCACCAGCTTCTTGTGATACAGCCGAATCGTCGTTTGCAGGACGCGCAGGAGATACCTGCTGCCCAAAGTCCAGCCATTTTGCAAAAGAGTGTTGTACTGCTGTTGGATGCGAATCCCCGTCAGCTTCCGGAGAACGTCGAGCTGGTCCGCAATGTCTTGAAACTGAACCAGTTCCACCTGCCAATCGCGTGGTTGCTCGGAAATTACCGTTTGTAAAGCGACGGCTGCGTTGCGATGTCCTCCCCCTGCGTCATGGTAGACGATCAAGATCCTCTTCATTGATGAGATTGTGCCACAAAGCTGTGGCTAAGGAGTGGAGCACTCCACATGCCATGTGGATAAGACTGTAACCTTTTTGTGCTCAATGAGTTCCATGGACACATTCACGCAGATTTTGCTCCCTCTTCACAGGTTGTTCATATTCAAATCCGACAATTGCTGCATGCGTTGCGACCTCCATGTGCATTCGAAAGCTTCCGGAATGTTCAACCTCGCCGGGCTCAAGCACTTGTGCCAGGAGTGCTACAGCGAGCCCCTTGAAATTTACGACCTCCTGAAGCGTCGGGGGATGACGGCTATTACCATCACCGACCATGACTCGGTTGCAGGGTCGGAAGGCCTGCGTTCCCATCAGGACTTTTTTCTCAGCGAGGAAGTGACCGTACGCATGCCCAGCGGCACCGAAGCGCACATTGGCGTCTACAACATCACCGAGCGCGACCATGTCGACATCCAGCGCCGCGCCAAAGATTTCATTTCCCTCCTGATGTACCTGACCGAGCGCAAACTCTTCTTCAGCGTCAATCACGTTTTTTCAGGACTCACCGGCCGCCGCGAGGCCGAAGATTTCGCGTGGTTCGAGTCCTATGTTCCCGCTTACGAGGCTCGCAACGGCCAGATGTGGCGGAAGAGCAATGAATCCGCGGCGCACCTGGCTAAGCGTCTCGGCAAAATCGCAGTCGCGGGCAGCGATGCCCATGCCCTTGCTGGCGTCGGACTCACTTACACCGAAGTTCCGGGAGCCAGAAACGCCGACGAATTTTTTTCTGGACTGCGCAACGGCATGGGCCGCGTGGCGGGAAACCACGGCAGCTTCGGCAGAATCACTGCCGACGTTTTCACCATCATTGGATCGCTTTTTTTGGACAAGCGATGGACGTCCGTATTTGCTCCCATCGTTCCGTTAGTGCCCGTTTTCTCCGCTGGCCACTGGCTAAACGAAATTCGCTTTTGCAAGAAATGGACTGCGGCCATCGAAAACGGCGGAGCCAGGAAACGGATGCTTTGGGACATCGATCCCGGTTTCGAGGCAAATTTGGCAAATTGAAGCGGCTCCAGGCGGTCCATGAAACAACGCTCTCAAAGGTCTGATGCAGTTCTCCAGGCGGCAATCTCTTGCATCCTTCGGATGCGAGAAATCCTGTTTGCCTATTTCTGCATCCTTCTTACTGAGAGTGCTTGTCTGTTTCCGGGTATGGTGTTGAGGTAGTCACAATCTTGTAGTTGGCGGGTCATCAGACCCGTGCAATTTTTCGGTTCGAGGTAACAAAATGGCAGTGGCACGCAGTCTCTGGACACGCATCGAGCGCCGCGATCACCGGGTGATGCAGCGGATGAACCGGTGGCGCGCGCCTCGCTGGGTCCGTATCTGGACCATCACCGTGACCCGCCTGGGTGACGGCTGGATTTGGTACGCGCTGGGCTTCTTGCTCCTCGGCTTCGGCGGTCCGCAACGGTTTGCGGCAGTCAGCGCTGCCGGGGCCGCCGCCATCTTTGGAATTTTTGTGTTCAAGGCGCTGAAGCACTTGAGCCAGCGGCAGCGCCCCTGCCAGATCGAGCCGCATTGCTGGTCGAAAATCCTTCCGCCCGACAAGTTCTCGTTTCCCTCGGGCCATACCATGACGGCCTTTTCCATCGCGCTGGTCATCAGCTACTTCTATCCGTCTCTCGAAGGCGTGCTCCTGTTCCTGGCGCTGAACATTGCGGTTTCGCGCATCGTACTGGGCATGCATTTCCTAAGCGACGTTCTTGCGGGAATGGTCCTCGGCGTCGGGTTGGGCGTCGCCTCAATTACGGCGTTTGCCTCATTGGGCTTAGCCTAAGCCAGGCGGCGTATCTTCGCAGACCCTCATCCGATGGCACGCCGGCGCCTGCCGAACAAGAATGCTCCGGAATCTCGCGTCGCGCCGCCCACGATCCGGGAACAAATTCTCTTCTTCTCGAACTTAGAACGAACAACTTATAACAAAGAACTCTCCTCAGATTGGCGGCTTTGAGTGGCTCGCCATCGCGTCGCGAAACGCCGCAAGATTATTCTTATCGATAACCGCCGTTCCCGTGTCGACCCAAGCCGGCATCGGTGAAGCCGGTGCCGTCCTCCAATCCTTGAAGTCGTGCACCGCATTGTGATGGAGGTCGTCCAAGAACTTTAGTCCGTAGTAGGCCATCACATACGGCTTCTGAACGACAGTCGCGGTAATGGCCCCGCGCTGAATCCAGTCCAGCGTCTCTGGATCCTTGTCAAACGCCACGATGGGAATCTTGCCGTCCAGGTCCACGCGGTGCAGCGCATCGGCCGCACCTTCCCCTCCCGAGGCCTCGAGTCCAATGATGCCGTCGGGTTTGTCCTTGCCCTGGAGCAGCGCTGAAACCTCGTCGTAGGCGTTGCGCGAATCGCCTTTGTCGTCGAGCGTTTTGGTGATCTTGATTCCCGGATACTTCTTAAGCGCGTCTTCCACACCGCGAACGCGCTCGCCAAGATTGTATTGCGCCGGAATGGTAATGATCACTACGTTGCCTTTGCCCTTCAACAACTCGCCCATGCGCTTCCCGCTCTCCTGTCCGGCGCGGAAGTTGTCTGTACCCACAAAGGTGATGCGCTTCGACTCCGGCGAATCCGCATCGACGCAAATCACAGGGATGCCCTGCGCGATCGCGGAATTAATGCCATCTCGAAAGGCTTCCGGATTCGATGCCGAAAGCAAAATCCCTGCCGGTTTTTGCCCCACGGCTTGCTGAAACGCGGTGACTTCTTCGTTCGTGGAGAAACTCGCCGGTCCCGTCAGCTCGGCTTTGACGCCCAATTGTTTCGCCGAATCTTCCAATCCCGATGCCGCTTCCTGCCAGTACGGCAAGCTTGTGTTGAAGGCCACAAATACGTAACGTTCGTCCGGCTGGTGATAAGCCGGGGCGCAAGACATCAGAAAGGCAGTCACGAGAATCGCAGGAAGAATCTTGCCGAACCGAATGTTCATGAGCGGGCCTCCTTGCGGAAGATTTTGGGAACGTGGACCCAAACGCGGATGCGAATCCGGGTACAATCCTGACTTCTTCGGTGCGTAGCCTACCACAGCTGCAGGCCGAAGGAGCATCTTCCGAATCGCGCCGGCGGAGAGGCTTAGGCCAATGACAGAAGCAAACGCGGCAGTCGAAACTTTGACAAACCAGCGAAGACTGGTTGCCGACCTGAAATTTCTCATCCAAGTGTCTCGGCCAGGCCTTTGGAGCACCACCGCGCTGTTTTATCTTCTGCCGCTTGGTCGCGCGGACTTTTTTCATTCAGGTCGTCTGTGGCTCGGACTTGTTTTCATTCTCTTCCCCCTGGGAGTACTGCTCTATGGGGTCAACGACCTCGCCGATGCCGAAGCCGATCAGCTGAATCCGCGCAAAGGAACCTACCTGTTTGGTTCGCGCGGAGCCCGCGGGCAGCTCGACGCGTTGAAATGGCAAATCGCCGTCGCGCAACTTCCCTTCCTCCTCGCGTTCTATTGGCTCGTGGGGCCGCGCATTTTGTGGTGGTACGCCATTCTGCTCCTGGCGGTCGGTGTCTACAACGCGCCGCGCTTCGGCTGGAAAGGCCATCCGCCCTTCGACGTGGCGATCCAGGCAAGCTACTTGCTCGTGTTTGTGCTGAGCAGTTGGCTCAACAATGCGCCGCAACTTCCCTGGCAAACGTTCCTGTTCGGCGCGCTCTTTGCCATGCATTCGCACGTCTTCGGCGAAGTCATGGACATCGAGCCGGATAAATTGAGCCGCAGGCAAACCACGGCCACGGTGATCGGACGAGTGCCGGCAAAACTTTTGATTACCGTCTTTCTCGCAATCGAAACGACGCTGGTGTGGTTCTATTTCCACGATTGGATGGTCGCCGGATTCCTCGCACTCGGGGCCGTCTGGTTTGTTCTGGACGCCACGCTACTCTGGCGGGATCGCAAGTATCTTCCCAACGAGATGCGGCTGTTTCTCTGGGGCTGGAACCTCGCCTCCCTCCTCGGCATCCTCTGGAACTGGGCGCAAGCCCCGCTCACGCACCTCAATCCCCTTCGCACTCTCTAGCCAATGACGCGAAAATACCTTCTCGAAATCAGCGTGGATAGCATCGAGAAAGCCGCCGCCGCCGAGCGCGGCGGCGCTGACCGCATCGAGCTCTGCGCCGACCTGTCCGTCGGCGGACTCACGCCGAGCCGCGAACTGCTCCGCAGCGTCCGCAATCGTGTTCACATCCCCATTTACTCCATGGTCCGTCCGCGCGCGGGAGATTTTGTCTACTCGGACGCCGAGTTCGCCGAGATGGCACGCTCCATTGCCGTCGCCACCGAATGCGGCATGGATGGCGTTGTGCTCGGCGCTTTGAAAAAAAGTCGTTGCATCGACATGGCGCGAACGCGAAAACTTGTGGATCTCGTGCGGCCTTTGCCGGTGACATTCCACCGCGCGTTTGACGAAGTGCCGGACTTTGCGCGGGCACTCGAAGCAGTGATCCAAACCGGCGCCGCAAGAATCCTCACGTCGGCTGGGGCGAAAACCGCTCTGCAAGGAGCCGCAAAGCTTGCCGAACTCGGCGCCGCCGCGCGGGGCCGCGTCTCCAGGGTCGGAAGCCCGCGGCAACCAGACCGCATCATTATTGTCCCCGGAGCCGGCATCACCGCCTCCACCATTGCCCAAGTTGTGCAGAAGACCGGCGCTGCCGAATATCACGCCGGCCTCGGCTCCGTCCTCCCCTACCCGACTCTCGACTTCGCCACCTTTGAAGCCGAAGTCCGCAGGTTGGCGGTGGCGCTCAAGGGGCATGAAGATGCTTAGCCGTCAGCCGTTGGCCGTTCACCATTTGCAGTAAGCGACAAATGGAAGAATCCCCAGGCTGACGACATGGCCTTTGTTCGGGCGCAAACCAGGAGTGCTTCATTGCCGACCACGCGTTGTTGTGGAAATTGACATTTCGGCGTGCAGCATTTCTAATCGAATCTTTTGAAATTCTTGGACACTCGGTTCCCGTCGCTCGTGACTCGCTCTGGACAGAAAAACACACATCCTGGAACTTCCGGCCGCTTTGCCTTTCTCGTAGCGGCGGGAATCTTTCTGAGCCGGATCTTCGGTCTGATCCGCGACCGAGTTTTTGCTCACTTCTTTGGCAACTCAGCTGCCGCGGACGCGTTCCGCGCGGCTTTCCGCATTCCCAATTTTCTGCAAAATCTTTTCGGCGAAGGCGTTCTCTCGGCTTCTTTTATTCCCGTTTACGCAAGCTTGCTCGCGCACAAAGAAGAGGAAGAGGCCCGCCGTACCGCCGGCGCGGTAGCGGCACTCCTGGCGTTGACCATTTCCTTGCTCGTTCTCATCGGCGTGCTCGCAACTCCTTTTCTTATTGAGGTCATCGCACCCGGTTTTTCGGGAGAAAAGCGCGAATTGACCATTCAGATTGTGCGCATTCTTTTTCCCGGCGCGGGCTTATTGGTCTTCTCCGCCTGGTGCCTCGGCATTCTCAACAGCCATCACCGCTTTTTTCTTCCTTACGTGGCGCCGGTTATCTGGAACGGGGCCATGATCACTACTTTGTGGTGGTTTGGGCGCAATCATACGCAGAACCAACTGGCGGTCATCCTAGCTTGGGGATCGGTGGCGGGCAGCGTGCTTCAAGTAGGCGTGCAATTGCCCGCCGTGCTGCGCCTGCTTCAAGGCCTTCATCTGTCCATCGCCGATCCTCATGGAAATGTCGCTATCGTAGTGCGAAATTTCATCCCCGTTTTTGTCGGACGCGGCGTGCTGCAAATCAGCGCATACATTGACGCGCTTCTCGCTAGCCTTCTGCCAACCGGAGCCGTCGCAGCGCTTTCCTACGCACAGACCCTCTACACGCTTCCGGTGAGTTTGTTTGGGATGTCCATCTCCGCGGCAGAGCTGCCGGTAATGTCCGGTACTCTCGGCGAACAAAGCGTTGTCGCTGAGACGCTGCGTCTCCGGCTCAATTCCGGTTTGCGGCGCATTGCTTTCTTTGTCGTACCCTCGGTCGCCGGGTTTCTTGTCCTGGGTGACGTGATTGTAGGAGCCATCTACCAGACCGGGAAATTCCAGCGCGCGGACACGATGTATGTTTGGGGCATTCTTGCCGGCTCGAGCGTGGGCCTGGTGGCCTCAACGTTTGGTCGCTTGTATTCCTCGACCTACTACGCACTGCGAGATACACGCACGCCGCTTCGGTACGCCGTGGTGCGCGTCGTGCTGACCACAATTCTCGGCTACCTTTTTGCGGTGCCCTTGCCGCCCGCACTGGGCGTCGAACCTCGTTGGGGAGTCGTCGGACTGACCATCTCCGCCGGGATTGCCTCGTGGTTGGAATTTGTGCTCCTTCGACGCACGCTGAACCGCAGAATCGGGGCTTCCGGAGCGCCGCCGGCGTATCTCCTGAGTCTGTGGGCGGCGGCATTGATGGCCGCGGCGGCGGGTTTCGGGATTCACCACTTCCTGGCCGTTCGTTCGACGCTGCAGCACGTGCCAGCGCAATTCAGGCAGATTTTTCATGCGGTCTTTGTGCTGGGGCCCTATGGCGTGCTTTATTTTGTATTTACGATGGTTTTCGGTCTGACCGAGGCCCGCGAAGGCCTGCAGCGAGTCAACCGATTACTTCGCCGCCGAGGGTAACCTCGCGGCGAACGGGGTTACGGAGTGGGAATTAGGCGACGAATTCGAGGAGGAAGAAAAAAGTACGGCTCCGAAGACCCGCCCCTACCAAGGCCGCACCCTCCCGCTCGACAGGCCAACACCCCCGCTTTTAGGGAAAGCAAGGCCGGCTAGCCAAAAAGAAAGAAGCCGCCGGCGGGAAGCCGGCGCTACAAAATGGTCAGGCCTTCTGGGCTTGGCGGCGGAGGAACGTCGGGACATCCAAATCGTCCGCAGCGGGAACTTCCTGGCTGACTTCGCGAGCGTCTTGCTGTACCTGATGCACCACGTTCGCGGGCTGCATGGGCTGCTCCATGATTTCGCGCCCCGCTTTCCAGGTTTTTGGCAGGAACGACTGCTTCGGCAGCGCGTTTTTCTTGTTGGCGTCCTTGAAGCCCGCGGCAATCACGGTGATCTTGACGGAGTCCTTCATCGAGTCATCCTGCACGGCGCCAAAAATAATGTTCGCGTTTTCGTGCGCAGCTTTCTGGATGACCGTAGAAGCCTCGTGAACCTCGTGTAGCGTCAGACTGGAGCTCCCGGAAACATTGATGAGGATGCCCTGCGCGCCCTGGATGGAATTGTCTTCGAGAAGCGGGCTGGCGATGGCGCGGTTCGCGGCGTCAATCGCGCGATTTGTGCCTGTGCCAACCGCCGTGCCCATCACCGCGTAGCCCTGGCCGTGCATGATGGCTTTCACGTCGGCAAAGTCGCGATTGATGATCCCGGGGACGGTGATGATGTCGGAGATGCCTTGCACCGCCTGGCGAAGAATGTCGTCGGCGATGCGGAACGCGTCGAAGAAGCTGGTACCGCGCTCGACGGTGTCCATCAGCCGCTCGTTGGGAATGACGATGACCGTGTCCACAGCACCGATCAATTCCTGAAGCGCTTGCTCGGCCTGCATCATGCGGCGCTTGCCTTCAAACACGAAAGGTTTGGTGACCACGGCGACGCTGAGCGCGCCGAGTTCGCTCGCGAGCGAAGCGACCACCGGGGCAGCGCCGCTGCCGGTTCCGCCGCCGAGGCCGGAGGTGATGAAAATCATGTCCGCGCCTTCGAGCTGTTCGATGATTTTGTCCGTGTCTTCCAGGGCGGCTTTGCGGCCAACCTCGGGATTGGCGCCCGCGCCGAGTCCCTTGGTGAGCTTCGCGCCGAGCTGCAATTTCGCCGGTGCCTGCGAAAGCTTTAGCGCCTGCAAGTCGGTGTTCGCGGCGATGAATTCAACGCCTTCCAGCTTTGCGCGAATCATGCGGTTGACCGCGTTGCATCCGCCCCCGCCCACGCCAATGACTTTGATTTTTGCCGGCTGCAATTCTTCGCTGAAGCTCATGCGAATTCCCGCATCTTTTCCCGTCATGTTTTGTCGGCCTCCTTCACGTTCGCCGCGCCCGGTGGGCAGGGTCACGAGACACCCGCGAACATGGCTTTCAATTTGGATACCAGTGTCCCGGACCGTTGCGGGCCGGAACGGCGCGCCTTCGCACCGGACAACACCAGTCCCACAACCGTGGCGTACTCCGGTTGAGCTACTTGTTCCGGGAGGTCCGCCAGACCTTTAGGCTCCGCGATGCGCACAGGCAAATGGAACGAGTGCTCGATGAGGTCATCGAGGCCGCGCAAGCGCGCGCCGCCGCCCGCGAGAACAAATCCGGCGGGCATCTGGCCGTCGAGGCCGGCGCGCTGGAGGTCGTCGCGAATGAGCGAGAGCAATTCCATGGCGCGAGGCTCGATAATATCGGTCAGCATGTGGGGGAAGATTTGGCGAGGCGGACGGTCACCAACGCTGGCGATTTCGAGGGCGCCATTGTCCCTGAGGAACGCCGAAGCCGCCCAGCCGTGGCCGCGCTTGATGCGCTCGGCTTCGGGAATGGGTGTGCGCAAGCCTACCGCAAGGTCGTTGGTGAAATGGTCGCCGCCAATGGGGACAACGCCGATATGGCGAACCACACCGCCGCCATAGGCGATGATTTCGGTCGTCCCGCCGCCAATGTCGAGCAGGCAGCAGCCCAGGTCTCGCTCGTCCTGCATGAGGCAGGCTTCGGCGGAAGCGAGCGGCTCGAGCACCGTGTCGCTGATGAGGATTCCCGCCTTATTTGCGGCAGTGACGAGATTCTGCGACGCCGCGATGGAAGAAGTGACGACGTAAACGTTGGCGACCAGACGCTGGCCGACCATGCCGATGGGATCGCGAATGTTGTCCTGCAGGTCCACGATGAATTCGTGGGGAAGAACATGTAGAACTTCGCGGTCTTCGGGAAGCGAAATGCTGCGCGCGGCATCCACGGCGCGGCGTACGTCTTCGCGTTCGATGTCACGCGACCGCTGACCGAGCGTGATGCCGCCGCGGCTATTCACCCCGCGCACGTGATGACCAGCGACGCCGATGAGCGCTTCTTCAACGGGTACGTTGGCAACGCCTTCGGCTTCTTCGGCGGCGCGCCGGATGGAACTGACCGTGGAATCGAGATTAACGATGAGTCCTTTGCGCAAACCCTTGGATTCGGCCGCGCCAAGAGACAAGAACTTTACGATTTCGCCTTCGATTTCGGCGATGAGAATAGAGGTTTTTGTGCTGCCTATGTCGAGCCCAACCAGGTATTTGTCTTTCTTCGCCAATCCGCCGCCCCCCCCCAGAAACCTTCTTTTTCCCTAGCGCCAGCTTCTAGGTTCTGAACTTGGCAAATGCCGCGCAAGCCAAAGCCGGTGCTACTGGTTCGATTTTCTTGCGGCTATCGTGCCCGCGCTGGTGTCGGGATTCACGACCACTTGCCGCGTGTACTGCAAATCAATGGATTGCACCCGGCCGGTATGGGCCTGCCATTGAGAAAAGTTGTCCACCAGCATCTTGAACTTGCCGGAAAAATCGCTTGAGCCGAAATGGACGGTGACGGCTTGCGCGTCGGTGGGGCTGGCGAGTCCCGTCAGGACCACCCGCAGATCTTTAGGAATCGAGAGGTCCACTTCGCTGACAGCCTGCGACGCGCCTCCGCGCACGAGTTCGATGTCCTTCATAAATTCCTGAAACAACTGCATCCGCTTTTCGCGTTGCTCGCGAGGCAGGTCGTCCGAGACTCCTGTGACGACTGGAAATTGATAATCCGTGTCTTGGGGACGTTCGAGGATCACGCCGTGAGGATCAATCAGCTCCACTTCATTGCCGTTGCGGGCGAAGGCTACAGGCGTGCGTTCCGTAAGTTCGATGCGAATGCGATTGGGAAGAATGCGGTGTACCGAGGCGGACTCAACCCAGGGAATTTGCTCGAGCTGGCTGCGGCGCGCGTCTAGCGGAATTTGCAAGACGCTGCGATTGCGGTCTTGCGCGAAAGGTCTCAGCACCGCTTCTCGAGTGACGACGCGATTGCCTGTAAGTTCAATCTGCTCGGGCTTTAGCAAAAGCATCGACGGCGAATACAGAAGAAATTGCGCTCCATAGTAAGCGCCAACCGTTAAGACCGCGCCCGTGGCCGTGAAAACCAGGATTCGGCGGTAGAACGTCCAGCTACGACCGCTCAACTTTTTGCGGCGGATCTCGACGGGCTTTTGGCGGCGCAAGTAGCGCGGCTCTTCGTCGGTGACCAGCTCCGGCCGGTAACGCTCCGCTGCTTCCGAAGCCGCGGTGGCGTTCCGCTGAATGGGCTTCAGGCGTTCCAAACGACCACCTCGTTTTCCAAGGCCACGCCGTAGGCTTTCTGGACACGCTGGCGGACGTCGGCAATTAGCGTCAACATGTCTTTGGCGGAAGCGCGACCTGCGTTCACAAAAAAATTGGCGTGACGGTCGCTTATGCGGGCGTCGCCGACCGACAGACCCTTGAGTCCCAATTCGTCAATCATGCGGCCGGCGGACGCGCCCGGAGGGTTTTTGAAGATGCAGCCGGCACTTTTTTGCCCAAGCGGCTGACTGGAGCGCCGTTTTTCGTTGCAGATACGAATGCCTTTTAGAATTTCGTTGTACGGTTTGGAGGGTAGTTCCAATATCACTGCGAGCATCATA
>DATFSR010000074.1:0-5904 GCA_035262505.1 Candidatus Acidiferrum sp. | reverse complement strand
GCGGGCGTTGGCGCCGCGATGTCCGGCTTGCGTCCGATTGTCGAGATCATGTTTGTGGATCTGATTGGTTGTTGCTACGACCAGATCATGAACCAGGCCGCCAAAATGCATTACATGATGGGCGGCCAAGTGGACCTGCCGTTGGTGATTCGAACGGCGTACGGTACGCGGGGCGGCGACAAACGAACGTACGGCGGAGGGGCAGGCGCGCAACACTCGCAAACGCTATATGCTGTCTTGGCCCATATTCCTGGTCTCAAAGTCGTTGTTCCTTCCACGGCGTACAACGCCAAGGGTTTGACCGTTTCCGCCATCCGCGACAATGGCCCGGTAATCATCCTTGAACACAAATTCCTTGGCCTGCGCGCCAAAGGCCCAGTTCCTGAAGAACTCTATACTGTGCCGATTGGGCGGGCGGAAATTGTGCGCCGCGGACGCGACGTCACTCTCTGCGGCATTGGTCGCATGACTCACATTTGCAGCGAAGTTGCCGAATCGCTCGCAGCCGAAGGTATCAACGCCGAAGTCGTTGACGTCCTGACGCTTTCACCCCTCGACGAAGATACGATTCTCGAGTCCGTTTCTCGCACGCGACGCCTGGTAGTTGTGGACGAAGATACACCCGTCTGTTCTGTGGCTCGCGACATCGCCGCGCGCGTCGCCGAGAAAGGGTTTGACAATCTCGACGCCCCGATTAAAACCGTCACCGCTCCCGACACACCCGTTCCTTTCTCCGCTGTTCTTGAGGCTCATTACACGCCTGGTCCGGCGCAAGTCATTGCCGCGGTGCACGAACTCTTTGGGACTGGAGCCTGAGTCGCGTGGCCCGAGCGATTGTCATGCCCAGCATGGGAATGTACACCGAAGAAGGCGTTCTGACCGCGTGGTTGCGCCCCAGCGGCACGCGGGTTGCCATGGGCGACCCTGTTGCCGAAATCACTACAGAAAAGGCGACCTTCGAGATTCCCGCTCCTGAAGAGGGAATTCTGCATCCCGTAGCAACCATCGGGACGAGTCTTCGTGTGGAAGCTCTCATGGGCTACATCTTGCGCAATGGGGAATCCGCGCCAGCAGGTGCTGAAGGCACTACTGGCGTTTCGCAAAGCGCGCCACCCCTGGAAACGGCATCAGCTCCAAAATCGCATGCGCTTTCCGCTGGGCCTCTCCGCGCCAGCCCTCTCGCGAAGAAGCTGGCCGCGCAACACGGAATCAATCTTCAGCAGGTGAAGGGAACTGGCCCCGGCGGCCGCATCGTCGAAGCCGACATTCTGTCGCTGGCCTCAAAACCTGTAACTGCAGCTCAAATGCCGACGCCCGCCGCTGATAGCGTTGCGGCCGAGCGCATTCCGCTCGCGGGCCTTCGTCGCTCTTTGGCCGACCGCCTGCGTACAACTTTATCCACTGCGGCTTCTACGACGCTCACCCGCGAAATCAGTGCCGACACTTTGGTCGCCGCGCGTCGGACACTTTCAGAAAAGCTTGGGCAGGCGCCTTCTTTCGATTCGCTGTTTATCAAACTCTTTGCCGCAGCGCTGCGCGAGCGGCCTCAGCTCAACGCTACGATCGAAAACGATCACATCGTTCGGTTCAAAGAAATCAATGTCGGTTTTGCTGTGGCAGCTCCTAGTGGCTTGATTGTTCCGGTGGTTCGGAACGCTGATTCTGCCTCGTTCAGTGAAATTGCCCGCGCAGTCAAGGACTTAGCCGACCGTGCTCTCACGAGCCGCTTGCAGCCCGCACATCTCGAGGGTGGCACAGCGACCATCAGCAATCTCGGCGTTCACGGCATTGACGGCTTCACGCCAATTCTTAACGGCTCGCAAGCGGCGATTCTTGGCATCGGTAGAATCGCAGAGCGTCCGGTCGTTCGGGTTGGACAACTGGCCGTGGGCCGCACTTGCGTCTTAAGCCTTACCTTTGATCATCGCGTCGCGGACGGAGCGCCAGCCGCGCTCCTGCTGGATGCCGTCGCGCGCCGCATGAATGATGAATCATTCTTCAACTCTCTCGTTTAGGCAACGAAAGAAGGCAGCATGAGCAGTGCAACACAAATCGATCTTGCCAAACTGGCCAAACGTATTCGCAAACATTGTGTTCGCATGACCGGCACGGCCAACGCTTCGCACGTGGGCGGTTCGTTGTCCGCCGCGGATTTGCTGGCTGCTGTTTATGGCCGGGCGCTCCGCTACGATCCTCAGAATCCCCAATGGGCCGACCGCGACCGCTTCATCATGAGCAAAGGGCACGCCTGCTCTGCCCTCTACGCGGTTCTTGCCGAAAGCGGCTATTTCCCTGTCGAGCGCCTCGAAACCTTTTATCAAAACGGATCACCCCTGGCTGGTCACGTCATGCACAAGAATGTTCCGGGCGTCGAGCTTTCCACTGGCTCCCTCGGCCATGGACTTCCTGTCGCTACGGGCATGGCTCTTGCCGCCAAGCGCGACGGCCGCCCCAGCCGCATCTTTTGCCTGATCAGCGATGGGGAATGCGACGAAGGTTCGGTGTGGGAAGCGGCCCTCTTCGCGCCTCATCACAAGCTCGACAATCTCGTCGTCCTCGTCGACTACAACAAGATTCAAAGCCTCGGCGCAGTCAGAGAAGTAATCGACTTGGATCCCCTTGCCGACAAATGGCGCGCCTTTGGCTGGGCCGTTCGCGAACTCGATGGCCACGATGTGAGCGCTGTGGAGCAAGCCGTCACGCAAGTGCCATTCGAAACCGGCCGCCCGAGCTGTATCGTCGCGCACACGGTTAAGGGCAAGGGTGTCAGCTACATGGAGAACAAGCTCCTTTGGCACTATCGCGCGCCCATGGGCGAGGACATGACGAAGGCCCTGGCCGAGTTGGACGGTCAGCCATGAGAACCGCGTTTATCAAAGAGCTTTTCGAGCTAGCTAAACAGGATGAGCGCATCGTCCTTGTCGTCGGTGACTTGGGTTTTGGCGTCGTCACACCCTTCATGGAACAGCTTCCCAAGCAATTCATTAACGCCGGAGTCGCGGAACAGAATATGACGGGTCTCGCCGCAGGCATGGCCCTGAGCGGAAAGATTGCTCTCACCTATTCCATCGCCAATTTCCCTACCCTGCGCTGCCTTGAGCACGTGCGCAATGATGTTTGCTACCACAACGCCAACGTAAAAATCGTTTCCGTGGGCGGCGGCTTCACTTATGGCGCGATGGGGGCGACTCATCACGCTGTCGAAGACATTGCGGTAATGCGCTCGCTGCCGAATCTAGTGGTCGTAGCGCCCGGCGATCCCGTCGAAGCTCGCGCCGCAACGCGCGCAATTATTGCTTATCCAGGTCCTTGCTATCTGCGGTTGGGCAAAGCCGGCGAGCCAGTTGTCCACCAATCTCGCTTCGAATTTGAACTGGGCAAGGCCATTCGAATGCGCGAAGGGAAGGACGTCACGCTGATGTCTACTGGTGGAATTCTTCTCAACGTGGTTCGCGCCGCGGATTTGCTTGCGAAAGAAGGCATTCAAACTCGGCTGCTCAGTATGCACACTGTGAAACCGCTCGATGCGGAAGCTGTTCTGGCTGCCGCGCGCGAGACAGAAGCGATTTTCACCGTCGAAGAGCACAGCGTTCTCGGTGGGCTTGGCAGCGCGGTCGCGGAAGTTCTCGCGGAAGCCGACGGCGTCAAAGTCCCCTTCAAGCGCATTGGCCTCCCTTCCGCGTTTTCTCCTCACATAGGTTCACAGGAGTACATGCAGGAGCGCCACGGTCTGACTGGAGAAGGCATCGCGAAGACGGTGATGGCATCTCTGCGCACGACGGCCGGCAAGCTTAATTAGAAACGGACGGTAACTGACTTCATGACAAAAATCGCTGACCAAACCAACGAGATTCTGGCGGGAGAGAGAATGAGTCCGAAGAAGCATTCCGGTTGCCGATTCTGTGGAGCCGCGCTCGAGCACACGTTCGTGGATCTGGGTGCTTCGCCCTTGGCTCAAAGTTTCCTGAGCCACGATCAGCTCAATCACATGGAGCCGTTCTATCCGCTCCACGTTTATGTCTGCGGCCGATGCTTTCTCGTCCAGCTTCAGGAATTCGTCGCCCCGGAAAATATTTTCAGCGATTACCTTTACTTCGCCTCCTATTCCGACAGTTGGCTTGCTCACGCCAAAGCTTACACGGACCAGATGGTGCAGCGTTTCGCGATCAGCGAGAAAAGTCTTGTCGTGGAAATTGCCAGTAACGACGGCTATCTGTTGCAGTATTTTGTCGAGAAGAAGGTTCCCGTCCTGGGCGTGGAGCCTGCCGCTAATGTCGCAGCCGTTGCGATTCAAAAGGGCATTCCATCGCTGGTGAAATTCTTCAATAGCGATACCGCTCGTGAGCTTGTCGCCAAGGGCCAGCAAGCCGACCTGCTTCTCGGCAACAATGTGCTCGCTCACGTGCCGGATATCAACAATTTTGTCGCCGGCATGAAAATTCTATTGAAGCCCACGGGCGTCATCACCATGGAATTTCCCCATTTGGTTCGTTTAATGGAGGAAAACCAGTTCGACACGATTTATCATGAACATTTTTCCTATTTTTCGTTCCTCGCCGTGGAGAAGATCTTTGCCGCGCACGGCCTGACGCTCTTCGATGTTCAGGAACTTCCCACGCACGGCGGCTCGCTCCGCATTTTCGCGCGCCATGCCGAGAATTCTTCCACGCCAGTCGGCTCGCGCGTCACTGAACTACGCTTGCGCGAACAAGCCGCGGGGTTTGGTCAACTCGAAACCTATTCGCGCTTTGCCGAACAAGTAAAGGAGACCAAGCGCAAGCTGCTCGAATTCCTGATTCATGCAAAGCAGAGCGGCAAGAAGATCGCCGCGTACGGTGCCGCCGCAAAAGGCAATACGCTTCTAAATTACTGCGGCATTCGAACAGACCTGCTTGATTACGTTGTGGATCGGAGTCCTTATAAGCAGGGCAAGTTCCTTCCTGGAGTGCGGATTCCCATTTATCCCCCCGAACACATCCGGGAAACCCGTCCCGACTACCTGCTCATTCTGCCTTGGAACCTGAAGGACGAAGTGAGCAAAACCAATGCCTACATCCGGGAATGGGGTGGGCAATTCGTCGTCCCCATCCCGGAAGTGAAGGTCTATTCCTAACTCCGCGAGAAAGTTCTGGAAGTTCTAGACCATCGCCCCAAAAAACCAGGAAGACTTTGAGCGGAAGCGGGATACTCACTATTCCCCGGCCAGTTCCCACGATCTTTTTGATCGTTCCTCTTCCTATATTTAACTCTTTCTTTTTCATAGGGTTAACGCTGTAGGATCTTTGGAATGGAGATTGCTCCACCGCTCCTTGCCGGTACTGTCCTCAATACCGTTGAAACAGCATTGCGTGTTTTGAGACTGGCAAGGCCTTAGAAGGCCAATCAATCCGAGCGGATTCCGGCCAGTCTGACTTGAGTGGTGTGGGGTCTAAAAGATTTCCGACCGAGCCGATGTTTCTCGAAGAGAAGAGTTTGCCGGTAACCGGAGATAGGGTGTGCCGCGTGCCGCCTGATGCTCGCAAACCGTCTGTGCGTGAAAAAACGTTTTTTTTCGGAGGATGTCTGATGTCGATTAGCTGGCGCCGCAATTCCTCGGCAATTCGCGACTGTATTGTCCGCTTGTCCGCTGTCCTACTTCTCCTTTTGCTGGGAGGGGGATTCTGGCAGGCGCAGGCCGCTGGTATTACCTTGGTCCAGCACGTTGGAAAAGACGCCGGCACGACGACTACTTCGACGCTCGCCTTTGCCAGCCCGAACACTGCCGGAAACTTCATCGCCGTGGTCATTCGCGGCGGTCTTTCTAGTTCACAGGTGTTCACCGTCACCGACTCCAATGGCAACACTTACAAGCAGGCGGCGCAAATCGGTTCTTCGGGCAGCGCGGTTACCACCGCCATCTACTAC
>DATFSR010000073.1:0-31699 GCA_035262505.1 Candidatus Acidiferrum sp. | reverse complement strand
TCTTCTTCGGGCAGTTCAATCCTTTCGATCTTCTCGAGCTCTTTGATGCGGGCCTGGACTTGTCTAGCCTTGGTGGCCTGATAGCGGAAGCGGTTGATAAAAGTCTCCAGATGATGAATATGCTCCTGCTGGTTTCGCTGGCTGGCTTCCAGTTGCGCCCGTCGTTCGGCCTTTTGTTGGAGATAGCGGTCGTAATTGCCCGTGTAAAAATAGGTGCGGCGGTTCCAGATCTCCAGGATCTTGTTCACGGTCACGTCTAGAAAATAACGATCGTGGGAAACCAAAACGAAAGCGAAAGGATAGTCGTTCAGGTATTGCTCCAACCAATTACGCGCCTCCAAATCGAGGTGATTCGTCGGCTCATCGAGCAGGAGCAGATTGGGCTTCCTCAGCAGGAGCTTGGCTAACCCCACGCGCATTTGCCAGCCGCCGGAAAACTCCTCGACCGGACGGCGGGCCTCTAGGCGTGAAAAACCCAGCCCGTTGAGCACTGCACCCACTTGGGCTTCGAGCGAATATCCGTCGCTGCGCTGGAATTCCGTTTCGATCCGATGGTAGCGGTCCGTAACTCTCTGATATTCTTTGCCGTTCGGGTCGAGCTCCGCCATTTTGTGCGTGAGTTCTTCCATCTCCTTTTCGATCTCAAGCAGATGCCCGAACACGGACAGACATTCTTCGAGAACCGTTCGGCCGGAAAGAGATAAACCGTCTTGGGGCAGGTACCCGCTGGTGGTGTCTTTAGCGGCGGAGATAGAGCCCTCGTCGAGGGTCTCCATTCCCGCTAGCAGCTTCAGCAAAGTCGATTTGCCCGTTCCATTCGCGCCCACCAGCCCCACGCGATCTCTTGCCCCTACAACCCAGTTGAGGCCTTCGAAAAGTGTCTTGGAGCCGAAATGCTTTCCGGCCGAGGAGAGTTGAATCATGCGTGTCGTATTTGCCGAGCGGTCTCGGGCTGAACGGTTTCGGTTGACCTCTTCCCAATGATAACAGTCCGAGGTGAGAAGGACACCGCTCGCTCTGGGAGCACGAGCTTCTTCCTTTTAAAGCACAATGCTGTGGAACAGTGTGCAGCATGGTCCTCCCTAAGCCCCTTTCTGTCAGGGCCCTTTCCACTTACTGCCTGCCCTGACCTGTCGGCAGCAATCCCTTCCCGGTTTTGTTGCCACAATCGGCACGAAAACCTGCAATTCACACTCCAGAAATGTTTCTGTAACTTGCTTAGGCCGAAACTGAGGCCATGTGCGCCGCGGTCTTGGAACACGCCTGCGAGAACCCGCTCGCCACCACTACTCTGTTCCGCGTGGGGTTGGCGGAAAGCCTCGACGACCTGATCGCCTGCCAGCGCCTGCGCTACTTGGTCTTCAACTGTGAACTAGGCGAGGGCCTGGATACTTCTGTGCGCACCGGTCTCGACCGCGACCAATTCGATTTCATCTGCGACCACTTAATGGTCACCGACGCGAGTTCCGGCCTGCTGGTCGGCACCTACCGCATGCAAACCGGCTATCGCGCAAAGGGAAACCTGGGCTATTACGGGGAAGGACTCTTCGATTTTGCGCCGTTCGAAGACATTCGTGCTGAAGTCCTCGAGCTTGGCCGCGCGTGCGTGCATCAGGACTATCGAAATACGCCGGTTCTTAACATGCTCTGGAAAGGAATCGCCAGGTACGCAGTCAGTTGCGGCGCGCGCTACTTGATTGGGTGCAGCTCAGTTACGTCCCAGGACGAAAACGAAGGCGTAGCTCTGTATGAAGCGCTGCGTGAAAAATACCTTGTCGAGCCGAATTTGCGGACGAAACCAAAGCCCGGTCACGAATGTCATCCAAATGGTGCGACGCTCAACCCGCCTCGGCCCCCGCGCCTGTTCCGCGCCTACCTCGATATTTCCGGGCGTTTGTGCGGTCCTCCGGCCATCGACCGCGAGTTCAAGACCATTGACTTCCTAACCCTGTTCGATCTTCGCCGCCTTCCTGATCGTGTTCGCACTCGTTTCTTCTAGCCTGCCGACTTCTTCGACAAAAGCTTAAACAATCGCCGGCCGCCGCTGGCCGACCTTCGTCGCCTGCTCGAAAGCGTAACCCATCTGCAGCACGCTCCAATCGTCGTTGTGCCTCCCCACAATCTGAATCCCAATCGGCAAGCCGCCTTCGGAAAACGCGCAAGGAACGCTCATCGCCGGATTTCCGACCGTCGAAATGTAATAGGCTGATTTCATCCATGCGATATAGTTTTCCATTTTCACGCCGGCAATTTCCGCGGGGTAATGCGTCTTCACATCAAACGGCAACACCTGGTTCACCGGCATTACGAAAAACTGATACTTCTCCATGAATTGCCGCATGCGCTGGTATAACTCGGTGCGTTTCACTTCCAGCCGCGAGAGTTGCGGTCCAGTCAGCTTGCGCCCTTCCTGTACGTGCCAGTGCACGTATTCATTCAACTTGTCGGCGTGCGCTTCCAGAATGTCTCCGAATCCCACTTCCACCGACCAGTGCCGCCAAAGGTTGAAGCATTCATTCGCATCCCTGAAATCCGGTTCCGCCTCTTCGACGATGCAGCCCAGGGATTCGAACACTTTGCGCTGCGCCTTCACCGCTTCGTCGACGGCAGGCTCCCAGGGTAGCCCCAGATCCTTGAACATCGCCACGCGCACGCCCTTGAAATTGCGCTCCCCCAAAGGCTTTGCAAACTGGTCGCCAGTCTGGTCAATCGAAATCGGCGACCGCCTGTCGAATCCCGCCAGCACGCTCAAGAAGAACGCGCAGTCGGTGACGTTGCGCGCCACCGGGCCATCCACGCTCAGCGTAAACCACCCCAGAGTTGTCGGCGGATTCGGCGCGCGTCCGGGCGAAGGCCGCAGTCCAACCACATTGCAAAAATTCGGCGGATTCCGGAGCGACCCGCCCATGTCGCTGCCGTCAGCCAGCGGCACCATGCCGCACGCCAGCGCCACCGCGCCTCCCCCGGTGCTGCCTCCGCACGTCTTCGTCAGATCGTAAGGATTCATCGTCGGCCCAAATACCGGATTGAACGTCTGCGACCCAAGCCCCCATTCCGGCACGTTGGTCTTGCCAATCACGATCGCTCCCGCCCTCTTTTCGCGCTCAACCACCAGGCTATCGAAATTCGGCACATCGTTCGCGTGCAGCGGCGAGCCAAATGTCGTGCGAATTCCCTTGGTGGAATGCAGGTCCTTCACGCCAACCGGCATTCCATGCAGCGGTCCGAGCCAATTCCCTTTCGCCGCCGCTTCATCAGCCGCCACGGCTTGCGCCATCAACTGGTCTTCCGGAACCAGCGTGACGACTGCATTCACTTTGGGATTGATCCGTGCAATTTGCTTCAGGTGCGCCTGCATCACTTCGCGCGAGGATATTTTCTTCTGGCGAATCATGGCGGCCAAATCTTTAGCTCGCGTAAAGCAAATTTCATTTTCGGAAGCGGGTGCCATCGCGCTCGAATCGTACCTCGAAACGTCGCTCGATTCGCTCCTCATATTTTCCGCACCAGAACAAAGCAGGGACGCAACCGTAGCGCCAACAGCCGCGCTGGTTCCCAATTTCAGAGCGTCGCGCCGCGTGATTTTTTCCTTCATTCCACACCTCTCCTCACATCCAATTAGGGCCGCTTTCTACGGGCGCAGTCAGCCTCCCGCAGGCTGGCTGCCGCAACTCAATTCTCTTTAGGAGGCGGGGGCTCTAGCCCCCACATAATCTGTTTGAAATCGCAGGGCAGCCCCTGAAGACTTTATTCCCAATCGATCTGAGGACAAGTTATAGCGCAGGTTTAAACGCCGGACAACTCTTGTCTCGCCAAAGTCAACGCGCTCTCCACTTGCGAACCGTTTCCAAGCTTCCCACGCGCAAAATCGCGCGTTCCCCCGCCTTTGCCGCTCAGTTTTTCAAAGACCTTCTTGAGGAGCGCGTTCATATCCTTTCCGACGGAAGGATGTTGAGCAAAAAGCACATCACCGCCGGCGGCCAATCCCAGCAGCGCCAAAGTCTTCTCCGTTTTTGTAATGGCCGTTCCGAAGAAGCCTAGATATTCCGACGCTACGTCTTCAAAAACGCGCGTAATGATGCGCACTCCCTCCCCGTCGGTTGCAGAAGCCTGCAACGCAAGCGTGGCTTCCACACCAGCCAATCGTTCCAGCAGCGCGCGGATTTTCTTGAAATTCGCATCGCGCTCCGCCAGCGCACGCGAGGCGGATGAAACCACATCCTCCGGTGCGCAGCTCAGTTTTTCAGCAGCTTGCCGCAGCAACTGAAAATCGCTTCGCGCTGCCTTTTCCGCCCGTCCCCCGCACACAAACTCCACACGCCAGTCTTGCCGGATTTTCGTGCACCGCCGTGTCAAAACCATGCCGATCTGCCCAGTGCTTTTCACGTGCGTCCCACCACACGGCTGCAGTTCCACGCCTTCAATCTCGATCGCGCGCAGGATACCTTCGCGGTCGACTTCTTTCCGCACGCCCAGCTCAGCCAGCTGGTCGGCAGTTCCATAACGAACCGTCACTGCCCGGTTTTCAAAAACCACTTGATTCGCCGCCCGCTCCGCTCCCTCCAGAATCTCTTCGGTCGGCTCCGGCCCGCGCAAATCAATCGTGCAAACTTCCGCGCCGAGATGGAACGAAACCGTCGGCCGTCCATAGCGCTCTTGAAACATGGCTGAGAGGAGATGCTGCCCGGTGTGCTGCTGCATGTGATCGAACCGCCGTGGCCAGTGGATGCAGCAATCCACGTCCGGATCCGAAGGTCGGCGATCGACAACGTGAAGGATTTCTTCCCCTTCGTCGCGCACGTCGAGAACATTCGCGTCGCCGATTTTCCCCAAATCATGCGGCTGCCCGCCCGAAGTGGGATAAAAAGCCGTGCGATCCAGGAGCAAGCCCCAGGCGCTTCCGGTAATCCCCGCCGCCAGGTCCGGAGGTAACACTTCGCAGTGGACCACGCGCCCGTTGAAATCTTTTAGGAACGAATCCTCATAGTAAAGCCGCCGCGTGGACACCGGCACGAACCTCCAAACTCTACCCGTGACAAGCGAATCTTCTTGCGGTTTTCGAATCTTGAGTTTCTGACTGTGGGTTGTAAGCGGTTAGCTGTGAGCTTTCAACTCTAAACCGTCGACAGCGCCCGTTCCCAAGCCTCCGAGTACTTGTACCCCGTCCCCGTATTGAACAGCACCACACTCTCGTGGGGCTTAATCCATCCCGACGCTGCCAGGATCCTTGCCGCAACCACGGTTGCCGCTCCCTCCGGCGCCGCAAAGACTCCTTCGAGCTTCGCCAGTTCCCTTCCCGCGTGCAGCATTTCTTTGTCGGTCACAGAAATCGCCGTTCCGTTGGCCTGGCGGAGCATGCGGAGAATCAATTGGTCCCCCAACGGCCCCGGCACGCGCAGCCCCGAAGCAATCGTTGCCGCGTTCGGGAAAAATTGCGCCGTACTCTGGTGCGCTTCCCAGGCCTTCACAATCGGGGCGCAGCCTTCCGCCTGCACCGCCACCATCCGCGGCCTTTCACGGCCTGTCTTTCCCATCTCCTCCAGTTCGTCAAAAGCCTTGCACATTCCGATTAACCCCACGCCGCCACCCGTGGGATAAAAAATCACGTCCGGCAGCTTCCCGCCAAATTGTTCCCACAGCTCGTACCCCATGGTCTTCTTGCCTTCGACGCGATAAGGCTCTTTCAGAGTGGAAACGTCGTACCACCCTTCGCGATCCTTGTGCTCCGCCACGTACTTACCGCAATCTGAAATCAATCCGTTCAGCTTCACGACTTTCGCGCCAAACGCCCGGCACTCCATCACGTTGGCCGAAGGCGTATCCGCGGGCATCACGATTACGGCGGGAATCCCCGCCGCCGCTGCATACGCCGCCAGCGCTCCACCGGCATTTCCCGCGGTGGGAGCCGCCAGAGCTTTCGCCCCCAGTCTCTTCGCGCGAGTCACTGCCGCCGTCATCCCTCGCGCTTTGAACGATCCCGTGGGGTTCAGCCCTTCATCTTTGACGTAGAGATTCTCGAGGCACGAAGCCCCGCAAGGCATCGTCGCGCCCAGCCGCTTCGCGTGAACCAGCGGCGTCATCCCTTCACCCAGCGAAACGGGAGGATCATTTGGCAGCACCTCGGTGTACCTCCACAGCGTTCGCGGCCGATCTTTCAGCGTTTGCAGCGTGAGCGCAGCCGCGGCGTGGCGCAGATCGTACCGCGCCAGCAGCGGCTTCCCGCAAGTGCACAGGTGTTGCTCCACCTCGGCGTCATACTTCTTCCCGCACGCCGAGCATTCCAGCTCCACCAGGTTCGAACTACTCATCGACACGATTCCCGACGGTAGGCTCATAACTCTGCCAGTCTACCACGCACGCGCAGCTATCGGCCCTCAGGTGATTCCCTGCCAATTTTTCAGGTTCCGTCAGCTCGTCATCGGTGGGCGCGATCTTTTGCCGCGCGCGGCCAGACGTCTTTCTGTGCGGCCTGCAAGATGGACGGCTTTAACTTCGCGTGAAACGAAATCCCGTTCACCGTCACTACCTGTCGACGAAGTGGCGGATCTTCAACCGTGGAAAACACCACGAAAAGCCGGAATTTGACTAACCCCGCCTCGCGAGGGGGCGCGATGCACATCGTCGATGGTGTTTCCGGCAGTTCGGTTAAACCCCAATCGGACGACATGCCGAGGCGGTTGCTCGAACCGCTCGCTCGGATGCTACGCACAGGCGATCCGGCGGCCACCATAGATCGGTTATTTGTATCGCAACATGTGACAGACCTTCGACTGATCATCGCATTTGCACTCGTTGCCATAATCGTGGTCTTCGGTGCCGGGGTTCTGCTGTCCATCATAAACGCATCGATCGCCCATGGTGATTGGAGTGCCCTTCATGTTGATTTTTCGGCTCTAGCCGGCTTTCTGACCTTTTTCACTCCGGTGCTTGGCGTTTTCGGAGCCGTCCTTGCGTGGGCTTATCAAGCGGGCAGCGCAAGACTTGGCATCGTCGATCTGTTTGCCTGCGAAATCGATACGCTGTGCCGCGTTGCTACGGTCGTGGACAGCGTGCGCCGGCAAATCGAAGTCTTCCAGCATGGTTCACCTGGCCGGGACGCAGCGGGCAATTCTGAATTGCCCGCTCGCCACTTCACATCGGAAGAGAATTATTTCCCCGTCTTTGAGAGCAATACGCGAGACCTGCAAACGTTGGAAGCGCGCGTCGTCATCAATATCACCGCGTTTTACACGTACATGAAAGCAGTTCGTGATTCCGTCCGCGCCCGAATGGACATGTCCCCGTCTCCGGCCGAGCCCCAGCCGCGACCGGATAGTGCATCCACTTCGACTCCCTGGCATGATGCGGCGCGGAATGTGATTTACATGATGTTCCTGGGCCTCGAGAGCGCGCGCAACGCTATCGCGGATCTCGTCGAGTTCGAACCCGAGAAAGCGGAACGTAAAATCGTAATTCTGCTCAGCGAACTGGAAGCCTATCGATTCCTCCGTGATCAGTTTGTGGACCAACAAGACATCCGGTACCAACGACTTGCGCTTCGTGACGCTGTTTACCAGAAAGTTGTGCCAGGGCTCTGGCAGGAGGTGGAAGCGCGCAGCGCATCCGAGCGCGCGCCTTCATTCGATGGATCGCATAAACCTTTACAATGGGAACCTGCCTTCCGATTGATACCCGAGCTGAAACGCAGGTACGATGCGGCTATGAACCGGTCGTTGCAGCCTAGCCGTGTGGCGACAGCATAATCAGGGATCTTCGAGGTCCGGTTCGCTTACTCCTGGCGTCCTCTTCCAAACTTTCCGACGTGCAAACGATTCGCTCCCGCTACAATAGACAGATGCCGGTGAAACTCATTGCTCTCGACATAGACGGCACCTTGCTGGACAGCCACTGGCAGGTTTCTGAGGCGAACCGCCAAGCCATCGCCGAAGCGGCGCGCCGCGGTATTGAAGTGGCACTGGTCACCGGCCGCCGCTACGACTTCGCCATGCCCGTCGCTCGCCAGCTCGACGCGCCGCTCACCATGATCGTCAATAACGGCGCCCTGGTACGATCGAATGACGGCCGCACACACTTGCGCCACCTTCTTCCGCAACGTGTGGCGGCTCAGGTCCTCGCAGTGACAAAACCGTGGCGGGAAGGCGCGGCCGTAATTTTCGACCGCCCCGCCGAAAATCAGTTGATGCTCGAGCGGCTCGACCCCGATGATTCCTTGCGCTACGCCTACTATTCCCGCAACAAACAATTCATCGGCTTCGCGAATCCCTTGGAAACCTGCTTGACCGAAAACCCTATACAGGTGATGCTTTCCGGGAAAGTTGCGCCGATGCGCGATGCGGAACAAGCCCTCCGGGGCGCGGGTTTTGCTCAACAGTTCGCTCTGGCTGTGACTCTGTACGAAGCTCGAGACTTCGCCATGATTGATGTGCTCAACCCAATGTGCTCGAAAGGCTCTTCGCTTGCAGAATGGGCCACCCTGCGTGGCCTGGCGCGCGAAGACGTCATGGCCATCGGCGATAATCACAACGACCTGGAAATGTTGACCTTTGCCGGCATTCCCGTAGTGATGGGCAATGGCGTCCCCGAGCTGAAAACCTATGGCTGGCACGAAACCGGCACCAACGACGAAAACGGCGTCGCCCACGCCATCAAGCAATTTGCTTTGCGCGAGGCCGCTCCATGCAACTGAGGCGCCTCGGTCGACGTGCCGGTGGCACAGCCACTCCTGGCTGTGCTCGCCGGTCGGCTCCTGGCAAAGACAAAACCGCACCGGCAAGTTTGCCGGTGCCGCCAAGACCGGCTCCGGTTGTCCTTTTCCGTCAAGCAATCCACGTCGCTGCCCTCTCCATCCTCTCCAGTCTGCTGGCATTGCTTGCCGCTCCTTCCGCCCGCGCCGAGTACATCGTGCTGCAAAACGGCCTCCGCCTCCACGTCACCGGCTATCAACTCATGGGCGACAAATACCGGCTTCAACTGCAAGGCGGTTGGATGGATGTCAGCACCACCGACGTGGTGAAGATTGAGCCGGAAGAAGTCTTCGCGCCGATAACCCCGCCGCCCGCGGCGCCACCTCCGGCGGACGCCAATCAGCATCCCTATCACGAATTTGTGTTGGCGGCCGCTTCCCGCTACGGTCTGGACGCGGAACTCATCAGCAGTGTGATCGAAGTGGAATCCAACTTTAATCCAAAGGCCGTTTCCGTGAGGAACGCGCGCGGCTTGATGCAGTTGCTCCCAGAAACCGCGTCACGTTTCGGCGTGAAAGACATTTTCGATCCAAAAGAAAACATTGATGCCGGAACGCACTACTTGCATGACCTGCTGCAACTCTACAAGAACGACCTGACACTCGCACTCGCCGCCTACAACGCCGGCCCTGACAAGGTGCAAAAATACGGTGATGTTCCTCCCTACCGCGAGACACAGTCTTACGTAAAGCAGGTCAAGCGCAAATACCAGAAGAACAAAACCGCTCCCGCCGCAAAGACAACGACTGCCCCAGCCTCGACGACCGCTCCCCCCGCGCCAGGTGCATCCCCAACCGCTCCCGCTCCTCCTACGGCTCCTTGAGTTCGCAACCGTTCGGGATGGCCGGGACGCCGATTGGAATTCCTTGCGAAGGCCTCTTCGTGACGGTAGTCTGCTGGCCTCGTAAGCCAAGACATAAAAAAACGCGAGGCCAAACTATGCAATTTCTAAAGCGATTCTCGGATCAGCTCTACAGCCTGATGCGGTTGGCGGCCGGCTTTTTGTTTGCCTGCCATGGCGCGCAGAAACTGTTTGGGGTTCTGGGCAGTCCTCAGATGGTGCATGTGCCCCTGATGCTGGCGGCCGGGATCATCGAATTCTTTGGCGGCGTGCTGATTGCGCTGGGGGCATTTACGGCCATTGCCGCGTTTGTCGCCAGCGGTGAAATGGCCACGGCCTATTTTTTGCAGCATGCTCCGCACGGTTTCTGGCCGATCCGCAACCATGGCGAACTGGCCGTGCTCTTATGCGTCGTCTTCCTCTACATTGCTTCGCATGGCGACGGCACGTGGAGCGTGCGCAGATTCTTGAAAGGCAAACGGTTGTAGCAACCGACGACGCACGGAAAGAGCAGGCGGGAAGGAAAGACGATCCGACCCGCCAATAGCGACCCTCGGGACTACGGTTGGGCTCGAGTTAGAAACGGATGGCAACGCCGATCGAGGCGCGCGTACAGTTGAGCGTCTGGCCGGAATTGCGGAGACCGACGTAGTCCACTTGTGGACGCAAATACATGTGGGGAAGCAAACCAAGGTCTACGCCGCCGCCAACGCTGAATGCGAATTGGTTGGAGGAAACTCCACTGACGGAAACACGCGAGCCGCCTGCCAAGGCCTGCACGAAGGGGTTAATCCTGAGTGGGTTGCGAAGCATCAGCCGCGGCCCAAACATGTACGTGAGCGTGTTCGTGGACACGCCGCTAGGAGAAGCGTGGTACCCGCCAAAATCGCCGACCAATCCCAAGAAACGGATCGGGTAGAAGCCGATCGAGCCGCTGACGCCGTTCTGGTTGAGTCCGCCAGAATTCCCAAGGCGAAAATAGGAATAGCCAATGGAAGCGTCGACAGATTGAGCGCGTGAAGGAATTGCAAAGAGTGCCAAGCCTAGAGCCAAAAGAGCAAGCTTTTTCATTCGGTTCCTTCCTTTCGAGGGACTTTCGAGAGCTGGGAACGCGAAGCCGCCGCACCTTATCGGCAGATTAAACAGCCTGTTTGCAGAGGCTTACTCTATTCTTCACATACTCTGTGGAAAGGAGCCAAGTACAGGTTGCGCCGTTTCCTTGCCTGCAACACTCGAGCTGGCCCGCTGGCAGAGGGTCTGCTCAGAAAGGACACGTCATTTTTTGGCGGAGTGATGGTCGTAGCTGATGACGCGGGTGATTTTCCAGGCGCCATCTTTGTATTGCCAGAGGTGAATGAAGCTGGCTTCACCTACACCTTCGGTGTCCTCATGGCCCGGATGATGGAAACGGTGGACACCCATTTCGACGGCGCCATATCCCTTCATGTAATGGACTTGCAGCGTTCCGGGGACGAGTTCGCGAGTCGTTTTGCCGCAGATATTTTTCTTCACGCTGTCCGTGAGTGCCACTTTGCCGACGGTGACGCCACCTTGATCGTGATAAAACTCGACATCGTCCGCAAAGAAGGAAGCAAACTTTTCGAGGTCGCAGCGATTGTAGGAATCGAAGAGAGCAGCATCGAGCGCCCCAATGGCCTTGTCGAGTTCTGCCTGGGATTTGATGCTGTCCAGAGACGGCACGGCCTGGGCCGAGCTTCTGGGGACGCAAATCGCGAGCAGAAACAGAAACAGCCGGGGTTTTGACGACAAACGCTTCATCGAGGTAGTCCTTTTCCTTCAGATTTGCGGTCGCGAAAGAAGATACGGAGTGCGATGGGAGAATGTTCCACGGAAAAATTCCATGAATTCGTGCTGGGTCACTTTGCGAGACGACGACCTAACGGGTTCACGGGGAGCAGAGTCTATACCGGGTGGTCGCAAGGGAATAAACTTGTCCGGCATCCATTCCACTCGTACAGCATCGGAGGATTCATGAGAAATTCCTGGAGTTTCGCATTCAGGAAGCGGGGTCTTGGAACAGCAGCTGTGATTGTGGTTGCGCTCGCATTCGTGTGGTTCCAACAAGCCCGCGGTCAAAGCAATGCCGCCGTGGGTGCCTCAGTTCGCCCGAATACGGCTGCGCCCGTGCAGGAACACGAAGAGCGCATCCGGAAGATCGAAGCGACCGCAGTAGTTGTTCCGATGGGGGACAAGGAGCCGCTGCGTCTAAGCCTGGTGCAGTTGATGGAGTTGTACAAGGTCCCCGCCCTGAGCATCGCGGTGATCGAAGATTACAAAATCGCGTGGGCCAAAGGATATGGAACGATCGGAATGGGTTCGAACGCGCCGGTGACTACGAAGACGCTTTTTCAGGCGGGCTCCATAAGCAAGCCCGTTGCGGCGACGGGCGCGTTGTACCTCGTGGAGCACGGCAAGCTGTCGCTCGACAAAGATGTCAACGTAAAGCTGAAGACATGGAAGGTTCCCGAAAATGAGTTTACGAAGGAACAGAAGGTTACGCTGCGGCGACTGATGTCGCACACCGGCGGGCTCACGGTGCACGGATTTCCGGGATACGATGTGGACGAGAAAGTACCGACGCTAGAACAGATTTTCAATGGCGAGAAACCCGCGAACACCATGCCGATTCGCGTGGATGTTGTCCCCGGAACGCTATGGCGTTATTCCGGTGGCGGAGTGACCATCGAACAACAATTGATGATCGACGTAACGAGGAAAGCGTTTCCGGAATTCATGCGCGAAACGGTGCTGGACAAGATTGGCATGACGGACAGCAGCTACGAGCAGCCGTTGCCGGCCGCTCGCGCGGCCCTGACGGCGATTGGAACCTACAGCGACGGAAAGCCCGTGCATGGGAACTGGCACGTGTATCCGGAAATGGCCGCGGCAGGACTCTGGACAACGCCGACAGACTTGGCCAGGTTCGCGATTGAGATTGCAAATTCAAGACATGGGAAATCAAACCGCGTGCTCTCGCAGAAGATGACGGAACAGATGTTGACCCCGGTGATGGATGGAGCGGGACTCGGGTTTTTCGTGGAGAAGGAAAACCCGGGGCAGTTCGGGCACGACGGCGCAGATGAAGGATTTCAGGCGCTGCTAACGATGAATTCGGAGACTGGCAAAGGCGTAGCGATTATGGCGGCATCGGACAATGGAATCACGTTGGCCAACTATGTGTTGCGGGGCGTAGCACAAGAGTATTCCTGGAACTATAAGTTCGGAGGGCCATTGCCAATGATGGGGACTCTGGCGAGGGCACGGGGCGTCGAAGCCGCGCTCGATCGTTACGCGGAGATGAGAAAGGCCGGGGAGCTTCCAGCTGATCAGGCCGAACGGTCCTTGAACCAACTAGGTTATTCACTGTTGTACTCCGGGCATGAAAAGGATGCGATTGCCGTGTTTCAGCGCAACGTGCAGGAGTTCCCGCAATCGTCGAACGTGTACGACAGCCTGGGCGAGGCGTACGCAAAAGTAGGAGAAAAGGACTTGGCGATTGCAAATTACGAAGAGTCGCTGCAACTGGACCCGAAAAACCAGAATGCTGTGGAGCGGCTGAAAAAACTACGAGAAACGAAATAAGCCACATTATTTTCCGTGGAAAAGACCTTGTACTTTCCTCCCGATTCAATCTGAAGGAGCAGACGGCAGCCCCTGGCCCCAGACTGGAGTTGTAACCGCGAGTCTTTCGAAATTCGCAACAAGGGGCTTCGCCCGAGGGATGGCCTTCTTCACCTGCGGCATGGATAGCGAAGCGTCGTGACTGGTGGCGCTGTCCCACACCTCGGTGACCCAGAGGACGTTTTCGTCTGCGGCGTCTTTGGCAACAACGTAACTGAAGCAGCCCGGCATATCCGCGGCCGTCGCCTGGAGAACGCGAATCATCTCCTCGCGCTTGCCAGGAACAATCGTCATTTTCACGATTAGTCCGTACATTTCGCTCGCTCCCTGGTAATCAGAAGAAACACATGCGGACAGAGTCGCACGCTGGAAGGATAGCATCGGCCAAGCGGCGGTATGCTGAATGGTTCTTCTGTGGCGAGGATTGAGGTGCTTACCGAGAAAGCAATCGGTCGGGAGCGAAGATGTCTTGAGGATCAAAGGCGGATTTGAGGCGGCGCATGAGGCCGAGATCAGGGCGGGGCATCCCCCATATGTTGACGCTGCGCTTGAGGGCGGTCGGGCACCAAGGGATAGCGCTCGAGGCGTTTTCGGATGTGCAGAGGGAAGAGATTTCTAGGACAGCTTTAGCGAGGGACTGCAAGGACACGGTGTCTTCGGAGTTCGGGAGCAGGGCAAAGTAGAGGACGCCGCAGGCGCGGGCAAGAACGGCGTGCGCGAGAGAAGCCTGGTCGGCCGCGGCGTGCAACCGTCGGAGAAGCTGGGTGAGGCGAGCGGGCAAAGTCGAGATTTTGAGAATTGCGACGGAGGGACAAGCCCCGAGAAGAAGCGGAATCGCTTGACCGATGTAGTGCCAGAGGTCGGCGCCTTCGGATTCGCCAAGGGCGAGGAACTGCGCGGGTTTGGCAGTCGACGAAGCGGTAAACTGAGCGAATTCGCGGGAGGCGCGCTCGCAAACCCCTGGGATGCCTTCTACGCTCACACAAAGGTGCCAGGAATCCGCCGGGAATTTTCCTTGAAGCCCGGTGCCTGGCGGTTCGGGAGAATTCTTTTCGGCTTCGAGGAACAGTTGCATGACTTTAGGGCTGACGAGATCGATTGACGCGGCTCGAACCGGAGAGCGTTCGACAAGTTTGCTGAAAGCGAGAGCATCTTCGTGACCGTGAAAAGAGAAGACGAAGCCGCAGCCCGATGGCGCTGCCGGAAACGTGCGGAAGTTGAGCCGAGTGATGACCGCAAGAGTGCCTAGAGAGCCGATGAGAAGTTTGTGCAGATCGTAGCCGGTAACGTTTTTGACGACACGCCCGCCGCTCTTGCACCGCCGGCCCGTGCCGTCCACAAATTCCGCGCCGATAAGGAAGTCGCGAGCCGTGCCGTAGGAGTGTCGAAGAGAGGAGTCCACGCCAGAAGCAATGATGCCGCCGATGGTCGATTCGAAATAAAAAGGAACGGCGAGCGGAAGAAATTGGTTTTGCTGGTAGAGGGGAGCAGTCAGGTCGCTGAAATTCGCACCGGCGTCCACGCTGACGGTGAGATCGCCGGGATCGTAGTGGGCGATTTGGTTGAGACCGGTCATGTCGAGAGCGATGTCGTAACGGGAGGGAGGCATGCCGATTTCGAGCTTGGTGCGATGGCCGGAAGGGATGAGAGCGAGCCTTTCGAGCGCAGCAAAGCGCACGGTTTCGGCGGCCTGCTCAGCGGAAGTTGGCTGGGCGACGGCGGACGGGATGACTTCGTCTACCGCATATTGCGAGCGGACCGCCGGGTCGGCAGTGACGTGAGACGCGCCGATAGCCGATTCGAGCCGGGAGACGAACTTGGAAGCAACGCTAGCCATGGAACGGCAGCCGCAGTCGAAAAAAGAAAGAGAACCTATAACGCGGAGGCGCAGAGAATCGCACCGGCACAGAGAGAAACATCATGTCGTGCTCGGACGAAAGGAGGAATGAGCCCGGACGCGTATTTCGCCGCAGCCTTTGCTGAGCGGGAAGATTTTGCCGGGGTTGAGCGAGCAATTGGGGTTGAACGCGTCGTGAACGCGGCGCATGAGGTCGAAGTCAGCGTCGGAAAAAAGAAGCGGCATTAATTCCGATTTTTCCATGCCAATGCCGTGCTCGCCGGTAAGCGCGCCGCCAACTTCGACACAATAGCGAATGATTTCGGCCGATGCTTGCATGGCGCGCCCAAATTGCCCCTTGTCGCGGGGGTCGTAGAGAACAATCGGATGAAGGTTGCCGTCTCCCGCATGAAAAATATTGCAGATGTCGAATCCGCAGCGCGCGCCGATTTCGCGGATGCGGCGAAGGGCTTGCGGAAGCTTGGTGCGAGGGATGACGCCGTCGAGGACGTAATTGCTGGCGGCAAGCCGGCCGAGTGCGCCGAAGGCGTTCTTGCGGCCTTTCCAGAGGAGCTCGCGCTCGGCGTGGTCACGGGCGAGGCGAACTTCGCGAGCGTGGTGCAAGTTGCAAACCTCGGTGATAGCAATCGCTTGGGCAGCAACGGCTTCCGAGAGGCCTTCGACCTCGAGAAGAAGAACCGCGGCGCTGTCACGTGGGAACCCGGCGTGGACGAAGTCTTCCACGACGCGCAGCGTCCAGCCATCGAGCATTTCGCAGGCTGCCGGAGTGATGGCGCGAGCGGTAACGTCAACGACGGTTTCTGCGGCGTCGTCCACGGAATCAAAAATGGCCAGAAGAGTTTTAACGGCTTCCGGCTTGCGAGAGAGTTTCACTGTAATTTCGGTGACGAGAGCGAGAGTGCCTTCGGAGCCGACGAACAAGCCCGTCAGGTCGTACCCCAGCCCATCGCCTTGGGCGCTGCCAACGCGAACGATTTCGCCCTCAGGAAGGATGAGTTCGAGGGCCGTGACGTGGTTCGTGGTGACGCCGTAGGCCAGTGTGTGAGGGCCACCGGCATTTTCCGCGACGTTGCCGCCGATGGTGCAGGACTTCTGGCTCGAGGGATCGGGCGCAAAGTACAGGCCGTGCGGCTCGGCGGCAAGCGTGAGATCGTAATTGACGACACCAGGCTGGACGACGGCACGCTGATTTTCCGGATCCATCGAGAGGATGCGGTTCATCCGCGAGAAAACGAGCATCAGGCCGCCGGTTCGAGCGAGCGCGCCGCCGGAAAGGCCGGTGCCAGCGCCACGTCCCACGATGGCCACGTTACATTTGGCGGCAAGTTTTACAATTTGCGAGACCTCTTCTGTGGAAGTGGGAAAAACCACTACTTCTGGGCGGCCTTTCTCGACCGAGCCGTCGTATTCGTAAAGTAGAACTTCTTCCGGTTGGTATAGAACGGCAGAAGACCCGAGAAGCTTTTCGAGTTCGCGAAGGAGACCGGAGTGCATAAGCAACGCCTTGGAAGCGCACCTCGCACTATAGTGAGGATCCTCAAAGAGGCGCAACTTTAAGTTGCATGAAGGAAGTTGCATGGATGGAGAGCGGGTATGTTAGTGTGAATGCCGCAGGCGGCAATGAGGAGAAATGGCGACAGCGAAGGTTTTAGCGACACACCGGTTGTTTGAACCCGCGAGAAAAATTCTCCAGGAACACTGCGAAGTGGAATATTGGGAAAAGCCCGGGCGCCCTCCGCGCGAGGAAGTGCTGCGGCGCGTCGAGGACAAACAGGCACTGGTCTGCCTGCTGACCGAAAAAGTAAATGATGAATTGCTGCAAGCGGCTCCGAAACTGAGGATTGCGGCGAATGTCGCCGTGGGCTTCGACAATATTGACGTAGCGGCGTGCACCAAGCGCGGCGTGGCGGCGACAAATACTCCGGGGGTCCTGGATGAGACGACGGCGGATTTTGCCTGGACTCTGCTGATGGCCGTTGGGAGAAGGCTGCTCGAAGGTGACGCGCTGGCGCGGTCGGGGAACTGGAAGGGCTGGGATTTGGACCAGTTGGTTGGGGCGGATGTGTGGGGGAAGACGCTCGGGATTGTCGGATTCGGCCGCATTGGCAGAGCGATGGCGCGACGAGCAAGCGGCTTTCAGATGAAGGTGATTTATACCGATGCGGTGCGGGCCACGCCGGACGCGGAAAAACAGCTGGGAGCAGAATATCGAGACCTGCATGCCTTGCTGGCGCAGGCGGACTTCATCAGCGTGCATACGCCGCTGCTTCCGGAAACGCGCGGGCTGTTCAACGCCGAGAAATTCGGCCGGATGAAGAGGACCGCGTTTCTAATCAACACCGCGCGGGGGCCAGTCGTGAATGAAGGCGACCTGGCGGAGGCACTCGAGAGCGGGAAGATTGCCGGGGCTGCGCTTGACGTTTTTGAAAAAGAGCCGGCAATTCATCCTGGCCTGCGGCGTTCGAATGTTGTGCTCGCGCCGCATATCGCGTCGGCTTCGCTCGAAACACGCACAAAAATGGCTGTCATAGCCGCGGAGAGCGTGGTCGCCCTTTTGCAAGGGCGGCGGCCGGCGAACATTTTGAATCCAGAGGTAGTGAAAGGTTAGACGAAAGCTCGGGCCGACCTTCCATGGCGGATCTGAAACAACTCGCCCGCCAAATCTTCCATGAAACCCTGGCCGCGATAGATATCCCTCTGACGATGCAAAGGAAACTGCGGCGGCAGGGCACGCGTATCGTGTGCGGCGAAAACACGATGGACCTGAAGGATTTCGCGAAAATCCGGGTCGTGGCGATGGGAAAAGCCGCTCATGCGATGGTGGAAGGACTGGTTTTGTCGCTTGCGCCGTTCGTGAAATTTGAAGGAGTGGTGTCGGCACCGTCCCTTCCGAAGAAAGCGGTGCCGGGCCTCAAATATTTTGCCGCGGGACATCCCGTGCCAAATGAGGACAGCTGGAAAGCGGCGGAAGCTATCCTTGCGCTGCTGAAGAAATGCGATGAGAAGACGCTCGTGTTTTTTTTGCTGTCGGGCGGGGGATCCGCGCTGGTGGAATTGCCGCTGGATCCGAAGGAAACGTTGGAAGACGTACGGCAGTTGTACAAGGCACTGGTGACTTGCGGCGCGAATATCGACGAAATCAATACGGTGCGAAAGCATTTCTCGGCGGTCAAAGGCGGCCGCCTGTCCGCCGCTGCGGGAGAGGCAACGAAGATTACCCTGGCGGTCAGCGACGTGCCGATGGGCAAGGAGTCCGCGTTGGCATCCGGGCCAACGCTCCCCGATCCAACTGCGATGGAAGACGTCGCGCAGGTTATCAAGACATATTCGCTGAGAGAGAAACTGCCGACGAGTGTGCAACGATGGATTGACGATGGAAAAATGCCGGAGACGCCCAAGGCCACTGACGCGGCGTTCCGGAAATCGTACTTTTCGCTGACGCTCGGAATGGATGATTTGCTTCACCCGGCTCACCATGCGGCCGAGTCTTTGGGATTCGTGACCTGCTGCGATAATTCGACCGATGATTGGCCGGTGGAGAGAGCAGCGGAAACATTGCTGGGGCAGCTCGACGAGTGGCGCGCAATGCATCGCGGGCATGGTGTAGCGCTCATCGCGGATGGAGAAGTGAGTTCGCCGGTCATCGGAGGCGGCATTGGCGGAAGAAACTCCGCGTTCGTTTTGGCTTGCGTGGAAAAAATAGCCGGGAAAAAGATCGCGGTGCTGAGCGCGGGGACTGACGGAGCCGACGGGAATAGCCCGGCCGCCGGCGCGGTTGCCGATGGGGAAACCATGCAGCGAGCCCGCGAGGTGGGGCTCAATGCAGGACACTACTTTCGGCAAAGCGACGCTTTCACATTTTTTTCGCAGCTGGACGATGCCATTGTGACAGCCCCGACCGGAAATAATCTACGGGACCTGCGGATCCTGCTTGCGGAGGGTTAAGAAAAGGTCGACCTGGAAAACGCAGAGAATCATCCACAGAGAGTACAAAAAATAGGAAGGCAAACTTCCATTTCACCAGAGCCAGCCAGCCCCTTGATGTTTTCTGGCGACCGTGCTCTTACATTCTCCCTCCAGGCAAACTACATCTCAGGGCTTCGGCGGAGGCAGGCGCGTTTCGAATGACTTGAGGCGCGCATTCATTTCTTCCACAAGATGTTCCAGCTTTTCTAGCCGCTGAAGGACCGCGGCGGAGTCACTATTCTCGGAAGCAGGGGCGCTCGCGTCAGAGGATGGACCTTCCCCTGCTCGCGAAGAGGCAACCTTGGCTGGTTTCTGCAGGTGCGTGATTTGTTCCTTGATCATGGGAACCATTTCGATGCTCAGGTCGCTGCTCTTGAGCAGAGCTTCGAGTGCGGGGACCGCGGTCGCGTCACCACGGCCGCCGAGAGAAAAAATTGCGGCCATGCGAACCGGGAAATGCGCCTCGCTCAGGTAGCCGGCGATTTGTGCCGTGATTTCCTTGTTGCTCTTCTCAAGGCTCGCCAAGCTGCGGATCGCGGCCGTGCGCGAGTCGATTGACTTCCCCGGAGCGGACCATTGCTGGAGCAGGGGAACCGCTTTGTCATCGCCGAGCGGGCCAAGGGCACGAAGCGCAGCGTTGCGAAGGTAGCCGTCGGGGGAGTCGCCGGAGACAGCAGCTTCGAGAATAGCGAATGAGCCCGGAGATTTCAGGCGGCCAAGGGCCTGTAGCGCGGAAGCGCGGGCGCGATAGGAGCTGTCGTCTTTGGCGAGGGCAGTGAGCCTGGCGGCAATGGTGGCGTCATCTTTGAAATTGCCGAGGGCATTCACGATACGGTAGCGCAGCCACGGCTCGTTGGCGGAATTCAGGGCGTCAAGCAATTGCTTCGCGGCCGCCGCTCCGCCAACTCGGCCGAGGGCGTCGGCGGCAGTGGCCCGGAGGCCCCAGAATTTGTCGGTGTGCAGAGCCGCGCCGAGCGCGCTGACCACTTCCTCATCGTTCTTGAGTTTTTCCAAAGCCACTGCAGCATCAGCTCGGTCAGCAAACTCGGTCGCGTTTTTCAGCTGATAGAGCCACTCCTTTTTCTCTTTGTGAAATTCGGAGGACTTGAGGATTTGCCCGCCTTTGTCAAAAAGAACCATGAGCGGCGCGGAATCCGCGGGGAAAGTAAAGACCTGCTCGGCTTTCGAAGCCGTGACGTCGTAAAGCTTCGGTCCCGAAGACGTTGTGACTTCCACCGCGACCGGAACCCGGAAAATGCCGACGCGGCCTTCAACTTTCTGCGTTTGCTTGACCGTCAATGCGACCTCACGTTTGCCGCTGTCGTAGGAATAACCCAGATCGAATTTTGGCGCGCCAGCACCGTAAAGCCACTGGCTAAAAAACTGGTCCACGTTGGCGTGGGAAGATTCCTCGATGGCTTTGGCAAGATCCGCGGTGACGACGTTCTTGCCTCGATTCACTTCGAGATAGTGCTTGAGACCGTGGTAGAAAGCATCTTCGCCAAGCTGGTGGCGAAGCATGTACAAGACCCATCCACCTTTCCCGTAAGCATTGCCATCAAATTCGCCGGAATCGTCGAAGTCGTGGCGAACGATGGGTTTACCGAAGAGATTGCCGTCTCCGAACCATTGGCGAGCGCCTTCCCAGCGTTCGTAGTCGGCTTCATCCTTTCCGTAATGCGCCTCCGTCCAGACCGTCTCCATAAAAGTTGCGAAGCCTTCGTTGAGCCAGATGTCGCCCCAGTCCTTGCAGGTGACAAGATCGCCAAACCACTGGTGGCCCAGTTCGTGGGAGATTAGGCCATCTTCATCGGTGTAAAGTTCGGCGGCGATTTTCGCATGATTCAGGGAGCTGCTGGTGTTCGTGGTGGCGCTGGAATTTTCCATACCGCCGGCCACGAAATCGTCCACCATGACCTGCGCGTATTTTTCCCAGGCGTAGTCCACGCCAAGTTTTTTGCTGAAGAGATCGATCATCGCGGGGGTGCGGCTGTAGTTCACGGAGAGGCGATCGCCGCGGCCTTTCGGCGCGTAGTAGGTGACCGGCATCCCGCGCCAGGCGTCTTTCACTTCGTCGAACTCGCCTGCAACAACAGTGATGAGATAGGTCGAGCTGGGAACGGATTCGCGCCAGTCCCAAGTCTTCCATCCCTTCCCAGCTTCGGAAACGCTGATCAGCTTGCCGTTGGCAACAGTGATCCAGGAAGCGGGAACGGTGAGGATGGTTTCCGTCGTCAGGCGATCATTGGGATAGTCGTAGGTGGGAAGGTAGTAGCGCGTGTCCTCGGACTCGCCTTGCGTCCAAATCTGCTTCGGGCGATCGGGATAATCTTTGTCGGGCAGGATGAAATACATGCCCTTGGTAGGCTTGCCTTCATAACGAATCGTGACATCGAATTTTTCTCCGGCCTTGGCCGCGCCCGGGAACGAGACGATGAGTTTGTCAGCCGTCGTTTCGAATTTCGCAGCGGACTTGTTAACGGTGACGCTCTCGATGGCGAGGCCGACCGAGTCGAACCATATCTTTGAGGTCCCATCGCGAAGGATCGAAAGCGAGTGCGTGACGTCGCCAATCACTTTTTTGTGCTCGACGTCGAAGCGCAAAGCGATGCGGGAATGCTGCAAATCGTAGTCGCGCGCGCGCGCGTACGGCTCATCGGCGTGCAATTGCGAGCCGCCAATGAGAGCCCACTGGACTACCGCCAGCGAGAAGACTACAGCTTTGCGGCGAGCGGCACTTCCCGGCAGTTGACAGGTCATTCGTTTGGCTCCTGTAAGTCTTCGTGGAAAATAGAAAGATCGAAAAGACCGTCCGGTGGCCATTGAGTTAGAGCAGGCTCCTGACGAGTCCGCCGTCGACCGCGATGGACGTACCGGTGATGTAGCTGGCTCGCTCGGAAGCAAGGAACGCCACAACCGCTGCAAACTCCTTAGCTGTCCCGAGGCGTCGCGCAGGGATTTCGCGCTCCCAGCCAGCAAACACTTCTTCGGGTTTGGCGCCCGTGCGCGCAGAGATCGAGGAAGCCAAGCCGTCAAGACGAGCGGTGCGCGTGTAACCCGGGCAAACGTTGTTCACCGTGATGCCGTCGGCGGCGTATTCATTGGCGAGCGTGCGGGCCAAACCGGTGACGGCCGCGCGCACTGAGTTGGAGAGGAGCAACCCGTCGACAGGCTGCTTCACAGCCGACGAGGTGATAGTAACAAAACGTCCCCACTTGTTTTTCTGCATGCGCGGCAGAGTTTCCCTGGCAAAAAAGACGGTGCTCATCAAGAGCAGGTCGACGGCGGAGCGCCAATCTTCCGGCTTGGTGTTCTTAAAGGAATTAGACGGAGGACCACCGGAATTGGTAACACAAATATCGATGTGCCCAAAACGAGCTTCGACGGTGGCGACGAACGAAGCAACTGCCGCTGAATCAGTAACATCGAGGGCTTCATGGAAGACTTCGCGGCCGGCGGCCTTTTGAATTTGCGCGGCGGTCTCAGCAAGCGTGCTTGGCGTGCGGGCACAAATGGCAACATGAGCGCCTTCGCGCACGAGTTCCTCCGCGACGGCCCTGCCCAAGCCTTTGCTGGCTGCCGCGACGATGGCCACGCGGCCACTAAGCCCCAGATCCATTCCACCTCGCAGTTCAAACCTGCAATGCTCTCGCAAAGTACCGGCAAGCGTCAACGCTTGGGGGGCATGAACAAATTATGTGGAATAGGCCTGGTTCTCCTGCCAGACGTATCGTGGATTCGGCCCAGGGTGCAGGATATTTTAAGGTAATTGGAACTTCCACAGCTGAGGTCATTCGTAGCGCAGCGCGACCATCGTATCCACGCGGGTTGCCCGACTCGATGCCGGCAGCGTGGCCAGCAACGCGATTATCAGAAACAGTAGGGACGCACCGAGGAACGAAACGCTGTCCACAAGGTGCACTCCATAGAGGACGTGGCGCAGCAGATACGACGCTCCAACCGCTAGAAGCATCCCTACTGCGAGCCCCGCGAGCACCGGCCGCGTGCTGTCCCGCATCATGAGGCCAAGGATGTCCCATTTCTGAGCGCCGATGGCTATGCGTATTCCGACTTCACGTGTCCGGAGCACGGCGATGTAACTGATCGTGCCGTAGATTCCCATTGCGGCCAGCACTAGCCCGAACAAACCGATAGTGTTTGCAACCAGTGCCGCAAACATCGTGGCCAGAAACGGTGGAGTCTGCCGAAGCATATCCTGCAGCGTGGAAGTCGATACGATCAGGTGGGCATGCACCGATGCAACGGCGGCGTCGATCGCACGGCTCAGCAGCATCGGGTCCGACTGCGTGCGCAGAAGGATGGGATAATCCTGAACGCGATCTTCGGGTAGTGGCAGGTAAACTTGGGCCGCGTCGCTTCCATCCATCTCAACCCCGCGTGTATCGTTGGCCACGCCGATCACTTGCCAGGCGGGCCCATCGGGAAGGAGATCACCTTTGTTGTGAAACTGCTCGCCCGTGCCCAGACGCAAACTGCGCCCAATCGGATTTCCTCCGGGCCAGAGTTGCCTGGCGGCAGATTCGCTCAGTACCACCGAGTGTTCACCCTTTTGCGTGTCGTCAGCGAAGCCATCGCCAAGCAGTATCGCAACGCCCAACGTTCTGAAGTAATTTGGCTGCACCCACGTGTAGTAGAGGATGCCTTGTTTATTTTTAGAGGTAGGGTTTTCTCCGTTGAGTGATACAGCAGCCACTCTCACGTTGCTGTCGTCCGGTGCGCGAGCCGTTGTGATTGCTGCAACTGCGGGCACGGCTGCAACTCGGCTACGAAGTTCGCGGACGATGGCTAGCTTTTTCTCAGCTGTGTATTTCGATCCTTCGGGGAATCGGAAGTCGAGATCCACGACGCGTTTGCCATCGTAGCCCGTCGGCATGCCAAGGGTGTGCAGCGAACTGCGGATCAACATGCTTCCGGCGATCATCAAAACCAAGCAGACCGCGACCTGCGATGCGATGAGCAGTTCGCGAAGACGCCGGCTGCGAACGGGAGCGCTTCCCGCCTTGCCCCTGATCGCGGAGAAAAGTGCCGAGCGGGAACTCTCAAGCGCTGGTGCGAGCCCGAACAAGAGGCCAGCAAACACCGAAATCGCCAGTACGTAAGCGAAGATCTCGAAATCCGGCGCCACGTGGAGCACCAACGTGCCAGCTTCAACAGGAAAAGCCTGCGTGAACCAGTTGGCAGCAACCTTCAAAATGGCCCAGGTGCTGGGGAACGCGATCATCCCCGCCAAAAGTCCTTGCAATGCGCTTTCCGTCAGCAGTTGCCGCACCAAGCGCCCGCGGCTGGCCCCCATTGACAACCGTGTGCTCAGCTCGTTCTGGCGTGCGGTCGCTCGAGCCAATTGCAGACTGGCGACATTCGCGCATGCGATGACCAAAACCATAGTCACGGCAAGCATGATGAGCAAAATTGTGAACTTGAGCCTAGGCGCCATTTTGCCGGGCAATGGCGAGCCCGGAGTTATGAGTGCGGCTGCGGGCCTACTCCATTCGGAATTGACGTCGTGCAACGTGCGCAAGCGCGAGGCCACCAGATTGGTCTCGGCTTGCGCCTGCCGCGAGCTGGCACCAGGTGCGAGTCTGCCGAACAATCGCAAATGCAAGTCTTCGCGATCATGAAGAGGGTCTGCGTCAGGATGAACCATTGGCTCGAGACTGAGCGGCAGCCAAAAGTCCGGCGTTGCCATGCTAGTCCCGACAAAATCAGGGGGCGTCACTCCTATGATTGTGAAAGGTGCGCCATTCAAACGGATCGTTTTGCCGAGCACCGCAGGATCGCTGGCGAACCGCCGCTGCCAGTAGTTTTCGCTGATGAGAACCGCGGGCGAGGCAGCAAGCTCGCGAGCGCCGCTCGATTCAAACGTGGTACCTCGTAGGGGTGCGACACCCAGCACGGAAAAATAATTCTCGGAGACAATCAGCGTGTCGGCGACTTCGGCGCTCTTGAATTCTGGCGGTAACAGCCCCAAACGCCCGAAAAGAGAGCCCGCAGCGCCAGAGCGTCCACTCAGCACGCCACCAGCCTCGGTGAGCTTCAGCAGATCGTGTGAGCTTGCGATCAGACCGCTGAAGCAATGCAGTTGGTCGCGATACGCCTCGTAGTCGGGATAGCTAAACTGCGGAGCGTTCGCGTCGGACCGCAGCGTCAATGCAAGGTTCACCATTTGACCGGGATCGCGCGCATCCAGAGGCCTCCGTACCAGGACTTTGTAGGCTGTGAATGCGGCTGTGTTGACGCCGATGCCGAGCGCTAGCGCAAAAACCGAAACTGCGGTGAATGCGGCATTGCGGAAAAGCATGCGAACGCCGTAGCGAAGATCTTGCAGCAGATTATCAATCAGCACCATTCGATGGTCCTCTGAGGCATTGCGAATGCTACCACAGCCCCATCTTAGAAGACGGTATACCGCGACGATTATTTCAAGTAGGGCGAAGTACCGTCCGTCGGCGATTTCAAGGGCGTGTTTCTGACCGCTGTCCGGATGACGTTCGGACGATACTCGTTCTGAAACTCGGCTGGTGCCACTCCCGCCACAGCGGCCTAGATGCGGCGCCTACGGCGGCGCAGGCCTCCGTCGCGGGAGTGGCAGTGCATAACATCCTTTTGATGGCTAAACCGCTGGCGAGCAAACCACACCGAAGCTATTCCACTTAACAAATTTTGTTTGCGCGCGGGGCGGCGCGGCACTAAGATGCAGTCAATTCCATCATCGCTGCGGGGCGGACCTCTGCCTCGAGGGGTCACGGGAGGCATCATATGCAACGCATCAAGTGGTTCACGCTGGCGGTAATTCTTTTGGGCGCATGGAATATCGTGGCGGCGCAACAGATTGGGAAAAATGTGCCGATCCAGGCAGGCTCGGACGTAGATCATGCATTGAACGAAATAAAAGCAGCCGCTGATCCAACGCAAAAGCTCGCTTTGATTGAGAAGTTCGCCGAAGGGCCAGGGAAAGATGGCGACTATCCGCTGGTGGCAAACGGCCTTTTTGTGGACTACTACCTCGGCCAAAAGAATTATGACCAAGCTTTCGGATATGGCGACAAGCTCTTTGCCTTGGATCCCGACAATTTTGAAAACGCCATCAACATGGTGCGCGCCGCGTCGGAAAAAGGAGACGTGGACAAGCTTTCTTCGTATGGGGAAAAAGCGGGCGGCATCATTCAGAGGTACAAAGCTGCGCCTGCGCCGGAAGGCACTCCAGCTGCGGCTTGGGAAGAACAGAAGACGCGCACACTCGAAGCAAACAAGGAGAGCTACGTTTATGTTCAGCAACTGGTGTTCAGCGGCGTTTATCAAGTAAAGGAGCCAGCGAAGCGGGCAGCACTGCTGGTGAAATTCGGGCAGGCGTTTCCGGAGTCCACGTACGCGAATCAGGCGCTCGGCGTGGCAGCAACGGACTATCAGCGGATGCAGAACACGGCAAAAATGCTGGAGGTGGCTAACGGAGTCCTGGCAAAAGACCCCAGCGACGTTGGCATGCTGCTTTTGCTCTCTGATCACTACGGGGAAAAAGGCGAACAATTGGACAAGGCCGAGACCTACGCCAAGAAGGCTATCTCTTCGCTGGAATCTGCGAAGAAACCGGAAGGCGTGACGGACGAACAATGGACACAACAGAAAAGCCTGCAAAAAGGCCTGGCGTTGAGCTCGCTAGGACAGATCAACATTGAAAAAAAGGACAATGCGCAAGCTGTCGAGAACCTGAAAGCGGCGGCGCCCCTGGTAAAGGCGGATGATGGGAGTTATGCGCGTAACCAATATCGTTTGGGATTTGCGCTGTTGAATTTGAAGCGCAACACCGAAGCAAAAGAAGCCTTTACGCAAGCAGCTTCGGTGAACAGCCCCTACAAAGCGCTCGCTCAGGAAAAATTGAAAGGCCTTGCGGGCGCGGGAGCGCCCAGGCGGAAACCGGCGTAGTCCGGCGGAGTTTCGCTGCCGAATCCGCCGGCACGCGTCGCGCATCCAAGAATGGCGTGGCAGTTTGTAGCGGCCGCCTTCTGAGGCGGGCGCTTTCCCATTGGACACGTGGGAGGGGAGGGTTCGATGCCAGAAATTGCGACGTTTGGAGCCGGCTGCTTCTGGGGAGTGGAGGCGGCGTTTCAGCGTGTGCCAGGAGTGATTGATACGGCGGTGGGCTACAGCGGCGGGCACACGGAGAATCCTACTTACCAGGACGTCTGCACCGACGAAACGGGACACGCCGAAGTCGTGCAAGTGACGTTTGATCCGGCCAAGGTGAGTTACGAGCAGTTACTGAACGCCTTTTGGCAAGCGCACGACCCAACGCAAGTGAACCGCCAAGGACCAGACTTTGGCACGCAGTACCGCACGGCGATTTTCTTTCACTCGTCGGAGCAGGAAGCTATTGCCAAAAAGTCGCGCGCAGCGCTCGAAGCGAGCGGCAAGTTCCGCCGGCCCGTTGCGACGGAGATTACGCCCGCAGGCAAGTTCTATCGCGCGGAAGAATATCACCAAAAATATCTGCAGAAGCGCGGCGCCGCCTCCTGCCATTTCTGAAGGATCTGGCCATTTCGGCGGATTGTCATAAGCAAGGCCGGATCGAACTCAATGATGCTACTTTGCGAGACAAAGTCTAAAGTATTTACTTTAAGTCCGTTCCCAAGCGATAGCAACGCAAGGGCTTAGGTCCAGAAAGTCCGATTTGGCTGGGGCCGTGATCAAGCGACTTTGCGCAGTTTGCTGACCCGGCCGACTTCTACCCATTCGACGACGAAGATGTTGCCCTGATGATCGAAACAGGCGCCGTGAGGGCACAGGAAGCGGCCAGGTTTGAAGGTATCGCGCGCTTGTTGGCGAGCCTTGTACCAGTCTTCCTGGTTCGAATAATCGCCGTTACCTAAACTGGCGGCCACTTTGTTGTCTTTGTCGAGGATCACCACCTTGCTCCACAGGTCCGGAATAACCACATCGCCGCCTCGCTCGTGAAAATGACAAGGCATTTTTGTCGTGCCAAGAATGAAATCGATGTGCTTTCCATCCAGAGTAAAGCGCTGTAATCGCGTATTTGAGCGATCGGCAACTACGAGCACGGGTGGATCAGCGCGGGTGTCCACCCAAAGGCCGTGAGGGCAATCGAGCTGGCCGGCTTCCTTTCCCAAACCCCCAAAGGTTCGCATGAACTGGGCTTTTTGGTTGTATTGATTGATGTAGCTGCTGCCATAGCCATCGCCAACGTAGATGTCGCCATTGGGCGCGATAGCCACGTTGGTTGGTCTGTAGCTCGGCGCCATTCCGTTTTTCGGTTGATAGGCTGATGATTCGGCAGGATAGCCGAGAGTAAAAACCTCCTCGCCTCTTAGAGTACGTTTTGTAACGATGCCGTGCTCAAAATCGCAGAGATAGAGAAACTCCTCACTTCCCTCCTTGCGGATGGACAAGCCATGCGCACCCCCTTTGAACTGGCCACCCCAGGAGCGCACGAACTTTCCCTCCCGATCAAACACCACAATCGTGTCCGGAGATTCGCTGGTGGAATGAACGGTGTGGTGAATGTAGATCTGACCATGCGAGTCTTCACAGACGCCGTGGGTGTTCCCGTATCGAATATTCGCGGGCAGCGCGCCCCAATCGTGGAACGCTTCATACTGATGCTCGCCTTCGCCGAGAATAGGAGCGCGGCTGCCGGATTTGTCGGTCGCCCCGAGAATGATCGGCGCCACTCCGGCGGCACCGGCGGTTGCGAGGAAGTTGCGTCGGTTGACTTTCATGGACTGTGAACTCCTGCAAAGGAAAATCTCGCAAAAGACTGCGCTGCCTACTTCTGAGCTGCTACAGGTTTCTCCGTGACGAGCTGCGGATCGGCAAACTGCAGCCAGAAACCCATCATTTCTTCGTCGCTGGGCTCACCCCAACGAACTGGCTTCGATGGATCGGGATTCAAGGGATTGTTTTTCGAGTTATCAAAATAAGCCACGGTCACTAGCTTGGTGCCCTTTGGGAGCAGGAATTGTTTCTTCAAAAAGTACGTTTCCTGCCAGCGAAAATCGTAGTGGGGGATGTTCATCAGCACTTCTTCATGGCCATCCGGATAAACCGCTTTGGTGGTCATGCTTTTTCCGCGGAAGTGCATGTGCGCCGTATAAGCTACGGCGGTAACGTCTTTTGGCAGCGTGAAGCAGGAAGTAACGAGATGACTGTCGTCGTGGGGAGGAATGAGGAACATGTTGTTCCAGATTTCGTACTGCGCGACTTCGTGTTTCACCGGCTCCTTGGCAAACACCAGCCCGATGCTCGTGTGGTCTTTGACATCGATTCCGTGATGATTGCTGTAGTGAACCTGAAACTGCAGGTACGACCCCGCAGGAATCCGCAGGGCGTAGCCCGGCGGTCGCACCTCGGGCATGTGGCCGGGAAGATAAATCGCGGGCACGATATTCAAATAACCGGAAGACTGACCGGGAATTCCGCCGCCGTCGGGAGCAGCGCAACCGTCGTCAAGGATTGGCGCAAGCGGACGAAGATGTAACACCTTTCCAGTGCGATAGTGATAGTCATCAATGCCCGCGTTCTCTTTGGCGGGTCCCGTGTGGTGCTTGGCGAATTCGGCGCCATCGATCACGGAAACCGTGGCGTGATGCACCACGCGGCGGTCGCCGGGAAGGACTTCGCCGGCCTGAATCCATTTGTCCTCGGTGAAATTCGTGGGGACGTAGATGTATTCGTAATCGTCCATCGCCGTTTTGGGCACGACAAACTCGGGGATGGTGAAAACGACGTCGGGCTTGATATGCCACCCCTTCTCAAATACCGGCGCGGGGGGAAGGTCTTTGGGGTCGCCCTGTTTCGTTCCGCCTTTTACCCACGCATCGATTGCGGCGATGTCAGCGTCGCTAAGCCGCGCATCGTTCATGAAATCGCCAACCTTGGGATCCGCATGCCAGGGCGGCATCTTGCGCTGCTCGATGGTTTGCTGAATCATCCGCGCAAAGGGCAGAACTTCTTCATAGGTCATGAGCGACATGGGCGCGACATCGTTCGGGCGATGGCAAACAACGCAGTTTTTGAACAGAATCGGCGCGACGTCCTTCGTATAGGTAACTTCTTTTTTGGGTGGCGAAGGCAGATTTGCCGCTTCCAGCAACAAGCCGGTGAATCCGGCAAAGGAAATGATTGCGATGATTCTTCGCAAGCGCATAGAACCTCTCATCAATAACGCTGCCCGTTGCGGTTAGGCGGTCCACTGGAGTACGGCAACGCCCAACATTTTACACTCTTTGCGTTCGAGATACCGTCCTTCCTCGCCCCAAGGGTCAGCGCTGGAGCTCCGCTCACATCTCACGGATCAGCCGCATAAAATCGGGCAATCTTGTCTGCGTTCTGCTCTTTGGAGGATTGAAACTTTGCTCCATGCTGATTCCGCTAAAGAACGTGATGATCAGGTCCGAAAGAGATTCGTTATCTCTTCCCTTTTGCCTGGATACGGACAAATTGCGTACCACTTGCTTCCTCCCTTGTAACACCTTGTTCCGCAGTCGCCAAGCGCCGGGTTGATCACCTCAATTCGTCAAGAAATAGCTTGTGACGCAGGTCACAGGTAGCTGTGACATGGGTCGCAGCGTGTGCGCCCTACCTAGCCAAATACTGGAACGAGAACTCCTTAGAAACGACCTGGGAACAATTAATCAGACGGTCCCAAGAAGGGGACGCGACCATGAGTGAGAGATGTCCCAAATGCGGGTCAACCACAGTAGAAGCAATCAACGGGGAGACGGTATTCGTCCGTGGTAAGGCCGAGCCAGTTTACGCACCTGCAAATCATGAGGTCTGCTTCGCTTGTGGCTTTGCTGAGTGTTCCCTTGCACCAGAAACTTTAGCGAAACTGAGGGAACTACTTAAAGCTTGAGGACCTGTTCACGGATTGCCAGACAAGCCGCTTCCGATGAATTGTTTGCCCTCAAGGACCAGGTCAATTGCTTTCAAAAGTTCTGACTCAACCTTGGCCTTAACCACGTAGCCCATCCCTCCCGACCCGATAGCTTCCTTCATGATGTCGGCAGAGGTCTCTTGGGTCACAAAGATTATCCTGGATTGCGGTGCTACCTCGCGGATTTGCTGTGCGGCTGCGATTCCATTCAGTTTCGGGAGACCGATGTCGAGAAGAATCACATCCGGTTGTAGCTGCCGCGATTTCTCGACGGCTTCTATTCCGTCCGATGCCTCAGCTACGATTTGCAATTCCGGCTTCTTCGTAAGCAACGCTGAAACAGCGACTCGAAATTGCGCAAAATCGTCTACGAGCAGAACTGTGATACACAACTGTCTCAAAGAACAGCCTGGACGAACTCTTAGAATACGGGGACGGAGCATCATACATTCGGAAGGGTTGCATATCATTAAGAATTTTCGAGTCGGTTTTCTTCCCAGGAATCCCTGAAGCCGTCATCGGGCCACTGCAACTCGCATGCACGGTCTGTCTTTTTTATCTTCTGTATTTCGTGTCTAGAAATCTTGTTTTGGCTGAAACCGGAAAGCCCGTGTCATTCTACGAATATGCAGGCGCCTTTTTCCTCTTATGGTTTTTCCCGGTTGGCGTGTGGTTCGTCAGCCGAAAGTCAATCGGCTCTATGCAGAGAGAAGCGGAACAGGGCCGTTGACGGTGACTAC
>DATFSR010000072.1:0-25559 GCA_035262505.1 Candidatus Acidiferrum sp. | reverse complement strand
TGTATCCAGGCCGCACGCACTCGATTTCTGAAGGCAAAGGCACGACTCAGGATGTGTACACAAACATTCTCGGCTACTTTGAGGACCATTTGCCCCCCGGCCCAAAGGAGGCGGCAACTCACTGAAATGGCGAGACATGCTCATCGGCGCGCCATTCCTGCATTGCTTCATTTGCATGCAGAATCGTTCACTCATGCGAAAGAAATAGAAGGCACGAAATGGTTCGGTTCGAGAAACTCACAGCCTAGGACGAAAATACCACTCGTTCCCTCTTGACGTGGCCCTCCGGAGTGGTATCGTTCGCTCATGTAGTGTTCACACTCCATTCACGAAGTCGTCAGGAGGAACGCATGGCAAGCGCGCAGCGGGCACCTCGGGACGTGCTTCTCCAATCAGACGCCGAGTATCAGCGTCTGGCAGAGCAGCACCATCAGTACGATGAAGAACTCCAACGCATTTCCAAATCCCCCTACCTCAACGCCGAAGACCTCCTCGAAGAAATCAAATTGAAAAAAATGAAGCTCCACTGCAAAGATGAAATGGAGCGAATTGCTGCGCGCATTCTGCGAGAGCAGCGAGATCCCAGCAATACCAGCTTTGCGGCGTAGAAAACTGTCGTAAAATGGCCCTGCTTGCCTGCGGCGCCGAGCCGAGGGCGAAAAGGCGGGGGTCTACTCCAGTCGGCATGGTCAAAGAGGGCTATTTCTTCGGGTTGCCGCTGCTAGCGTTGGGCGGCTTGGGTTTCCTCCTTCACTGGTATACTGCTGCGATGGTGTTGGTGTTCCTCGCATTATTTGTGTTCTCTTTTTTTCGTGATCCGCATCGCGTGATTCCGGCTGAGCCTGCGGCCGTGGTGTCGCCGGCGGACGGACGCGTTGTTGTGGTTCGGGAGGAAGAAAATGCGGGGCGCCCCGGCGAGCGCGTCAGCATTTTCCTGGCCATCTGGAATGTACACGTAAACCGCGCGCCCGCTTCGGGAACCATTGCGAAGATGGACTATCGGTCGGGTAAATTTCTTGCGGCCATGCGGGAACGCGCTTCCTTCGAGAACGAGCAGAACGTGTTTACGCTTTCGACCGAATCCGGCGAAATGGTCTTCAAGCAGATTGCAGGGCTCATCGCGCGGCGCGTAGTCTCCTGGAAGAAAGCCGGGGAGCAGGTTATGCGTGGGGAGCGCATTGGCCTGGTGCGATTTGGGTCGCGCGTGGATGTTTGGCTGCCGAAAGGGGCTGAGATTCTGGTGAAAGTGGGAGAAAATGTTAAGGGGGGTTCCAGCGTGATTGCCAAGTGGCCGGCGAAACGCGCGCTGGAACGCTTTGACGGGAAAAGCACAGCCGAGACCGAAGCGAACTTGATAGCGACAGGAAAGCAATCTTAATCATGCCCGGTGACGATCAACACGAGATTCCTTTTGAGGAGCGGCGCTACCGGAATCAGAAATTGCGCCGCCGGGGCATCTTCCTCATCCCCAGCCTCTTCACCGTGGCGAATCTGCTTTGCGGCTACTATGCAGTTGTTGCGTCGCTGCTTGGCGGCACCGACAATTTTGACAAAGCCGCAAAAGCGATTGGCTTCGCGATCTTGTTCGATTCTTTGGATGGCAGGCTGGCACGTCTCCTGAAAGCGAATACAGATTTCGGCGTGCAATTTGACTCGCTTGCGGACGTGGTGAGTTTCGGAATCGCTCCGGCGATTCTGGCCTACGCGTGGGGGGTAATGGACCTGCCGAAGGACGGCAGCGTGGCGTTCCAGCAGATGCGAGAGTTTGCCTGGGTCTGCTGCCTGGCATTTCTGATCTGTTGCGCATGGCGGCTCGCGCGCTTCAACGTGCAGGGCATGGCGCCGGGCGGTTCGAAGTATTTCATTGGCATGCCCACGCCTGCCGCTGCCGGATTGATTGCCGCCCTCGTGCATGGTTTTCATGCCGACGGGCCTCTTCACGACTGGCGCTGGTCGGTGGCGTGGTTTTTGCTCGCGGCAGGGCTGGGCGCGCTGATGACCAGCACGGTCCGTTACTACAGCTTTAAAGACATCCCTTTAACGCGAAAGCAGCCGTCGCTTGCCATTGTTCTGCTTTGTTTGCTCGTCGGGGTGATCTGGCGTTACTCAGAATACGCGTTGGTCATCATGGCTTCCGCGTACGCCGTCGTCGGTTTGACGTTACACCTGGTGCGTTTCTTCCGCCACCGGCTGGTTTCGCGGACGGCGTGATTCATGCCTTCCATGGACCGGGAATCCCACCGAATTGTGATTGCGGGTGCGTCCTCACTGCTCGGCGCAGAATTGAAATCCTTGCTGGAAGAAGGCAGGTTTGCTGGCTGGGACTTTCGTCTGCTCGATGAAGAAGACGCAGCCGGAACGCTGACCGAAGCCGGCGGAGAAGCCACCGTCATTCAGCCGGTGGAAGAAGGCAGCTTCGAGAAAGCGCGATTCACGTTCTTTACTGGGTCGCCAAGATTCACGCTGGCAAATCTCCTCGCAGCGATGAAGGAAGGGACGGTCATCGATTTATCGGGTGAAACCATTGAAAGAGGGTTGAGCACCCTGTGGTTTCCGGCCGGCGGCGAGGTGAAACCGGCCATGCCTGTGGATGAGAGTCCCGTTTATGCGGTTCCAACGGCGGCCGCAACCTCGGTCTCGACACTCGCGCTTGGACTGGCGCCCCTCGGATTGAAGGGCCTTATCGTCCTCTGCGCCCTTCCTGTCTCCGAAGCCGGGCGCGCCGGAATCGAAGAATTGGAAACACAGACTTCGCAGTTGCTTTCGTTCCAGACCGTTGGAAAACCGGTGTTTGACGCCCAAGTAGCGTTTACCGTGCTGGACCGCTTTGGAAGCGGGAGCTCGCATTCCCTTGCGGCTGCCCGCAGGCGCATTCGCGCCGAGGTGAAGACATGTTTGGGCACAAAAGTTGTCCGTCCAGCCGTTCAGGTCATGCACGCTCCTGTTTTCTACGGAACCGTTTTCTCCGCCTGGGCCGAGTTGGACAAGGGAGCAACCTGCCAAAGCATTTTGGAAGCTTGTAAGAAGGTGGGCTTTTTCATTACTCAGGAATCGGAAAGCCCCAGTAACATGAGCGCGGCGGGGGAAGCGGTAATTCAACTGGGGATGCCCGAGCCTGAACCTGCTCAAGTGGGATCGTGGTGGCTGTGGGGAGCGGCGGACAACATCCGCTTGCCGGCAGCGAATGCGGTGAAGCTGGCGGCGAAGCTCGCGTGATAAGAAACGCATCGGGGAGTGGCGAGTGACGAGTGGCAAGAATCGAAAAGGTCCGCGTCATTTCTCCAAATCGAATTCTCATTCTTTTTCTTTCCTTCTGGTGAACAACTCAAAACTAAGAACTTACCACTCGGCGCTTGGGATACACGCATGCGCAGTCTTCTTGGTCGTAAACGGGCTACTCAGCGGCTGCGGCTACCGCGTCGCGGGCAGAACCGACCCGCTTCCGAAAAGCATTCATGTGATTGCCGTGCCCGCGCTCGGAAACAAGACGACGAGCTACCGCATCGAGCAAAGGCTGACGGCAGCAACGGTGCACGAGTTTTTAGCCAAGACGACGTACCGCGTGGTTTCTGATCCGGCGAACGGCGATGCGGTGTTGCGCGGGGAAGTGCTCAGCCTGGAAGCCGTACCCCTGTTGTTTGACACCTTGACGGGAAGAGCCACGACCATGCTGGTGAGCGTGAAGTGCGAAGTGACGTTCGAAGAGCGCGAGACGGGCAAGGTTCTCTATCACACGGACAATTTTTTATTTCGCAACCAGTACGAAATCTCGACCGACGTGAAGAGCTTTTTCGAAGAGCAGGACCCCGCGCTTGACCGCCTGGCGCAGGACTTTGCGGCGCGGCTGGTGGCGGCGGTGACGGGAAACTTTTGAGCGGCCTCAAACCACTTGGAATGAGCGGCTTAGATGAAAACCTAGCGCGAGCTAGTTAAGGTAATACTTGAAGTCGGGGGGTGAACCCATTGATCCGGTTGGGCTTACTGGCGACAACATGGTAAAAGAGGCGCGAGGAGACGGGAATGGCTCGAATCTCGGCCAATGAGTTGCTGGCGCGGTTGGAAAAGGGAAAACCTGTCCCGGCGATCTTGCTTCTCGGAGAGGAGGCCTATCTGCGCGATAGTTGCCGGACGCTTTTGATTGAGCGATACGTGCCGGAAGCGGCGCGGACGTGGGCGGTGTCGCGCTACTCGGCAGATCGCGGAGAGACACAGGCAGCGCTCGAACAAGCGCAGACCATGGCGATGCTGTCGCCCCTGCAAGTGGTTTTTCTTGAGGATGGCGAGGCGATTGAAGGTCTCGGCGAGAAGAATCGTGATGCAACCGTGGAGTTGCTGACGGCCTATTTGGAAGATCCGGCGCCATTCACCGTGCTCGTGATCGAGGCCACGCAATTGGATCAGCGCATGAAATGGGGGAAGTTGCTGGCGGAGAAGTCGCTGGTCGTGGCGTGCGGGCTGGGCGAAAACCTAAACGAGCGGCAAGCCGCGGCGGTGGCGCTTGCGCGCGCGATGGCCAAAGAGCAGGGCCTCGAATTCGAACGGGGAGCGGCAGAGGACTTGGCGGAGTTTGTGGCCGCGGATCTGATGCGGCTGAAAACGGAGATCGAAAAGCTGGCTACCTTCGCTGGGGCAAGAAAGCAAATTAGGCGCGAGGACTTGAGCGCGCTGGTGGTTTCCGAAAAGACCACTACGGTCTGGGAGCTGGCCGACATGCTGGCAACGCGGCAAGGGAAGAAGGCGCTGGAATTTCTGGATCGTCTGCTGCGCGAAGGCGAGGAGCCGTTGCAGATGCTGGGCGCCATCACCTGGATGTACCGCAAACTGGTGGAAGCGAGTGAAATGCGCGGCGTTTCCAATGGCTATCAAGCTGCCCGAGCGCTGGGGATGCGGCCGGAGCAGGCGGAATTGGCGCTCCAGAGCGCGCGAAAAATTTCCAAGCCGCGTTTGCTCGCCGGGCTGGGCGCGTTGCGGCGCGCCGACGACCGCCTTAAGGGCGGGAGAGAAGAGGCGCGCACGGTGATGGAGTTTTTGGTGGCCGAACTGACGAGCGGCGCTTCGATGGCGGCGCGCGGCTGACGAAGCCTTCCCGGTTGCGATCGAAAGAAGATTTCAATGTAGCGGCGCGCTCGAGCGCGGCGCTACATTCAACGCCAAGAAAAAAAGGGCGGCTCTGCCGCCCTTCTTTGTTGGTGGCTGGAAAGAAGCTACTGGCTATTTCCGCCCTGATTGCCCTGATCGAAGTTAAAAAGGTCGAACAGGTCGCCGAGTGCCGGACTGTTCAGCGGCACGTAAGAATTGTCGTCTTCCACGACGGGGTTCGGGAAATTATCTCGGCTCCGCGCGGTCAACGGCTTCAAACCCCAGTTCCGTTCGATGAACTTGAGAATCGAAACGTGATCGGTATACGTGTGGCTGATGTGGCCGCCGCGCGTGTAAGGTGAAACCGCGATGAGCGGAATCCGCGGGCCGTCGCCGAAGAAGTCCAGCGGCTGAATGTAGCCGGAGTCATAGTAGCCTCCGCCTTCATCCATGGTGACGAATAGAACGGTGGAAGCGAAGAGCTCGGGGTTGCCGGTCAGATGGTCGACGACCTTCTTGACCATGCCTTCAAAGAGGTCCTCTTTCGAAGAAGCCGGGTGGCCGTCGAGCAGTCCATCGGGCTTGACGAAGGAGACGGCTGGCAAGGAGCCATCATCGACGGCTGCGAAGAAATCCGTGGTGTCTTTGATATGCGCGGCGCGTTGCGCGGAGTCGCCCATGATGGCGTTGGTATAGGACTCAAAGTTGCAGATGTTACAGTAGGCCCGGCCGATTTGGACGAGCGGGTCAGGGTTGGTAGGATCATGCTGGAAGGCAACCGCAGCGTTGTAGGCTCCGCCGTAATACGCCCAAGAAATACCTTTCTCGTTCAGCGCTTCGCCGATAGTACGCACGTTGCTCGGCGGGATAGAGCCGCCGCCCGCAATGCCGCTCGTGTCCACGGTCCCGTCCGGCAGGAAGCCCGGGCTGTTGTTATTGATCATATAGAAGTGGCTGGCTTGGCAGTTTGCGTTGGGACGGTAAGGAAGGGATGCCAGATAATCGCGGACGGCAGCGACGCCGGGCTGCGCTGGGTCGGCGCATGCGGCGAAGTTTCCATTAAAGAGCAGGTCAACGGTGTAGACATCATCGGTGCCAGGCAGCGGATTTGGATTCGAGAGGACTACCGCCGGAGGCACAGTGGGATTGCCGCTGCTGTCGGTCCAGAAAATAGCGTCGCCGCTCCCCAGCATGACGTGGTTCGCGCCGGTGCCGCCCATGACCGATTGATGGAAGTTGTCACTCATCGCGTATTGGTCGGCAAGGCTCTTCAAAACGGGGACGTCTCCTTTTTGCATGTTGTAGAAAGCCATGGAATTGCCGCCACCGTTATCGTCAATCGCGGGTGGGTTGTCGAAGATAGAGTCAAGCTGGTTCGTGTAATTGGTGATGACAAAAGGATACAGATCGCTTAGGCACCCCGAGGGGTTTTGCCGTGTGGCATTCTTGATACTGCAATCAGATTGCTGCCACATCTCAAACAGCCGGTGCGTGGTGTCGCCCGTGTAGGAATCATAGGGGAGGCTCGCCCCTTCCAGAGGGAACGGCCCGTTCGGCAGGTTGCTGAAATTGGCGACACGAGTATCGAAGTCGGGGACAGGAGTGAGCACGGTCGTGTTCGCAGCCCCGGAGGCACCGGTCGTGAGCAGGCCAAGATCGCTGGTTTCCAAGGAAGGTTCGATGGCGGCCAGCAAGGTAGGAGGGGTGGCGGCGGGGAACGGAGGAGGATTCCCCGGCGTGCTGGGCGAGAAGTTCAGCGTCGGAGCCGGTAGTGTTCGGTAGGGAGCTTTTTCATCTGGGTTCAGGCTGATGAAATAGTCGGTTCGGAATGGCGTGACCGCCTGAAATTGTGCCGCCTTTGAGAAATTATTGCCGGGAGTTCCATCCGCGTTGATGATGCCCTCGGAGAGCAAGTTCTTCACCGAGTCCCGGCTCTTCGGCGCGTAAGTGGCGAAGAGGTGGTCAAAGGTGCGATTTTCGCCAATCAAAACGATGACGTGCTTGATGGGAGTGCGGGTCTGACTATTCGGTTGCGCCTGAAGCGGACTGGCGAGCGGGCCCAGGCTGAATTGGAACACCATCGCGGCCAGCAAACAGGCGCGAAACGCGTGCCACCCTTTCGAAGCCATTCGCAGCAAAATCATGCAATTTCCTCACTTTCTCGAAGAGTCGGGATGAGGGCTCTCTGACAACAGAGACGATGAACCGCGTGCGTTACGGGGAGATTGCAGAAGAATGAATAGCGTTGATGAATGAGGTCATGCGCTAAGTGCGCAAGAATTCTTGCGTTAGGTGCAAGCAGAAATTGCGATTTCGGAATGGCGGACGCGGCGGTCAAAATCCGTGAGAAGGACCGCGGCTTCGGGAGCGACCACGGCGGCTTCCAGGTCAACTCCGGCGAAGCCGCGGACGGCTTCGAGCGAGCGCCAGGTCGTCTCGACAAAAATCTCAGTTTCGTGCCCGGCGTGATGCGTGGAGACCGTTACGCCGAGAAAACCGTCAATACCGCGAAGCTCTGGCAACACATTTTTTGAAAAGTGCTCGAGATACTTGGGCAGTTGCCCTGCGGTTGTGCGGGCGGACCAGCGGCGGACGATAGCGCCAGTCGCAATTGCCGAAGAGGTCTGCCGTTCTTGCCCGACGACCACTTTCCAAGGTCGCACCTCCCACTTTTTGACGAGGCGGTTCACAACGTAGGGATCTTTCCGCGCGAAGTCCTCGACTTTGCTCTTGTCATCCACGCGAAAAACCAGCAGGGCGCGGTCGACGGGATCATCGAACGCTCCGCCGAGAAGCAGGTCCCCCCGCTCGCGAGCTTCTCTGGCGATCCGCAGGTGCAGTTCGCGGAATTCGGCGCGGCGCGCGACGTAATCGTCCACGGTTTCATAGATCAGGGCGTAATAGTTCATGAGATTCCACCGTTGCTCGAGAAAGAAGGAAAAAGGCGGCGGTTGGGCCGCCTTGGTCGTTGAAAATCTTACCGGGGAGAGCAGATCTTACTTCGCGGCAGCTTTGGCCTTGACCGCGTTGTAAGCCAGTGTCAGGCGCGACTTGTAGCGGTTGCCGGTGTTTTCATGCAGCACGCCTTTGGTGATGGCCTGGTCGATGGCAGACATCGTGGGATGGAGGAGATTGCCAGCCGCGGTGGGGTCACCGGCGGTGAGGGCCGTGCGCAGGCGGCGCATCATGGTGCGTACGCGCGTGCGGTTCACGCGGTTCACTTCAGCGCGCTCACGAGCTTGCGCCGCGCGCTTCAAAACCGACTTTTTCCTTTTCTTTACCTTTGTGGGCTGTCCCTGGGCCATCTATCGCTCCTTAAGCGCATTATTGGAATTTCTAACGTTAAACGAGGCTCGCCGCTTTGTCAAACGAGTCTTCCGTCACACCAATTGGCGAATTTGCGCTTCTTGCGTGCGGGCGGCGCGTCGATTCAAGAAGAATTCGAGCGAAAGCATCAATCCAAGAATGAATAGACCGAGGAGGCGCGTTTCCATCCATTGGGAGCCAAGAACTCCATAGAGAACGCCCGCGATCATGACCAGTGGCCGAATCGCCGTCAATGGCCCGAGCATTAGAACGCTGGTCGCGCTGCGCACGTCGGTGGAGGGGACCAGACGGAGGGCGAGATTGAACAACACTAGCGCGGCGTAGGGAACAAAAATGCGAGCCATGCGGCCTGCTGCAAGTTCGAGATCCGCCCACAGCGAGTGACGATGCGAAGAAAGCGCCGCCGCCACTAGTAAAGCCGTCAAGGCGAACGCGCTGACGATCTGGCTTCCCACAACTCCCTGAAAGAGAGCACTTGCATAATAGGCGCGTTTGCGAATGAGAGGGCACCGGCCCATGGAAGCTCGCAGGCCGCACAGGAGTCCGTCGAGCAAAGCCAGAAGATAAAGAAGAGGCAGCGTCACCGCAGTTTTCCCAGTCGTGAAGCGCGGCGGCCAAGTTGTTGGCGGAAGCCGGGGACTAAGGCGGGGCGCAGCCCAACCAGCGTATGAAAAACGCGCGGGAGGGGCGTTTTCCAAATTCGGCTGCCATAGATGGCTGATGCAAACCCCGGCGCCGCCGCGTTGGCCGCCCCCGTGAGAGTTTTTCCTGTGTGCGCTCGCGCAGCGGAAAGTACTCCATCGTGTCGTGCGATGGCTGTGCGCATGCGGAGGTAGTGAAAGAACATGGATCCGAAGGGCGCGAGCAGGGAAGGCTGAAAATCAAAATGAAGGAACGCTTGCGTCTTAGCTTGTTCGTGCCGGCGAAGAAACTCGAGAAGGGAAGCGCCTCGAAAGTGGTGAATAACGCCCGTTGACAGAAAGATGTTGCCAGAGTGCTCCACGGAAAAAGCATCACCGTGAAGGAACTGGCAGGGCAGGCTCTCGGCGAGCGCCAGGCGGCTGGCTTCGGCAATAAGAGTGGAGTTCAGGTCCATGCCGACCAGTTCGAGGTTGTACTCCGCGAGGGGAACGTTCGCCGCGAGCCAGCGCGCGGTGTAACCAGTGCCGCACCCGATGTCCACGATGCGCAGCGGCTGGCGAGCGCCAGCTTGGCGGATGGAAGCGATCAAGCAGCGAAGAAGTTCCCACACACGGCGTCCGTGATAAAACTCCTCGGAAAGGCGCTGCATTTCCCAGTGAACCGTCAGGAACAGCCCGTCAATCGCGCGGGCGTCCAGAACCCCATTGTGCTCGGGCAGATCCCGGATCACCCGCAGCGCCTGGCGATTGCCAAATTTTGAAAAAAGAGCCACAAGATCGGCTTTGAGGACGGGAAGACGTTGGAGCGTGCGAGAATCGTGCTGAATCATCAGGTCGCTAATCTCAGGTTGAGCGGGATTCCACGAAGCGAACACAGTGGCCAGCGTACTCCAGCGCAGATGCGGTGAAAACAAGTCAGAGAAGTCCGCGCTTCGAATGCGGCAACCGGAGAACTGCTAAGCGGTCATAAAAATCCAGCTGACAGAAGAGTTTTAAGGCAGGGTGGGATAATATTCGGCGCGACAAATTGAACGTTCTTGAAAGGAGATCTGCTCATGGGACGGAAACGGAGAATCGGTGTTGGCACGACATTGCTGGTGACAATTTGTGCTGGAAGCTTGTTCGCGCAAGGACAAGCGGACTCGGCGCCCAAAGCGACTGCGGATTGCGCGGAACTGCCGAAGCTCGCGGCCAAAGTCGAAGCCCAGGGTCGTACCTTGCAGGATTGGCCGAACCTGGCGCGCTACCGTGAAGCCAACGCCAGTTTGAGCGCTCCGGGGAAAGATGAGCAGCGTGTAGTCTTCATGGGCGACTCCATCACCGATATGTGGGCGCTGCCGCGTTTCGGCGGGTTTTTTCCCGGGAAGCCCTATGTAGACCGCGGAATCAGCGGGCAAACGACTCCGCAGATGCTGGTTCGCTTTCGCGAGGACGCCATCGCGTTGCAGCCGAAGGCGGTTCTGATCCTTGCGGGAACCAACGACCTGGCCGGAAATACCGGGCCTATCACGATCGAGGAAACAGAAGCCAATCTTGCTTCCATGGCGGAGTTGGCGCGGGCCAACGGGATTCGCGTCGTGCTCGCTTCCGTCCTGCCGGTGAGCAACTATGGGCACGACGGGAGCGGAAATCCGATTGACATGCGCGTCAAGCGGCCACCGGAGAAGATTCTCGAGTTAAACGCGTGGATCAAAAAGCATGCGCAAGACGAGGGTGATGCCTATCTTGACTATTTTTCAGCTACGGTGGACGACCACGGGCTGCTCAAGAAGGACTTGAGCGACGATGGCCTTCATCCGAACGCCGCAGGATACGCGGTAATGGCGCCGCTTGCGGAAAAAGCCATCGCTTCGGCGCTGAAGAAGTAGCAGCTCAAGTCCCGTTGAGGCAGGGAGAGTGGCCGTCCGCCTCCGCACATCGCACAAAACGGACCGTACACCGCCATGTTTGGCTATCACTTGTCAGAATTGACGGGGTGACCGTTTCAGGACCTAGCTACTGTGCCTTTGCGCTCGGACTCAGGAGGTGGGGCTTGAGCCAGAGCGCAGAGCCCCGAGGCCAACCACTCCACAAAGCCTACCGCTCAGGTGCTTGTCCGCCTCGCGGAGAGCAAAAAGCTGGCGGCCTTTCTGCGTAGGTCCCCACCGTACGCAGTCGGCAGGCCGCCAGAGCGTGCGACTCGAAAACAATGTTTATGCAGCAAATCAATCGAGTCGTTGTTCCAGGGCAAAGAGGGAAAGGAATGGCTGGCGGCCCTCGTCTATTCCTGTCGGGTAATCCTAAGGGCTTCGAGCGGCCGCCAGTTTCCGACTCTGAGTTTATTCTTTTAGCGTGGCGCGCAAAAGCACCACGATCAGATTGCCTTTTCGTTTTGAAGAGTTACGGCCAAGGCAGGGCTCTCCCAGGCTGTCGCGGCACGAAGCCAAATGGCGGCGGTAGCTCTCTTAGATTTCCCCCCGAGGAAAGCCCAAGCGAATAATCCAGAAGCCACAAACGTGTAACTTGACCGCAGCGGAGCCGTGCGTTAGGGTGTAGGGAGTTTCTCCCGAGAAGGTGGCCCGGTTTCGTCTGTGGCCCTGTAAGGCGAGGAGGAATCCCATCGGCCAGCCTGCAGCGGGCAAGCCGGTTCCCGTAACCAGAGAACCTTCCAATTGGATGCGACGTACCGTTCACATTTCCGGACAAATCGAACCTTTCTTTGGCACGCTGGATGAAAACGTGCGCCTGCTCGAAGATTCGCTCCACGTGCGCACGCATTTGCACGACACGCGGCTGACGATCGAAGGCGAGCAGGACAACGTGGACCGCGCCGTGACCATTGTCGAAGAGTACAACCACTTGACGCGGCACGGGCGCAAGCTCTCGGCGTCGGAAGTGAAGTCACTCATGCGAGTGGCGACCGAGGAGCCGCATGAATCGCCGCGCGGCATGTTCGAGCACACTCGCGCGCGTTCGTTCGGCAAAAAGCAGGTCACGCCCAAAGGCGCGAACCAGCGGCACTACATGGAAGCGATTGAGAAGCACGACATGGTGTTTGCCACCGGTCCCGGCGGCACGGGCAAAACCTATCTTGCGGTGGCCATGGCCGTGAGCGCGCTGCTGACGAAACAGGTGAATCGCATCATTCTGGCGCGGCCGGCGGTGGAAGCGGGCGAGCGGTTGGGTTTTCTGCCGGGTACGCTGCAGCAAAAAATCGATCCGTACATGCGGCCGCTCTACGACGCGCTGTACGACATGCTCGACGCAGACAAGCTCGAGCGCTTTCTCGAAAAGGGAATTATTGAAGTTGCGCCGCTCGCGTTCATGCGCGGGCGCACGCTGAACGATTCGTTTGTGATTCTGGACGAGGCGCAGAACACCACCAGCGAACAGATGAAAATGTTTCTCACGCGACTGGGCTTCAATTCGAAAGCGGTCGTGACCGGGGACGTGACGCAAATTGACCTGCCGCAAGGGAAAAAGAGCGGGTTGATTGAGGCACTGGAAGTTTGCGGGAAGATCGAGGGCATCGGCAACGTGCAGTTCGGCGAAAAGGACGTGGTGCGCCACAATTTGGTCCAGCAGATCATCCGCGCCTATGAAGATTACGAGACGACGCATCCGCAACGCGGCGGCGCGAACGGGAAGGCGGCTCCCGCGAGAGAGTCCGGGCCAAGGGAATCTGGAAAAGGCCCGGAGCAAGAAATCCCGCAAGGATGATTCTGAACCAGCAGCACGAGGTTCGCGTGGCGCGCGGCCCTCTGGAATCTTTCTTGCGCCGGGTGAAGAGGGATCTCGGCTTAACGCAATCCGACGTGACGGTCTGCCTGATTAGCGACAAGGCGATGGCGCGATTGAACCGGAACTTTCGAAGGAAAAAGGGACCGACCGACGTGCTGTCGTTTCCCCACGAGAACTCTTTCCGGCCACTGGCCACTGGCCACGGGCCACTGCGAGCGCGCAAAGCGAGAAGGACCGCGAAGGTTGGGAGGCAACCCCGGTCGCAGAAATCGGGAGCCACCTATTTGGGCGACATCGCCATTTCACCGGCCACCGCGCGGCGCTACGCAAAAAACAACGGCCGCCGTTTAGCGAGTGAACTGCGCGTGCTGATTCTTCACGGCGTCTTGCATCTGCTGGGTTACGACCATGAAACCGACCGCGGCGAGATGGATGAAATGGAGCAAAGGCTGCGGAAGCGATTCGGATTGACGTGATGGTCTTCGCCTGGTCCTTTGCACTCGCGCACTTGCAGGAAGGCATCCGTCTGCCTGTAACTTTTTCCTATTGGTTCTACGTTCTCAGCGTTCTGATCGTGGGGTTCACGCTCCCGATTTTCTCCTACCTCACACTGATTTACCGCGAATTGGGACGCATGACCACAGGCCGGGTGCACGAACACCTTGATATTTTCGAAGCGGAGATCGAGCCCAAGCTGAAGATCAACCGGCGCAGCGGCGGACGCACCTTTCGAATCATCGGCCATTTCTGGCTTGCCTTTCTCGTTCTGGAGACGACCCGCGGCGTGGTGTATTTTGCCCAGGGAACTTGGGAGTCGTTTCTCGAATTCTGCGTCTTCGTCATCCTTGAAGTTGTCTTCGCGATGCATTTCATTCCGGACATGCTGTTGTACCGCACGACGGGGCGCTGGCTGGTTCCCCTTTTGCCGCTGATCCGCGGCGCGATGTGGCTGGTGTGGCCCGTGCGCGTGTTCCTGGAAGGGACGGAGTCGCTCGCGCGAATTTCCGAGCAGGAAGCAGAAAAAACCGAAGAGCAGCGCACGGAAGAGGGAATCGAAGCGCTGGTGGAAGCCGCGGAAGAAGAAGGCATCATCGAGCCGGAACAGGCCGACCTGATCGAGCAGGTGGTGGAATTCAGCGACAAACGGGTGCGCGAAGTGATGACGCCTCGGCCGGACATCATAGCGATTTCCGCCGAGGCCACGCTCGAAGATCTGCACGCAAAAGTGGTGGAAACGAAATTCTCCAAGGTTCCGGTTTATGAAAAATCCCTAGATGACATTTTTGGCGTGGTTTACGCGCAGGACCTTTTACAAATTGCGGACCAAGATTTGCCGCAGCGCCGAGTCCGCGAGCTGGTGAAACCGGTGTTGTTCATGCCGGAAACTAAAATTGGCTCGGATTTATTGCGCGAGATGCGGCAGAAGGGGCATTCGCTGGCGGTCATCATTGACGAGCACGGAACCGTTGCGGGCATCGCGACGATTGAAGACCTGGTAGAAGAGATTGTGGGCGAAAGCGGAAACAACGGAAAGCCGCTGGCCCCGGACGTCGTGCGCGAGCCGGATGGCGGCTTGGTGATGCGCGGCAGCATGGCGATTGATGCGGTGGAGGAATTGCTGGGCGTGCATTTTGGCAAGCAAGCCGATGAGACGGTGACTACGCTGGCGGGGCTTTTGAGCCATGCGAGCGGGAAAGTGCCGACGCCGGGCGACAAGATTGATATGGAAGGGCACCGCTTCGAAGTGGTGGAAGCGAACCAGAGGAAAGTATTGCGTGTGCGAATCCGCAAGCAGGTGAAGGTGGTTCCTGCACGCAGTAAAATCGCTGAAACGTAGCGGGCTCGGGCCGGGGTAATCCATCCGATTTCAAGTGGAGGACAAGAGATGTTCCGAGTGACATCCAGAGGTCTTTCTGTGATTGCGGCGCTCGTTGTTGGATTGGCGCTGATAAGTGCATCGCCGGTCTGTGGGCAACAAAAGGCGCCGGCGGAAGAGCCGGGTGTGGATTTGCAGTGGGCGGTGAAGATTCCGATGCGCGATGGAGTGAAACTGAACGCAACGGTATTCACTGCACACGGGCAGAAACAGCCGCTGCCGGTGATTTTCACGTTCACGCCATACATTGGGGATTCGTACACGGACCGCGCGGTGTATTTTGCGAAGCACGGTTATGTATATGCGCTGGTGGATGTGCGCGGGCGCGGCAATTCGGGAGGGGAGTTCTGGCCGTTTGAAAATGAAGGGCGCGACGGATCGGACGTGGTGGAGTGGTTTGCCAAGCAGCCGTACTGCAATGGCAAGGTGACGATGTGGGGTGGCTCCTACGCAGGGTTTGACCAGTGGACGGTGCTCAAGGAGTTTCCGCCGCACCTGGCGACGATTGTTCCGGCGGCCGCGGCGCATCCCGGCGTGGATTTTCCTTTTCAATACAACATTTTCGGTCCTTATGACATGCAATGGCTGACGTTTACCAGCGGCGTGACCAGCAACGCAAACCTTTTCGGCAGCGGCAGTTATTGGGGCGCGAAGGCGCGCGAGATGTATATGTCTCACGCGGCATTTCAAAATTACGACCAGCTGGTGGGAAATCCTTCGCCAATATTTCAGAAGTGGGTGGCGCATCCGGTGCCACATGCGTATTACGACGCGATGGTGCCTTCGCCGGACCAATACAAAAAAATCAGCGTGCCCATCCTGACGATTACCGGACATTACGACGGGGATCAGCCCGGGGCGTTCACTTATTACAAGCGACACATGCAGTACGGAACGGCGGAGGCCAAGGCGAAGCACTATTTGATCGTCGGCCCGTGGGACCATCCGGGAACGCGCACACCGAAAGCGGAAGTGGGTGGATTAAAATTTGGCGCGGCCAGCGTGCTCGACCTAAACAAACTGCACGCGGAATGGTACGACTGGACGCTGAAGGGCGGGGCTAAGCCGGAATTTTTGAAGAAGCGCGTGGCGTATTACTTGGTTGGCGCAGAAGAGTGGAAGTACGCGGACAGTCTCGAGGGCATTTCTAATGCGACGAAGACACTTTACCTGAGTTCGAATGGCGCTGCCGGCGACGCATTTCACTCTGGCGCCCTGGCCGAGGGAAAAGGCACTGGAGGGGCAGCGACGGATTCGTGGACTTATGATCCGCTGGACACGCGGCCGGGCGCGGCGGAGCCGGAGGACGATCCCAGCCCGCTGACGTCTCAGCGCGCCGCGATGAACTTGTTCGGAGAGGGCGTGGTGTATCAGAGCGAGCCGTTTGCGGAGGCGACCGAGATAACGGGATTCGCGAAGCTGACCTTGTGGCTGAAGATGGACGTTCCAGACACGGATTTCGATGCGGACTTGTTCGAGATTCTGCCGGATGGCGGATCCGTATCTCTCACGAGCGCAACGATGCGCGCGAGATACCGAGAGTCGCTACGCGAAGCGAAGCCTGTGCCGGCGGGAGCGACGGAGAAATACGTCTTCGACAATTTCACGTTTTTCTCGCGGCGGATCGCAAAAGGAAGCCGGTTGCGGTTGATGGTAAGCAGCATCAATTCGACGGGAACGGAAAAGAACTACAATAGCGGCGGAGTGGTGGCTGCCGAAACCGCGAAGGATGCGAAGACCGCGCACATCTCTTTGGTGCATGACGCCGAGCATCCCAGCGCGTTGGAGCTGCCCATCGTAAAGCCTTGATGTCAGCGAAAGAAAACGCCAAGAAAGAATCTGCATTTCGCTCCGGATTCGTGGCCATTATTGGACACCCGAATGCGGGGAAGTCTACGCTCGTCAATCGCCTCGTGGGGCAGAAAATCGCCATCGTCACGTCGAAGCCGCAGACCACCAGAAACCGCATTCAGGGAATCGTTACCAAGCCGGAAGGGCAGGTGGTGTTCATTGACACGCCCGGATTGCACGAGGCGGATTCCGCACTGGGAAGGCAGATGATGCAGGAAGTGGCGGCGGCGCTGGAGGGAATCGACGTCCTTTTGCTGATGGTGGACGCGAGCCACGCAGAATTACATGGGGATGATTTGTTGCTGGGAAAAGCGCGCCGGTTTGGCGGCAAGACGATTCTGGCGCTGAACAAGATCGATCGTGTGCCGAAGCCGAAGCTGCTGCCGCTGATCGATTCGTTCGTAAAGGTTTTCAACTTTGTCAGCATCGTGCCCATTTCCGCACTCGAGGGCTCCGGCTGTGACGAGCTGCTCCAGGAAATCCTCAAGCAGTTGCCGGAAGGCGAGCCGTACTTTCCCGAGGATCAGGTGACCGACCAGCCGGAGCGTTTCCTGGCCGCGGAAATCATCCGCGAGAAAGCCATTCAGGTGATGTATCACGAAGTGCCGTATGCGCTGGCGGTATTCGTGGAGAAATTTGAAGAGACGCCCAAGTTGTTGCGCATCGAGGCGCTGATGAACGTCGAGCGGGACTCCCAGAAAAAAATATTGATCGGCCACAAGGGCGAAACGATCAAGAAAATCGGAACGGAAGCGCGCAAAGAACTGGAAGCAATTCTGGACACAAAAATCTATCTCGGGCTTTACGTGAAAGTGGCGCCGGACTGGCGCGAGAATCCCCGGAAAGTACGCGAGTTGGACTGGCGGCACCAGCTTGAAGAACTGGGCAAACCTGAGGATCAGGAAAACTAAGCAGCGGTTGTTAGCCGACTTAGCTTAATCGGGAGTTCCGGCACACAGACCAACTGAAAAGCACAAGCGAATCACATTGATGCAAGTTTTTTATTGGGGGAAATTCATCCGCCGCAGGAGTTCCTGAAAGCGCGGGTCGGAACGTAAACTGTCGACCCTGAGATCGGCCTTCAGAAAGTAGGAAAGGTCGGAGGACCTCTCCAGATACGCCTTTTCGAGATACGCAAAGGCTTTGTTTTTGTCTCCTATCGTCGCATGGACAGTTGCGATCATATAAGGCGAGACATAGCCGGCTCGCGAGCGGCGCTCCAATTCTTGGAGGATCTTGAGCGCCTCCGCCCTGTTGCCTGAAGCTGCGTACGCATGTGCCAATGCAGCGGTAGGATCGGAATCGCCCTGCGATAACTCGACAGCTCGCTGGTACTCATAAATGGCTTCCTTCGATTGGCCTGAACCCTCATAGCCGACGCCGAACCAATAATGGGCGAACCAGGCATTCGGTCGCAACGCCGCAAGCGATCGGCTCACCTCAGTCAGGACCTTGTAATTCCGAAGGTGATAGTACATTGCCGCTTCGACCCAGAGAGGTTCAGACCGAATTGGATCAACTTCGCGGCATTTTGCCATTTCGGCCAGGGCCTCAGCGTCTCGGCGGTTCCACGCCAGGTAGAGGGCGTGGTCCCTACGGGGCCTGGCGCCGTTCGGGCACAATTCAAGGGAATACGAAAGCTCCCTCGCAGCGGTCTGCCAGTCCCAGTCATACCGCCAGCTTATCCGACCGAGCCACGAATGGGCCTCGCAGTTCTTTTCATCCAGTTCTAGGGCTTTGCGGATTGCTTGCTTCGCTTGTGGAAATGCGTCTTTGGGGGCGCGAAATCGTTGCTCTCCAAGAAGCGTATAGGTCACCGCCAGCCCCACGTACGCGTCTGCAAAGCCAGGATCTTTCTGGATCGCTTTTTCCAGGTAGCTTCGGGCCATCTCGTTTTCTTGGTAGAGTGCCCAGTCCAAACCGGTTGCTTCGAGATACGCTTGATACGCCTCTGGATTTACCTCCGGGGCATTGCGGAGCCGAGCCTCCTCTACCGCGGTCAGCTTTAGTTTGACCTTTTGCGTTATAGTTTCCGCGACCTCACGCTGCAACTTCAAGACATCCCCTAGATCACGCTCATAAGTCTCCGCCATCAGCTGCTGATCACCCGGCGCGTAGATCAATCGGGCTGCGATGCGAACTCGATTTCCGGAGCAGACAACGGCGCCTTCCATGACCGCATCGACGTTGAGTTCTCGACCGATCTCCGACAAGGGCTTCTTTTGCCCTTTGTACTGCATGACTGAGGTTCGCGAAATGACCTTTAGCGAACCAATTCGCGAGAGTTCGGAAATCAGCTGCTCGGTCATAGCGTCGGCAAAATACTCCTGGTGCGGATCGCCAGAGAGGTTCGCGAGCGGAAGCACCGCGAGAGAGCGAATCTTCGGTTGCGCAGCAAAACGGGACCAAAGCCTGCTGCGCAGCCCGCCGGCATCCAGAACAAGAAGAGCTGCCGCGCTTACCAGGACGGCTGCGGCGATTAGCGCCGGGCTCCATCGTTTTGGATGCGATTGCGTTTTTTCTGGTTGAGACGCTTCCGGCACCGCTGCAGCGATGAAGCGATACCCGCGCCGCGGCAGCGTTTCGATGTAGCGAGGATTTTCTGCTGTATCGCCCAAGGCGTCGCGCAACCGCTTCACTGCCGCGTTGAGTCCATGGTCGAAATCCACGAAGGTGTCGGCGGGCCACAGCCTTGCACGCAACTCCTCGCGCGTGACCACCTCTCCGGGTTTTTCCAGAACCGCCAGCAGGACCTGGAGAGGCTGGTCCTGTAGCTTTACGCGAGAGCCCTTGCTCCGGAGTTCGCCGGTCCGGGGATTAACTTCGAAGATTCCGAAGCGGATCAAATGGTTTGGCTGGATCTTCTGCACGTGAGAATCTTCACGACTCCTCAAAGTAACAACATGATGTAACGTTTTGGCTGTCCTTACAAGCGGGGTTCTTTCAGGTCATCTTTCCTCCGAATCTATTGATCCCTCAGAGTTTGCTGGGTTACCACGATTTGCGTCCCTTTTCATTGACACGGCATTGAGGTACCAGGCCACCCACCGCAATTTCGGCCGCACCGAGAGGTGCCGCCATGAAACTTCTAACGGTCATCACCGGAACCTTGGCCTTCGTCCTGGTTGTTCTTGGGGCCTTGCCGGTCCCTTCCGCCAGTGGGCAGAGTGATCTGATCCAGCTTCGGGTGTCGGTGTTTAACTCATCGGCGGTTTTGCCCTCGACCGTCGATAGGGCGGAAAGCGAGGCAGGCCAGGTCCTTCGAGATGCGGGCGTCGGAGTCATTTGGTTGAATTGTCCACAGAATGCCCAACATGAAGCTGCCCTCGGTTCTTGTTCCGAAGCCTCTTTCCCTTCGCATCTTCATTTGCGGATTGTCCGAGCCTCCCGAGGCCTGAGAGCAACCACGGTCGGAATATCGTTTGTGGCCGAAGATGGCAGGGGATGCTACGCCGATTTGTTCTACCAACCCATCCAGCAGTTGCAGGAAGAGACCCAGGTCTCGCCTTCCGTGGTTCTTGGCCACGCCATGGCGCACGAACTGGGACATCTCTTGCTGGGTACCAATTCGCATTCGTCTAGCGGACTCATGCGTTCGCACTGGACGGGCGAGGATCTCGCAAGGGCCTCCAAGGGAAATCTTCGGTTCTCGCAAGAACAGTCCGTACGTATTAGGAATCGCCTCGCTCAGAAAACGCCCCCAGCCTTGCAGACATCGGTCGCGGCGGGGAATTAGCTGGCGTGAGGAGATGTCGCTAAGTTTAGTTTAGTAGGCGGGCGCTCCGTTGCGGCCGTAGCCGCCGAAGGTCCAACGCACCGAGACGGTGGTGTAAAGCCCGTACGGGCCGTTCGTGCGCAGGTCGGCTGGGCCCAGCGAGCTGCCGTAACGCCCCAGATAATCCACCTGGTGCTGGGTCACGCGCAGCTGGAGATTTTTCGGCAGCTCGAATGCAGCGCCTATCGCGCGATCATAGGCAATCGGTTCCATGGATTCCTCATAGCTGAGCTGCGGGATGTTCCTTCCGAAGCTGAATCTCGGCTCGAAGAAAAGAAACAGGTGCCGAAAAGGGGTGCGGGCCAGAGGTTGAACCTCCACATACCCGCTAAAGAGATAGCGCGCGTAGGCCGTGCACTGCGATGAGGTGCCGCCGGCGCTCAGCGGTTGAGGAAACATGCAACGGCCAAGGTCGGGCTCGTTGTGTGACGGAGCGACCGCAAAATCGGTGTAACCGCGGATCCAATTGCGCGGAAAAAAATACGACGATGGAGATACCTGCACCGAGGAACTGGTGGAACCAGAGGAAGACGGCGGGTCATTTGCGACGGTTTGCGACATAGCGGAGGGAGCCACGACGGAGAGGGCCAATAGAGTCAGAGTGATGTGTTTCACTTGGTCTCCTTAAACGTGCATCGAGTATGGCCCTACGAACCCGGAACCCGTGTTGACAAGGCATGCCGCGGTGAAGAAGGGACCGCTCACTAAAGCATGACGAAAGCGGCTCCGGCTTTAGCTTCCAACCACAAGGTTGCCGCGATTCTATACGAGATAAGGAATTAGGAAAGAAAAAAGAACGGAGTTGAGGTAGATGGATTACCGGCTGCAGAACTCAGTCTGGCGCGGCGATTCCGAGGGATTTCATTTTGCGGTAGAGGTGGCTGCGTTCGAGTCCGAGCGCCGTGGCAGTCTGGGTCATGTTCCAGCGGTTTTCCTGCAGCTTGCGAAGAATGAACTCGCGTTCGTAGGCGTTGCGCGCTTCGTGAAGCGTCGAATACGGATGATGCGGGCTTTCGGCAACACCGCGAAACAACTCCGGCGGGAGGTGGTGCGGTTCAATGCGCGCTTGAGGGCAAATGATGACCAGCCGCTCCACGAGATTGCGAAGTTCACGGACATTACCCGGCCAGGGATAACGGAGCAAAACTTCCATGGCGGAATCGCTGAGTTCGCGCGTTTTCTTGCCGTACGCGGAGCTGAACTCCCTGAGAAAATAGTTCGCTAGCGTCGGAATGTCTTGTCGGCGGTCGCGCAGCGGTGGAACATAAAACGGAATCACGTTCAAGCGGTAAAACAGATCCTGGCGAAAGGCGCCGCGGGCGATTTCCTGCTCGAGATTCTTGTTGGTTGCGGCGATCACGCGCACGTCTACGTTCGAGGCGACGTTTGAGCCGACGCGTTCGAAGCGTTGTTCCTCGAGGACCCGCAGCACTTTCGATTGCGTGCGCAGGCTCATGTCGCCGATTTCGTCGAGGAAAAGAGTGCCGCCGTCAGCCTTCTGAAATTTTCCAATCTTGTCTTCGGTCGCTCCGGTAAAGCTGCCTTTGATGTGGCCGAAGAGTTCGGACTCGATGAGTTCTTCTGGAATCGCCGCGCAATTCACCTCCACAAAGGGGCCTTTGACGCGCAGGCTGGCGGCGTGTAAGGCGTGAGCCACCAGCTCCTTGCCCGTGCCGCTCTCGCCAAAAATCAGGACGCGGCCGTTCGTAGGAGCGGTGACAGCAATCTGCTGGCGCAGCGCTTTCATCGGGACGCTGTCGCCGATGACCTGGTAGCGATGTCCCAACTCGCTTCGCAAAAGCAGGTTTTCTTCTTCCAGGCGGCGCTGCTGGATGGCGTTACGCACCAGCACGATGATTTTTTCCAGAGAAAGAGGCTTTTCGATAAAGTCGAATGCGCCAAGCTTCGTGGCGCGCACGGCTGTTTCAATGGTGCCGTGGCCGGAAATCATGATGACGGCTGGCGGGTGAGGGAGCGCCTGAAGGCGGCTTAAGGCTTCGAGGCCGTCAATGCCTGGAAGCCAGACGTCAAGAAGAATAACTTCCAGGTCTCCGGCCGCGGAACGCTCCAGGGCTTCCTCGGCGGATCCCACGGCTTCGACTTGATAGCCCTCGTCTCTGAGAATCGAGGAAAGCGACTCTCGAATCCCGGCTTCATCGTCAACGATGAGGAGGTGTGGCCGCGGTGTCATAGGGCCGTAGGGGACCCGCTGTGGCCGGCAACGGCGGTGGGTGTTACTTCGGCGACGGGCAATTCGATAACCAAGCGCGCGCCTACCGGGAAATTGTCTTCGACATGAATGCTGCCACCGTGCTCCGCGATAATCCGCGCGGCGATGGCCAGCCCGAGTCCCGTACCACGGTCCTTGGTTGAAAAATGCGGCAGAAAGAGCTTGTCTTTGTCTTCCGGAGAGATGCCGTGCCCGGTATCGGCCACGAAGATTTGTACGGCTTCGGCGTCGGCGAGCGACTTGGTGGACACGGTGATTTCGCGAAACGAGGAATTCTCCAAAGCCTCGGCGGCATTATCGATCAGGTTCACAACTACGCTGCGGATCAGCCCCGCGTCCGCGCGAATCATCGGCAGGTTCTGGGTCAGATTCGCTTTTAACGAGATTCCGTCGAGCCTTCCGGCGAAGACTTCGATCGCTTCCTGGACAATCGTATTAGCGCTGGCCGACGTAAGCCTCGCCATCGGGAAGCGGACAAATTGCGAGAACTCGTTGACCAGCGACGCCAGCGTGGAGACCTCTCTTTCAATCAAGCGGGAGCATTCTTGAACGAGTTTCGCCAATTCCGGGTCGGTGGGAGCTCCCGGCTGAGAGGCGCCGCGCTTTTCGAGGAACCGCGAAAGCCGTTGCGCTGAAAGCTGAATCGGCGTCAGAGGATTCTTAATCTCGTGGGCGATGCGGCGCGCCACTTCCTGCCACGCTTCGGTCTTCTGGGAACGGAGCAACTCCGACAAATCATCGAACACGAGCACGTAGCCCGTGTTCGCCCGGCGCGGGCCGAGGGAGCTTACCGTCACCGCCAGATGCAGCACTCGCCCGGCAGCCACGGTTTCCATCTCCCGGGATACCACTCCCATGCGCAGCGACCTGCGCATCAGATGCTGAACGGTGCGCGCACCGTCTTCACCGAGCAGTTCTTCTAGAGACTGCAGCCCCGGTCCAAGAACCCCAAACATGCGCGAAACCGATGTGTTCATTCGCAGAAGGGTTCCAGAGCTATCCAGCGAAATGACCCCTGTAGGAATGCTCTCGAGCACCGTTTCCATCAATTGCCGCCGCCGCTCGAGTTCCTGAACTGCCTGCTGGAGGCTGCGGGTAAACTCGTCGATCTGCGCGCGGCTGTCGCGCAATTGCGTGGTCATGGTGTTGAACGAGCGCACCAGGATGCCAAGCTCGTCCTGGGCCTGTTCGGGAACCTGGTAATCAAAGTTGCCGGAAGAGACTTCGCGCGTTCCTTCGGCAAGCGCCTGAATGGGCACGGTAACTTGCTTGGCGAGAAAAAGCGCTACCCACACCACCGCAGAAAGCAGGAGAACGGTGAAAAAGAGAAGGATGAGGAGCATCTGGTGCTTTAATGCGCGGAGGTCCTGCTTGGCCTGGTAATACTCCAGCGTTTCAGATTGAATCGTGGAGAGACGCGTCAAGATGTCCGGGCTCGTGCGCAAGGCGGCTACAATGAATCCGGCCGGCTTTCCATTTTCGAAATTCGGAACGCGCGCGCCGAAATAGTTCCTTCCTCCCGCCTGCCAAACCTCCACGCCGCTCTGCAGCGACCTCAGGTATTCGGCCGGCACCGGGGGTTCCACACAGATTCTGCCGCGCCGCTCCTCCGGCGGATTGTCGCAAACGGTTCCGCCGCGGATGGCCTTCCCATTGGAATCGAGAATCCAAACGGCATCCGCGCCTTTTGCGAATACATGCTGAAGGAAGTCATCCCCGGAACGTCGTGTTTCCGACTGCGCTTGCAAAGCCAGTCCTCGAAGCCGGGGCAATTGAGTGCGGCCAAGATCGTTCAAGAGCTTTTGCGTTTCTTCCGAGGCGATTTCGAGCGGTTTGGGAAACCACAGCAGGAGGCTTCGGTTGATGAGCGAATAGCTGACGATGAACATGAACACGATCGGCAGCAGAGACAACGCCATTGCGCCGACAACCATCTTAGTCTTGAACCGGGCGCCCAGCTGCTCCCGCCGCTGTTCGACCCAGAGCCGCAACGTCGTGCGGCCCAGAATCAGCAGGAAGACCAGGAGCGCGGCGGTAATGAAGCTCGATACCGCATACAGCGTCATTACTTCGCGCCAGCTTTTGGGGTGGAAGGGAACGTCCAGCGAGCCAAACGTAAAAACGGCAGCGAGCAGCAAGGTGAGGAGAATTCCGCCGGTACCGAGGACCCAGCGTTGTTTGGAATCGAGGTGGCTCATTGGCTCATCGGCCTCACCAAGCGTTCTGGAAAACGAGGATTTGCCGGGGGCCGCAGAACCTCCAACATTCCGCACCATCGGTAGCGTTCCAACCGGCGCGCCGGTTCAAGAAATTCGTTCCCGATGTAACCTTGGGCATCTCTCTGGCAAGATAGCATCATGAGGAAGCAAGTCAAGATTTCCACCTGTCCCTGCGTGGAAACAACCTGCCCGTGCGGACAGTGTTAGCCATTTCAAAACGGCAACTGAAATTCTGACTCCGCTCTTCATCAGCATTTGTTAAGGTTGGCGATGGGTGCAAGCCCCTCGAGGGAGTCTGCGGATGTCCGTCCGTCTCGGCGAAATACTGGTTAAAGAGAGCCTGATAACGCAGGACCAGCTCCAGAAAGCCCTGGAGTTCCAGCGCGCTAATGGCGGAAAGCTGGGAAGCTGCCTTACCAGAATGGGCTTCATCACCGACGACGACATTACCGGCGTCCTCTCCCGCCAATACGGCGTCCCGTCCATTAATCTGAAGTACTACGAAATCGATCCCAACGTCATCAAGCTGATTCCCCAAGACACTGCCGCGCGTTATCAGGTCATCCCCCTTTCTCGTGTGGGTTCCGTACTCACGATTGCCATGACGGATCCCACGAACGTTTTCGCTATGGACGACATCAAGTTCATGACGGGTTTCAATGTGGAACCCGTTGTAGCTTCCGAAGCGGCCATCGGCGACGCCATCACCCGTTTCTATGGCGGCGCGTCCTCCAACACCGAAGAACTCAGCAACTTGATGAAAGACCTGGTCGAGGAAGACCAGGAACTCGAGCTTGCCGCGGAAGACTCCGAAATGGACACCGCTACCTTGGAGAAGGCG
>DATFSR010000071.1:0-14740 GCA_035262505.1 Candidatus Acidiferrum sp. | reverse complement strand
GACAAACCGGTCACCTCCGACGCACAAAAGTCGTTCGACCAATTGAAAACTCTTGCGGGTACCTGGCGAGGTTCCATCAAAGCCACGCCGCCCGATCCCGATGTTGACAACGCCAAGCCGGAGATCACGTTGCGCATAACTTCCCGGGGAAACGCCATCGTGCATGAGATGCAGGAAGCAGGAAAGCCTGTGGACCCCGCGAAGTACGACCATCCGGTGACTATGCTTTACCTAGACGGGGACAAGTTGAATCTGATTCACTATTGCGACGCGGGAAACCGGCCGCACATGGTCGCGCGGACTTCGCCTGACGGAAAGAAAGTGGAGTTCGATTTTGCCGATCTTTCCGGCGGCAATCAGTACGGGCACATGTACCATGCCGTGTTCACCATCATCGACGCCGACCACCACACCGAGGACTGGACTTACATGATGCCGGGGGACAAGCCCATGCAGGCGCACCTGGACCTCCACCGCACGCAAGAAGCGAGCAGCGCTCCTGGCAAGTAGGGGCTCTTGGAACGATCTGATGGACCGTGAGTGGAATGACAGCCAGCCGATTTACCGCCAACTGCGGGACCGCGTGGTTGCCATGATTCTCGACGGAGTCCTCGAGGAAGGCGACCCTCTGCCGTCGGTGCGCAACGTGGCGGCTGAATACCGCGTGAATCCGCTCACGGTCCTGAAGGGTTATCAAGAGCTGGTGGACGAGGGGCTGGTTGAAAGCCGGCGTGGCTTGGGCATGTTTATTAATGCCGGCGCGCGCAAGCTCTTGCTTCAAGGCGAGCGACAGAAATTCCTGACTGAAGAATGGCCGAGGATTTCCGCCACCATCCAGCGCCTCGGGCTGAAGGCCGAAGAGCTGCTCAACGGCGCCAACAAACAGCCCCAGGCGGACTCGGCAAAGCCGAGGCCCAACGAATCGAAAACGCCGGACTCCGGCAAGGAGGACCGCTGAAGCCATGGCATGCATAGAAGCGCGCGGCCTGCGCAAGGCCTTCGGCACAAACATGGCACTGGATGGCGTGGACCTGCGCGTGGAAGAAGGGCGCATTCTCGGGCTCGTTGGCCCGAACGGCGCGGGCAAGACCACCGCGCTCAACGCCATTCTCGGCCTTACTCCTTATCAAGGAGAACTAAGAGTGCTCGGCCGCGACCCGTGGACCGAGCGCGACCGGCTCATGCGCGATGTTTGTTTCATGGCCGATGTGGCGGTGCTTCCCCGCTGGGCGCGCGTTTCGCATCTACTCGAATATGTAGCGGGAGTTCATCCGCGCTTCAGTCGCGCGAAGGCCGAAGGCTTTCTGGCGAAGACCGCCATCAGGCAAACCAGCAAGGTGCGGGAATTGTCGAAGGGCATGGTGACCCAGCTACACCTTGCGATCGTGATGTCGATCGACGCGCGATTGCTCGTGCTCGACGAGCCGACGCTGGGCCTCGATATTCTTTTTCGGAAGCAGTTTTACGATTCTTTGTTGAACGACTACTTCGACGGCGCCCGCACCATCGTCGTGACCACACATCAGGTCGAAGAGATTCAGGATGTGCTCACCGACCTCATGTTCATCGACCGCGGCCGCATGGTCCTCCAATGCACCATGGAAGAGTTCGAATCGCGCTACCAGGAAGTGCTGGTCCATCCCGATAAGCTGGCCGCAGCGCGGGCGCTTAAGCCGATTCAGGAGCGGCAGCTATTCGGACGCACCGTCCTGCTCTTTGCTGGCGTCGATCGCCAGCAACTCGCCGCCCTTGGCGAAGTCCGCAGGCCGAGCATTGCCGATCTGTTCGTCGCGGTAATGGGCAATCCGGGACAAGGAGCTGCCCGATGAGCACGCAAACGACGAGCACGCCAACGAACGCCGTGCCGGGCACTTCCATAGGATCGCAAATTGTAGAGCCTGTGATGATTCCGCTGACGCGCCAGGTCTACTGGGCGCTGCAGCGCGAATTTTGGGAGAGCCGTTGGATTTATCTCGCGCCCTTGGCCGTCGCCGCGCTATTCCTTTTGGGCTTCCTGATTCATCTGCCGATCCATGGGCGGTCAGGCCTCGACCCGACCAAGCGTGAGACGGTCATTTTCCCGTACGACATGGCGGCGGGGCTGTTGATGGGTACGTTCCTGTTCACCGCGATGTTCTACTGCGTCGAAACGCTGCAAAGGGAACGCCGCGATCGCAGCATTTTGTTCTGGAAGTCGCTCCCGGTCTCTGATGTCACGACCGTGCTCGCAAAAGCGAGCATCCCGTTCGTGGTGCTCCCGCTCATCTCTTGCGCCATCGCATTTGTCCTGCAATTCCTTATGTTGCTGGCGAGCAGCGCAGTGGTGGCGGGGAGCGGTTTCAGTATCGCGACCTACTGGGAGCAAGTGTCGATATTTCGAGGGTTTCTGTTGCTGCTCTACCACGTGATAACCGTGCATGTCCTTTGGGCGGCACCGATCTACGGATGGCTGCTGCTGGTGTCCGCCTGGGCCCGGAGGGCTGCGCTGCTATGGGCGGTCTTGCCGCCCCTGGCGATCGGCACCCTCGAAAAGCTTTTGTTCAACACCGCCTATTTTGGGGCCTTTGTGGGGCGGTTCTTCACGGGCGGCACGGAAGGGTCCTACCCGCCAAATGCGATGCCCATGGATCCAGGGACGCACCTCACCCCGCTCAGGTTCCTCGGCACGCCGGGTCTGTGGATCGGGTTGGCCGTGACTGCGGCATTCCTCGCTGCCGCGGTCCGCTTGCGCCGGTATCGAGAGCCGATGTGATTCGCCTCGATCACTGATTCATTCGCCCCGTAAGGAGAAATGAACATGAGCCCGGCCGAAGCGAAACAACAATTTGCCGAAGCGTCGCCGCAACGCAAGGCCCGGATGGCCGGGATCTTTTACTTGCTGACTTTTCTGACGGGATCATTCGCCGCATTCGTTGGCGGAAAACTTGTGTACCGGGACGCCGCCAGCCTCTTCGCCAGCGCGTTCTACGCCGTTGTCACGGTACTCTTCTACGGCTTGTTCAAGCCGGTGGACAGCAGCCTCTCTTTAATCGCCGCGGTCTTCAGCTTCGTCGGATGTATCCTCGGCGGTCTCGATGTCTTTCATGTAATTCCTTCCCCCATCAGTTCCGTGAATCCCCTCGTGCTTTTCGGGTGCTATTGCCTGCTGATTGGATATCTCATCTTCCAGTCGACTTTTCTGCCCCGCGCTCTGGGCGTGCTGATGGCGTTTGGCGGCTTCGGTTGGCTGACATTTGTGTCTCCGGAACTCGCAAATTCCCTATCTCCCTACAATTTGGCGCCCGGCATCCTCGGAGAAGGAGCGCTGACCGTGTGGCTGCTTATCTTTGGCGTGAACGCCCGGCGGTGGCAGGAGCAAGCCGCTCGAGGGGATTTGTGATCTGAGGCTGCAGCGGGATCAGGAGAGCGACATGAACTCCAGCAAAAAGCAAGCGCGGGTCGCAGGTCTACTGTATCTGCTCGCGTCAATCCCTGGTGCTTTTTGCCTCATCTATATTCCGTCTCATTTCATCGTATCTGCAGACGCCGCGGTCACCGCCAGCAGGATCGCTTCATCTGAATTTGTATTCCGCTTGGGGATGGTCGGCGAACTGGCTGGATTTATCGGGTTCCTCTTTGTTGTCAGAGCTTTGTACCGCTTATTTTGCGGGGTAAGCAAGGCGCAGGCTTCGTTGATGGTAACGCTGATGCTCGTTTCGATTCCGATCTCGTTGCTAAACGTGTTAAACGAGATGGCGGCTCTCAGACTTCTCGACGGCGGCGATTTCCTGTCCGTATTTTCTCAACCTCAGCGTGAAGCTCTGGCGCTCCTATTTCTAAAGCTGCATTTCGATGGATTTATGGTTGCCCAGGTTTTTTGGGGTCTGTGGCTTATTCCCTTCGGAGTCCTCGTTTACAAATCGGGGTTTCTTCCCAAAATCCTGGGCGTCTTATTGGGGATTGCTTGTTTTGGCTACCTGGCGAACAGCCTTGTCGCCTTTGGCGTGCTTCCGGACGCGGCGGTCTCCCGGTTGGTAGGCAAACTGACCATATGCGAGCTGCCGATCATCTTTTGGCTCTTGATCATGGGTGCGAAGGACCAACCGTTAGCCGCCACGGCATAAACGGGAGGAAACAAATGGCTTATTCGCCGATACTGCTCGTTCATATTTTTGGCGGGACGGTCGGATTGCTGTCGGGCGCCGCAGCAATGTCTTTCCGCAAAGGCTCCCCTCGTCATGTGCTCGCAGGAAAGGTGTTTGTTGCATCCATGTTGGTCATGGCGGCGGGGGCGACATACCTCGGAATCACCAGGCATCAGCCAAATAATATTGGCGGCGGCGTTTTTACCTTCTATCTGATCCTGACAGCGTGGCTCACAGCGCGCCACGCCGATGGCGAAATAAGCAAACTGGATTGGGCCGCGCTGGTGATCCCTTTGGTGCTCGGGATTCTCACTTGGATGAATGGGGTGGGCGTGGTGCGCCGCGGCGCAAGCTCAGAAGCCGGAGTTCCCGTTGGAATGATCTTCTTCATGGGTTCGGTGGAGCTGCTCGCGGCCGCCGGGGACGTTCGCATGTTGATTCGAGGCGGCGTTTTCGGAACAAAGCGGATTGCCCGGCATCTCTGGCGCATGTGTTTTGGCCTGTTCATCGCCTCAGGATCTTTTTTTCTAGGTCCTTCGAACCGCCCGTTGAGGTTGCTTTCCAACGTAGGTCTCGGCCGGCACCTGCCCCAGGCGTTGTTCAGCACAGGCTTGTATTTGTTTCTCACGATACTCCCTCTTTTCTTGCTGATTTTCTGGATGCTGCGAGTGCGCTTCTCCAATGCGTACAAAGGCAAAACGATGCCGGTTGTTGCGACGCCCGCTCGATAACAAGGCAGCCGCCGTGCCGCTCGCGGCTGCCGCGATCCTCAAATCTCTACAATATTTGAGGCCGTCATTCGTCTACAGAAGTGCATGAGCGAGCCGTCGAGCATTGTTTGGAACATGACCGAGCAAGACCGCCGAATCTCCGAGATCGTCGCGGAGCAGCGAGCCCGCCTGCGAAACTTCATTCGCAGGCGTGTGCCCGATCCGCTTGACGCCGAGGACATTCTGCAGGACGTGTTCTACCGGCTGGTGGAAGCGAACCGCCTGCTGATGCCGATCGAGCATGTGACCGGCTGGCTCTTTCGCGTGGCGCGCAATCGCATCACCGACCTGTTCCGGAAGAAAAAGCCGCAAAGTTTCGAGGACGCAAGAGTGGAAGAGGAAAGCGGCGAGCTGCTCCAGATCGAGGATTTGCTGCCGTCACAGGAGGCCGGCCCAGAGTCGGTCTATGTTCAGAACCTGCTTCTGGAGGAGCTGGAGCTGGCGCTCGAAGAGCTGCCCGACGAGCAACGGGAAGCTTTTGTCGGTCACGAACTGGAGGGGCGCAGCTTCAAGGAAATGGCTCGAGAAACGGGCGTGAGCGTGAACACGCTGCTCTCGCGGAAACGCTACGCGGTGCTGCATCTGCGCGAGCGGCTGCAAAGTATTTACGATGAATTGATCAATGGGTGAGGAGGGAACATGAGAAGGAAATGGATGTGGATGGCGCCTTTGGCAATACTCGCGATGATTGCATTTGTCATCATCGGCGGCGAGATCGTAATGCGTTTGTGGAACTCGCTGCTGCCGCCGCTTTTCGGCTGGCGACTGATTAGTTTCTGGCAAGCGCTTGGACTGTTGCTTCTCTGCCGGATTCTGTTCGGCGGGTGGGGAGGATCCAGAGGCGGAAAAGGTCACATGCGTCATCGTTTGCGAGAACGCATGGCCGAGCGCATGGGAGAACGCATGCGGGAACGCTGGGAAAAGATGACGCCCGAGGAACGCGAGAAATTCCGCGAAGGACTTCGCGGCTGCTGGGAGGCTACACCGCCGCCGGAATCGAAGACCAGCGCCTGATGGCACCTGCGTTTCAACTTTTGCCGGTGATTTCAACAATAGAATAGAAGTACCGGAATCCGCCGCCGCATCGGAAAAATCAATCGCGACTATGAAAATTTCAAAGTGTGCCTCGCGAGCGGGATGCGTATAATCCTCTCCGGCAAAACGGCAGGGGCCCCGGCAGTCAATCCAGACCAGCGGAGCGGACAACTTTATGAAGTGTCGAGGGTCGTCGTGTAGGTTCAGGCTTAGCCTGGGAATCGGGACCATCCTGCTCGCGGCTCTGCCCGTCGCCCCGCCGCTCGCCGCGGAACAAACGCCCTCCTCCGCTGCCGCAGTTTCCTCAAGCGCCCCGGTGCTCCTCGCTGCCGCTCTCCCGGAACAGACCTCCGTCACGAACGACAAACTGATGCAACTGGACAAGGATGTAAAGGCGGCTCAGTCCTCGGCCGACAACGCGTGGATGCTGGTGAGCGCCGCGCTGGTGCTGATGATGACCGGGCCGGGTCTGGCGCTTTTCTATGGCGGGCTGGTGCGACGCAAGAACACACTTGCGATCATGATGCAAAGCTTTGCGCTGATGGCCCTGATTACGGTGATGTGGGCGCTCGTGGGCTACAGCTTGTGCTTCGGCGGCAGCGGGCCGGTAATTGGCGGATTCGAACACGCGTTCTTGCGCGGCGTGGGCGCGGATCCCAATCCCGATTACGCGGGAACGATTCCGCAAATGACTTTCATGGTGTACCAGTTGATGTTTGCGGTGATTACTCCGGCGCTGATTACCGGAGCCACTGCCGAGCGCATGAAATTCAGCGGCACGGTGCTGTTCATGGTGTTGTGGTTTTTGGTTGTATATGCGCCGCTGGCGCACATGGTGTGGGGCAAAGGCGGCTTGCTGAACGCTGCGCTCGGAGGAAAATTCCCGACCCTGGATTTTGCCGGCGGAACCGTGGTGCACATTTCCTCGGGAGTTTCCGCGCTCGTGTGTGCGCTGTACATGGGAAAACGGTCCGGTTATCCCAAGCAGCCGATGCCACCGCACAGCCTGGTGCTAAGCTTCATCGGCGCGTGCCTGCTGTGGGTAGGCTGGTTCGGATTCAACGCTGGAAGCGCACTGGCCGCAGGTTCGCTGGCGTCCAGCGCGTTCGTTGCTACGCATTTCGGAGCCGCCGCGGCGGCGCTGAGTTGGAGCGCGGCGGAATGGATCAAAAATGGCCGAGCGAGCGCGCTCGGAGCAATTTCCGGCGCCGTGGCTGGTTTAGTGGCGATTACTCCCGCGGCAGGATTTGTTGGGCCCATGCCCGCATTGGTGATCGGTGCCATCGCCGGGGTGGTGTGCTTCGCAATGGTGACGAAAGTAAAAGCCGCATTCGGGTATGATGACGCGCTGGACGCTTTTGGCGTGCATGGAGCCGGTGGAACAATTGGCGCGCTTCTGACCGGCGTGTTCGCGCAACAAGTTATTAATCCCATTTTTGGCGTGGGGAAACCCGTGGGCGGGCTCGACGGCCATTGGGGCCAGGTTGGAAACCAATTGGTGGGCGTGGTCATCGCCTGGGCGTTCGCGCTCGTAGGGACGATGGTGCTGCTCAAAATTGTGGATTTGGTGACCGGCATCCGCGTGCCCGAAGAGCATGAGCAGGAAGGCTTGGACATTACGCAACACGGCGAAGAGGCTTATAACCTTGAAACCTAGGGATGGCTGTTACCAGAGCGTCAAGCCGGGCGCCAAGGCGGAACATCCATGATGAAACTTGAGGCAGTCATTCAGCCCTCGCGGTTCGAATCGGTGAAGGATGCGCTGCGCGAAATTGGCGTCGAAGGAATGACGGTAACCGAAGTGCGAGGACACGGCCGCCAGAAAGGCCACACGGAGGTTTACCGCGGCCGCGAGTACACCGTGGACCTCCTGCCGAAAATCAAACTCGAGATGGTTCTTCCGGACAACTTGGTGAACCGCGTCGTCGACACCATCCTGAAGTCCGCCAAGACAGGAAAGATTGGTGACGGTAAGATATTCCTATCGAGGGTGGACGAAGCCATACGGATCCGCAATGAAGAGCGCGGTGAAAATGCGCTCTAGGTACAGGGATTCGTTCCCCGCCTCCCGGCAGCAGGAAACCTGACCGCGAGGCGACCGAACGTGACAACCGCTGCCCGCCCGGGATGGAATCGAGGCGTCCCGCCCTCTAAGAACATGCAAGAGTCACCCACGCCGTTGTCCGTGCTCGGCCCGCAGGCCGAAGCCGAGCGGCAAAAAATACGCCAAAGCTTTGAATCGGGCACGAGTGCGCGAGCAACGCTCCACGCGCTTTGCGAGCTGGCCGATCACCACGTCGGTCAGATTTTCGACGAAGTGCTGCGCGTGCAAAACCGCGCACCGGATGGGCTTTGCCTGATTGCGCTCGGCGGATATGGCCGGCGGATGCTTTTTCCTTACTCCGACCTCGACATTCTTTTCTTGTTTGGCAGCGACAAGACCGAACAGGAATTCCGGCCGCTGATTTCCGAATTCTCGCGGACGTTGTGGGACCTGGGATTCCGTGTCAGTTCCGCCGGACGCACGCTCGAAGAATGCAAGCGCATTGAAGAGGATAATGCCGAATTTCACCTGGCGCTGCTGGACCGCCGCCTCCTCGCAGGGGATTCGACTCTTTTCGAAAAACTGGATGAAAAAGTGCTGCCGGGTTCCGAAAAACAGGCGCGCCCGTTTTTGCTCGCACAATTGCACAAGCTTACACGAGACCGGCTCACGCGCTACGGCAATACGATTTTCCATCTTGAGCCGAACGTAAAGGAATCCCCAGGCGGGATGCGCGACTATCAGGCCACCATCTGGCTGCGCCAACTGGCGGAGGAGAAAAAAGGAATTCGCAACATCACCGCGGCGGAAGAGGAAATGTGCTCTTCCGCGGTCGATTTTCTCAGCGCGACTCGGTGTTGCCTGCATTACAACAACGGGCGCAACGACAACACGCTGACCTACGAGCTGCAAGAAGCCGCGGCGGAGCGCGCTTTGGGAATCGGCGACGGCGTTGCGCGCACCCCTTCGGACTGGATGCGCCAGTATTTTCGCCACGCGCGAACCTTGAACCGGCAGCTTCTGCGTTACCTGGAACAGAAAGCGCCAGTTCCGCTGACGCTGCGCCAGCGGCTGATGAACGCTGCGCGAGCATCGAAAATCGAAGCTGGCGACGGGAAATATTTCCAGGTGCGTGACGGACTGCTGGAGGTCGTGGATCTTTCAGCGCTCTCCGACCGCGCCATTACCTATTCGCTTTTCGCCGAGAGCGCGCGCACGGGTACGCCGCTGAGCCGCGAAGCGGAGCGCAGCATCGGGTACGTGCTGATCCATCCGGAGCTCCCGCCGAAAAACACGGAAATGCCTTGGGAAAAGCTGCGCGAAATTCTCGGCTCGGATTACCCCAGCTTGGCCTTGCGCCCGATGCAGCGGCTGGGCCTGCTGATGGAAATCCTTCCCGAGTTCGGGCTGATCGATTCGTTAGTGGTGCGCGACTTTTATCACCGCTACACCGTGGATGAGCACACCTTGCGCACCATCGAGCACCTGCAGGATTTGGCGGATTCGCCGGACGAGCGCGGAGCGCATTTCGCGCAGCTCTGGAAAACCGCGGAACGGCGCGAACTGTTGATTCTTGCGTTGCTGCTGCACGACGTGGGCAAAGGCATGCCGGTCGAAAACCACGTCACCGGGAGCCTTGCGGCCCTGGACAGCGCCGCCAAACGATTGAAGCTCTCACCGGAAGAGAAATCGGAAATCCAGTCGTTGATCGAGCATCATCTGGACATGTCCGCCACCGTACAACGCCGCGATATTTTCGATCCCGCCACGGTCGCGGGATTTGCCGAGTCGGTCACCAACCAGGAACGCCTGCAGAGATTGTGCCTGCTGACCTACGCGGACATCCATGCGGTCAATCCCGAAGCCTTGACGCCGTGGAAAGCGGAAATGTTGTGGCAGCTGTTCGTGGCCACGTCGAACTATTTCAGCCGCACCCTGGACCGCGACCGGCTCCACGCCCACGACGAAGTTTCCTTGCTGGGGCGCATCAAAGCCTTCGCGGGCGCCGGCTCGACCGAGGAAATCGAGCGCTTCCTCGAAGGATTCCCGCGGCGCTATCTGGCAGTGCATTCGCCGGAGGAAATTGCCGCGCACTTCGGTCTCTACCGCAAGCTCAGCGAGGAGCCGGTGCAGGCGCAAGTGGCAGCCACGCGGCATGGATTCGCCTTGACGCTGCTGACCCCGGACCGCCCGGCTCTGTTTTCCACCATTTCCGGTGTCCTCGCCGGCTGGGGCATGAACATCAATAAAGCGGACGCGTTTGCAAACGCCGCCGGCATCATTCTGGATACTTTTTATTTCACAGACCTGCACCGCACGCTCGAACTGAATCCCAGCGAGATTACCCGCTTCGGGAAGACTCTCGAAGATGTGGTGAACGGCAAGACGACACTCGAAACATTATTGAAGGGCCGTGTGAGCGCCAGTCGCGGCCGCTCGCCAAAAGTTACCGTGGAAACGCGCATCAATTTCGATGATTCTTCCTCGGCGCATTGTACGCTGCTCGAAATCGTCACCCAGGATCGTCCCGGGCTGCTCCACGAAATGGGCTCGGCGCTGGCCAGGCTGGGATGCAACATCGAAGTCGCGCTGATTGACACGGAGGGCCACAAAGCCATTGACGTGTTTTATCTGACCGCGCAAGGCAAGAAACTCACCGCGCAAAAGCAGGAACTCCTGCGCGAAGTGTTGCAGGGCACTCTGTCTTAAGCTAAATCCCCCGAATCGGCCGACTTAGAACGACAAACGGGCGCTCAGCTGAATCTGTCGTCCCGGAGTAGACGCTTCTGTGATGGTGCCGAACTGTGGCGTGTTGACGAAGCGGTCCGGCGTGCCGAGATTCACTTTGTTCAGCGCGTTAAAAAATTCGGCGCGGAACTGGAACTTGATACGCTCGACGAGGCTGAATTCGCGCGCGAGTGCCAGATCCAGTGTCTGCAAACCCGGGCCGATGACCGTATTGCGGCCGACGTTGCCGAAAGTGAACGCCGGCGGGGTGGCAAAGGCTTGTGGATTGAACCACTCCGCGGCCGTGTGCGTGCCCGGTCCAAAAACCGGGTGACCCGTGAGGTTGGCGCGGATGGGATTCTCGCCAAGCACCGTGCCCGCGTTCGCGGTATCGCCGAAAACTGAGATGGTCAGCGGGAACCCGGTCTGCACCTGATAAACCGACGACAGCGCCCAGTTGTGAGAAAGCGCGCGAACCAGTCCGGAATCTCCGTAGCCGGGAATGCTGTAAACGGCGCTGAGCGCGAAGCGGTGGCGGATGTCGCAGGCGAGGCCCTTTTCCGCGGCAAGATTACTGTCGTTCTGGGGAATCGCGGACTCGAACATCGGCGAGCGAAAATCCGGCGCATTGCTCAAGCTCTTCGCAAAAGTGTAGTTTGCCAAAAGGCTAAGGCCATACGCGTAGCGCCGGCGCACGTTGACGTAACCGGCGTCGTACCAACTCTGCGCGGAGTTCGCCAGCAAATTGATAGTGCTCACAGGAGTGCAGATCGCGCCGGTTGGGCAACCCGCCGGCGGCGTGGCTGAAACCGACACGCCCAAGGGCAAAGTGGAATTGCTGACAAATTCCAGAATCTTCAGCGGGCGCCTTGGACCAATGGGGCCAGGTCCCGGAGGCGCGTTGTTGATCAGGTCGGCGCGCTGCAGATGAATGCCGCGCGCTCCAAAATAGCCGACTTCGAGTGTCGTCTCGCGGCCCAGGCTCTTTTCGACCGACGTGCTCCATTGCTGCACATACTGCGCGGGAGCGTGCGGGTCAAAGGCGGTAAAGCTGACCGTCGTCGTGCCGAGAACCGCAGGATTAAAGTTGAGCGACTGCTGAGCCGGTGCGGCGGCCAGCAAAGTCGCCGGCGGATTGAAATTGTCGAACTGCTGCGTTTCCGGAAAAACGTAAGGAACGTTGTGGCGTTGGTTGCACCAGGTATTCAGATCCACTGGCGTAAAGAAAATTCCGTACGCGCCATGGAGGACGACGCCCACATTTGCAAAGTTGTGCGAAATTCCAAACCGCGGAGCGAAGTTGCGCTTGTTCGAATAGAGCAGGCCGTCGGGATAACCGTTCTGCCCCCCGATGAAAATCTGTGGAGTGCCGCTCTGGAATGTCAGGTTCGTGTTGGTATAAGTGATGTCATGCAGCGGACGCGCGTATTCGTAACGCAGGCCCATTTCGATGGTCGTGGTCCGCGTGACCTGAAAGCTGTCTTGCACGAAGCTGTCGGTAGACCACGCGCGAAGTTGCATCTGCGGAATGCCAGCCTGACGCTGCTTTACCGCAGGAAGTCCCATCAGGAAGCTGGCAAGCGCGGAGCCGGTTCCGTCGTTCGAACCGGTTCGCGTCGTGTAGCCGTTGGTGAACTGGTAGTAGCCGCGATTCTGAAAGAAACCCCACATGGGCCAGAGGTAATCACGGAAGCTGCCTCCGAATTTGAAGCTGTGGCGCCCGCGCTGCCAGTTCAGCGAGTCGCGCGCCTCCATCGTCGTGTCCCACGCGCGCATCGGCGTTGCCGCGTAAGTATCGCCCATGCCGGAGTAGCCCTGCACGTTGAACCAAGGCGCGCCCCACGCGCCCGGACCACCAAATCCGATTCCCAAAATGCCAAGCTGCGAAACGATGTCGTTCGTGTAAGCGCTTTGCGTGAAATGGCTCATGGACAGGCGCGACAGGGTAAGGGCTCCGATGTTCACAAGTGTCGGCGCAAGAATGCGGTTCCAGGCCAGGCTGCCCTGCTGCGAGAAGTCATCATGACTGGTGCCAAAGCCTGGAAGATTGATGGGCATGAATCCGTGCTCGGAGCTGAGCGAGTAGCGCGCTGCAAGCGTGCTGTTGCTCGAGAAAATTTGATCCACGCGGGCCGTTCCCTGGTCGTTGACATGATGCTCGTCCCGAACGTCGAGATAATTGTTGCAATCCACGCCCGCGCCCACTACCCCGGGCGTGCCCATCATCGCGCCTCCGCAAGCCATCATGCCTTGGGCAATATTGGGCTGCGGAACGTAGTTCTGAAGAAAGAGCTGCGCTGCGCTGCTAATGTCTTGCTGCGGAATGCTGTTATTCAGGAATGGCAGGCGAGGATTGGTCGGGCTCGCGGGCTGGCCCGGCGTCGTTACGTTATAGGGATCGTAGATGGTCACGCCACTGTTCTGAAAATTACCTGCAGTTTCCTGCGGCGTGGGAACGGTCTCGGTCATCGAATCGGCTTGCGAGTGCCGGTAGCCTTCATAGTTGAAAAAGAAGAAAGTCTTGCTGTGAAGCAAAGGACCGCCTACCGACCCGCCAAAATTGTTTTGCACCAAAAACTTCGAAGACCCCATCGCGCCGAACGTGTACGCGTCCATCGCTCCATTGCGCAGAAAGTCGTACGCCGTGCCGTGAAACGCGTTGCTTCCCGAGCGCGTAACGATGTTGATTTGTCCCCCGCCAGCTCCCCCCATTTCCGCCGAGTAACTGCCGGTTTGTACCTTGAATTCTTGGACCGCGTCCGGGGAAGGACTGAGATTCATGGTGTTGAACGTCGGATCGGTGTTGGTGGTGCCGTCCAATAGGAAATAATTTGCGTTGGGCCGGTTGCCGCCGATGCTGACCGCGGAACGCTGGCCGGGCCGCCAATAGAGCGGATTCATGTCACCCGCTTGCGCGCCGTGGCTCACATGAGCGCCGGGAACCGTAAGCACCAGGTCGATCAGCATGCGGCCATTCAGCGGAAGATTGCTGACCGCCGCCGGCTCGATCACTTCTCCGACGCTGGCGTCGACAGTGTGCAGCAGATCGGCGGCGCTCGAATCCACTTGAATCGTGTCGGAAGCGGAGGCCAGCTTCAGCGAAAAACCGAGGTCCAGTTGCTGGCCAACTTCGAGCCGCAGCGCGTGCATGAGCGGTGCGAATCCCGAAGCTGTAACGGAAAGGCTGTACTCACCTGGCAGGATTCCCGTGAACTGGAAGATGCCTTGGGAGTTCGTTGCGATGCGGCGCTCGGCGTGCGTATCGTTCGACTGGAGCACAACCGCCGCGCCTGCCACAGGGCTCTGCTGAGGATCGCTAACCGTGCCGCTCACTACGGCGTAATTGCTCTGGCCAAATGCGCCCGGCGAAAATACGATTAAGAGTAGCGAAAAGAGAAAGACAGCTCTCCGCATAATTTCTCCCGATGGAGACAGTTCTCGTGCCAACCTTCTTCGCACACCCCGACAGGTTGCACCGTCAATCGAGGGTCCCCGAATAGGGACAAGTAAAGAGATTCGCGAGATTAAACGCGACGCAGGCATGAATGACAATACTGCAAAACGATTAGAAGCCCCGAACGCCGCGATGGGGGGTCTTTACGCTGAAATACCGGAATGAGAAAACGAGCCAAAAGGCTGCAAGCTATTTCTGTTCAACGTGTTAGGAGCTCACGGAAGGCAAGACTTTAAACTTTGTTCCGCAACGTAGCTTGCGGCTGGGGCCATCAGGTTGGCGCTTATTTTTTCGACTTCCCAGGAACGCCCGTCCAGGGTTTCACCAGGCCGGCGTCGATTGCAAACAAATCGAGGATGCGCCCGACCGTCGTATTCACCAGATCATCGATGGTGCGCGGGCGGCCATAGAATGCGGGCATGGGCGGGAAGATGATGACTCCCAGCTGCGACGCTTCGTAAAGCAGTCTGCAGTGGCCGGTGTGCAGCGGCGCTTCCCGTGGCATGACCAGGAGCCGGCGGCGCTCTTTGAGGGTAACGTCGGCGGCGCGCACCAGCAGATTGTCGGCAAGGGAATGTGTGATCGC
>DATFSR010000070.1:0-16773 GCA_035262505.1 Candidatus Acidiferrum sp. | reverse complement strand
GAGATTTCACTCTGGGCCCGTAGCGTTGAACTCGGAGAAAACTTGCAGCATCAGCGGGAAAATACCGCGTACCTGAAAGGTGTCCGGTTGGCGGATGGCATTCATGTTACTCACGACATTTCAGAGGCTTTGGCGGGCGCTCACATCGTTATCGGCGCAATGCCCTCCATCCACGCGCGAACGGTTTTCAAGCGAGCTCTCCCATGTATTACCGAGGAGATGGTTTTTGTAAGTGCCACGAAAGGTCTCGAACCCGAGACGCATTTGCGCATGAGCCTGGTCTTGTCTCAGGTTCTTGCGAAGGCAGCAACGCCTGAGCCGTCTAAGCGTATCGCGGTGCTTTCCGGCCCGTCCTTTGCCGCGGAGGCCGCCCGGGGCGAGCCCACTGCGGTGGTGCTAGCCGCGCAGGACGCGACACTTGCGAGTACTTTGCAGGAGGAACTTTCCGGTCCCTCTTTCCGCCTTTACACAAACCAAGACGTCTTGGGCGTCGAACTGGCCGGGGCGGTGAAAAACGTAATCGCTATCGCAGCAGGGGCCTGTCAGGGTCTGGGGCTCGGTTCGAATCCTCTGGCAGCCTTAATAACTCGCGGGCTCGCGGAAATGATGCGGCTCGCGGCAGCACTCGGAGCGCGCCCGGAAACGCTCAGCGGATTGGCCGGGTTGGGCGACTTAGTCCTAACGTGCACTGGAGCACTCAGCCGCAACCGTCACGTCGGAGTGGAACTGGGTAAAGGCCGCAAACTCCCCGAAATCCTCGCCGAAATGCGCATGGTCGCGGAAGGCGTTGATACCGCCGCCCCCCTCCTGGCGTTGGCGCGCGAACATGGCATCGAGATGCCCATTACGGATCAGGTGGATGCCATTCTGCACCGCGGCCAATCGCCCAAAGACGCTATTCGCGAAATCATGGACCGGCCCCTAAAACGCGAATAGCCGCATAAAATGGCCATTCGCCAAGGTCATTTTTCCCCATTAGTACTAAAGTCCTAGTTGCAGTTGCGAGACGCCTCGTCCTACTTGTCCTCCGCCAAACGCAATCTCACCCTAAAATTTAGAGTTGAGATGCCGCCCACCGCCCAATCTCTTGGTGCCCTCTGGAAACGTCTGCGCGCAGGACATGTGCGCATTCTCTGGCTGGTTCTTGGCGCCCTCTTGATGGTCAGCGTCCTGCCCCTGGGCCTATATCACCGCCTCGTTTTGCAGCTCAGCCAGGATAAACTGGTCGACACCGAACGCGTGCAGCAGACCGACCTGGTGCGTTCGCTCGCGCAAGAAATCCAGCACTTTGAATCCAACCTGACGGAACAGCTGATGAGCGAGCGGCAAATCATGGACCTCACAGACGTCATCAAAGACGTGGAGGATCCTGCCGCGGAACCCAAGGTGACGCATCTGTTGCAGAACTTTGTTGAAAGCAATCCGAACACCTTCCTTTACCTGACAGCCGTGGGCAAATCGGGCCGAGGCACAAAAGCATCGCAGGGAAATTTTCAGGCCGAGCAGGATCCGTTTGTCGCGAAGGCGCTGCAGCGCGCGTTTGTCACCTGCCTACAGTCGCAGCAGTTGCAAGTAACAAAATTTCGCAGTGACCCGTTGGCGCTGGTGCCGGACAATCGGCCGGCGTTTGTCGTTGCCATTCCGCTGAAGGACGCCAACGATAATTTCACGGGCATGCTGGCAGCGGTGGTCTCGCTGGACTCCATCCTTCACCGATTGCAGGATGCCAGCGTGCGCGGCCGTTCCGTTTTTATCGTGGACCATAACGGCCGCATCGTGGCGCATCATGACACGAATTTCGTTCCCGGCGCGGACGCGCGTGGCGACACTCTTGTCGACCAGGTGCGGGGGCTCCCTCAGGACCTTCGCAATACCGAGACGATGCGCTTCTCGGAAACCGTCAAGAAACGCTCCGTCGAAATGATCGGCACCTACAGCACGTTTCCCGAGCTCAATTGGGCGGTCATCGCGGAGCGCCGGCTGGACGCTGCAGAAAGCGACACGGGTGTTGATGAGCTGAACCGGCAAGCGCTGGTGTTTGCTGCGATCGTGGTGCTGGCCGCCATCGTCGTCGGATATTTCTTTGCGGTGGGCATCAGCGGGCCAATTCGCGGACTAGCCGCGTCAACACGCGCCATCAGCCGTGGCGAATTCCATCAGCGCTCGGTCGCGCGAGGGGCTCTGGAAATCAGCGAACTCGCTGAAAACTTCAACAAGATGGCTGGCGACATCGAAGAATTCATCGAAAAACTGAAAGAAGCCGCCGAAGAAAACCGCGAATTGTTCATCGGCTCGATTCGCATGCTCGCCGCGGCCATCGACGAAAAGGATCCCTATACGCGCGGTCACTCCGGCCGTGTGGCGAAGTATTCCACGCTCATTGGTCAGGAACTCGGGCTCTCCACCGAAGAGTTGGACAAGCTGCGCATTTCCGCGCTGCTCCACGATGTTGGAAAAATCGGCGTTGAAGATCGCGTATTGAAAAAGCCCGGCGCGCTTACGCCCGAAGAGTTTGGCTTGATGAAGCAGCACACCGTGAAAGGCGCGAACATCATGCGCCCGGTTTCGCAATTGAAGGAAGTGCTCCCCGGCATCGAATTGCACCACGAACACATTGATGGCCGCGGCTATCCGTATGGATTGTCGGGAGCGCAGATTCCGATGATGGCGCGCATCATCGGCGTGGCCGATACCCTTGATGCCATGACCACCAACCGCCCCTATCAGACGGCCATGGATTTGGACTTCGCCATGGAACGAATTCGCACCCTGGCTGGCTCGAAATTCGATCCGGTCGTAGTGACCGCGCTCGAATCTGCCGTTTCACACGGCAAGCTCCGACTCAGCGCCGTCGAGGTTCACGTCTGATCATCGGCCGAAATGAGTTCATGGAGCCATGAACATAGGCTTGCAACTTCACCCTGCACAGACGCGTTTTAAATTATCCGCGCTGCGGCGAAAGAATGAGTTCCTCATTCGAGTCGACATGTGGGGCTTTGTAAGCATCATGCTGGTGCTGCTTTTCATTTTCCTGCCTTTGACGCCCGACACGCCGCATGCAGTCCCGGTGGACCGAACCCACTGCTTACCACTCCATCCCCATGCCCGGCGCTCTCTAGAGAAGACGCCATGCTGGTTCGGTTGACCGGTGACGGCCGCGTCTATTTCGGCAATCACCAGGTTAGTTCCGGGGATTTACCGAAGGAGATCCGCGAACGAATCCGCGCTGGCGCGGAAATGAGAATTTATCTTGCCGTCGATGCGCGTGTGAAATATGGCGACGTCAAGGCGGCGTTGGATCGAATACCGGCGGCAGGCATAGAAAAGGTCAGCTTCCTCACGGCGGACCCTACATCCCGATTGCCCATCTGCGACTCCCGTCAAACGCTTCTGCTACAATTTTGAGTTGCGCTGACAACGAGGCGCACGACGGTATGATCTCCCTGTTTGGCAAAAATGAGCCGGAGCCGACGTTTCTTGACAAGCTGAAGAAGTCCGTCAGCAAGACGAAGGCTGCGCTCTCGGAAACCGTAGACACGATTTTTCTCGGCGAGCGCAAGATCGACCCTTCGGTCCTCAAGAATCTGGAGACCGCGCTGCTCTCGACCGACCTTGGCGTGAAGCCGACGCGCGAAATCCTTGACGCCATCCGCGAAAAAATGGATCGCGACGCCCTCTCGGACGCCGCTCAGCTCAAGCGCGAAATCAAGTCCCACATTCTTCGCATTCTAAACTCGTCAGCCAAACCGGACGCCGCCGGTGCGAGCGGCATTTCCGTCTCGCCGAACGGCGCCGGAACGCGGGTCATCTTCATCGTAGGCGTCAATGGTGCGGGCAAAACCACCAGCATCGGCAAGCTCGCTAACCGCCTACGCCAGGAGAACCGGAGCGTCGTGCTCTGTGCTGCCGACACCTTTCGTGCCGCCGCCATCGAGCAACTGGAAATCTGGGCGCAGCGCAATCGCGTCGAAGTGGTCAAGCAAAAATTCGGCGCCGACCCAGCCGCCGTGGTTTACGACGCCATGGCCGCGGCAAAAGCGCGTTCGGCGGACGTCGTCATCGTCGACACTGCCGGCCGCCTGCACACAAAATCTAACCTCATGGCCGAACTCGACAAAATGAAGCGCACAGCCGCCAAAGTGATTCCCGGCGCGCCGCACGATGTTCTGCTCGTTCTCGACGCCACCACCGGACAAAACGGCCTCGCGCAAGCGCGTGAATTTACCTCGACCGTCGGCGTCACGGGCATCATCCTCACCAAGCTCGACGGTACCGCCAAAGGCGGCATCGTCGTGGCCATTTCGCGCGAGTTGGGCCTGCCGATCCGCTTTGTTGGAACCGGCGAGCAGATCGGCGATTTGGTTCCCTTCGACGCCGAAGCGTACGCGAATTCCCTTTTCGACTAAATCGTGAACGAACACGACATTCACTTCATGGAGCATGCGCTGGCCCTCGCGCGCAAAGGTGTTGGCCTGGCCAGCCCGAATCCCACGGTCGGCTGCGTCATTGTCAAAGATGGCGAAATCGTTGGCGAAGGCTTTCATCAATACGACTGGCGCGACCACGCGGAAATCGTGGCGCTCGAGTCTGCAAAAGAGCGGGCGCGCGGCGCAACTGTTTACGTGACGCTCGAGCCTTGCAGCCACACGGGCCGCACCGGCCCTTGCACCCAAGCGATTATCGCCGCCGGCGTGAAGCGCCTCGTCGCCGCCATCGAGGATCCGAACCCGCTCAATGCCAGCCGGGGCTTCGAGCGGCTGAGGCTGGCCGGCGTGGAAGTCGTCAAAGACGTTGGCGAAGAACAAGCACGCCGCCTGAATGAGGGCTTTGCCTGCTGGATCCGAACCAAGAAACCCTTCGTCACGCTAAAGTCCGCGCTGACTCTCGATGGCCAACTCGCCTTGCCGCAGGACGGAAAAGGAAACGCAAAACACACCGGCAGACGCCATGGGTTGGAATGGATCACGTCTGAAGAGTCGCGCGCCGAGGTGCACCGCATGCGTCACGCGTCCGACGCGCTCCTCACCGGAATCGGAACGATTCTCGCTGACGATCCGCTGCTCACCGATCGCAGCGGCTTGCAGCGCCGAAGACGCTTCTTGCGCGTCATTCTCGACTCGAAACTGCGCTTGCCGCCGAAATCGCGCATCGTCGAAACCGCCGATGACGATCTCATGGTCTTTACGACAGTCTCTCTAAAATCATCTCTAGCGCGGAAGTTACAGAACTCCGGAGTCGAAATCGTAGCAATCAAAGCAAAAGGAGGCCGCCTTGATTTGCGCGCCCTTCTGACGGAACTAGGACGCCGCGAAATTCTCAGCGTTTTGCTGGAGGCTGGCCCCGCGCTGAATGGCGCGGCCTTGGCCGCCGGCATCGTTCACAAACTCTTTCTGTTCTATGCGCCGAAAATCGCAGGTCAAAACGTCGTTCCCTTTGCGCTCGCCCCGCCCCTCGCTCTTCCCGCACTGCGCAATATCCGCATGCAGGGATTTGGTCCCGACTTCGCGTTCGAAGCCTACTTGCGCGACCCCTTTCGCGATTGACTTGCCAATCCATCGCGAACATACTTTTCTCAAGTCCGTTTTCGATTTTCGTCTCCCTCGTTTTGTAGTCTTTGGTCCGTGAAGGAGCGAACCACATGCGCCGCGTTCCGATGCTTTTTGCAGTTCTTCTTTTTTCTAAATCCCTGCCCGTGGCCGCCCAGGAACACCACCACGAACTCTCCGCCGAAGAAGTAGGCTCGGTCCGGTTCGCGACCTCCTGCTCGAAGGCGGTTGAGTTGAGTTTCGATCGCGCAGTAGCTTTGCTGCACTCTTTTCAGTACGAGCAAGCCAGGGAGGCGTTCAACAACGTCTCCAAGCAGGACCCCTCCTGTGCGATGGCGCAATGGGGTGTGGCGATGTCGCACTACCACGGTTTGTGGAGGAACGGCGACACATCGGCTGGCCGGCTAGCCCTAAAGAATGCGCAGCGCATTGCAGATTCCAACTCTGCCACCACAGGCCGCGAAAAAGCGTACATCGACGCTTTGGCGACGGTGTACTCGGAAGACAACAAGGATGCTCTTTCGTATGACCGTGTTTTCGAAAAAAGGATGGCGGTATTGCAAGCCGCTTATCCCGACGATGACGAAGCGGCCATTTTTCACGCTCTCACGCTTTCCATTACGGCTCCCAAGACAGACAAGACCTTCGCGAATCAGCGCCGGTGCGGCGAAATCCTCGAACCCATTTTCCAGAAGCGGCCCCATCATCCGGGCGTCGCGCATTACATCATCCATTGCTTTGACAACGCCGCGCTTGCGGAGAAAGGCCTGCCTGCGGCGCGTCTGTACGCGAAAATTGCGCCGGCTTCCGCTCACGCCAATCACATGCCCTCGCACATCTTCACGCGCGTGGGCTCATGGGATGAATCCATCGCGTCGAACATCAAATCAGCCCAGTTGGCGGCTGCCGCCGAGCCCACTTCACAAAACGGCGAAGCGCGCGACCAGCGCCTTCATGCCATGGACTATCTCGAGTACGCGTACCTCCAGAGCGGCCGCGTGAAACAGGCCGTGGCCGTGCTCGATGAAATGAACGCGCTCCCTCCCGTTTCTGGGCTCACCCTGACAGGCAACTACGCTCTTGCTGCGATCCCTGCGCGCGCCGCGATTGAACTTGGCGATTGGCAGCAAGCTAGTACGCTAACGCCGGGAACAGGGATGGTTCCTTGGGCGGAAGCCATCACCTGGGCCGCCATTGGGGAAGGCAGTTCGCGCGCCGGAAACCTCGAACGCGCCGCCAATGCCGAGCAGACGCTCGCAGCGCTCCGCGATGCCGCAGCGAAATTGAACAATACCTACTGGGCAAATCAAATCGAAGTCCAGCGTCGCGAAGTTGCGGCCTGGATGGCGGAAAGATCCGGAAACAAAGCCGATGCGTTCTCCAAGATGCGCTCCGCCGTCGAGCTAGAAGAAAGCATGGACAAAGACGCGGTCACGCCGGGCGCCGTCACTCCCGCCCGGGAAATGTTGGCCGAACTCTACTCGCTGGAGAATCAACCGAAGGAATCTCTCGCTGAATATGAAGCGGTTCTCAAGGTGGCGCCGAACCGCTTTAATGCCGTTTACGGAGCCGCGCGTGCCGCGGAAGTTTCCGGAAGCCGTGAGGTTGCCAAGCGCTACTACCAGAAATTAAACGAAATCTCGCCCGGCGACGAGCGCCCAAAAGCGCCAGTAAGAGTCGCCTCTACGTCTTCGTCCACGAACTGAGTATTTATTCGCGGACGCGCAGAACCGCCGCCCCCAGAATCGCGTCATTTTTCAACGCATTGAGCGCGCGATTCGCATCCCGCAACGGGAAAATCTGCACGTGCGTCCGAATCGGAATCTCCGCCGCATTACAAAGAAAATCCTCGCCATCCTGGCGCGTATTGTTGGCCACGCTGGTAATCATCCGCTCTTGATACAACAAGTCGTAAGCAAGCGAGGGAATTGGACTCATGTGAATTCCACCGAGCACGAGCGCACCGCCTTTTTTCAGCGCCTTGAGCGCCGCGGGAACAATTTCTCCCGCTGGCGCAAATACAATCGCCGCATCCAGCCTCTTCGGTGGTTCATCCAATGTCCCGCCGGTCCAGACTGCGCCTAATTCCAATGCCAGCTTCTGATGACGCGCATCTCGCGTGGAAGCATAGACCTCTACGCTCCAATGCCGCGCCACTTGAATCGCCACGTGCGCCGCCGCCCCGAAACCATAGAAGCCTAGCCTGCCCCCGGGCTTGATCCCCGAAAGCCGCAGTGAGCGAAATCCAATAATCCCCGCGCAGAGGAGCGGCGCGGCTTGCTCGTCGGGAAAACCCTCCGGAATCTCGTAAACGAAATTCTCCGACGCCACGACGTACTCGGCATAACCGCCGTTCACCGTGTAGCCGGTAAACTCAGGGGCATCGCACAGATTCTCTCTACCCAAACGGCAGTATTCGCAGGTTCCATCCGTTTTATGCAGCCAGGCAATTCCTACGCGCACCCCAACAGCAAATCGCCGCGCGCTTTGACCCAGCTTTTCAACCACGCCTACCACTTGGTGCCCCGGAATCACCGGCGACTTGCGAGGCGGCAACTCGCCTTCCATCACATGCAGATCCGTTCGGCAGACTCCACAAGCATGCACACGCACGCGAATTTCGCCTTCGCCCGGCTCGGGAACAGTAACGTCGGCAAATTCGAGCGGGTTTGTTTCCACTCTCGCTGGTGCTCGCAAAACACACGCTTTCATCGCAGACCTCGTGGATAAGACAGCGGGCTGACTGGGCTCCAGTCTAGTGCTTTCAGCCTTTGTCGCGAAATGCTGTACACTCAATCGCTGAGGCAACCAAAGCAACCGTGTTCACTGGCATCATTGAACATCTCGGCACGATCGAATCCCTCGATCTCCATCCTGACCGCGGCCGAATCACCATTCACGCGCCATCCCTCGGCCCTTCTCTCGCCGTCGCGAACAGCATTGCTGTGAACGGCTGCTGCCTGACCATCGTGGGAATCCACAACGGACGCTTCTCGGCTGATCTGTCCGGTGAAACGCGGGCCAAGACATCCTTTGGCGCAAACGCGGGCCCTCCCCGCGTCGGTTCTCGCGTTAATCTCGAGCGTCCTCTCACCGCCGGCAAGGAATTCGGCGGCCACTTTGTTCTGGGACATGTGGATACGGTCGGCGGCGTGACGCATCTGACGCAGGAAGGCGAAAACTGGTGGTATGGTGTGCGCGTTCCCGCGGATTTCGCTCGCTACGTTGTTCCGAAGGGTTCCATCAGCATTGACGGCATCAGCCTAACCGTCGCGCGCTGGCACAACAACATCGCCGAAGCCGCGATCATTCCTTACACCTACGACCACACCAACATCCGCGATCGCAGACTCGGTGACGCCGTCAACCTCGAAGCCGACATCCTGGGCAAGTACATCGAGCGCTATCTGGAATCGCGAAATGAAACTCGTCGGTCTTCGCTGACCGTCGAGGCGTTGATTCGCGAGGGCTTCTAGCAATTTTCCTGGGGTAGTTCTTATAACTTCTTCTTCGGCGCGTCGCACATCGCGCGGCCCTTCTCCAGAAGTCTGAGAGAACCAATTCGCAACGTCTTAGCTTGTTCGTTCAAATCGCCGCTGACTTCAACGTAGTCTCCAACACGCTCCGTCGCCGCATCGGGATTCTCGATGGTCAGCAAACGCTTGTGATCCGGGTCCACCAGAACCATCTTTTTCCCTGCTCGCATACATCTCTTCGCGCAATCGGGGTTTGTTCCGGTGTACAGACCGCCTGAGGCACGGCCGCGGCCGCAGCTTTCATCGGAAAGCCAGCCGCGCAATTCCGTCTTCTCAGTATTTTGTTGGGCGCGGGTTTGGGACCAGCAAACCCAACCTACTAAAACCGCAAAGGAAACAAAGAGTCGAAAGCGTTTCACGCGAGCCTCCATGCGGCGGGCCCAGGTCTGCATCGGCCTGATGACAACATGGACGTGCTATCCGCGATTTCGTTTGATTGCTTTTGATTGCTTACGCCAACTCGCGGGCCTTTGAGCGCGCTCCGCGCCAGTACAGTGTAAGGCCAACAGCCAATGCACCAATGACCCACAAAAGCGTTCGGAAAAGGAAGGCCAGCCGGTTGGAACTTTCTCCCGGCGGAAAGACCGACAACGCGATGGAAAGCAACGTGATTAGAAATGCCACTCCACTAACAATCCATACGCCCGCAATCCCGCCGGGAATCAGAACTACCTGCTTGCTGTCTGCGCGGTCCTTGCGACCTGAGAGCGATATTGCTGCGGCAAACATGTAGAGAAACGGGATGAAGTAAAGAATGATTGCCGCGTCCACCAATTCTTGGTAGGAATCTCGCGTCGACTGATTGATCTGACTCGCCAGCAGAACGAACCCAGAAATTATGGCTTGCACAAGAATGGCAACGTAAGGAGTTCGCCAGCGCGCATGAATTTTTCCAAACGCCGCTGGTAGATAGCGATCGATGCCAACGACGAAGGGCACGCGCGCGATTCCCGCAACCGTGCTGCCGACTCCGCCTGCGTTCCCTACCGTGACGAGCACCGCCGCAAGAATCCCAAAGAAACCCACTTTCAGCGCAATCGACCCGACGGTAATCGCGTGAAAAACGCCGCTCGTCACCGAAACATCGGCGGCAGGAACCAGTACAAGGACGGCGAGCGTTCCCACAACGTACATCGCGGCAATCAGCACTCCCGCCCCATACACAGCGCGCGGCAGCGTCCGCTGTGGATCGCGCACCTCCGCGCTCATCGCCGAGACGAGTTCCAGCCCGGTAAACGCAAAAGCTATTTGAGACCAGAAGTTCACGGTGTCCCAATTCCACGTGGGCAAGACACCACTGAAGTTGAAGTGTGTCACCGAGCCGTGCCGCAACCAAAGCAAACCTGCAACACCCACCAGCAGCAACAAAGGCAAATAGGTGCACGTGCCGCCTGCGTTCTGCAGCCACTTCCCTACATTGAGCCCGATGATATTCAAGACCACTGCGACAAGAAGCAGTCCCAGCGAAACCAGCAAAAGGAATGTGCGATCGTGCTCCAGCCGCGCGCCGCTTTCCCCAATTACATACGCGCTCATGGAAGCGCTCGCTAGCAGTAATCCCGGAAAATAAAAAACCGTGTAAATCCAATAGCACCATCCGGCAACAAATCCGTGAAAATCACCAAAGGCTTCTTTGGACCAGACGTACAGTCCGCCTTCGTGGGGAAATCGCGAAGACAGCTCGTTGATTACCAACGCCGAAGGAACAAAGAAAAACACCGCCGCGATGACCCAAAGACTGATCGAGGATGTTCCGTTATGCGCCGCAGCCGCAATCCAGCGCGGCCCCAGCACCGTTGCGATGTTGAAAAGCAGCACATCCCAGAACCCCATTTCCTTGCGGAGCTGCCCAATGGGATTGGAAGAGTTGGGGCTCGAAGAGGAGTTGGAATCTGAGGAGCCGCTCGCGGCCTGGCTCACAGAGTCACGTCCAGCGCGGGAATCAATTCGTCTTGCTTGCGGAAATTGACGATAAACGGATCAGTCGAGTTCTCGAATCCGCCCCACGGCCCGAAATACGTTACGCGGCCTTCTTGCAGAAAAACGACAGTGTCGGCGAGTTTCTTCGCCAGGTGCGTGTCGTGCGTCACGACAATGGAAGTCTTGTGAAACGCTTCCTTCAACCGCAAAATCAAATCGCCCATGTGTCCCGCCATGATGGGGTCCACCATGGTCGTCGGCTCGTCGTACAAAATCGCTTCGGGGTTTTGCGCGAACGCGCGCCCGATGGCCACCGCGCGCCTCATGCCTGTAGAAAGCTCGCTCGGCAGCTTGTCGAGCACATGGTCCACTTCCAGAAGATGTGCGATTTTCTCAACGTATTCGTCCACATCTTCGTAGGTCAGCCCCGGCTGGCCGTCCAGCGGAAAAGAAATGTTTTCGCGTACGGAAAGCGAATCAAACAGCGCGCCGGACTGAAAAACCATCGTCACTTTGCGGCGCACTTCCGCAAATTCCTCTTCCGTGTATTCCGTGACATCTTCTCCGTCCACAATCACGCGCCCCGAGTCCGCTTTCAGAAAGCCCATAATGTGTTTCAGCGTGACGGACTTTCCCACTCCGCTTCTTCCCATGATGATGCAGGTTTCGCCGTGCTTCACCGTGAAGCTGACGTGATCCAGAACTGGGCGTTCGTCAAAGGCCTTGCAAACGTCGCGAAATTCGAAAAAGTTCTCGGAACGCGGATCGGCATAGTCCTGCGCCGACCATTCGCTGGTGTCTTCGCTGGGAAATTCCAGCCTTGTGGGCCCGCCTCGATTGATTTTCAGAACGTCGGTCATCGTGCTTGCGACTCCAGAATCCGCCGCGCTTCTTCGTACTCCGCGGGCGTGTTCATGTTCCAGAAAAGCCGACCACTGTTATCAAATCGTTTCCAAGCTCCTTCGTCGACCACATCCATGCTAACGCGTTTCATGGCTTCGGTCACTTTGCGGATGCCGTCTCGGAACGCATATTGCAACTTACCTGTCGCGCTTGTGTGCCAGCAAGAGCAGAGCGGCTCAAGCCCCGAAGGGGATTGCGGAGTCACTACGGCCGCGCCGCTTGCGAGGGCGCGCTCCTGCAAGAAGGCCAGCCATTCGCCCGTAAGGAATGGCATGTCGCACCCGACAATCAGGCACCAGGTGTGCTGATGATTTTGCACATGCGCATCCATCAAGGCAGTAATGATTCCGCCCAGAGGCCCTTCCCCCGGCCAGCGATCTTCCACGATGCGCTCGCCAGACTCGGTGTAACGCCCAAACGGTGCAACCACGCTGACTGGCCCGGTCACATCCTTAAGCAGAGCGCACATCCGCGCCAGCATCGGCTGGCCGTTCAATTCCGCGCGCGCCTTGTCAAAACCAAAGCGCGTGCTGCCGCCGCCGGCCATGACGTATCCGGACGCCGCAAATCTGCTTGGTTGAGTGGTCATTCGAATCTCTTGGGCCTCTTTGCCCTCCGCGAACCCCGCGCGCTCTAAAAGAATTGCTATTCCTCTTCTATCGGCTCACGGCCAGGCCGCCGGATCCCCAGTTCGCGCAGTTTCTCCTGCAGACTCTGCCGGTGCAAACCAATCGTCGCAGCCGTGCGCGAAACGTTCCAGCGATGCTCGGCTAACTGTTTCATTAGAAAAGCCACCTCAAACTTCCGTTTCGCCTCGCGAAAATCCCGTTCGCCCATCCCATTGTCCGGAGTGTCACCGCCGTGCTTTATGGAGATTGCCTCGCCGTGCGCCACTTCCGCCGGCAAGTCGCCGAAGCCGATTTCTTCCTTGCGGGAAAGCACCACGCTGCGCTCCAGCGCATTCCTCAATTCGCGCACGTTGCCTGGCCAATCGTACTTTTCGACCGCCGCCAATGCTTCTCGGTTCAGCCGCGCCGTCCGCCCCAATCTCGCTCCGTGCATTTGCAGAAAAGCCTCCGCCAGCAGGGCAATGTCGCCTTTGTGCTCGCGCAACGGTGGCAGCTCAAGCGTCACTACTCGCAACCGGTAGAACAAGTCCTCACGAAATCTGCCGTTGCGAATTTCCGCAGCCAAGTTGCGGTGCGTTGCGCTAATTACCCGCACATCCACGGGAAGCGACTGAGTCCCGCCGAGCCGTTCAATCGTCCGGTTCTCTAACACGCGCAGCACTTTGGCCTGTGTCACCGGATTCATGTCCCCGATTTCGTCCAGAAAAATCGTTCCACCCGACGCCAGCTCGAATTTCCCCTTTTTCTGCTGCGCCGCACCCGTAAATGCGCCGCGTTCGTAGCCAAATAACTCCGATTCGATCAGCGTCTCCGGAAGCGCCGCACAGTTCACCGCAACATACGGTTTTCCCGCTCGCGGCGACCGCGCGTGAATCTCCTGCGCCAGCAAATCTTTTCCGGTGCCGCTCTCTCCCAGAATCAGCACCGTCGAGTCCGTCGGCGCCACGCGATCTGCCATCTCAAACGCGCGTCGCATCTCGGCCGATCGCCCAATCATCTGCCCAAACTGTCCTTCCGTGGCCATCCGCCTTCGCAACGCATCATTCTCTTTTTCGAGTGTTGCCAGTTTCAGGAGGTTTGCCACGCGCTGACGCAATTCGTCGAGCTCGAATCCCTTCACCAGGTAATCTGCCGCGCCAAGCTGCAACGCCTGCACTGCCGTTTTGGCTGCGTCCAGCGCAGACACCATCAACACCGGCACATCGCTTCCCTGCTCGCGCATCCATTTCAAAAACGACAATCCATCCTGTCCCGGCAGCACAACGTCCAGAAGCACCAGGTCCGGCTGCTCGCGCGGCAACGCCTCTCGCGCCGCCTCCGCCGAATCGGCCTCGGCAATCCGATATTTCGATTCCAGCGCCCGCCGCAGCCCGTATCTCGCGGCTGGCTCATCATCCACGATCAATATCGTCTTCATAATTCTCCCTGCTTCTTGAAGTGCTAGTTCATTACTTCGTTGCTTCCATCGGCAGCGTCACCTTAAACCTCGTCCCTTTCCCATCCCTCGCCGGGCTTTCCCAATCAATTTTTCCGCCCGACTCTGCCACTCGCCGCGCCACAATCGCCAGTCCCAACCCGGTTCCCTGCGATTTTGTCGTGAAGAACGGCTGAAGAATCTTTTCTTGCAGCGCCGCCGGAATCCCCGGTCCATCGTCTTCCACGAGCACGCAGACAGTTCCGCCTTCTCTCGCGACGCCAACGCCGACATGCCCTCCGCGCGGCGCAGCTTCGAGCGCGTTCACCACCAGATTCGAGACAATGTCGTTCAATGCCTCCGGACTTATTGCGACTCTGGCATTCGAAGTCTTCGTTTGCAATTGCAATCCACGCCGCTCCGCCTCGTGTGACAGTACGCCTGCCACTTCCTCCACCACCGCCGCAGCATCGCAACTCGCGGTTCCATTGGCTCCTCGCACCGCCGGCCGGCTGAATTGCAGCAACTGATTAAGCTTGGTCGAAAGACGGCGAATTTCGTCCAGCACCATCTTCGTCTCGCCGCGAATCGAATCCGGCAGCTCCGGATTCTCCAATTGCACCTGCAAAATCGTTTTCATCGAGCCCAGCGGATTTTTCAGGTTGTGCGAAATGCTCGCCGCCATTTGCCCCACCAGCGCTAGCCGGTCGCGCTCCGCCAATTCTCTTTCCAGCCGCAACTTTTCCTCGATCAACCGGCACAAATCTAGCGCCCCCGGCAACTGCTCGCACAAAAACTCGATCGCTCCTACGGTCTCACCGGAAACCATTGCCCCATGCGACTTCACCGTCAGCGTTCCAATCTGGTGGCCGCCTTGCCGAATGACGAAAACTTCCTCGTTGGCGCCGTGACGGTGCTCGGCTTCTTCCGTTTCATTCAGCACAAGCTTGACTTCAGCAAGTTGCACCTCTTCCGCAATCCATTTCTCGATGAAGTAACGCAGCTTCTCTTGATTGCCGAGACGAGAAACTTCCAGTATCGGCCCCATCAGGCGTTGCGCCCGATCCAGTTCTGTTTGTGCGGTGCGCCGCAGAGCTTTTTTCATCAGCCGTTGCAGCGGCTCGAAAAATACGACCGGAAGAAACAGCAGAATGGCCGCTGTCGCCTCCGGCGGCAGGTAGGGCTCCATCCATTGGCTCGCTCGCCGGATGAAACCCAGATAGAGGAGTGCTAAAAACGTGGCGAACACCGCGTAAATCAAGTTTCGCTGCCGCCCAATCTGCAGAAAATTGAACCTCTGAACATTTCGAAGGAGGCCAACAAGCGGTACCAACACGAATCCGGTAAGAAGCATGCTATAGGATGTAAGGGATTCTTCACTAAAACCGCCTCGGCGCGTCAGGAGGTGAAGGATCGAGATCCCGACGCCCACGGCGACAAGGTCATACTGAAGAGTTCGGTGAAAGGACCTCTGTTGGTTGTCGGGGCCGACTTTTGCAAACCGCCATTGCCACCCCGCTGAAATGAACAAGCTGGCCACCAGCCATACCTGAAACGGCCGCCCCAAGGCGTCGCTTGGCAGTACGAAATCGAACCCGCTGCGAGACCGTAGCGCAGCGTACAGCCAAGCGAGCAACAGCCCAGCAGGTGCGTAGGCGCCAATCAGCCATGTCCTCTTTTGGCTTCCCGAGGGGAGCAATTCACGGATTTGCGCGTATTCGACGTGCAAATGCACCAGCAGCGAGGGCAAAAACCAAAGTCCCAAACACATCACCGTCCACGCAAAGATAGCCAGCGATGTCGGGATGTTTGAGTAATAGAGCTGTGCATTCAGGGCCAACAGCGAGGAGCCGAAGAAAAATACGAGGGCAAGACAAAGGAAGAACAAAATGCGTTCGAAATCCCTCTGCCTGCGGTGGCCAAGAATGACGATCATCCAGAAGAAAGGCAGCAGCGTTCCACCGGTTAGCGCCACGAGTCGAAGATAAACAGTAGGGTGCATGGGGAGCGTGCCCGCGATTCTATGCCCGGACTTCTAGCAAGGCAATAACCGACTGCAAGGTTTTTCTTGCACCGTTTAAGTGACTGTAATAAAGCAGCTTAACTGGAATCCGACGCCGGGCGGGATTCGTTGGAGATGCCGGAGAAAACCTTGACATGATAGAACTTTATGCTATATTAGCACTCGGTTGCGAGGAGTGCTAACTACTCTCTTCTGCTTCCAAACCACATCAAAGCCGCAAGATCACCTATGGAGGTTTTCCAAGATGGCAGTACATCTAACCCCGCTCCACGACCGTGTCATCGTGAAGCGCATTGAAGAGAAGGAAACGGTCAAGGGTGGCATCATCATCCCTGACTCGGCAAAAGAAAAACCCATGGAGGGAGAAGTGATCGCAGTGGGCTCCGGCAAGCGCGAGAAGGGCGAATTGATTCCCCTCGACGTCAAAGCCGGGGACCGCGTTCTGTTTGGCAAGTACAGCGGTACGGAAATCAAGATCGAAGACGTGGAATACCTCATCCTTCGCGAAGAAGAGATTCTGGCGAAGCTGAGCGGCGCCGCCAAGGCCGCCGGTTCGCGCAAGTAGCTCTCTTTGTAAGAGGCCAGGCTTCAGCCTGGCGGTAGTGGCTTCAGGCCCGTGCTTTTGTCCCAAGGAGTTTTGGAAGTTCGGTCGAAATTATCAGGAGGAATCGAGAAATGGCGAAGCAGATTGTAACAGGTGAGAATTCCCGCCAAGCGATCTTGCGCGGCGTGAACGCTCTTGCCGATGCAGTGAAGATTACCCTCGGCCCCAAGGGCCGCAACGCGGTAATCGAAAAGAAGT
>DATFSR010000069.1:0-14220 GCA_035262505.1 Candidatus Acidiferrum sp. | reverse complement strand
AGCTGGTCGCGACGGCTGATTCGAAATTGGATTTCTCTGTTCCGGCTGGCCGGGTTGCGGCGCATCCGGTTTCTTGTTACCCCACATCGATCCTCCCTAAGGGACAGCACACCCCACGTAGATTTTCGCCCGGGGGTAATGCAAACTCTATTCCTTACCGGGGCCCTCAGCAAACAAACTCTGGACGCGTCGTTCCTGATAGTTACTAGACTTTCGGGCAGGGCTGGTTGGGGCTGAGATTCTGCAAGAAATCCCGCGGAAAGTAAAGAAGAGCTTTATACACTTTCAATTAATGGGCCGGCTTGTCCGGCACCGGCTGCGTGGCGAGAAAGTCCTCAACAAACCGGCGCGAATACGAATCAAGAAGCTCTTGAACCCGCTCGTAGCGTGCTGATTTGAGAATGAACCCCGCGTGATGAAACTTGTTGACGCGATAGATGATTTCCTCATCGTTGTAAGAAGAAGTGTCTGGATGCTCCTGCCGCGCTAAGGAAAGAATCACTCCGGCATAATAGCCCCGCATTTCAGGAAGTTCGTAAGGCCCCTTCCCGGCTCCGACTTCGAGCCGCGCCCACTCGCGCCACAGATTGATGCCCGTGGCCGCTTCGATAACGTCCGCAATGTAGGCGCCCCCGACTCGCGCGGCAATCTCGAGAAAGTAGAATCTCCCATCGGCATGCGCCTTCAGAAATTCCGCGTGGGTCACGCCGCGCAGCAAACCAAGGCTCGCGATGAGATTGCGATTGATTTGCTGCAACGCTTGCGTTTCTTCGGCCTCGCGCGGCAGCGTTCGCGTCGTGAAAACCCCGCCCTGGTGCGAAGTTTCAAGTGGCGGGACGCCATAGGCGTGGGCGTCCGCAAAAACAACTTCGTTGTCGGAAATCACGCTGTCTACGTGATAGACCGAGCCGGGAACAAATTGCTCCAGCAAATAGAAAGACTGTTGGTCTGCTAACTGGTCGAGCCACGGCCAAAGGTCTTCCTGCTTGTGAATCTTCTTCATCCCGATGCCGGACGCCTGCGAACGCGGCTTGAGCAGCCACGGACCGGGCACGCGGGACATGAATTCACGCAGGCTGTCGTAGTTGAGAACATGCACGAATTCGGGGGCCAGAATCCCCGTTTCTTTTGCACGCGCGCGCATCGCAAGTTTGTCTCGAAAATACCGCACGGTGGTCAAGCCCATGCCGGGGATACGGAGATGTTCGCGAAGCGCGGAAACGTTCTCCATGTCGAACTCGTCCAGCGCGACGATGCGATCAATCGGCTGAGACCTCGCCGTGTAGCTCACCGCGTAGATCAGGCTCTGAAGAGGCAATTCCTCCGGCATGGTGAAGACTTCGTCGATGCATTCGAACGGCCAGTCGGCCTGGCGCAACTTCTCGACCGTCAACAACAGCACGCGGCAACCCATGGCCTTGCACGTGCGGATGAACTCCTGCCCCTTTTCGTAAGAACTGATGCAAAGAATGGTAAGAGGCCGGTCTTCGGGCATTGGTTCCTCGGCGTGATGACCATCGGCGCGCGGATTATACAGCGCCAGGGGTGGCTGGATATAAGAATTGCAGAAAAGGACCCACTCGCTTGGCCCAGGCTAGCTCGTTATGTTCCGCGCCATCGACGCGCTCGTAGTGCAAATCGTGCTCGAGCCGCCAGCCCTTTTCGAGAAGCACGTCGCGAAATCGCTCGACGTCCTGTACGATTCGCGGCCCCTCCCGCGTGCCGATGTCGAGCCAAATGCGCGGACGCGGCTCGACGTGCATGGATTCCACGAAGCGGTGTAAGACCAACTGGTTCCACCAAACCGAAGGCGATAGCGCGGCAATTTTTCCAAAGCTCGTGCAATGCTTGAGTCCCAGATAAAGAGAAACCAGTCCGCCGAGCGACGAGCCGCCGATTCCGGTGCGTTGTGGTCCAGAAAGCGTGCGGTACTCGCGCTCCACAAAAGGCTTCACTTCCTCGATGAGAAACTTTGCGTAGCGATCCGCCCGCCCGCCTCCCAGCTTTGGCACATGCGTCGGCGTGTACTCGCGGATGCGCGCTTTGGTGTTGTACATACCGACGATGATGAGGGCTTCGACCGTGCCGGCGCTGATGCATTCATCCGCCGTTTGCCCGACGTGCCAGTCTTGTCCGGGAATGAACGACGTTGCGCCGTCGAAAAGATTCTGCCCATCGTGAAGATAGAGAACCGGAAAACGCCGCGTCGGCTGATCGGCGTACCCGGGCGGCAGGTACACCATCAAGTCGCGCTGGTTGCGCAGGAAGCGCGACCGAAACTGTTCGTGCTTGAGAAGCTGTCCAGGACTCACTGTGCGATCGTCACCAGGAGATCCTTAGCTTCCACCTGCTGGCCGGGTGACACGAGCAGTTTAGCAATACGGCCGGAAACGGGCGCATAGATATTGGACTGCATCTTCATAGCTTCAAGCGTGAGAAGTTTCGCGCCGCGTTCTACGGCGTGGTTGGCTTGCACCGCCACGCTGCTGATGACCCCGGCGGTTGGGGCGGCCACCTGGCCGGGATCGGCAGGGTCCGCTTTGGGATGCGCTCGCTCGGTCACGCGGAGCGATTTGTCCCGCACCGTAATCTCCCGCGGCTGGCCGTTCAGTTCAAAAAAGAGCGTGCGAGTGCCATCCGGATGCGGTTCGCTGAACGTCAGGAACTTGATGATCAGCGTTTTTCCGGACTCGATGTCCACTGTGATTTCTTCGCCCGAGTTGAGCCCATAGAAGAATGCCGGAGTAGGCAGCACGCTGACGTCGGAGTAGGTTTGGCGAAAGCGGTCGAACTTCGCAAACACTTCCGGATACAGCAAATAGCTCAGTAAGTCGTCACGCCGAACGGTGTGCCCGAGCCTTTCCGACAGCTGCTTTTGTTCTTGCCCAAAATCGGCTGGCGGCAAGCTCGCGCTTGGACGACCTTTTACCGGCGCGCGACCATTCAGAATGATTTTTTGAAGTTTTTTGGGCCAGCCGCCCGGAGGAACGCCCAAAGCCCCGGAAAACATCTCCACAACTGAATTTGGAAATGGCACGTCGTGTTCTCCATTGAGGGCGAGAACCTCCTTTGGCCGCATCTCCTTGGCCATCAGGAATAACGTCATGTCACCCACGACCTTGCTCGAGGGCGTCACCTTCACGATGTCCCCAAAAAGCTGATTCACTTCGGCATACGTTTCTTCCACTTCGCGCCAGCGATGGCCCAGCCCCAAGGCAGTAGCTTGTTCGCGCAGGTTGGTGTACTGGCCCCCGGGAATTTCGTGCTGATACAGCCGCGCCGAGCCAGCCTTCGGTCCGGAGTCAAACGGCAAGTAATACCTGCGAACCGTCTCCCAATAGTCAGAGCATTCGTTGAGCGCTTCAATATCGAGTTGCGTATCGCGTGGCGTATGGCGCAGGGCTTCGACAATGGAGTTGAGGTTTGGCTGACTCGTGCCGCCGCTGACCGCCGCAACCGCTGCGTCCGCGGCATCTACTCCCGCGTCCGCAGCCTTCAAGATCGCGCCGGAATTAATTCCGCTGGTATCGTGGGTGTGAAAGTGGATCGGAATGCCGACCTCTTGCCGCAACATCTTCACCAATTCGAATGCCGCGTACGGCTTGCACAAACCGGCCATATCCTTAATGGCAAGAAAATGCGTTCCCAGTTTCTCAAGCTGCTTCGCCAGCGCGACGTAGTATTGGAGTGAATATCTTGGCCGTTGCTTGTCGAGAATGTCGCCCGTGTAACAGATCGCGGCTTCGCAAATCGCGCCAGTTTCCAAAGCCGCGTCGATCGCCACGCGCATGTTGTCAATGGAATTGAGCGAATCGAAGATGCGGAAGATGTCGATCCCCTGCGCGTGCGCCTCGCGCACGAATTCGACAATCACGTTGTCCGGGTAAGACGTGTAACCAACCGCGTTCGCCCCGCGCAGCAGCATCTGAAAACAGATGTTCGGGATGTGCTCGCGGAGCACGCGCAAGCGGTGCCACGGGTCCTCGTGAAGAAACCGCATTGATGTGTCGAAGGTCGCGCCACCCCACATTTCCAAACTAAAGAGGTTTGGCAGTCTTTGCGCCACGGCGTCAGCCGCCGCGACCAGGTCATGGGTGCGCACGCGCGTCGCCATCAGGGACTGGTGCGCGTCCCGAAAAGTTGTATCCGTGATGAGCAAGCGCTTCTCTCTTCGAGCCCAGGCGGCAAATTTCTTCGCGCCCAATTTCTTCAAGAGTTGCCGCGTCCCGCTCGGCGGCGCGATCCCCGGCGCCGACGGAGCAATCGCCGTCTCCAGCTCTTTGGGGGTCTGCTTTCCTTTCACTTCCGTGTTGCCATTCAGGATCACATCGCCGAGGTAGGAAAGCAGCTTCGTTGCGCGGTCGGCGGTACTAGGCAGACGGAAAAGTTCCGGCGAATCGTCCAGGAACGAGGTGCTAACCTCACCCGTCCGGAACTTGGCGTGATTCACGACGTTTCTCACAAACGGAATGTTGGTTTTCACGCCCCGAATACGAAACTCGCGGAGCGCTCGATCCATCCGCTGGCAGGCTTCCGGAAGGTTTGCGCCCCATGCCGTAACTTTCACCAGAAGCGAATCGTAATAAGGCGTCAACGCCGCGCCGGCGTAGGCGGTGCCGCCATCCAGGCGAATCCCAAATCCCGCCGGCGAACGGTAAGTCGAAAGCTTCCCGTAGTCTGGGGCGAAATTGTTGGCGGGATCCTCCGTGGTCACGCGGCACTGCAGCGCGGCGCCATTCAATGGAATGCACTCCTGCTTTGGCAGCGCCAGCGGAGCTTCCTCTAGCCTATGGCCTTGCGCGATGAGAATCTGCGAGCGCACCAGGTCGATGCCCGTCACCATCTCGGTGACCGTGTGCTCCACCTGAATCCGCGGATTCACTTCGATGAAATACCATTTCTTCGAATCCACGTCGTAAAGAAACTCAACGGTGCCCGCATTGCGATATCTCGCTTTGCGCGCAAGTTGCGCCGCAGCATCGCAAAGTTCAGCGCGAATGCTGCGGTCGAGATTCGCCGCGGGCGCGACTTCCACAATCTTTTGATGCCGCCGCTGCACGGAACAATCGCGCTCGTAGAGATGCAGCAAGTTCCCATGATGGTCGGCAAGGATTTGCACTTCCAGGTGGCGCGCCCGGGGCAAATATTTCTCGAGGAACACCGAAGCATCGCCAAAAGCCGACTTCGCCTCGCCTTGAGCCTCTTCGAGCAGCGCGTCGAGTTGTGCTGCGTTGCGCACGACGCGCATCCCGCGGCCTCCGCCTCCCTTGGCCGCCTTCACCATCACCGGGTAACCGATTTCTTTCGCAATCTTTTGCGCTTCTGCGGTGGACTCGACGGGCTCTTCTGTCCCTGGGAGCACCGGCACTCCAGCCGAAGAAGCAAGCCTTCGCGCGGCCGTCTTGTCGCCCAGCAGTTCAAGAAGAGTCGGCGTTGGGCCGATGAAGGCGATACCGGCTTTCTCGCAAGCACGCGCGAGCGCAGGATTTTCGGAAAGAAACCCGTAACCCGGATGAATCGCGTCCACTTCCTTTTCTTTGGCCAACGCGATAATGCCGGCAATGTCCAGATAGGCTTCCACCGGGCCTTTCCCGGCGCCGACTTGGTAAGCCTCGTCCGCCTTGAAGCGATGCAGTGCCAGCCGGTCTTCCTGCGAGTAGATGGCCACGGTGCGCAACCCGAGTTCATTGGCCGCGCGAAAGATTCGAATGGCGATTTCGCTGCGGTTCGCAGCCAGGAGCTTTTGGATTGGCTTGGTGTTCTTCATTACTGAGGCCCGGGGCCTCTAGCGAAATTCTACATTGTCCCGCAACAGCAGGGCGAACCTGGAACCGTTTTTTCGATGCACCGAATGCAAAGGTTTTCTGAATGAAGAGCGGGCGCACTTCGGAGTCTCGGGTTAGGAGAGCCTTGCCTCTTAGGGGCGCCCAGCCGCCGCGGAATCGGCAATAACCGGAGCGACCGACGCGGCCTGCAACTGCTGGAGTTGTATCTGCACTTTTGCCCAGGCCTTGGCACTACGTTTTGTGGCATTCGGGGCATCCGGGTCGGCATAGAAGCGCAGGAGTTCTGCTTTGGCCTCCGGAGTGACCTTTGTAAAATTCGCTTCCGCCCACTCATCCAGCAGCTTCGCGTGCACGTCATCATTCATGCGGTATTTTCCAGGCCCGGTGTTTTCTCCGACGTCAAAATTGTCGTTCTCCAGCTGCAAGGTGCCTTCTCCCGTATCGTTCAGCAGTTTGCGGTAAAGGCTAAGGGTGGCATTGAAGCTGGCCTCGAACATATGTTCGGTTTCCGGCGTTGGCGTGCGGAACTGAAGGACTTTCAGCGGGCCAAACTTCGGGATCAACTTGAAAAGAAACGCAAGAAAGATTTCACCCGGACTTGGCTTTTTGTAATTCCTTCCCCATTCGCTCTCATAGTTGGAGCGCGATAGATTGTAGAGAAATCTTTTCTTCGTGGCGTCCGGTACGTCGTCTTTAATCTCATCTTTCTTCAGGTGCCAGGCAATGCGCGTGGCTTTGGGAATCACTTTGCTCACGTCACGCCGGAAGGAGTTCAGCGCCTTGTCTTCATCCTTCAGCACGCCCTTCAGTTCCAGGCCATAGGTTTCACGAAAAGCCTGGTCAAGAACGCGCCGCGCCACCTCGAATCCGATGAAATCATGATAGCCGTCCGGCGCGTAACGCTCCTTCGCAATCTCCAGCACGTCAAAACCAAATTCCGTTTTAACGTGCGCGAGTTTCCCGTCCTCATAGGCCACGCTGTCGCCGTATTTCTTGCCCAAGCCGGGATAAAGAACGGGCACCGCGCGGTTCGTGCCGATACGATGCCCTTCGGTGTCGGCCGAATAATGCGCCAGCGCCCCGAGCGCGAACCCATACTCCGTCAGGTTCTGCGCATCGCGCAGCAGCGCCTGCACGAAATCGCCGCTGCGGACATAGTGCGTCAAGTCGCTGAAAAACGGGCTGCCGTAGGGGTAGTAGCCCATGTCTTGAATAATGGCGCCGCCGTAGGCGTAGGCTTGCGCCCGGCTCAAGTCCTCTTCGGTAGCTGCCGGATACTTTTTCAACAGCAAAGGCTTGAGGTGGCTGTCCCAGGCCGCGTCAATGATCGCCTCATGCGAAAGCACCGCATAAGCGCCGGCGGGCGCTGGCCACACCAGAGCAACCGCCAGCAGACAAACCAGTGCCGAACGCCTAACGCTTGAGCAGAGGCTGCGCATAGCGGATAGGAATGCCAAAATTGGAGCCTCCAAAGCCCCTGACCACCGCAAACGTTACGCCGATAACCCGCCCATCCTTGTTGATGAGCGGTCCGCCGGAGCTGCCGGAAGTAGTCTGTGCATCGTAAACGATTTTATCGGATGAAACGTCGCCGATATGGCCTTGCGTGACCAGGGGGCGAATGAGCTTGCGGCGGACCAGTTCATCCACGACTTTGTCCGGTTCTCCCCCCGAGGCCTTGGCGATTTCCGTCACCGCCTCTTCGCCCGCGCGCGCGAGCATGGCGTTGATGCCCGTCGCATAGCCGAGAGAGATCAGCGCCTCACCGCTGACGGCTGCTTCCTTCCTCGAGTCCGCTTTCAAAGTTGGCCGTTTGAGACCATTGAGATCGCCCTTCACCACGGCCAGGTCGGCTTCTTCTGAAATCTCCGCAGTGCTTACCTTGACTCCGGCGGTTGCGTCCGGAAAGTACGCAATCATCTCCCCGATCTCCGGGTCCAGTCCCTGGCTGAGAACGCTGCTCAGTTCGTCGTTTTTCCACCAGGGTTGGACCACATGATGGTTCGTAAGAATTGTTCCATCGCCCGCAATAAACCCCGTCCCAAAGAAATCCGCGCGCACTTCGGGAGCGCGGCCCTCCAGCGTGTAGGCCGGATTTCCGTCACTGTCCTTTAGCGGTTCTCCATTGGCGGTAATTCCCTCGTACCGCAGCGGCCGCCGCGAGGAATGGTCCAGGAACACCACCGAAACGTGCAGCAGGCAAACGCTCGGCGCATAGGCCCGAATCACCTGCTCGGCGGTTTGCGATTCCGCTTCAATCCGCTGCAAGCGGCTGGTGGTCTCCTGAAGTTCCTTGCGCAACTGGGACACGTCGCTCGCTTCACCCCCGGAAATCTTCTGCCGTAACTCCGCCGACTGCCGTTGAAGCTGCTGCTTTTGTTGGAGAACATCCAATTGCTGAAGATCCGCGTGTGCGTTGCGGGCGTCCGCCACTAATCGCTCCTGCGTGTGGGCGTTCCGTTCCAGTTGCGCGATCACCGCGTATGCGCGACGGTTCTCTTTGTCCGCTCGGCGGGAGAAAACTAGAAATGTTCCGGCAATAAGAATGGCGATTCCGAACAGTACACCCACGCCAATCTTTAGCGCCCGCTCCAGCGAGAAAGCGTCGCGTGTCATCTTCTCGGTGACGGCGAGCGCCTGAAAAGCGGTTTGCGCTACCTCGCGGCCTTCATCAGCAATACGGGTTTTCTCCCGCAATTCATCCAGGGCGCGTTTCTGGCGCAGCTGAACGCGAACTCGCGCCAGCAATTCCACCGGTTCCCAAGGCAAAGAAAGGACCTCATCGGCTCCCAGTTCGAGCCCCCTCGCACGTGCGGCAGCGGCGCCCTGCGTAAGCAAAATCACCCGCGTGCCCGCTGTCGCAGCGTTTCCCTTTACCTCGGCAAGGGCATCGCAGCACTGGACGTCGCTCAGATCCGCGGACAGCAACAGAAGGTCCACTCCAACATCGCGGACGAATCGGAATCCCTCGCCCTGAGACTCGGAAACCGCCACTTGATATCCCGCCGAACGCAAAAGCTCTTCCAGTTGCCGTTGCGAGGCCAAATCAGGATCAACGATCACGATGGTTTCGATTTTGGAGGGCAAGCTCATACCTCAACCCACAAACTATGGATGCACGCGCGCGTATTCTGGCACAATCATTTTTTCAGGGAAACCGTCAACCGCGGACGCGATTGAGCAAAGCAACGGTGAGTTAGAGAAGGACTTCCTTCCGTCTTTCCTGAGGAGATTCGAAACCGCGGCTGGTTAGTACTTCCGAAGCACCCCAATCACCCGGCCCTGAATCTTCACGTCGTTCGCGGCCACGATGATGGGAGCCATTTCCGAGTTCGCCGGCTGCAACCGGACTTTCCCAGGAGTGTCGCGATAAAATCTTTTTAGCGTCGCCTCTTCACCGCTAATCAGCGCCACGACGATGTCCCCCGCATTGGCCACTTGCGTCTGCTCGCAAACGACGAAGTCGCCATCCATGATGTGGTCCTCGATCATGGAATTCCCTTTTACCTGCAGGACATAGGAATTGCCGCCACGCGCGAAATCGCCCAGCGAAAGGGTCTCTCGCTCTTCGATCGCTTCCAGGGGACGGCCTGCCGCAATGCGCCCAACCAGCGGAAGCTCCTGGACCTTCCGTTCAATCACCTGCTCTTTCACCGGCTTCGGCAGCTGCACAATTTCAATCGACCGGCTCTGATTGTACCCGCGCCGGATGAAGCCTTTCTTCTCGAGGGTGGTGACGTGTTTGTGCACCGTGGCGAGCGAAGTGAGTTTCATGCCCTTGCCGATCTCCTCGAAGCTCGGCGCGTAGCCGTGCTTGGTTTCGAAGGCCACGAGATAATCCAGAACTTCCTTTTGCCGTTTGGTCAAGGGCATGGGCGCCTCCACTCTCGAAGTCTTTTCCACAGGCACTTTAGGCGAAAAGAAAGCGAACGTCAAGCACAAAAAGAAGTGGCGGCGCTGGCGCGCCTCGCCGCGTTCGATTTCCAGGCCCTCGCCGGCTCCGGCCTTTGCGTAGTATTGCTCTCAGGAAAAGCCATTTGTCACTGCAACGGGAATCCATTCTTCACCTGATTGCTGACCATCAATAGATGCTCTAAGTTACTTGGTTACGGCTTCGTTCGGCTCCGTGCTGGTTATAAAGCGACTCCTGACGTTGCCTGAATTGAGGGCAGTGCAATCCCCGTCGCTTGTTTCTCTTAGTGGCGGTGTCGCTTGCAAAAGAATTTCATCAAAGACCCCCGTAAGCGGGCTCTCGCGCCAGATCCATCCTCGTCTTCTACTTTGAACAAGAACCTTCGCCGCAGTGAAAGAGTGTTCCTGAATTTGCGCGTTCGTGTTTCCGCGCCCGCGGAACGCGGTGAAGATTTCCTCGGCGAGGGTCAGACGATTGACGTCAGTCATGACGGCGCCTCGATCCTGGTGGACCGCGATCTGAATGTCGGCCAAACCATTAAAGTCCGGCGGGTTGCTATCAACAAAGAGGCCGTGGCGCGGGTGGTCGGCTATTACCGGGATCACGACTCGAACGCCCGGGTGTTCGGCATCGTCCTGACAGAAAACAAGGTCAATCTCTGGGACATCGTCTTCCCCGCGGCGGCGGACCTTGCCAAAGCCGTGCTGCGCGCCTTGCTTCACTGTATTGCTTGCGGGCGGCTCGAAGTCTCTTATCTCAATGAATTCGAATCCGATCTCTTTCTCAATCACCACAGCGTCCCTCGCCTCTGTGGACAGTGCGGCGGCTGGACCACATGGATTCGACCGTATGGACAGGTTCCGGGCGCGCCAGGCGCCGGGGAATCTGATTTTCCGGATGCCGGGAAACCGAATCACAACCACCGTTCTCACGAACGCCTGCGCACCGAGGCTGTCGGATGCATCCGGAATTCTGGTTTAGGAAACGAGGTTGTACTCGTTTCCGACCTGGGGCGCGGTGGCTTGAGTTTTTTCAGCGCGAACCAATACGCCGAGAGAACCACCATCGAGATGGCCATTCCGTACACTTCGAAAGCCCCGAACATTTTTTCTCTGGTTAGAGTCGTGGGCGCCCGAAAGGCAAAAGACCGCGACTTGACCGAATATCGGGCCATTTACCTGGTTTGAGTGCCTTGGTGATCGTCTGTGTTTTCATCTTTGTTTTAGTACTGGGTCTTTCCATCTCGGGCACACCCTGCAAACGGTGTGCGGTGCTGTTTCCTCTCCGGGCGAGCCGGTATGGTATCCTTTATCGGTCGGCTCTCGGCGGTCTGCCTGTGAAACCATCCTTTTCCGCACCGCCTCATCCTGAATTTCGAGCCACGACTCCAGGGGGAGTTCAAGGAAAGTGGAGGTTTAGGCCAAGGAAATGTCTACGCTCGCGGAAGTTCCACCAACAACCAAGTCGAGGCGCGAAGTCATCGAACGGGCGGTCATTCGCTTCGCTGGCGACTCCGGCGACGGCATGCAGATTACCGGCAGCCAGTTCACCAATACCGTCGCGCTCTACGGAAACGACATCGCCACTTTCCCCGACTACCCGGCCGAAATCCGCGCCCCTGCCGGAACCATCCCGGGCGTCAGCGGCTTTCAACTGCATTTCTCTTCGAATGAAGTGTTTACACCCGGCGACGCCATTGACGCCCTTATCGCCATGAACCCCGCGGCCTTGAAAGTGAACATCGGGGATCTCAAGGCGAATGGCATCTTGATCGTCAACAGCGACAGCTTCAAGGAATCGGACCTTCGCAAGGCGCAGGTCACCGTTAGCCCACTCGAAGATCATTCCCTCGACAAGTACCGTGTTTTCGCTGTCGAGCTCCAAAAGCTGACCCGCGCCGCCCTCCAGCACCTGGGCATTGATGCCAAGGCCATGGACCGCTGCAAGAACTTCTTTGCCCTCGGCATGTGCTATTGGCTGTATAACCGCTCGACCGAGCCCACCAATCGTTGGATTGAACAGAAGTTCGGCAAAAAGCCCCTTTTAATGGAAGCCAACAAGCTTGCCTTGAAGGCCGGCTATTCCTACTGCGAAGCCACCGAAGCTTTCCAAATCAGCTATGAGATCCCTCCCGCGCAATTAACGCCGGGAATCTACCGGAACGTCAGCGGAAATCAGGCTCTGGCCATGGGCTTCGTTGCCGCCGCCCAAAAAGCCGGGCTGAGCCTGTTTCTGGGCAGTTATCCCATCACTCCGGCTTCCGACATCCTGCACGAGCTTTCGCAATACAAGAACTTTGGCGTGATCACTTTCCAGGCGGAGGACGAAATCGCCGCCGTTACGTCCGCCATCGGAGCCTCCTACAGCGGCTGCCTCGCCATCACCACCACTTCTGGCCCCGGCATGGCCCTGAAAACCGAAGCGATGGGCCTTGCGGTAGCCACGGAGATCCCTCTGGTCATTTGCGACATTCAGCGCGGCGGTCCTTCGACCGGTTTGCCGACGAAGACGGAGCAAGCCGACCTTCTTCAGGCACTTTTTGGACGCAATTCGGAAGCGCCCATTCCCGTGCTCGCCGCTTCAACGCCCGGCGACTGCTTCTGGGTCGCTCTCGAAGCCTCGCGTATCGCTCTGAAGTACATGATTCCCGTAATTGTTCTTTCCGACGGCTACCTTGCCAACGGCGCCGAACCTTGGCGCATCCCCAAGGCCGAGGACATTCCGCCCATCCCCGTAAAATTCGCAACCGATCCAGTCGGTTTCATGCCGTATAAGCGCGATCCGGAAACGCTGGCTCGCCCCTGGGCGCTCCCCGGCACTCCTGGACTGGAACACCGTATTGGCGGCCTCGAAAAACAAGACGGCACGGGCAACGTGAATTACGAGCCGCTCAACCACGAAAACATGGTTCGCGTTCGCGCCGCAAAAGTCGCGGCCATCGTGCAGGACGTTCCCAATGTCCTGCCCGAAGGCGATCCCTCGGGCGACCTGCTCGTCGTCTCCTGGGGCTCGACCGCAGGCTCCATCACCGCAGCCGTGAAATCTGCGCGTGCTCGTGGATACAAAATCGGCCATCTCCATCTCCGCTACCTGAATCCGCTGCCCGGAAACGTCGGTGAAATCCTGAAGCGCTACAAGAGAGTCCTCGTGCCGGAACTCAACATGGGCCAGCTCCTTTGGGTTCTCCGCGCGAAATTTCTTGTGGACGCCGTCGGCTTGAACAAAATCCAAGGCCGTCCTTTCAAGCAGGCCGAACTCGAACAAAAGTTTGATGAAATGCTGGAAATACAGGGGAACCACCGATGAGCACCGCAACGCTTCCGCCACCGCTGACAAAGAAGGATTTCCAGACCGACCAAGAGGTGCGCTGGTGCCCCGGGTGCGGCGATTACGCCATTCTCTCAGCCGTGCAATCCGTTTTTCCGGAACTCGGCATTCGCAAAGAGAATTTCGTCGTAGTCTCGGGCATCGGCTGCTCCAGCCGTTTCCCGTATTACATGAACACTTACGGGTTCCACACGATCCATGGTCGCGCTCCGGCCATCGCCACGGGGATCAAAATTGCCAATCCCGAACTGGAAGTTTGGATAGCCACGGGCGACGGTGACGCGCTGGCCATCGGCGGAAACCACACCATTCACTTGTTGCGCAGAAACGTCGGCGTCAAAGTTCTTCTCTTCAACAATCGCATCTACGGCTTGACGAAAGGGCAATACTCGCCAACTTCCGAGTTCCACAAAATCACCAAGTCCACTCCCTATGGCACCGCCGACCGTCCGTTCAATCCGGTTGCGCTGGCCACGGGTTCCGAGGCCACCTTTGTGGCGCGTTCGGTAGACGTCTTCCAGTCGCACCTGAAAGACACTCTGAGGCATGCCGCCGCGCACAAAGGCACCGCCTTTATTGAAATCCTGCAGAATTGCAACATTTTCAATGACGGCGCCTGGTTCTCGCTTACCGAGAAGGATGCGCGCAGCGAGCACGTTCTCCAGTTGGAGCACGGCAAGCCGCTGGTCTATGGCAAGAACCGCGACAAGGGGATTCGCCGGAAGGCCGATGGCGACATCGAAGTCGTGCAACTCGGCAACGGCATCACCGAAAGCGACCTCGTCATTCACGACGCGCATCATCCGCGCCCGTCTTACGCCTTCTTGCTTTCGCACATGGAGCATCGCCCTGGCTTCCCGACTCCCATCGGCGTCTTCCGTGCCTGGGACGATTTGCCGCGCTACGAAGACGTGATGAAGGACCAGATTCAGGAAGTCATCGCCAAGAAAGGTCCTGGCGACCTGAACAAGCTTCTCCGCACCGGCGACACCTGGGAAGTGAAGTAAGACGGTAGGACAGACATTCTTGTCTGTCCGTACAAAGAGCGCCACGCCTCATAAGAGTGGCGCTCTTTTCCTTTCTTAGCTTGGTCAAAAGGCCCCATAACCGTGTTGTCTTTTTAGCACTCCTCCAGCGCTATAAGTCGTTTCCTTTCAAGTAGTCACACGGTCCTCTGTGCGACATTGTGCGACA
>DATFSR010000068.1:0-5058 GCA_035262505.1 Candidatus Acidiferrum sp. | reverse complement strand
GAGACCTTGCCGGATGCGCTCCATTTGATTGCAGGGTGTGCAAACCATGCTGACTTCCAGCCGCGCGTCGCCGATGCGAAGAAGCTGTCCAATCGGCAGGCTGTTCACGTTCAAGCCATCGGTGGTGATGTTCTCGCGGAGCACCCCAGGCGCAAGCTCCATCGCCTCGAGCGTCTCGCGGTCCACGAGCAAGACCTGCCTGCCGATTCCCGGCCTCGAGTGGGCGCAGCCGTCGAACCCGAAGTCCGCCAGGACCCTAGCTTCGCGGAGTTCTTCCATCGGCACATGCTTCTTCGGAGCCCGAAACAGGTTTTGAACAGTCGCCATACCGTCAGTTTCCAGTCGCCTTGAGGGAATTGACATGACGGCCGATGTCTCGCCGCAAGTGCATTCCCTCGAAGTGAATCCTGTCGGCCGCGGCGTAGGCGGAGCCGAGAGCCCGACCGAGCGTTGGACCAACGGAAGTCACTCCCAGCACCCTCCCGCCGCTCGTGACGATCTCTTCTCCAATGCGCTTCGTTCCAGCATGGAGAACCTTCACACCAGTAATCTCGTCGGCAGCGGTTAGCCCCTCAATCTTCTTCCCCGTTTCAAATCGCCCCGGATAGCCTCCCGAAGCCAAAACGACGCAGGCGCTCGCCCCGGGCTTCCAACGCAGCTTGGATGTTTGCAAGTTGCCCGCGGTTAGGTCCTGAAGCACGTCGGCGAAATCGAAGTCCATGCGCGCCACAATCGCCTGCGTCTCAGGGTCCCCCAGCCGGCAATTGAACTCCAGAACTCTTGGGCCGGAGCTGGCGAGCATCAGTCCAATGTAGAGAAATCCGTGATACGGAATTCGGTCGGTAGCCAGGCCCTTCAAGGTCGGCTCAACAATGGTCGAAACGACGGTCTTGCGAAGAGGCTCCGGGAGCAAATCGTCGGTCGAGTACGCGCCCATGCCCCCGGTGTTCGGCCCTTGGTTGCCGTCGAAGACGCGCTTGTGGTCGCGCGTCGGAGCGAGCGGTGCGTAATTCTTGCCATCGGTCATCACGATGAAAGACAGCTCGTCGCCTTCCAGACCTTCTTCCAAAAGGATGCGTTTCCCGCCCGGGCCCAGTTCCTTCTTTTCCATCACGCGCTCGATAAAGTCGTGAGCCTCATCGAAATCTTGAGCGACCAAAACGCCCTTGCCGGCGCACAACCCGTCCCCTTTGATCACCACGGGCCATTTGACTCGCTCGAGCGCAGCGTATGCTTCTTCGGCCGATTCAAACGCGCCGTACATTTTTGCCGTGGGGATGTTGTGCCGCTGCAAAAACTCTTTCGTAAAAATCTTGCTGCCTTCAAGCTGCGCCGCTTGCTTTGAAGGCCCCACGATGGCCCAACCGCGTTCGCGGAAGGCATCGCCGATGCCGTCGACGAGCGGCAGCTCTGGTCCAACGATCGTCAAGTCGGGAGAATTCTTTTCCGCAAATGCCACCAGGCCGGCAACGTCACCGGCATCCACGGCCACGCATTCGGCGTCCGAAGCGATCCCGCCATTTCCAGGAGCGCACCAGATTTTCCCGACGAGTGAACTCTGCCTCAGCTTCCATACCAGTGCATGTTCGCGTCCGCCGCCGCCAATCACCAGAATCTTCATTCGCAAATTCCTCGCCCACAACCCTTTCGAACGATAGACGTGACCTTTCGGCCTGTCAACCTTGCACCCTTGCGCCCTTGCGCCGCGACTCGGCCCGTACCTGTCGGTTGGCGTTCTGTTTCGGACTCCGTAAGCCTTCGCGAATCGCTAACCGTTTGGGAAACCTGTCCCTCAGACCAGTTTTCCGTTCTGCTATATCACCGCTACGCTGAGACAAATTGCCGAACGCTTGGCAGGAATCACCGCGACGTGGAGGGGCCGGCAATGATCATCATTCCCTTGAAACACGAAAACATGGAGGGCCGCCGCTGGCCTATTGTTACGTTTGCGCTGATCGGCCTGAACATCCTGGCGTTTCTCGGCACGCACTGGACCATCGAAGAGCAGGCGCCAAAACTTGCCCAGGCCCGCCTACACCTTCTTCTGCTTGCCGCCGGGCATCCCGAACTCAAGATGCCCGACGATGCGCAACAGTTCGTGGCGGAGTTTCAAAAGGCTAATCCGGAAGTCTGGAAGCAAGCGGGCTCTCCGTACCGACAAGTGATTGACGCCGACGACGCGCGCTACCGGATGACGGACGACACCGACAAACTGCAAGAAGAGATGGACTCGCTGACGCAGCAGTTTCACGATCTTAAGGAACAGTCTGTCCTGCTGAACTACGGGTTCGTCCCGGCGCACAAGAAAGCCATCACTTACTTGACCTCCATGTTCATGCACGCGGGCTGGCTGCATCTGATCGGGAACATGTGGTTCCTGTGGCTCGCGGGTTTCATCTTGGAAGAGAATTGGGGCCGTGCGATCTACCCGGCGTTTTACCTTTTAGGGGGCATGGTTGCGTCACAGATTCACGCGCTTGCCTACCCCAATAGCATTGTGCCCTGTCTCGGGGCTTCCGGCGCAATCGCTGCGCTCATGGGAGCGTTCCTTGTTCGCTTTCCAAAGCTGAAGATTGACATGTGGGCCACCGCTTTCTTTATGCGCTTCCGGTTCAAAGCGCCCGCGTACTCGCTGCTTCCGCTGTGGCTGCTCACGGAAATTTTCTACGGAACCCTGGTCGGACAAATGTCCAGCGTGGCGCATTGGGCGCACATCGGCGGATTTATCTTCGGCATGCTGGGTGCCCTTGTGATCCAGCATACCGGTCTTGAACACAAGGCCAACGCCGCGATTGAGGAGAAGGTTGGCTGGACGGCAGATCCCGCCATCGTGCAAGCAACCGAGTGCCTGGAGCAAAGCAGATGGGACGAGGGCATCGCCGTGCTTCGGAATTGCCTGCAGGCGAAGCCGGACGATGTCGATGGGCTGTCGCTTTTACGCCAGCTTTACTGGCGCAAGAACGATGTTCCCGCGTACCTCGAAGCCAGCATCAAGCTGTGCCAGCTGCACTTGAAGGCGCGGGACACGGACGCGGCTTTGCAGGACTACCAGGATTATCTGAACGCCGGCGGTAAACACATGCCCGCAGCGACATGGCTCGAGCTTTGCCGCATTATCGAAGGACAGCAGAATTACGATCGGGCACTCGACGAGTACGACCAGCTGGCGAAAGCATATCCAAAGGAGCGGCAATCGATTCTAGCGCTGCTGTCTGCCGGGCGGATTTCGTTAAAGGTGATGAATCGGCCGAGTGATGCGTTGCGCTTCTACAACGCGGCAAAGGCGTCGCCCGTTCCTCACCTGGATTGGGAGAGCAACATTCAAACGGGAATTCAAGCGGCCGAAAAAGCCTTGGGAGTTCCCGTCGGGCCTGCCTGAACGAACCGAACCCTCTCCATGGCCAGACCATTTGCCGCCGGGCGCTTCGAGAACGCCTGGCAAGCCCTCGTTTCAGGCGGTTCGCGGAGCACTCCTAAGATATTTAGGAGTGAGAGAAAATCGCGGAGCATTCGAGAGACTTGCAGAGCTAAGGATTAGAGGAACAGTAGCGAGGGCGCGATCGAGAATCAGCCGTTGCCCGCCGCGCGGATCGGGATGGTTACCGAAGCGGATGCGGCGTCGGAGGACGCGAGCATGTGGCAGCGCCCGTCAAAAATTCCTCCGGGGTCAATCACCATGCAGGGCGAGTGTACTTCGCCCGTGACGACGCCCTTAGCCTGAATCTCGACGCGGCCCTTCGCGAAGATCACGCCATCGAAGCGACCGGAAATCACCACGCGGTTTCCCTCGATTTGTCCTTCCACTTTTGCGCCGTCGCCGAGAATGACCGTTTGCTCCGAAATGATGTTCCCTTTGACGTTGCCGTCAATGCGGAACGTGCCCTTGACCGTGAGCGTACCTTCGAGGCTAACGCCTTGGTCGATGAATCCGGTCCACTCTTCGCTGTGCGCCCCGTTGTCCCCGCCGCTCGGCCACTTCCACGCCATATCGAATTCCCCCAAATCTCTTGACACTTCTACTTTAATGGGACCTAAAAAAACAAGTCAACGCGGCAGAACGATCCTGTTGTCGAAATTAAGACTGCACGAAGGGACAGTTGCCGCGCAGAGAAATTTCGAGGAGCGAGAGACTATTTCATCAGGCGATCGTAAAGACCCATCAACTGCGCGTCATCGTAAAATTCGAGCACCAGCTGGCCCGGGCGCACTTTGGTTTTGAGGCGCAAAATAATTCTCGTACCCAGATGACGCTGCAGCTCTTCGAGCGCGGTGCGTATGTTAGGGTCCAGGTGTGGCGGAGCCGGCTGCGCATGTTTCCCTTGCGAGCGGCGCGCAGCAAGCTTTTCGATTTGGCGGACGGTCAAGGCTCCGCGCGAGGCACGGTGCGCGTAACGCATGCGCAACTGCTGCTCGGGTACGGCCAGCAAGGCACGGCCGTGGCCTGCGGTGAGCTTGCCGTCCTCGATCCACTCCTGGATCTGCTTCTCGAGCTTCAGCAGGCGGATGGAGTTGGCGACCGTGGCGCGGTCTTTTCCGGTGCGTTCGGCGACAGCTTCCTGCGTCAAGTGAAATTCATCCATTAGCCTCTCGAAGGCACGCGCCGCTTCCATCGCATTCAAGTCTTCACGCTGGATGTTTTCGACGAGAGTCATCTCGAGGGCCAGCTCGTCGGGAACCTGTTTGACGATAGCGGAGACTTTGTTCAGGCCCGCGCGCTGGGCTGCACGCCACCGGCGTTCGCCAGCGATGAGCTGAAACCTGGAACCAACCGGCCGCAGAACCAAGGGCTGAATGATGCCGCTGGCTTTGATGGAGCGCGCCAGTTCGTCGAGAGCTTGCTCGTGAAACTTTGTGCGTGGCTGATAGGGGCTGGGCTCAATGAGGTCAATGTCTATTTCCTGCGGGCCACCCTGCATAGGTTGGCGCGCGGGCATAGCCGCGGCGGCGCTTCCGGCCGCGGTTGGTTGCGGCTGCGGCGGTGCGGGAGCTGGTTCGGGCTTCTTGCCTTCAAGCTCCCGTATGAGCGCTCCGAGCCCCCGTCCCAGTGCGTTTCTCGCC
>DATFSR010000067.1:0-9812 GCA_035262505.1 Candidatus Acidiferrum sp. | reverse complement strand
TTTTGCGTTTGTTGCTCTTGTATCGCCTTTGGGTAAGAAAGCGGTCGCAAGGTCACAATCCTTGCGGCCTTTTTTTTGCGCGGTTGACCGCTTTGCAGCCAGCCGGGCAAAGCTTGAAGACGGCCGTGGCTCTATTGAGGGGCTCGGGACCTGGGGCATCAGATAGCTTAGAGTAGTGCTCAGCCGTGACCCGGCTGACAGAAACGAGTAAATGCAGTGAATAAAGAACAGGGTACCGTGAAGTGGTTCAATGCCAGCAAGGGCTTTGGGTTCATCCAGCGCCAGAGCGGTGAGGACGTTTTCGTCCATTTCTCCGCGATTATGGCTGATGGCTACAAGACTCTCAACGACGGCCAGGCGGTTGAATTCGAAGTGACCAAGGGTCCGAAAGGACTGCAGGCCACGAACGTACAGCCCCTCTAATCTTCATAAGGAACAAAAGAGGGCGGCGCGCTTTAGTGCGCCGCCCTCTTTGTGTTTGTTGCCGAAAAGTCTTGTTTCGCGGGCCTTACCGTAATGCCGGTTCCGCGACTTCCGCGGTCCTTGTTGCTGAGCGGTCCTTCAGGAATCCGCGTGCCGCGAGCAATTCTGCGTTCAACAGTGCCGCTCCTGCCGCGCCTCGGACCAGGTTGTGAGAGAGCAGCGTGAGCTTCACATCATGCAGGGGGCATTCTCGGATGCGGCCCACAACGGCCGCCATTCCCGCTCCGGCGTCCACGTCTCGCCGCGGCTGGGGCCGGTTTTCTTCATCAACGACAACCACAGGGTGGCGCAATGCCGTCGGAAGCGAAGCCAGCTCTTCGTCCACTTCAAAAGTTTGTAAGGCCTCACGGACTTCGCCAAGCGAGGCAATCTTCTTTAGCCCAAGGGAGACACATTCGAGGTGTCCGTCCAGTACCGGAACACGATTACAGTGCGCGCTGATGCCCAATCCCGCCTCGATAAATCTCCCCCCGTCCCACTTGCCCAGCAACTTTTGCGGTTCGGCCTCCATCTTTTCTTCTTCACCGCTGATGAACGGCACCACGTTGCCTTGAATATCGATCGACGCGACGCCCGGATACCCCGCTCCTGATATCGCCTGCAGCGTCACGACGAAAATTCGCTCCAATCCGAACGCGTCCGCCAGCGGCTTCAGCACCAGTACGAGCCCGGCCGTCGAGCAGTTGGGGTTCGTCACGATAAAGCCAGTGTCATAGCCGCGATTTTTCTGCTGCACGGGAATCGCGTCCAAATGAGAGGAATTTACTTCCGGGATGAGCAGCGGTACATCCGCGTCCATTCGATGATTCTTTGAGTTGCTGACCACCGGATAGCCCGTGCGCGCGAAACCATCTTCGACGGGACCAGCGACGGAAGAATCCAGCGCTGAGAAAACAAAATCACAGTTGAGCGTCGGCTCCACTCCCTTCACCAGCAGGTCGCGCGCTCCGGCGGGAACCGGAGTCTCCAAGTGCCAGCGAACCGCTTCGACATAAGTCTTTCCCGAGGATCGTTCCGACGCGGCGACTTCGGTCAGCTCGAACCACGGGTGTTCCGCCAACAGCTTTACCAATCGCTGGCCGACAATGCCAGTCGCGCCGAGAACTCCGGCCCGCCACTTCTTCTTGACGTTCCTAACGCGCTTTTGCTCTCCCGGCTCCATTTCTCCATTCCTCCCATCTTGAACTTGTAGGCTCATGCCGCGCCTCCCTGCGATAACGCTGGGAGCTCTTCAGAAAATTCGCCAGGGGGTCCAATCCGCGTCCCGCGCGCTTGTGGATTGAAGGTATTTCGCACCCACACCACCATTTCGCTCTCTGCCGCTAGCGGCAGCACTTTCGGATGCAACACTTTTGCGCCGCTTGCGGCCAGCGCGTGCGCCTCGTCATAGCTCAATTCATGCAGAAGCCGCGCTTCCGCCGATTCCTGGGGATTCGCCGTGTAAATGCCGTCCACATCGGTCCAAATCACGAGTTCGTCGGCGTCCACCACGTACGCCACGATTGCTCCGGAGAAATCCGAGCTGTTCCGGCCCAGGGTGGTAATTCGCCCGTCTGGGGTAGCGCCAATAAAGCCGGTCACCACCGGCACGGTGCCTTCCTTCAAGAGCGGCAGAAGAATTCTTCGGCCGCGCAGTTTCGTTTGATCCAGATGTGGCTGAGCGTCGCAGAAGGTATCGCAGGTCAACACGAAATCCGAAGAACTCACCGGGACGGAAGCAACTTCCAGTTTTTGCAGCGCCCCCGCAAACAGCCGGGCGCTGAACCGCTCCCCAAACGAAGTCAGCCGGTCGGAAAACTCCGCGCTGGCTGTGACTTGATCCCGGCTCAGAACTTCATGCGACAGGTCGCACCCAAGGAGTTGCAACTCATGACGCACCTGGCGATCCGTCTCTTCATCGAGGCGAAGATCCTCCAGCACTTCTAAGTGCAACTCGAGAACAACGTCCGCCTCGCGCCGCGCCTGGGGCAGCTTGCCGGACGTCAATCCCTTTTCAATCGACAAGAGATGGTCCGTCACGCCTTTCATTGCCGAAACGACTACCGCCACTTTCGATACTTCGGCTGCCTCGCGCACCAGCCTCGCTGCATGGAACATGCGCTCTGCCCCCAGCAGGGAACTGCCACCAAACTTGAACGCCACTATTTTGGTGTGACCCTTACCGCCCCCGCCGCCATAAAGCGCCTCGCCTTGATGCGCGGCGGGGCGCCGTTCTGCTGCTTCTTCCGCTACGTTTTCCTGGTTCATGACCTGCGCTCCTGTTTCGATTCCCGAGTCCGGCTTCTGGAGCGTCTCTGGGGGGTAAAAGAAGAAACCCACCGCCAGGTTCGCTTCCGGCGGTGGGTTGGAAACTCTTTTTAGCTTGCTAGCTGTTTCTCCCATCGCCCGAAGCGGTAATAGTCTTCTTCATAGTCGTAGTCGTGGTAGTCGACATGGACGACTTGGAGGTAATTCGCTTCTTGGCGATGGACATCATCACGGCTCCAGACTACCATGCCTCTCCCTCGAAAAAAAGCCGATTTTTCGTTCAGTTTACTGATAGGTGGTGCGTCCGAAGCCAGCCGGTGCCTTCGAGACGGCGTGCGTTCACAATGGTTTTTGCCATGCTGAAAGTCGTCAGATGCGAGATATGCGGCGGGCTGTACAGCCAGAGCCACCTTAGCTCGCACCAGCGTCTCTCTCACGGCAAGAGCAAAGCTGCGCCTGCATCCGCGAAGAGCGAGCCCGAGACTTTAAAGACGATTCTTTCCTTGTACGAGCGGTTGACCGAGGAAGAAAAAAAGGAAGTCTTTAGCCGCCTGTCGGCGTCACAACAGGCTAAATCCTAGCCATCGCCGATACGCCATGCCGACGCTCCCGCTCTTCTGGCTAGCCATGCGCCGCGGAAGACTGCAGCAGGATGTTCAGATCGTCAGGATGAATAGCACAAAGCTGCGCGTCTTCTTTTTCGATGTCTCCGTTGCGAATCAGCGTCACAAGCGATTCTTCGAGCGTGAACGAGCCGCGTTTCTTGCTGAGCGGAATTTCCTGGTGAAGGTACTGCAAATTGTTCCGGCGAATGTGGTGCCGCGCCCCATATCCAATCATCAATAGCTCCGCCGCGGGCATCCGCTTTCCATCCTTGGTCGGCAACAGAATCTGGGTCAACACCGCGGAAAGTGCCATCGCTAATTCCTGCCGGATAGCATTTTGCCTTTCCACCGGAAACGAATCGGTGATCCGCGCCACCGTAGAAGCTACATCGGTTGTGTGCAGCGTCGAGAGCACCAGGTGCCCGGTTTCCGCCGCCACGACGGCGATGCGCATGGTCTCCGCATCTCGCATTTCGCCGACCACGATGACGTCCGGCGCCTGCCGCAATGCCGCGCGCAGGGCCGTCGGAAAGTCGGGCGCATCCGTGCCGATTTCCACCTGCTCAAGCACGCTTCTCAAGTGCTTGTGCTCATACTCGATGGGATCTTCGATGGTCACAATGTGCCGCGCTTCCCGAGTATTGATTTCCTGAATGAGCGCCGAGAGCGTGGTCGATTTGCCCGAGCCAGCCGGACCGCCAATCAGTACCAATCCGCGCGGCAAATGCGCCAGGTTGGCCACCGAAGGCGGCAAATGCAGTTCTTCTAGCTTCGGCACGCTGGTCGGCAATGCACGAATCGCCACGGCTGCGTGTCCCCGTTCGCGATGAAGGTTGATTCGAAAACGCCCGATCCCCTCAATGCGATAGGATGAGTCGGCAATCAGAGTTTCCTTGTAGAGCCGTAAGGCATGCCGCGAGAGAGCGGGGAGAACAGCCGCCTCGATCTCGGGGCCATCCAAAGACCCCGGACCTATCTTGCGCACTTCGCCTTGCACGCGTATGCACGGCGGCGCCCCTTCCACCAACAGAAGATCGCTTCCGCCCCTCTCGAGCAGCGTCTTCAGCCACTGATCCAGCCGCGCCGCTGCCGCTGAGTCACCGCCCTCGGCATGGCCTCCAGGGCCCAGCTCTTTTGCGAGTTGATTCAGTTTTTCCAGGTTCTCCATCACTGCCTTCATGTACTTAGACGCGCACCAGTGAAGTCTGGCCCACGAACTCCGCAAAGTCTAGCCACCTTGCTCGAAAGCGCTCCCGCTCTTGGTTCCGGTGAACTTATTTTGAATCCCCATCCCTCGATATTGGAGTGAGGTTAGTTGCGTGGGCATGCGGCCGCGCGGTTAAGCAGAAACTGACGTTCGCGCACATTTTGCGTGAGCGTTGCGGCGCGCTCAAACTCCGCCTGAGCTTCGTTAAAGCGGCCCAGTTTGAAAAGGAAATCTCCGCGAACGCTGGGCAACAAGTGATAGGCCCTGAGAGAAGGCTCCGAAGTCAGAGTGTCAATGAGTTCGAGGCCCGCAGCGGGACCAAACGCCATCGCAACGGCAACAGCGCGATTCAATTCCACAACCGGCGAAGGTGTAAGTTGTGCCAAAGCATCGTAGAGCGCGGCGATGCGGTGCCAATCGGTTTCTGCCGCCACGCGCGCCCGAGCGTGGCATGCGGCAATGGCGGCCTGCAAACCGTAGGGCCCTAGCGCTCCTCCTAACTTCTCGGCACGAGCAAGCGCCGCAAAACCTCGGCGAATGAGAAGTTGGTCCCATCGCGTCCGGTCCTGCTCGAGCAGCAGAATGGGCTCGCCGCGCGGCCCGGTGCGCGCATGCACCCGTGATGCCTGAATCTCCATCAGCGCGACAAGGCCGTGAACTTCGGGTTCCTGCGGAGCAAGTTCCGCCAGGATGCGGCCGAGCCGCAGCGCGTCCTCGCAAAGTGCGGGGCGCATCCAATCTTCACCGGCAGTGGCAGAGTATCCCTCGTTGAAAACGAGATAGATCACTTCGAGAACAGAGGACAACCGCACGGCCAAGTCTTCTCCGCGGGGAACCTCAAAGGGAACGCGCGCTTCGGTTAGCGTGCGCTTGGCACGAACAATGCGCTGCGCGACGGTCGGCTCCGGAACGAGAAAAGCGCGCGCAATTTCCTGCGTCGTCAAGCCGCCAAGCAGGCGAAGCGTGAGGGCGACGCGGGCTTCCGTGGAAAGAACCGGGTGACAGGAGACAAACACCAGCCGGAGCAGGTCGTCGCCAATCTCGTGGTCTTCCGGGATGTCAAAATTCGCCATGGCCAGATCTTGTTGGGATTTAAGCTCGCGGCCAAGCTCCTCGTGTTTGCGTTCGAGGAGCTTGTTCCGGCGAAAAAGATCGATGGCGCGGTGCTTCGCGGTGGCCATCAGCCATGCGCCGGGGTTGTCCGGGATGCCGGATTCCGGCCACCGCTCCAGGGCGACGACGAGGGCGTCTTGAGCGAGCTCCTCGGCCAAACCCACATCGCGGACAATGCGGGCAAGCCCGGCTATGAGCCTGGCCGACTCGATCCTCCAGACGGCATCAATGACGCGATGAGCTTCGTTCGACGACACGGCAGCCTTTCAAGTTACGTCGAAAGCCTCGCGAATTGGAAGCGCGGCCGCGCCGGGACAAAGACCATCAGGAATTCGCAGCGGCCGCGGCCGGGGCGCAGGTGTCGGCTTCGTAGATTTGGCGCAGCTCGCATTCGCCGTCTCCCGCAACTCGCAGAAACTGCCGGGCCAACTCAATGGCCTCTTCTTTGGAGTTTGCCTTCAGAATGGCGAAGCCGCCGACGATTTCTTTGGATTCAGCGAAGGGTCCATCAGTCACGGTCAGTTTTCCGTCGGACGAGCGAACGCGCGCCCCAAATTTGGTGGGCAAGCAGCCTTCGGTGGCCAGCAGCCAGCCCGCCTTAAACCCTTCTTCTACCAACTTGCCCATCGTGGCCATTTCCTCCTGGGATGGGCCAGCCGTTCTTTCCACGTGCTTATAAATGCTCAGAAATCGCATGTGTTTTTCTCCTTTTTTGATGGATTGACTTAGCTCTTTCTTGAAACCACGTGCTGAAAAACGCCTTCCCATTTGCTACCTCCAATGCGGACCACTGGAGCCAACTTGAAAGTTCTTACTTTTTGACCGTCTGCACGCCGGCATGGTCATCGTGGCCCGGTGCCAAGTCCTCGGGCCCGAAGATTTGCCGGACTTCCGTCTCACCTTCCCAGCCCGGCCAATATTGCCGGTGAAGTTCCATGAATTGACGGGCTCCTTCAACGGCCTCTTCCCTGGAGCTGTATTCGATAATCGCGAAGCCGCCGACGACTTCCTTCACTTCCGTGAAGGGACCGTCGAGCACAGTGACCTTTCCTCCAGAGAGACGGACACGGGAGCCGGCGGCCGTCGGAGCGAGGCCGCCGTTGGCTATCAAGGCGCCGGATTGGAGGGCCTTTTCACTGAGCTTGTTTATCTCCTCGACTAGCTTCTGGGGCGGTGCAAAGGGTTGGCCGCCTGGAACCGGCTTTTCTGGATGCTTAACCAACATCATGAATCGCATCATTGTTTCTCCTATGAAGTCGGATTGGAGCCAGTTTCCAAATAACTCGATCCGGCTCTCTACCATCACGACGAACCTCGATTTAAGAAATCGACACCAATTGCTATTTTTTCTTGGAAAGTTCTTTTCCCAATTCCCGCGCGCGGTCGACGGCCTTGCTTGGACCAAAATCCTCCAATTCGAAAAACTGGCGGATCTCAATCTCGCCGTTCTGTTCCTGGGGATTGGGAGCGCGTTTGGCCCACTCGATGGCTTCTTCCCGCGATTTCACTTGAATGATCCAATACCCGGCGATCAGCTCTTTGGTTTCCGCAAATGGCCCGTCCACTACTGTCTTATGGGCACCCGAGAACTTGATTCGCGCGCCCTTGGAGCTGGATTGGAGCCCCGCGAGATCGAGGAGCACTCCCGCCTTCATCAGTTCTTCGTTGTACTTGCCCATCGCGGAGAGAAGCTCTTCACTGGGCATTTTGCCTGCTTCCGAATCCTTACTGGCTTTGACAATCATCATGAATCGCATGGGCCTTGCTCCTTGGTTGGTTTGGAGCTGATTCCGCAAGCTGTTGAACTCGCCGGACTCAGCCTCTACTGTAGCGTCGAATGAGAGCCATGCAAATCGACAAATGGAATTGTCGAAGGTTCCTTCGGTTTTGGCGAGTGTCCACCCGCAAGCGTGAGATCTAGGCGCCGGTCACCGTCAGGATGAAGTGCCAGCACACGGACACTTGGAGAAGATCCTCCAAGTGGCCGAACGCGCAGAGCTGAAGCAAGTGCAAGACCCTCAGAAGGATCGAGGGCAGCGTCTGCAGTGCAATTTCCAGGGAGATCCCGAGGAAGCAGGCCAAACGACTTGTGATCTGCTGCATGCCGATCAAATCAGGAAGTCCTAAAATAGCAAAAACGGCTATCATTATCGTCCCAGTCTTCCGCAACTTCGTCCCTTGTGCCGCCATGTCAGTCTCCCGATACTTTTTTGACTTCCATATAGGCGTCGAATAGGGAAAGGCAGAATCGACAGGTTTGGCCGATCCTTTCGCGATTTTGGCTAACTCCAAGTTTTTCCTGTACTTCGAGCAGATGGGACTTCGTCAGACGGGAGGTTCTCGGGGTTCTTGGAAAGGCGGTGTTTCTTCTTGACAATCTTGCCGCGGGCGTACATCTTGGTTGGCTTTGTGCCCTCTGCCATTTAAGACCGTAAGGGGAACGAGCAAACAACGCCAAATGACCAAGGTTCGGCTGTGTTTCCACGATCGCTGTTTTGACGGCACGGCTTCTGCCGCTCTCTTTTACCGCTTTTATCGTGAGAAATTTGATAAAGGCGCCGAGTTTGCCTTCACCGGCATGACTCACCGCGCAGCGCAACCCTGGGAAGACGGCATCTTCGACGGCGATGAGAACGTCATCGTGGACTTCAAATATTCCAATTCGCCAAAAGTGACCTGGTGGTTCGATCATCATCAGAGCGCCTTCTTGACGCCTGCCGACGCCGAGCAGTTTCGCAAGGGGACGCACGAGCATATGTTTTACGAGCCAGATTACAAGTCCTGCACCAAGCTCATCGCCACCGTAACGAAAGGAAAATTTGGTTTCGACACAGCGCCACTAGCGGATCTGATTCATTGGGGCGACATCATCGATGGTGCTCAGTATCCAACGCCGCAAGCCGCCGTGGAATTAACCGAGCCCGCTACCCAACTCGCCCTCGTGATTGAGGCGGCGCCGGAAAATGGCCTGCCCGCGCAAATCATTCCTGACCTGGCCTATCGCCCGCTCAGCGGAATGGTCAAGCTGCCTCTGGTCGCCAAACATTTGGGGCCGCTGCTCGATCGCCATCGCCGCTCCATCGACATTCTGCGTCAGCGGATCGATGCTCGGGACGGAGTGATTTTCTTTGACGTCAGTGATATGGATCTGGAAGGCTACAACAAATTTATTCCGTACCTGCTGCACCCCGAGTGCGTCTATTCGGTGAGCGTCAGCGCTTCCCCGGTTCGGGCGAAAGTCTCCTTGGGGACGAATCCCTGGAACCAGGCCACCGCGAACCAAAATCTTGCATCCCTTGCCGAAAAACACGGTGGCGGAGGGCATCCGCGCGTTTCCGCGATTTCCTTCGACCCCCGAGATCTGGTACATGCCCGCGAAGTTGCGCGGGACTTGGCAGCTACGCTTCGCAAAAAATAGAGCCCGATTCGCGATTTTCACGCTCCGGGCGCAATCGACAAATTCTCGCCTACCATGTAAAATTCTTTCATCCCTTCCGTGGACCGGTAGCTCAATGGTAGAGCAGCTGACTCTTAATCAGCGGGTTGGAGGTTCGAGTCCTCCCCGGTTCACCAACCCATTTCGTTGCAACGACATAGCATCCACAACATTTCGACTTTCATCGAACTAGGCAACATTGGGCAACAACTGCGCAGCCATTTCTGCAAGAGGCTCAGCGAAATCTTCCTGCAAAACGTGACCGTAGGTGTCCAATGTAGTCCTTGCATTGGCGTGCCCAAGCATTCCAGACACAACCTTGGTTGGATACTTCTTGAGCGCCGGTGTGGTCAGTGTGTGCCGGAAGTCATGCCATCCGCCGATACGAAAGCCCACCTCCGCGCAGGCTGGATGGACGTATCTCCGCAAGACGTTTTTCTGATTCACGGGAGTAGCCGCTTCTGACCGGAAACAGAAACCGCCTTTTGGAGCTACGCGCAGATCGCCCGCCTGCGCGCCTCCGGCCTGTCGTGGCCAAAGATCGCCCGCGAGTTGGGCGTGAGTGTTGGTACGGTCTATACTGTTGGCCGCGTCGTGTGAGCGCGGGCAATCGCCTAGTTCGTCAAACCACCAGCATTCCTCTGTCAGGAACGGCGGAATCCGAGCCAAGTTGCAACGCCCCCGGCCAAGATTCCAGCAGCAAAAGCTATGCCCACCGCCC
>DATFSR010000066.1:0-26429 GCA_035262505.1 Candidatus Acidiferrum sp. | reverse complement strand
GGCGGTGGAATTGGTCTCGACGCGGAAGCGGCGCGCTTCGCGAGCGGGCCGTATCGCCGTCTTCCTGGCCGCCTGCGCTACATTGCGTCGGCGCTTCGAGCCTTGTCCGGATACGTTCCGTTCAGGGTTCGACTCGAATTTCCCGGCACAGATCACGCGGCCGTGGAAGCGGTTTCTCTTGTTGCTGGTGTTTTGAATACGCCAACGTATGGAGCTGGCGTGCGACTTGCGCCTCATGCCCAAATTGACGACGGTTTGCTGGATGTAGTCCTGCTTGAAGACTTGCGCGCTTTGAGTGTTCTCAAATTGCTCCCGCGTTTACTATCCACGGGAGAACTGCTCACCTCGAAGGTTAAGCGATGGGGCGTGCGTAGTGTCAGAATCACGGCAGACCGGCCCTGTCTGTTTCATGGGGACGGGGAGATTCTTGGCCCCGCCCCGGTCGAAATCGGAGTTGTGCCCAGCGCGGTGCGAGTTCTCGCTCCGGTCAAAGACCCTTGATTCGCTTGGGCGCGGCAAACCGCGAATCAAGGCGTATTCTTGCGGAATACTTTGCGGCGAATATCCGGCCAGAATTCTTTCATTCCGTTGGCCAGTCCGTCGTAGACGATCAAAAATGCAAAGGTCGTCGCATTTCGCGAGGCCGTTCGATCGCTCGGGACGTGGTAGAGGTTTGACAGCGCCGCCGCTGCCGCGTTGCCGATGGACTCCGAGTAGTTGAAATGCGTTGCGCCCGAATCCGTGCGCGTCACGAACAAGCGGTTCACTGCATGATAGGACCGTCGCCAGAAGCCGCCCTTGCCCATTTGGTAGTACCGGGGATCTTCTCGAAATAAAGAGGGAAAAACCGCCACGGTCATGTATGTGCCGATGCTGTTGTCCGCGAAATTCGCTCCGAACCGTTTCCCATATGCGTCCCAGCCCTGGCCCCACTCTTTGGGATCATTCCTGGCTTGGGCTATCGCGGAAAGCGCTCCATTGAAGGGATAGGCGCCCCAGTCAAAAACGCTCGCCGTGGCGATCCGAAACTTTTGTCCTGTGCTCAGGGGAGGAAGCGCGTTGGCGTTCTCAACAGTTCCATAATTGGGGAGGACTTCAAAGATGCGATCGTTTACCGTTCCCGTTTCCTTCTCCAGCTTACTTTTCCCGACCGTCCCACCCGGCGGCTCATCTTGTTTTTTGTCCTTGTTGTTTTTTTCGCTGGATGAAGGCGGATCGGTCTTTGGTGGCGGGGGCTGCTGCGGGTCCGGCTGTTGTGCCAGCGCCGGAGAAGCGGCCGCCCACAGGCCAAGCAAGGCTGCGGCCGCGAACAGGAATGGAAATCTTTTTTGTGATTTCATAGCTTCCAAGTAATTATCTCCCGAGGGCTTTGTATCAAAGCCGGTAATGAGTCGCGTTGTTTCCAGAATTCGAGGGCTCCACACTCAGATTCCTCGAACATACGAATGGTTTCTTTGTCTAGGTCGTGTGTTTTTTCCGGTTTTTGTGGTGATTGGGTGTGACCCGGAGATGTCAGCTCTTTTTCTTGCCGATTTTCAGGTTTAGGACGATGTCCTTCCGCGAGTCGAAACTCGAGACGGTGCGCGTTGTGGATTTCTCGCTCTCTTTTTCTGCATGGAGCTCATAGTCCGCATTGGGGTCAAGCCCGCTGAAGCGGTAGCTCCCCGAGTCATCGGTATAACTGCTGCGCACCGAATTCGTTCGCATATTTTTTAGGAAAACCACGCTGCCGTTGAGCGGGTTGTCGGACTTATCCGTCACCACGCCGCGAACCGTGCGAAGCTGCGCCTCGTGCTTTTTGTCCTGCGCCGCGGCTGCAGTTGCCAGTAGCGCAATCGCCGCCGCCAAGCAAATCATCCTTCGTAGCATGGTCATTTCGCATCCCCCGTAACCGGCTGCATCCGAAATACCACGGTTTCTTCGTTTCCGCCGCCCTTCGCATCGACCGTTTTTGTCTGGTCTGCGAATCCTTTCGCATGCACCAGAATCTCATAGTTCGAGCCCTGCGGAACGCGCACTGCAAATTCCCCGCGCGAATTCGTGTAGGTGTTCCATTTGTATTTCTTGTCGCCTTCCTTGCGGAACCGCAGTTCGATGTCGGGGAAGGAAAGCGCTTTTTCATTGAAGACCGTTCCCCGGATCAAAAAGTCATTCAAATGACTGTATTTTTTCTTGCTCGGTTTATCCTTCGACGAAGAATCCTGCGCGGTGGCGGCCGGAGCCGCCGGCGGAGTCTGCTCGGCCGCCCCTAGCAATGGCACAAACACCGAAAGCAGCACACCCACGCCAGCAACATGGATTCTTCTCAGGCCATTCATCGAGATATTCCTCGTAAGTTAGATGGTGGGGTGAATCGTGGAGATGCCAAATGCGGCAATAGCGGGAATTCGCCGGTCATTCCTCGTCTTCTTCTTCCACTTCCTCTTCTTCCTCGTCCGAGTAGTCGCCATCCTCGCCCATTTCGGTCTCCTCTTCTTCATCCTCTTCTTCGTCCAAATCATCGGAGATTACGTTCAGATGGACGGGGTGCGTCTGCGACACTTCGAGTTCCGATTCGCACTCAGGACAACTTAAAATCTCGCCTTCCTCGACTTCGTCTTCGTCCACGTCGATTTCCGCGGAACACTCAGGGCAACGGATCACAGTTCCAGCCTCCGGAAGCTTCTTTTCTGCCATGTGGCGGTACGAGGACCGTCCCCGCCACCCTGCAGCGTATTATATACCGAGGCAAGGAAATTCAAGCTCTGCGAGGTCTTGCCGTCGTAGATGCCACTCGCAGAGCAACCGAGGACTTGAGGAATGGCGTCGACCCGAGAATATCCCGAGCGCCCATTGATTGGCGTAGGCGGCGTGATTGTGGATCGCGACCGCACCGTTCTGATTCGCCGCGGCACGGAGCCGCTGCTTGGACAATGGTCCATTCCGGGCGGCACCATCGAAATTGGCGAGACGCTCGAAGAGGCCGTGCGCCGCGAGTTGCGCGAAGAAACCGGCCTCGAAGTGCGGGTGCTCGAATTGATTGAACTCTTCGACCGCATCTATCTGGATAATGGTGCGGCTCCGTCGCAGCATAAGAAGCCTCGCTACCACTTTGTTATCGCAGACTATCTGTGTGAACGGGTCGGCGGTGAACCGCGCGCCGGGAGCGACGTCACGGATTTGGCTTATGCGCGCGAAGACGAGCTGGTCAAATTTCATCTCACGGCAAAAGCCACGTCCGTCGTCAAGAAAGCCTTCGCCATGTCCCGAGAGCGCGCCGCCGGTAAATAAGGAGACTTGCTAGGTCACGAGCCCTTGGTGATTTCGATACTTCCGTTCGCGTTGTTGAGCTGAATCTGGCAGCCGCCCGACCCGATTGTTCCGCTGAGCGTGTCTCCGCCAATGTTTCCCTGGGAAGTCACCGGCAACTCGGAGGAGATTCTGCCAAAAGAGGTGTGCGCTGACAGGTTGTACCCCAGGCCCTGCGGAATCTGCGCACGAATAGATGAAAACGAAGTCTTCAGCTGGATGTCACGGCAGCCGCTAGGCGGCCGGCTGGCGGTCAAGGAGATCGCGCCGTTCTGGTTGTCCACGCTGATCCGTCCGCCGATTCCGTCAAGCGTTACGCCCGAGAAGGAAGTGTGCACGCTGGCGTCGCCCTTCACGTTTCGCGCGATCACCGACCCGTTGGTGTTTTCCACGGTCAAGTTTCCGTTCACGCGCTCGGCCAAGACGCTGCCAAAACTCGTTTTCGCATAAGCGTCCGCGCCGATATCCGCCAGCGTAATTGCGCCATTTCCGTTCGTCGCCCGGATCCCTTTGGGAATGTTCGTTGCCTCGATGGAGCCAAAGGAAGTCCGAAGCGTCACGGTGCCCTTCGCATCGCGGACGATGATCCTCCCATTGGAGGTTTCCGCATCCAGGCTGCCGCTAATGTTTTCCAGTTCGACGTTGCCAAAGGAATCGTGAATGGTTACTGAACTGCCCATCACGGAGCTGCCCTTGACGCGGCCGTTGTTGGTTTTGAGGTTCGCGAGCCCGTGCACATCCGAGAAAGTGATGTTGCCAAAACTGTTGGTGATGTCTGCGGCTCCGCCGATGGTTGAGACTTCCACGTTTCCGTTGTTGTCATGCACGCTCAGATCGCCCTTCACATTGCGGGCGTCCACGCTGCCGAAGGAGGTCGTAATGTTCGCCGAAGCCGCGTCGGAAAGCGTGACAGTTCCATTGCCCCCATTGATCGTCGCCGCGCCCTGAATGTTTTTCGTCGTAATGCTCCCGAAGCGGTTGCGTACCTCGAGTGTTCCTTTTACATCGGACACTTGCACGCTGCCATTGGTGTCCGTCACCGAGACGTTTCCTCCGGCGCCTGTCAGCTCGACACTCCCGAAAGAATTGTTCACTCTTGCGGCCCCCATATCGCGCATAGTAATGCTGCCGTTGTTGTTCTGGAGATCGGCGCCGGCATGGACGCCGGAGGCTTCCGTGTTGCCAAAACTGTTGCGCACGTTCAGGGGCGCGTCCGAAGGCATGGCGATGTCGTAGTTCACCGAATAGGAGGGGTTCTTCCCGATGCGGATGTACCATTTATGTTCATCGGGATAGACCGTCTTGATTTCCACTCCTGCGGTAGTTTGTTGCACCTCGATTTGGATCTTGTCGGCAAAAGACTGTGCTTCGTCGCGCGAGTTGGCCTGCACGCGGATGGTTGCTGAAATCTTCACATCCCGCCCGGAATTGCCATGGACGCGCACTTCGCCGAATTTATTTTCCACATGGATCGATTGCCCCGCGCCGAGCGTCACTGTTTTCTGAAAATCCTTGGACACTTCATCCTGCGCGCTGTGGGCGGCAACAGCGCGCTGCTCCGCCGCAAGAAACATCATGGCCGACAGCAGTCCCGCCACAGCGAAGCGACAGGCTACTCCTTTACCGGAATTCGGACTGGGCGCTCTCATTACTTTCTTGCCTCCAAGACTTCCTCCAGCGTTTCCTGCTTTTCGTGGTACATCGCCAGCAACTGATGCCGCAGCTGCGCGTTCGATGGATTCAATCCCGCCTGGGCGCGCAAATCGTCAATCGCGCTGTCCAGCACCAGCAGCTTTTCGTGATAATTCGCCATCAGCGGCGTTGCGGGATCATCCAGTTGCGGCTTGGCTTCCGCGGCCAGCTTGTCGATGGCCTTTTCATAAGCGCTTTGAGTGCTCTCCACTTCCTTCAGAGCGGCACTCCTTAGCAGGGGACTTTGCTGCGGATCAACCTTAGGCCTGTGAAGCGCAATCCAGCCTGCTGAAACAGTTAGCGCTAGCGCCAACGCACCTGCCAAGGCCGCCCGCCAAGGCACGGAAATCGCGGGGAAAAACGGAAACCACTTCTTGCGTTCGGTGCGCTGCGCCTTCCGCATATCTTCTTCGACCAGCGCGCGCTCGATTCGCGTCCACAACTGCGGGCTTGGCGAGTAATCCTGCAGCTCTTTCGCCGCCACGCCTAGCGACTTCCATGCGCGAATTTCTGCCGCGCACGCCGAGCAGCCTGCTGCATGCGCTTCGAGCGCAGTCCATTCCTTCGCGGTACCATCTTCAAAAATACGCTCTCGATCTTTACAGGTCACATTCATCGTCATTCACCAACTTTTTTCCCGTGCTTTACTTATCGCGCTCCCGCCGAACTGCTTCTCGGCGGCTCCAGCATTTCGCGCAAGTTTTTCTTCGCCTGAAACAGCGTGTTCTTGGACGCCGTTTCAGTGATTTCCAGCATCCCGGCAATCTCGGCGTGGCGGAAGCCTTCCACTTCGTACAGAAGAAACACGTCACGCTGATGCCGCGTCAGCCTTCCCAAGGCGCGTTCGAGGGCCATCCGGAGCGAGGGATGCGCTCCCGGCGCCCGCGGCTCGATCCGCGGGGTTTCCTCTGAATCGTCGTCAGTGGTCACTTCTTTTTTTCGCAGCCGGCTGCGCCTCGCGTCGTAGCAGGTGTTGATCAGGATGCGGTAGGTCCAGGTCACGAAACTGGATTGCCCGCGAAACGTCGCAATACTTCTCTGCACTTTCAGAAATGTTTCCTGTACCGCGTCTTCCGCGTCCACCACGTTGCCCAGGATGTTTCGCGCAAGGTTTTTCATTTTCGCGCCATGCAGCGCGTACAGCCTTTCGTACGCGCGCAGATCGCCAGACAGACACGCTGCCGCCAGCATGGCGTCTTCGCCTGCAGCTTCCCTAGCCGCCCCCATCGGGCCGCCGCTCCGGTGCTCGGAACCTTCCACTCGCGTCCCCCATTTGCCGGTTGTGGCAGGGTTGCCCTCGAGCCCAACCGCGCTCGCCGCTACTGGGCCACCTGCTACTGCCACTCCGCGCGGCGCGAAAGCGATTCTAGCCTTCCAGGGCAGCGCCAGTCCCATAGTTCCCATTCCTGGCTCCTGGGGAATAGACGACGCTGCGGCCTCAAATGTCAGGGCTGGCCTGCTGCTGGTTTGTGCAGGCCGCTTGCTGTATCGGGCCGCATTTGTTTAACTCTCTTGTTTTCTTTGCCTTAGCGAAAAGAAGGGCCTAGATCTAAGGAATAGGCAGGCCTTGGTTCGAAACACGGGCTGCACTGCCGACCCGTCTAAGTGTCCGGTTCCCGCTTGTCGCTGTGCTCCCCTCGCGCCTATAATGTTTCTTTACGCGGAGTCCGAGGCGCAATCCGCGCTCACCGGACTCCGTCGTATTTTTGAGGGCGTAAGAGTTTCGGTACGCAAGAAACAAATTCGCAAGGATTCCGTGCGCAAGGGTCAAGGGCGCCCCAAAGGCTCAAAGTCCGGCAAGTTCTATAAGGGGCCGAGGCGCAGCAAAGCATCCGCGCCCGGCAAACTTTCAACAAGCAGCAGGCATACGACCATGTCCGATCCGCTGGCTAAGATTAAGAAGAAGCTTCAGGATGAAATCGACCAGCTTTCGCACGAGCTGAGCGTCGAGCTTCCGAAGGAAATTGCCGTGGCCCGCGCGCACGGCGACCTTTCGGAAAACGCCGAATACAAATTCGCCAAAGAGCGGCAGACCTACGTGAACGCCAAAATCGCGCAGCTCAAAAAGCGCATGGGCGACTTGGGCATGCTCAACCTCAACAATATTCCTAAGGACCGTTCCGGCTACGGCTCGCGCATCGTGGTGGTGGATTTGACCCGCGACGTCAAAGTGGAATACAAGCTGGTCAGCAGCGAAGAGGCCGACGCGGAAAAAGGCCTCATCTCAACCACTTCGCCGATTGGCCGCGCGCTTCTCAACCGCAAAGTCGGCGATGAGATTGAAGTGGCTACGCCGGCTGGCAAGAAGGAATTTGAAGTCGTTCGCCTTGTGACCATTCACGACGGCGAGTAATTTTCAGCCAGTCTTCGGGCCTCAAAAAAGTGCGGCCTTGGAATCCTCTGAGTTTTGGCAAGAAACCTTCTTCGCCGTCCCCGCGTCCTAGGATTGTCGTGCCAGCCACTGGGGGCCACATGTTTTGGGGAGCCGGCCCGGCGCTCGGGCTACTTACCTTTTGCGGTTATTTGCTTTTTCTGTTTGGCGTGGCCATCGTTTGGCGCAACCGGAACAGTCTCTTGGTTTGGGTGCAGGATGAGATTTCGTTTTTTCATCGCAGTTTTGCGCGGTTTACGCCCGAGGGTCCATTCTACATTCCACGCTCGGACTCAACCCGCTTCAAAGAGGTTCCGCATTACGTGGTGAACTCGCTGTCGCGGTTGCCGCGCAACCGGGTTAACGGGGGTGCGCTTCTTCTTTTTGTGGGCCTGCTGCTGTTTCTGCTCGATTTTTACATCTGAGCTTTTTCTCCTTCCGAAGAGATCTACATGCAAGAGGCGCGGAGAACGCCGAGGGTGGAAAGAAAGAAGTTCATTGTGCGCGGTGGACAAATAGAAATCCCTTTGCGATTCTCGTTGCGATGGAACCTGCTCTGATTGTTCACGGCGGCGCGTGGGACATCCCCGACGATGCGGTTCCCGCCTGCAAATCCGGATGCGAGCACGCGCTTGCCGCGGGGTGGGCGGTACTTTCGCAAGGTGGCCCTGCGCTGGACGCGATCGAAGCTGCCATCATGGTGCTCGAAGACGATCCCGTCTTCGACGCGGGCTACGGTTCGCACCTGAATCTGGACGGACGTGTGGAATGCGACGCCATCGTGATGAACGGCGCGACGCTGCAAGCCGGGGCTGCGTCCACGCTGCACCAAGTTAAGAATCCGATTCGCCTGGCGCGCGCGATCCTGGAGAAATGCCCGCACATGATGCTTGTTGGCGAAGGGGCGGAGCGTTTCGCTCTCGAACAAGGAATTGCGCTGTGTGATCCGAGTGAACTGATCAGCGAGGCGGAGCAAGAAGCTTGGCTGAAGTGCAGGAACGACAAGCACGCGGCCGAGCATCATCGCGGACACGAGCAGGGAACTGTCGGTGCCGTGGTGCTCGATAAGGACGGGAACTTGTTCGCCGCGACATCCACGGGCGGCACGTGCTGTAAACTCCCGGGGCGCGTTGGCGACTCCCCGTTGATCGGGTGCGGCTGCTACGCCGATTCCGAAGCGGGCGGCGTATCCTGCACCGGCTACGGCGAAGCGATTATGAAGATTGTGATGGCGAAAACTGCCGTCGATTTTTTGCGGCAGTCGGAGATTTGCGTGGATGCGGCCCCGGGTGCTTGGCCCGCTTTGACGAACGCGAAAGTCGCCGCCAAGGAAGCCGTGCATCTGCTAGGGAAGCGCACGCACGGCCACGGCGGATTAATTGTTCTCGACCGCCACGGCAATCCCGGCTTCGCTTTCAACACGCCTCGAATGGCGTACGGCTACATCGCGCTCGATGGGAATGTCGTCACCGCGGTTTAGGGGGTTCCATGCTCTCGTTCAACAAGATCATGGCTTTCGTGCCGACGATGGACGCCAAGAAGGCGCGGGCGTTTTATGAAGGAACGTTGGGGCTCGATTTCGTCAGCGAAGACAAATTCGCTCTGGTGCTGGACGCGAATGGGGTTATGGTGCGTGTCGCGTTGACGCCGGGATTTCAGCCGCAACAGTTTACGATTTTGGGCTGGGAAGTTGAGGATATAAAGAAAGAGGTCGCGCGTCTGCAAGGGCATGGCGTTCGTTTTGAGATGTATGGAATGAAAGGCCAGGACGATCAAGGAATCTGGTCCTCGCCAAGCGGCGCCAAAGTTGCGTGGTTTAAAGACCCTGACGGAAACGTGTTAAGCCTCACGCAATTTCAGTAGGTCACTAGTCTTGGTCATCTTTTTTCTTGAGGCCGATGGCCGGTTCTTCAGGTTCGGAAATGCCCAGGCGCATGGCCTGATACGCAGGTAGCGCGGCGGATTGCGGCATGCTTGAACCGTTTCCTTGACAGGCGAACCAGATGATGGCGTTCAGGGTTTGCGGATTGGCCATGTCGGCGTGGGCAAAATCCTGTTGCCGCGTTTTCTTCATCCATTCGGCAGTGGCTTTGTCTTTCGGTTGGCCGCCTAGAAAATTGTCGGCCGCGATGGTGGGTAGCACCGCTTTGTAGGGCGTCAGATCCGCCTGGTCCTGAAAAATGTCCATGGGAATGGCGGAAGCGTCGAGCTGATTCATCGGAGCGATGCCGAGCAGCAATTCGATGGTTCGAATCATGCTAACGGTATTGTGGAATTTGTGAATCAGAGCTCCGGGTTTGTTGTAGGCACTGATAGCCAGCCCTACGGAGCGATGCGCATCCACGTGATCGGGCCCGGCCTGAGCGTCGTCTTCGATGACGAAAACCGCAGTGTCCTTCCAATAGACGCTGGAAGAAATCGCTTCAACAAGGCGGCCAACGGCGTAGTCATTGTCGGCAACCATAAATTGTGGCGTGGCAAAACCTTTTTTGAGGCCCGTGGTGTGGTCGTTGGGAAAACGCATTACCGTGAGCGCGGGCATGGGATCCGGCTTGCCGGCCTCACGCTGGGCGACAAATTGTTTGAACTCCGCGAGCCATTCCCCAAAGCGGGAGTTGCCTCGGCAGTTAGCGTTTCGGTTGTCCTCGGTCACGGCAGCGTCCGCCGTTTGCGGTGAAGCAAGCGCAGCTTTATAGCAATCTACGGTCATGCTGTCGGGAGCGGTGACATCGAAGCTGCGGAAACTGGGACTGTGATGGTCGGCGAGGGAGGCTTTGTTGGGAATGTCGCGGACGGCTTTGGAAATGTCGGGATATTCTTTGTGGCGTTTTTGTTTTGCGGCCTCAACGTCGTTCGCGGAAATCACGGTTACAAATTCGCCGTAATTGCGGTAGGTCAGGCCCGCGCGGGCGGCGGCATCCCAGAGATAGAGGGTTTTCGGCTCGCCCAGATCGGTGAATCCCTGGCGGTAAGGAAGATGCTTTTCAAGCAGGTCGGTTAGGGCAGCCAGCGCGTCGCCTTTGAATTTATCGAGGGCCAGCTCGCTAGGAGGTTCGTAATCGGGCAGGCGGTTGTAGCCTTCGAAGTCGTAGGTGCGGCCGCGGTCGGAATAGTTCCAGCGAAAGGCTTTGTCCACATAGTCGGTGGAAAAAGCCGCGGTGGCCCAGGCATGGCCGTCGGGGCTGGCTTCGGAATTGACGAAAAAACGGTCGAAGAGGCCGAAACGCTGGGCAAGCGCGTGATGATTCGGCGTGACTGCTTGTGCTGTGCCATTGGGGCGGCGCGCCGTGTCGCTGTTGCCAAAAATCGCGAAGGCCGGCTCGCCGTCGGCGGCGTGGCCGTCACCGGCAGTTTTCACGTCGCCAAACACCTGATCGTAGGTGCGATTTTCCTTGATGATGTAAACGACGTGCTTGATGGGGCTTTCGCCCGAAAAAAGCTTCGGCGGGGCAAAGTCGAGAAGCCCGTCGTTCTGCATGGTTTGTTGCGTGTAGTGCGCCAGGGCGGGATCGCCAGGAAGCGGGATCACGCTGATGTTTCCGGAAACGATGGAGCCGCTGTACTGGCCGCCCTGACTGTTTTTCTCCGGTTTTGCCGGGAATGCGGCATTGGGAGGATTCGGCGTGAAGCCGCTGTTGCTGACGCGCATCGAGGACGATTCGAATCCCGTTCCCTTGCCGTTTCCGACGAAGAGTTTTCCGTCGGCAACCGCCAGTGCCGAAGGATATTGTCCGGTGGGAATAAAGCCGTGGACTTTTGATTTCGCGGATTCGTCATTTTTCCCGGCGGATTTTGCTCCGCGGGCTTTTTCGGAAAGCGAGACGACCGCTACGGCGTTGCTGTGGGCGTTCGCGACATAGAGAGTCTTTTCATCTTCACCGAGAGCGATGCCTTCCGGACTTGCCCCAACCAAGGCCGTCGCCGCCAAGCGTACGTCAATTCGCTCGATCTCCTGATCCGAGCCGGTGTCGATGACGGAAACGCTATCCGCGTTCGAATTGGCCACAAACAAACGGGTGCCTTGGGCGTTCAGCAGCATGGCGGTGGGATGGCGGTCGACTTCGAGGTATTTTTGGACCGCGGCTTTGCCGTTGAGTGAAATCACGGCAACCGAGGAATCGTTCCAGCAAGAAACGTAGGCGCGCGCTTTCTTCCCGTTTTCCAGCACGACGACGCCGTAGGGGTAAATATTTTCGTTGGATTTTCCCGGATGATGCAGGTCTAGGCGCTGCATTTGACGCGAGCCGTTCAGGCTGCGGACGATAGTGACGCTGTCACCAAGGTTGTTGGCGGCAACCAGCGTTGCGCCATCCCGCGTGACGGCAATCCCCGTGGGATAGAGTGCCGCTTTGCCTTGGTTGTAATCCTTGGGCGAAACTTCTCCGGGATTGCTCACGATGAAGAATGGCGCTGTAACCTTCGTGTCAGGCCCGGGCGAGGCCGGTTGCATGGGAGCGGGGGCATTCGGATCAAAGCGGAAGATCCAGATTTTGTTTTCGAAGCCGCCGGAAACGTACAGTGCGAAGGTTTCATCAGCTGCAGGAGCAAAGGCAATGCCGACGTTGGAGCTTTGCGGAGTGGGAAAGTAGACGCTTTGAATCACCGCCGGTTCGGGGCTGGCGTTCAGATCAATTACTGCAATGGATTGCTGTGCGTGGTTTGTATCGCCACTGAACTGCACGCCGTAGCCGCTGTTCACAACGAGCAGGTAGCGTCCTTGGCCCCCGCGCCCCAGCGTATCCGGGCTGCGCAGCATGTTCACGGGCATCGCGCCAACGGCAGGCAGGCGCGTTCCGGCATCGATAACGAGGGTGCCTGCGGGCGTGATGGGGCGGCCTTCCGCGGCAGGTTCTTGCTGGCCGCAAGTAATTGCTGGAAACCACAGCGCCGCTATAAAGAGTCCCGAGAGAAATCGGTGTGTCATGAATTCACCCTGTCAGAATGAAGCTAATATTTGTGCATAAACGTTTCTGAAAGCGGCTCTAAATGTACCCGCAACCGAGCTTAGGAGAAAATTATTTCACGACCATGAATGCGCAGAAGGTGGACCGCAGCCGCCGCCGAAGAGATTTGACCGGAAGCACGCCAGCTTTTAGGATAGTTGTTGCGTGGTTCTCAGCCCTCCAATACCACCAACGGGTTTCAAATGAAAACAAAATTCCTCTTTGCCGCTTTCTTGTGTGTTTTGCCGTTGGGTTCCGCCCCGGCGCAGACTCTGGACGAAATCATAAAAAAGGCCATCGATGCACGCGGCGGAATCGAGAAGATCAAATCGGTGCAATCGGAGCGCATCACTGGAACATTTAATGCACAGGGCGTCGAGGGAACGCTGGTGCTCGAATTGAAGCGCCCCCACAAACTGTATTCGGAGATTACCGTGGAAGGCCAAAAAGTTCTGCGGGTGTACGACGGGAAATCCGCCGGATGGACGGTGAATCCTTTCCTGCCGCACAAAGACGTCGTGGAGATGTCTGCGGATGAGTTGAAGGGTATGCCGGACGAGTCAGATGCGGACGGGCCGCTTGTGGATTACAAGGCCAAAGAGTCGAAGGTGGAACTGGTTGGAAAAGAGGAGTCGGAGGGCAAGACGGTCTACCGCCTGAAGATCACCAGCAAGAGCGGGGAGGTGCGCTCTTATCTGATCGACAGCGGGACGTTTTTGACGACGAAATGGATAGGGCTTCGCAAGGTGCAAGATCAAGAGCTGCCTTGGGAGTGCACGCTTTCCGACTACCGCGAAGTCCAAGGCGTGAAGTTTCCATTCAAAATTGACCAAGGGAGCCCGGGCACGGACTACCGCCAAACGCTGACGGTGGAGAAGGTCGAAATCAACCCGAAAATTGACGATTCTCACTTCGCCAAGCCGGCTTCGCCGGAGGCTCCAAAGACTAAAGCCACTGCCGAAACCGGGGCGACCAAGCCTTAGGCCGCTCCTTCGCGGGAGCCAGCCAAATGGAGCAAGAGGCCGCATTCCGTCAACGTTTTGCTTCGTCCGCCTGGCCCTTTGATTTATTTGAACGCTCGGGCACGCATACGGTAATCTGGCTCTAATTGGAGTGTTATGGAGCTGACCCTCAACCTGGTCTGGGTTTGCGTAGCCATTGCGGGAATTCTTGCGCTGGTGGCTGCGCTGTCGCGCGCGAAAGCGTTTTCGGATGAGCCCGCGAGCACGCGTCAAAAGATCGTAGCGATGTGCTGTGCCCTGGTTATTTTGTTTTTTGTCATTTCCATGACCGATGACTTGCACGGCCAGGCCATTTTGTTCGAGGAGAAAAAGCCCTCCCGAGTGTTGTCGGAAATTGCCACCCCTGTGCCATCTTCGACCGCTCGCGTAATTCCCGTCGTTTTCTTGCTGTTCGTTTCCTGTGCGAGTCACGTCTTTCATTTACCGGCGGTAAGAAGACCGGTCGACGCTGCGCAAGTTTTGAACGTTGCTTCTTGTTTTAGCGAGGCGGTCGACGGACGCGCTCCCCCGCTTTGGCTCGCCTAGGCAATTCCCTCAAACTCAGCTAGCTGTTCCAACAGACCAGCGCACCATGCGATTTCACCGGGTAACGACGCATACCCCAAGGCTTCCGGAGGGCCAGGCGGACATCTCCGAAACTGCGAAAGGCAGTACAGCATTCTATGCGGGAATCTGAAAAGCGTTTTTACTTTTGCTTCCTCGGCTTCATTGGCCTGAGCGCCGCGCTTGCTGGTTGCGGAGACAGCAAGGGAGACCCGGAGGCCGAAGCGCCGCCCCCCGTGAAGGTGGAACACGAACAGGATGCCGACATCATCTCCGTGGAACACCCGGAGCAGTTTGCCCTGGCGACAGCCGAAGAGCATCGGGCTGCGTCACAGCTCCAGGCAACCGGAGTCGTAGGCCCGGATGTTTCTCGCAACGTGCCGGTCATTTCGATGGCCACCGGCCGCGTTGTGGAAATCAAAGCGAGGCTGGGCGATACGGTGCAGAAGGGGCAAGTGCTGCTCCGAGTACAGAGTGCGGACGTGTCCGGCGCGATTTCGGATTATCGCAAAGCGGCAGCCGACGAGACGTTGGCTCGTTCGCAATACGACCGCGCAAAGGATCTCTACGATAAGGGCGCGGTTTCGCTGAACGATTTGCAGACCGCGGAGGACGTGGAGAACAAGGCCAAGGTTGACCTCCAAAACACAGCGGAACGCCTTCGCGTGCTGGGTGGGGATGTCAATAATCCTGTGCCAATCGTGGACATTCGCGCGCCGGTCTCCGGCGTGATTACCGACCAGCAAGTCACCAACGCCGCGGGCGTTGCGGGCCTGGGATCGCCCAATCCTTTCACGATTTCGGATCTAAGCCACGTTTGGATTTTGTGTGATGTTTTTGAAAACGATTTGGCGAGCGTGCATGTGGGCGAGACCGCGGAAATCCGGTTGAATGCCTATCCCGATAAGGTCTTCACCGGGCGCATCGGCAACGTCAGTCCGGTGCTCGATCCCACGCTTCGCTCCGCCAAAGTACGCATCGAAGTGCGCAATCCGGGCTTAATGAAAGTCGGGATGTTCGTGACCGCTACATTCCACAGCCAGAAGGCGGAAATGCACGCGGCGCTGCCCGCCAGCGCAATATTGCACTTGCATGACCTCGATTGGGTCTATGTACCGGCTGGAGCAACAGCATTCCGACGGATTGCCGTCGTAGGCGGGCAAACTCTTCCAAATAACAAGCAGGAAGTCCTATCGGGAATTTCCCCGGGCCAAAAGGTGGTGGTCAACGCGCTTGTGCTGGAGAGCACTGTCGAACAATGAACACGCGCAAACCTGGAGTGTGAGGACCGACCTGTGATGCGCCTTTTCGTCGAGTATGCCCTCAATAACCGCTTCATTATTCTGACGGTCACCGTCCTGTTGCTGCTTTGGGGAGCAATCTCCTTCCACAACCTGCCCGTAGAGGCCTATCCCGACGTTGCCAATAATTACGTGCAAATCATCACCCAGTGGCCAGGCCGTGCGGCCGAAGAAGTCGAACAACAGGTCACGATTCCCATTGAAATCCAGATGAACGGCATTCCGCATCTGCAGCATTTGCGGTCCACTTCCCTGTTCGGGCTTTCCAGCGTAATGCTCATTTTCGATGATGAGTCCGCGAACGAATGGAACCGGCAAAAGGCCCTGGAGCGGCTCGCGCAGGTGTCTCTGCCAAGCGGCTTGCAACCGCAAATGGGAACGGACTGGAGTCCGGTAGGACAGATTTACTGGTACACGCTCAGGAGCACGAATCCGAAGTATGACCTGATGGAACTGAAGTCCATCGAAGATTGGGTTCTTGAAAAACAGTTCAAGTCGGTCCCCAACGTGGTGGACGTCGTCAGTTTCGGCGGTATGACGCGCGAGTACCAGGTGCGTGTGGATCCCAACAAGCTGGTTTCGTACGGTTTGAGCATCGGCCAAATGGAGCAGCAGCTTGCCAATAACAACGTAAATGCCGGCGGAAGCTTTGTCGAGGCGGGCTTGCAGCAAGTCAATGTTCGCGCGGTCGGGTTATACAGCGAGGTAAAGGACATCGAGCAAACCATTCTGACGGCCAAGAATGGGACGGCGCTTCGCGTGAAGGATGTCGCGGAGGTGACGCAAGGACCGAAGATTCGGTTGGGACAAATCGGCAGAGCCATTCATCGGGCTGATGGCGTGATTGCTGACAATGACGATGCGGTCGAGGGAATCGCCCTTCTTCGCAAGGGAGCGAATGCGGACGAAACTCTGATGGCGATTCATGACAAAGTAAACGAGTTGAACGAAAGGATTCTGCCGCCGGGTGTAAAAATCGTCCCGTTTCTCGACCGCAGCGACCTGATGCACTACACCACGCACACCGTGCTGGACAACCTGACTGAAGGCATTTTCCTCGTTTCGCTCGTGCTGTTTCTTTTTCTGGGCAACGTGCGAGGAGCCATCATTGTCGCCTTGACGATTCCGTTCTCGCTCTTGTTCGCTTCGATCTGTCTCGACCTGAACAAGATTCCTGCGAACCTGCTTTCTTTGGGAGCGCTCGACTTTGGCATGGTCGTGGACGGCACCGTGGTCATCATCGAAAACATCATGCGGCATTTCAGCGCTGGAGCCAACGCGGTTAAGACGCCATTGGAAAGAATCCGCGATGCCGTCTTCGAAGTTCTCCGGCCCGTGTTTTTTGCGCGTGCCATTATCATCACTGCTTATCTGCCTATTTTCACCCTGCAAAGCGTGGAAGGGCGTCTGTTCAAGCCCATGGCGTGGACCGTTTCGTTTGCCTTGGTGGGAGCGCTCCTTTTCTCTATAGCCATCGCCCCGGTTCTTGCTGTGTGGCAGTTTGGCCTAGGTGTGAGCGAGTGGCGCAATCCGGTGATGGAATACCTGAGAGATACATACAGAGTGATACTGCGCTGGGCGATGGCGCGGCGAACGCTAATCGTCGGCGCAGGGGCGCTGGTGCTGGGGATTACCGTGTTTCTTGTCGCGAGCGGAGCAATCGGTTCAGAGTTCTTGCCGCATCTCGACGAGGGGGCCATCTGGGCGCGCGGGACCCTGGCGCCGAGCACGGGGCCAACCGAAGGCACGCGGGTAATGAACCAGGCCCGAATCATGCTTGCATCATTTCCCGAGGTGAAACAGGTTGTTTCGCAGGTCGGCCGCCCGGACGACGGCACGGATACCACAGGTTTCTTCAATACGGAATACTTCGTGGACCTAAAGCCGAAATCCGAATGGCGGCCGGTTTTTCGGCAGGACAAGGATGAATTGATCGCCGCAATGGACCGTGAGCTAAGCAAAATTCCCGGAGTGCTATGGAATTTTTCTCAGCCCATCGCCGACAACATGGAAGAAGCCGTGAGCGGGGTCAAGGGAGAGCTGGCGATAAAAATGTACGGCGACGACCTGAAAGTTCTGGAGGAGAAAGGCGACGAGGTCGTCAATGTGATGAAGAGCATTCGTGGCGTTCAAGACCTGGGGTTGTTTCGAGTGCTTGGCCAGCCCAATTTGAATATCGTGATTGACCGGCAACAGGCGGCGCGGCATGCGATCAACGTTGCCGATGTTCAGGATGCCGTGGAGACGGCGGTGGGCGGGAAAGCCGTCAGCCAGGTGTTGCATGGCGAGCAGCGGTACGATTTGGTTGTTCGATACCAGGCCCCCTATCGCAATACCAAGGAAGAAATTGAAAGAATACGGCTCCTGGCCCCGACAGGCGAGCGCGTTTCCCTCGCGCAAGCCGCAAGAGTTGAAATGCGCGACGGCGCCTCGGGAATTTATCGCGAGGCAAACTCGCGTTACGTCGCGATCAAATACAGTGTTCGCGGGCGGGATCTCGGCGGCGCCGTTGAAGAGGCCATGAAAGAAGTTGAGCGGCGCGTGAAGCTTCCGGTCGGTTACCACATTAATTGGGCGGGGGAGTACGAAAGTCAAAAAAGGTCGCAGCGACGCCTGATGCTGGTCCTGCCCATCACGGTCCTGGTGATTTACGTCATCCTTTATTCGATGTTCAGCTCCGCAAAGTGGTCCATGCTCATTCTCGCCAATGTGGCCATGGCTCCCATTGGCGGCTTGGTCGCTTTGCTGGTCAGTGGCACGCACTTCAGCGTGTCTTCCGGAGTAGGGTTCCTGGCTCTTTTCGGCGTTTCCGTGGAGATTGGAGTCATCATGCTGGAATACATCAACCAGCTTCGCGTCCGGGGACACACGATTGAAGATGCGGCTGTCGAAGGCGCAATTCTGCGTCTTCGTCCCATTATGATGACCATGCTGGTGGCGAGCCTTGGGCTGTTGCCGGCGGCGCTTTCTCGCGGAATTGGCTCGGATTCCCAGAGGCCCTTCGCGATCGTTATCGTCGGCGGGTTGATTGGGGCTTTTTTCTTGAGCGTGGTCTTGCTGCCTGTGCTTTACGCATGGGTGGCCAAAGACGGCGACAAATTGCCCGTTCCCGAAGCGGGGTTTGAGGAGAGCGCGTGAGGCGCCGATTTCTTCGTTAAGGGAGCCTTGGTTGAGAAATCGAATGCGATACACAGGATGGAGCGGAAGCCTTGAATAAGGAATACATTCGCGGGCGCATCGAGGAGATTGGCATTGTTCCTGCCGTTCGCGTGCCATCCGGGGACCATGCCCGATATGCAGCGGAAACGCTGTATCGCTCGGGAATTCCTATTGCCGAAATCACCATGACCGTGTCTGGCGCGGTCGAGGTGATTTCCGATTTGGCGGGCAGCCTTCCGGAGATGATTGTCGGTGCAGGAACGGTCCTCGATGTCGAGACGGCGCAGAGGTGCGTGGATGCCGGCGCAAAATTCCTGACGAGTACCGGTTTTGTCGGGGAAGTTGTCGAGTTCGCACGCAAGAAAAATGTCCTGGTTATTCCTGGCGCCTTGACTCCCAGCGAGGTGATTCACGCCTGGAAGGCCGGAGCCGACTTCATCAAGATTTTTCCATGTGGGCCTCTCGGCGGCGACAACTACATTCGCGCGCTGAAGGCGCCATTTCCGCAGGTTCCCATGGTGGCTGCGGGAGGCGTCAATCAGCAGACCGCCTTAAACTACATCCTGGCAGGGGCAGCCGCTTTGGGCGTGGGCGGGGAATTGATCCCCAAAGAAGCTTTGCAGAAAAAACAAGAGGAACGAGTTCACGAACTGGCGCGACGGTTCCTTGCACGAGTTCGAGAAGGCAGGACCAGGTTGGCAGCGGCGAAGTAAAGAGCGTCCGTTCTGAGCGAAAATCATTTTTCAATTTGCGGGCTGATTTTGTGATCGCCTCAGAACACCTGCTAAGCTTTCTAGCGTGGCGAAGACGTCCGCAGCGATCAAAGGGAATTCCAGCGAGGGCCTCTGCGCCGATTGTGTGTACGCGCGTTCTGTCAAATCCAGTCGAGGTTCCAAATTTCTTCTGTGCGAGCTTTCCACCCGCGATTCGACCTTCCCCAAGTATCCCCGGCTGCCCGTGCTTTCGTGCCCGGGCTATCAAAAGAAAACCGGCGGAACATAGCCGTACATACGGTACTTCCCCGCGAGAAGCACCTAGGTCTCCCGGAATGGGGCGAAATCACCTCGATTACTGGCTGCTATCAACATGAGGGCCTTTTGTTCTAATCTCTCCCGACGCAAAGGCGCAAAAAAAGCAGGGCGTCTTCGGGACGCCCTGCTAAGCAGCCGATGGAAGAAACCGCTGATTTAAAACGGCAGCCGGACTACTCGGGCTGCTGGGGTTGTGGCGGTTGCTGCGTCGGAGGCTGCTGCGCTTGGGGTTGTTGATCCGGTTGTTGATTGGGGCGATTGGGATCGGCTGGCGTCGTGGTGGAGGTTGAAACCGGCGTCAGAGCCGGTGCAGCGGCGGTGCTCGAAGCCAGTTCGGACTCTCGGTACTTTGGCGCGCTGATATAGCCGTGGGCCGTGTTTCTGCCGATTTTGTTCACCACGATTTGCACGGGTTGCCCGCCGTTTTCCGAATGGATCCAGATCGGCTCGTAGAGATTCACTCTCTTTTTGGTGAGTTGGTTGTCATCGACGACCATCATCACGTCATAATTCATGTGCTTGGCGTCGGTCCGGCGCAAGGAAAGCGTGAGCGGTCCGAAACGTTGGAACTGCCTCGACTTGACCAAGTCGAATTCGAAGTAGTTGCGCTCTCCCCGCTTCTGCAACACAACCAATTCCTCGTGGGTTTTCGCGATAGAGCCGTTGAGCTCATCTTTTGTGGAGCTGATATTGGTCTCAAGGTCCGTACGGTTCTTGGCGACCAAGTCCTGCGTGTCCTTCAACTGCTTCCCTTGATCCTCTACTTGCGCCTTTAATTCCTTGTAGCGCTTGTCCGTGGGCGCGCCATGTTTGCCCGCCACCTTTTTCTGCTCCGCCGCCTGCTCCGCAGCTTGAGCGGCCGCTTGTTGCGCTGTGACCACGTCATTCAATTTGGTCGTTACGGCATTGAGTTGCCCCTGCAGTTGGTCGATGGTGGCGCTGGCCGCGGACTGCTGTGCGGTCAGGTGTCCCACGGCGCTCTGCTGGCTGTAACCGTAACCGAATGCGAGTCCTGCGATGAGCAGCAGGGCCACGCCGCCAATCAGAACCCAGCGGTTGATGCCTCCCACTCGGGATTCCCAATTGTTTTCAGTTTCTTGATGCTCGCGGTTCTCTTCCATTCTCGCTCCTCCTCAGTTTTTCGCTCAATTTCTCGGCTCCACAACGCGACGCCACTCAGGCAGAAGCCCTCCACAGTTATGCTCTTGGATTGACATGAACTCTGCTGTGTGATTTGCGTCTTCACCCGAAGCCCCCGCTAGTCCTACAGCAAAGAAAGTGCCCAAAATCGAAATTCTTACGCGTCGCTAACTCTAGTCACGCCAATAACTAACGAGCGATGAAATTGCGATACATGGAAATCCCTGGTACTAGTCCTTGCAAATTTGTCCTCGCCGGGAACGACTTTCACAGTTCCACAGCTCGGAAAGTCTCGTCGCCCCAGCCCGGAAATCTGCTGTTTTGCCCGCGTGCTTCGTTGCCGCGAAAGAACTCGTGTGCTAGCATCCGCCGTGAAAGAAGAGCGTTCCAGGGGATCTTTCGATTCTCCTTCGCCTCCGCCCGCTCGGAGACCAAAGGGCCCCTCGCACATCCGAGGGAAAAGAACCGCAAGAAGCTTCAATAATCGACGGCGCGCTCTTCCTCCTAAGCGAAAAATTCGATCAGGCGCAAGCCCGCGCTTGACACTAGGTGGCGGACTTTCGCGGCGATTGCCCATCAATCGCGGAAAAGGGAAGGTTCGCAATGAAAAGCTATCTCACCAAGGACATCCGAAACGTTGGCATTGTAGGTCACGGCGGCACCGGCAAGACGCAACTGGTGTCGTCGTTGCTGTACACCGCCGGTATGACCCCGCGGTGGGGAAAAGTTGCGGATGGCAGCGCCACCACCGATTGGGACGATGAAGAGGTGGCGCGGAAAATATCCATTCAAACGGGTCTGGCTTATGCCGAGTGGCCCGCGACGCCGACCGGCCCCTCCGGCTCGTCCGACAAGGTGAAAATCAATTTCATTGACCTCCCTGGGTATTCCACCTTCATTACCGAAGCGAAGGCTTCGCTGATTGCCGCCGATGCCGCGCTGATTGCTGTAGACGGGCACGTCGGTGTGCAAGTCACCACGGAAAAAGTTTGGGATTACTGCACCGAGTACGATATTCCCCGTGCGTTTGTGCTGACGTGGATGGACCGCGAACTTTCCAGTTTCGAACGGTCCATGGAGTCGCTGGCGGAAGTTTTTGGGCGCAACGTCGTCGCCTTGCAGTTGCCGATTGGCTCGGAAAAGGGATTTCGCGGCGTCATTGACCTCGTAGCCATGAAGGCGCATATCTACAAACCCGACGGCGATGGCAAGCCCGCGATTGAAGAAATTCCGGCGGGGCTCGCCGATGAAGCCAAAGAAGCGCACGAGAAGCTGGTCGAAATGATCGCCGAAGGCGACGACGCCATGATGGAGGAATTCTTCCGCGAAGGCACGATTCCCATCCAGGACTTGATTCCAGCGGTCCGCAAAGCCATCGTCGCAGAAAAGATCTTTCCCGTCCTGATCACCTCCGCGTTGCACAACATTGGTACCGCGAGCCTGCTCACTTTTCTCGCGGACGCATTTCCTCATCCCGACGAGCATGCGCAGGTCGGCTACAAAGATCCCGCCGGGAAGGGCGACCGCGTCGAGCGGAAATACGACGACGGACAGCCGGCTTCCATTTTCGTGTTCAAGACGCTTGCCGATCCCTTCGCCGGCCGCATCAACTATTTCAAGGTGAAGAGCGGCGTGCTCAAAAACGATGCCACGCTCGTGAACTACAATCGCAGCACGCCAGAACGCTTACAGCATACGCAGGTCGTGCAAGGCAAGCAGCTCACGGAAACGGGTGAACTTCACGCTGGCGACATTGGCGCGATTGCCAAGTTGAAGGAAACCACGACTGGTGAAACGCTTGGTGACAAAGCTGCAGCAATTTATTACACGCCCGCGCGCTTGCCCGAGCCGTCCATCACGTTTGCGATTGAACCCAAAAGCCGCGCTGACGAAGACAAAATCGGCGTGGCCATCCACAAAATCCTCGAAGAAGACGGCGCGCTGCGTTTTTCGCGCGACACGCAAACCAAGGAGTTCTTGCTTGCCGGTTCCGGCCAGCAGCACATCGAAGTCGTCGTCGCTAAGCTCCAGAAGCGCTACAACGTCAATCTCACGCTTAAGCCTCCCAAGGTTCCGTACCGCGAAACCATCCGCGGCAAAGCCGACGCCGAAGGCAAGCACAAGAAGCAGTCCGGCGGGCACGGCCAGTTTGGCGTATGCCGTGTCAAGTTCGAGCCCATCGAACGTAGCAAGGGCATCGAGTTCGTGGATGACATTTTTGGTGGCGCCATTCCAAAGAACTGGATTCCGTCGGTAGAAAAAGGAATTCGTGACTCCGCCGCCCGCGGCTACCTGGCGGGATTCCCGGTCACTGATTTCCGCGCCATTCTCTACGACGGCAAATATCACGACGTGGATTCGTCGGACATCGCGTTCAAGATCGCCGGCTCGCTGGCGTTCAAGGAAGCGATGAAACAAGCACGGCCCGCGCTTCTCGAGCCCATCATGAACGTGGAAGTCTATGCTCCGGATCAATATTCGGGCGACCTGATGGGCGACCTCAGCTCGCGGCGCGGTCGCATTTCGGGCAGCGAAGCGCGCGGCCACAACGTCATCATCAAAGGCCAGGTTCCACTTTCGGAAATGCTGAGCTACGCCACCGACCTCACTTCCAAAACGCAAGGGCGCGCATCATATTCGATGGAGTTTTCGCACTACGACTACGTGCCGAATGAACTGGCCGAAAAAGTAATCGCGGCGCACAAGGCTGCTCACGGCGAAGCCCTGGTCGAAGAAGAAGCCTGAGGCGTTTCGTCGTAGAGACCGGTCTTTAAACCGGCGATTCTTGAGAAAGCATATTGTGGCAACGCTCACCCCGACGACTCCGAGCGCCGCAACCGGACAGGCCGTCCGGGAAACGATTCCCGTCGCTCCGGGTTTGGCGCGCAACGTTTCCATCGATGCCTACCGCGGCCTGGTTATGCTGCTGATGATGGCGGAGGTGCTGCAGCTTTCGCGCGTCTCCGCCGCGTACCCGGACAGCTGGTTCTGGAAAATCCTGGCTTGGAATCAGACCCATACGGAGTGGTTCGGCTGCTCGCTGCACGACACCATTCAGCCGGGATTCTCTTTCCTCGTCGGCGTGGCGCTTCCGTATTCCATCGCCAGCCGCACCGCCAAAGGCGCGGGCTTCGCGAATTTGTTCCGGCACGCGCTGTGGCGTGCCTTCGCGCTGGTGGCCTTGGGCGTGTTCCTCCGATCGATGGACCATTCGATGACCTATTTCACTTTCGAGGACACGCTTTCGCAGATCGGCTTCGGCTATCCCTTGCTGTTTCTGCTGGGATACTTTTCCTCGAAAGTGCAATCGCTCAAGCGGGTTTGGGTCACCCTCGCGATCATTCTAGTTGGATATTGGCTCCTATGGGCTGTGTATTCAGCGGCGCCGGCGAACTTCGATTGGCCGAGCGTCGGTGTTTCCTCGGCGTGGAACACGCAGCACAACTACACGGGATTCGCGGCACACTGGAACAAGAACTACAATTTCGGAAACCGCTTCGACCAGTGGTTCCTGAATCTCTTCCCGCGCGAGCATCCGTTTGTTTACAACGAAGGCGGCTACCTCACGTTAAGTTTCATCCCCACGCTGGGCACGATGATCCTCGGCCTGATTGCAGGGCGCTGGCTGCGCGAGTCCTGGCCGAAGATTCCTGTAAAGAAAATGCTGCTTGCCGGCGTGGCCGGAATTGCGCTCGGGCTGGCGCTGCATTACTTCGGGATTTGCCCCGTGGTGAAACGCATTTGGACGCCTTCGTGGACCATCTTCAGCGGAGGCATCTGCTTGCTGTTCCTGGCTGCGTTCAGCTGGATCATTGACGTGAAAGGTTTCAGGAAATGGACGTTTCCGTTGGTGGTCATCGGCATGAATTCGATTGCCGCGTATTGCATGGCCCACTTCTTCGAGGAGTTTTTTGTTAGCAGCTTCCGCATCCACCTCGGGCCGAACTTCTTCACGTTCGCTGGCGCCGGCCTGCAGCCGCTCTTCACCGGCGCCGCGGTCCTCCTTTGTTACTGGCTGATGCTGTTCTGGATGTACCGCCGCAAATTGTTCCTGAAAATTTGAAGCCCGAGGGTGTCCTCGGCCGCCCAAATTGTCTAGTCGCGCGTCCAGCCGGGGGCTGTTCTTCCTTTGGCAAAGAGCGCAGACTCTTTGGCATGAACACCAAGAAACAGTCCGGCCCCAATTCCAGCGCGAAATCGAGCGTTGGGGCCCAAGCGAAGCATGCCCTGAACGCCCTTGGTCCGCAGACGCAGGCGATTCACAGCGGGGAGCCGAATCGCTACGGCGTGAACGGGCCCATTGTGACAGAGATCATCCGCTCTTCCACGTTCACGTTTACCAACACCGAACAGATGAAGGCGTGGGCGGAAGGAAAGAACCAGGCATATATCTACACGCGCTACGGAAACCCCACGCTGTCCGTCGCGGAAAAGAAAATCGCGGCGCTCGAAGGCGCGGAAGCGGCCGTCGTTGCGGCTTCGGGCATGGCGGCAATTTCCACTTCACTCTTGGCGGTTCTGAAGGGCGGGGATGAGTTGATCTCCACAGCGCAGCTTTACGGCGGGACCTACCGATTGATGCGCGATGTGTTTCCGACTTGGGGCATCACCGTCCACCACGTGCAACCCGATCTCGGCGGGATCGAAAAGTTGGTCAATGCCCGCACGCGCGCGATTTACGTCGAGACGCCGACCAATCCCACGCTGCGCCTCGTCGACATTGAAAAAGCGATCGCCTTTGCCAAAAAGCACAAGCTCGTCTCGCTGATGGACAACACGTTTGCCACGCCGGTGCTGCAAAACCCCATCGCGCGGGGTTACGACATCGTGGTGCACAGCGCGACCAAGGCGCTCGCCGGCCACTCGGACATTCTGGCGGGCGTTTCGGTGGGCAGCGACGAGTGGATGAAGAAAGTGCGTCAGATGATCATTCATCTCGGTGGCTCGATGGATCCCGGCGCGGCGTATTTGCTGATTCGCGGCGTCAAGACGCTCGGCGTGCGCGTGCAGCGCCAGTGCGAAAATGCCATGGCCGTGGCCACGTTTTTGGAAAGGCATCCAAGAGTCGAACGCGTGCACTACCCCGGCCTGAAATCGCATCCGGATCACCAGCTCGCCTCCAAACAGATGCGCGGATTCGGCTCGATGCTGGCGTTTGACGTGAAGGGCGGGTTGGCGGCGGCGCGGCGTTTTTGCGATCGCGCGCGCTTGTTTTTGCTGGCGGCGAGCCTCGGCGGCGTCGAGTCGCTGGTGATTCTGCCGATTTACAGCTCGCACTACAACATGAGCGACGAGGAATTGAAGCGTGTGGGTGTCAGTCCGGGAACCGTTCGTGTTTCGATGGGCCTCGAGGACCAAGAGGATTTGATCGAGGATTTGAAGCAGGCGCTGGAATAGCGCGACTCGTGTTTCGCGGCCGGCGACTCGCGAAAACGAGTCGGAAGACCCATGACAAACAGAACTTACTTGGCGGAAACGGCAGCGGGAGCGTTCCACTCTTCTTGCTGCGGTAGCAACGACTTCACCAGGTCTTCCAGTTCGTGAGCGCTCTGAGCGTCCTGCGGATAGTTGTAGGTGTTGATTTCGAATGTTTTGCCATGCTGAGCGCGAACGTCCTGCAACTCTTCCTGGAAACGGACGGCGACGCGCTTTGCGTTGAGTGCATCCGTCTCAGGCAGAACCAGCGCGAAAGTGTCCGGCGCGAGGCGGTAGATGGAATCGGTGGGGCGCAATTTTCGAGACATCGCTTTCGCCGTGTCGCTCCAGGCCGCGTCGTCATCCGTGTTTTGCTTTGAGGAGCCAGCCGCCGCCGCTTTGCCTTTCACCACCAGCAGCGAAAGATTTTTCTCCATGGTCATGGCGCGGCGGAACTCCATCGTCAAGCGATCCCAGAAGTGATTCTCGTCGGGCATCGAATGGAGCAAATCCACGCTGGCCTG
>DATFSR010000065.1:0-12110 GCA_035262505.1 Candidatus Acidiferrum sp. | reverse complement strand
TCCCGGCGTACCTCGAGCCTGCCAACGGCAGGCTGGTCATTCCGGATGCGGCCACCTTCCTGGCCCGCCTGAATTTCCGAAATCGAAACTTCTTAGGGAGCTTATGAGCAGCGTCAAGGCCACACAACTTCGCCCCGGCATGGTTATCCAGCACGAGGGCCAGCTTTTCACCGTGTTCAGCACGGAACATCGCACTCCCGGCAACAAGCGCGGTTCCATGCAGACGCGCATGAAGAACCTCAAGACCGGAGCAATCATTGACTACCGGTTCCGCGCCGAAGAATTTGTGGAGCGTGCGATTCTGGATGAAATCGAGTTCGAGTACCTCTACAGCGAGGGTGACGACTTCCACTTCATGAACACCCAAACTTACGAGCAAATGCACCTGACGCGCGACCAGCTCGGCGAGACGGTCTACTACCTCATTCCCAACACCGTGGTGAGCGTAGAGTTTTTTGACAACAAGCCCATGGGCGTGGCTCTGCCGGATACCATGGACCTGAAGGTGACACAGACCGAGCCGACGCTGCAAAAGGCCACCGCCAGCGCGGTTATGAAGCCCGCGACGCTCGAGACTGGTTTGGTCGTGCAAGTGCCGCCTTTTGTAAATGAAGGCGACAAGATCAAGGTAGACACTTCGGAAGCGCGTTACGTGCAGCGCGTCGAATAGTTGGTAGCCCAGCCACCTCTGGCGGAGCACTGGAAGGGCGAGCTTGTTTTCGATTTTCCGCCTCCGCAGCTAATTTCAGCGTAAGCCGGAATTAGAAGAGGCGAAGGCGCCCCAGTTAAAACTGGGGCGCCTTTTTTTAGTCCGATCTTTGCAGTTCGAAACTGACTGAAAGCCTTCACGCCTGCTCGATAGCAGCACGTTCTCTCGACTTAGGTCTAGTCTCTCCCAGCTCCGCCGGAGCTGGCGGCTGACTTCTCGCTGGGAGCATGCGGGCCAAACACGCGGTCGAAGATGGCGTCCACATTGCGAAGCTGGCGATGCAGATCGAACGTGTGGGCCAAAGCTTTCGCATCGAGATATTTTGTGATGCGCTTGTCCGCTGCAACGCGCTCGCGGAAGCTGGTGTCCGATTCCCAAGCGGCCATGGCATTTTCCTGCACCGCTTTGTAAGCATCGTCGCGCGGCATGCCGCTTTCCACCAAGTCCTGCAGCAACTGTCCGGAGAAAACGAGGCCCTGGGTGGACTGGAGATTGCGCAGCATGCGCTCCGGAAAAACACGCATGTCGCCGACGATCGTGATCATTTTCGAAAGCATGTAATCCACGAGGATTGTGGAATCTGGCAGAATCACCCTCTCAACCGAACTATGGGAAATATCCCGCTCGTGCCACAACGCCACGTTTTCGAAAGCTGCAAGCATGTTGGAGCGCACCAGACGCGCAAGGCCGCAGATTTGCTCGCAGGTTACCGGATTGCGCTTGTGGGGCATCGCGGAGCTGCCGCGCTGTCCTTCGCTAAAGGGTTCCTCGGCTTCGCGGACTTCCGTGCGCTGCAAATGGCGAATTTCCAGCGCGATTCGCTCAAGCATCGCGCCAATATTCGCGAGCGCACTCAAGTACTGCGCATGGCGGTCGCGTTGAATCACCTGCGAAGCCACGGGAGCGACGCCCAAACCTAGCCGCTTGCAAATGCGCTCTTCGATTTCCGGACCGAGATGCGAAGCCGTGCCGACCGCGCCGGAAATTTTCCCAACGGTCATTTGCCGAGCAGCATCACGGAAGCGCGCGATGTTGCGCTGGTTCTCGGAAAACCAGTTGGCGATTTTCAGGCCAAAGGTGATGGGTTCGGCGTGGATGCCATGGGTGCGTCCGATTTGCGGCGTGTGGCAGAATTCGTGCGCGCGAAGATCCAAAATTTCTCCAAACATTACCAAACTACGCTCGATTAATTTCGACGCCTCATGAACCTGCAACGCCTGCGCGGTGTCCACCACGTCGTTCGAAGTCATGCCGTAATGCAGCCAGCGAGCCGCGGCAGGGTCGCCAATCGATTCACCCACGGCCATGGTGAACGCTATGACGTCGTGCTTTACTTTTGCTTCAAGCTCGTGAATGCGGGGGACTTCCGCTTTCGCCCGCGCGCGAATCGCCTTGGCCGCTTCTTTCGGCACCTGGCCGGCTTCCGCCAAAGTTTCCGTAGCAGCAATTTCCACTTCAAGCCATTTGGCGAAGCGGTTTGCGTCGCTCCAGACGTGGCCCATTTCCGGGCGCGTATAGCGTGGAATCAATTCTTTCTCCTGAAAAGCATCAAACGGGAAATAACGACTGTTCGCAATCCCTTTCTTCATCATACCGCAATAGGCGCTTCGGTTCGGCGGCGGAACCTGACTTCGGACCCTCCCACGCCGCAGTACCGCGAACACTTGATTTGAGCTAACTTGTTGGCCTGGCAGCCCTTAGCCAGACCTAACCGCAAGGGCCGAATCCTGTCTAATGATTCGAATGCAGCCGAGCGTCGAGAACACCCAGACCATCGCCGACAGCGACGCCGTCGCCGTAGAACGCACGCTCGCTGGCGACCGGGATGCGTTTCGCGTTCTCGTCGAGCGGCACAGCCACAATGTTTTCCGGCTGGCCTACCGCATGACGCGGAACCGGCCCGATGCCGAAGAAGTGGTCCAGGAGGCCTTCTTGCGCGCGTACCAGAAGCTCGGAAAGTTTGAAGCGCGCGCGAATTTTGGAACGTGGGTTTATCGCATAGCTGCAAATTACGCGATTGATCGCATGCGCCAGCGCAAAAAAGACGAGGCTCGCAAAGTGGAGCCAGCGGTGCGTGAAGAAGGAATAGAAAACGATCCTGTTGCGCTAGTGCACGATGCCGCGCCGACTCCAGAACGCCTGGCGCACAACGTTGAACTACGAAAACAGATGGAGATCGCGCTCGCCGCACTTTCGTATTCTGAGAGGACCGCGTTCGTGATGCGGCACTTGGAAGGCTGCGCCATCGAGGAAATTGCAACAGTCCTGAAGTCGAGTTCGGGCGCGGCGAAGAATACCGTTTTTCGCGCCGTACAGAAATTGCGACTGGCTTTGCAGCCCTTCGTAGGGAGAGGGACGCAGGCCAGAGCGATGGGAACGGAATCATGAAACACATGACCGAGGAACAATTGATTGCTTACAAGGAAGGCGTGGCCGCCCAGCGCGCTATGATTGCGCAGCACTTGGCGGCTTGCGAAGAATGCCGGGCGGAGCTCGAACGCATCGAAGCGGTACTCGCTGCGCTCGATACCCTGTCCGTGCCCAATCCTGGCGACGACTATGGTCGCCATGTCTGGCAACAGATTGCGCCGCGGTTACCGGAGAGACCTGCGCGGTGGTGGCAGGAGTGGTTTGAACCACGGCGGCTTGGAGCGTTGGGTGCAATAGCCGCCCTGCTCATCATTGCATTCATTGCCGGCCGAATCACAAAACGCGATCACCTGGGCAATGAAGTAGCAACTAAAGAACAAATTCGAGAGCGCGTGCTAGTGGTTGCCGTCGGCGATCATCTCAGCAAGTCCGAAATGTTTCTCGTCGAACTTTCCAACGCGCAACCTAACCCTTCCTCTGAAAGACTCGTCAATATTTCAGCCGAGCAACGCAGAGCCGAAGATTTGCTCGAGGAAAACCGCCTCTACCGGCAGACGGCTCTTCAGGAAGGCGACCAAGTCATGGCCAGCACGCTCGATGAGCTCGAACGCTTCCTGCTCGATGTCGCCAACAGCCCGGATGAAATCACTCCGGCGCAACTGGAAAAGATTCGCCAGAAGATCGAGGCCCGCGGAATTCTGTTCAAAGTTCGAGTGGTCGGCAAGGAGCTCCAGGAACGGCAAAAAGTCACAACGCCCGCTCCGGCGCAGAACGACTCAACAAAGACCGAAAGGAACAAAGCATGACCCAGCCGAATGCAGTTTGTAAGACCACTTTGATTTGGATCGCCCTTGCGGCGCTGCTGTTATCTCCCGCCGGAGCGCGCGCAGCGCGGCTGGCCACGATTCACTTCGGCGACCAGGATTATTCTCAAGACCCGCAAGATGCCCAGGACAAAGAGCAGGAGCGCCGCGACCGCGAACAGGAAGCCCGTGATCGAGAGCAGCAGAAGCGCGACAGAGAGCAGGAAAAACGCGATCGGGAGCAAGAAGCTCGCGACCGCGCTCAGGAAAAGGCTGACCGGCAGGAGGAGCTGTACGAAAACGGCCGCGAAGCTCTGGATGACGACCGCTACGAGCAAGCCGAGGCGAAATTCAAGATGCTTGCAGACATGAACGGCCCGCAGACGGACGCGGCTCTCTATTGGAAGGCCTATGCGGAAAATCGCCTGGGCAGGCGAGAGGCGGCCCTAACCACCTTAGCCGACATGAAGAAGCGGTTTCCCCAAAGCCGCTGGGAAAAAGACGCGGGGGTCCTGGAGCTGGAAGTCAAGCAATCCAGCGGACAACCCGTAAAGGCCACTGACCAGGGCGACGAAGATCTGAAGCTAATGGCAATTCAGGGATTGATGAACAGCGATCCCCAGCGCGCCATGCCGCTTTTGGAAAAAGTGATCAACGGTCCGGGCACGCCAAAAGAAAAATCGCGGGCGTTGTTCGTTCTCGCGCAAAGCGGCTCCCCTCAAGGCCGCGAGATCATTGGAAGAATTGCCAAGGGACAGAGCAATCCGGAACTGCAGCGTGAAGCGATCAAATACCTGGGATTGTTCGGCGGAGCGCAGTCTCGACAAGTCATGGCCGAGGTCTATGCTTCGAATCCCGATGCTTCCGTGCGGCGCGCAATTCTCCGCGCCTACATGCTCGGAGGCGATAAGGAACATCTTTTTGCCGCGGCAAAGAGCGAGAAAGACGAATCGCTCCGCCGCGAAGCCATTCGCCAGCTTGGCTTGGTTCATGGCGTCAGCGAACTCGAGCAGTTGTACCAGATGGAAACTTCTACGGATCTTCGCCGAGAAATCCTGCAAGCATTTTTTCTTGCCGGAGAATCGGGAAAACTCGTCCAAGCCGCGCAGTCCGAGAAAGATCCTGAGTTGCGCCGGACAGCAATTCGCAACCTGGGCCTGATCCACTCCGATGAATCAGGCAAGGCCCTTCAGGCCATTTATGGCCGGGAAACAGACCGCGGGTTGAAGGAAGAAGTGCTGAACGCCTACTTCCTGCAGGGAAATGCCTCCGCGCTGGTGGCCATTGCGCGCAACGAAAAGGATCCGGAACTCAAGAAAACCGCAGTTTCCAAGCTTTCGCTCATGCATTCCAAGGAAGCAACCGACTACTTGATGGAACTCTTGCAGAAGTGAGGTGGCACATGAACAGGAGCAACGCCCTGTCAAAAACACGAAGAATCCTTGGCCTGGCAATGATTGCGTCGGGGATTTTCTGCACCATTTCCCAATTCACGAACGGCCGCGGACTTCGCGCGAGTTTTAGTCACGGGCTGGCTTACGCCGCAACAGTTCAAACAAATGACGACATGCCCCAGGTACAAAGCGCCCAAGCGGAAACGCGCGCGGTTCGAGGAACGCTCGAAGCGACATTTCGCGGAATCCTCACCCAAGCCGAAAAGCCCGAATGGGTCGGCTACAGCGTGGATGAAATTGCCGGCGATCGCAGCATGTGCTGCGGCAACTGGAATGACGGAGCGGGCTGCGGAACATGCCGCCTGGAAAACGATCACGACAATTGGACAAGCGGCTCGAAGAAAAATGACGGCCAAGCTGGCGGCACCATCAAGCTCGAAGGCTCGCGCCGTCTCGTGGTGCTTTTCCGCGTGGAAGCCAAACAAGTGGACCGCATCCGCGTGGCCTCCGAAGATTGCACTCTGGATGCCGGTGGACTCCCCTTTGTTTGGCTGACCGGGGTGAAGCCTTCGGAAAGCGTGGGGTTCCTCACGACCCATGTACAAGGAGCCGAGTTCGAACGCCACCAACACCACAACATCGGTCAGGGCGCATTGTCAGCGATTGCTTTGCATGAGGACGCATCCGCTGACCGGGCCATGGAATCCTTCGTTCAGCCCGACCAGCGCGAAGAACTGCGCAGACAGGCGGCGTTCTGGCTCGGCGTGGCGCGCGGAAAAGAAGGGCTGAACACCCTGCTGCGCATGGCCAAAAACGATCCTAGTTCCGACGTGCGCGCGCATGTAGCTTTTGCGCTGTCGGTCAGCCACGAACCCGGCGCGATCGAGGAAATGATTCGCATGGCGCACGACGACACTAGTTCGCACGTGCGCGGGCAAGCGCTCTTCTGGCTGGCTCAAAAAGCCGGGAAAAAAGCCGTCGGCACAATCAGCGGCGCAATCGAAAATGATCCTGACACCGATGTGAAAAAGAAGGCCGTCTTCGCCCTGAGCCAATTGCCAAAAGACGAAGGCGTCCCCAAGCTAATCGAAGTAGCCCAGACCAACCGCAACCCCGAAGTCCGCAAGCAAGCCATGTTCTGGCTCGGCCAATCGAACGACCCTCGCGCCCTCCAATTCTTCGAAAAGGTCCTGTTGAAGTAAACATAGCCAAGCGTCTCGCGGGCCTCGCAATTGTGGCGCAGAAATTGAACGCTGCCTGCGAGTGTGAGAAAATCAAGAAAAGACATGACTCCGAAGCAGCGTAAACTCGCCTACGAATTAATTACGAATCCTCCACCGGGCAGCAAACTGGCCGCCGCTAAGGAGTGGGGTGTCGACCTGACGTTGCTTTATGCAAACTTGTTGCGAACTCCGACGGAACGCGCTCAATCTTTCGCCTCAATGGCTCGGTCCTTTGAAATTCTTCGGCCCGGGAAGAAAAAGACAGCACAAGGCTGATGAAGGAACTCCCAGAAATCCTCAAAACCTTGTACGACGCCAAGGTCGATTTTGTTGTCATTGGCGGGACCGCAATGCAGCTACAAGGATCGGCGTACGTCACGCAAGATATAGATTTTTGTTACGCACGAACGCCACAAAACATCAAGCGGCTCACAGCTGCGCTCAAGCCTCATTACCCGGTACTCCGTGGTGCCCCGGCAGGTTTGCTCTTTACGTTTGATGCCAGGACGGTGACTCAGGGAATGAACTTTACGCTCTCAACGGATCTCGGGGATTTGGACTTTCTCGGAGAGGTGGCGGGATTAGGAGCCTTCGAGCAGGTTAAAGCTGCGGCAGACTTGCAAGTGATCGATGGCATGGAAATAGCCGTGCTCTCGCTTGTTGGCCTGATCAAATCAAAGAAGGCCGCAGGTCGGCCGAAAGACTTGTATGTGCTTCCCGAACTCGAAGGGCTTGAGCAGCTGAAGCGAAAGACAGGAGCCAAGTAGGATCATCGGAGAAGGTCTTCCAATTGCACTCGCGTATCTGTCTTGGCGTCGCGGTATTTCACAATGACGGCAGCCTGAAGTGACAACCGCCACTTCGCCCCCGAGGGGTGCGTCACGGCTCGCGCTCCTGGAACAACGATCGCTTCTTCAGGAATCACTAGCGGCTCCGCATCCGATGCCGTATAAACCGCTTCCCGCACCAGGTCATAGACTGGAATTGATCGGTTGAGAATCGTTCCTGTCCCGAGCACCGCGCGCCGCTTCACCACCGTTCCCTCGTAGACCCCGCAATTCCCGCCAAGCAGCGCGTCATCCTCAATGATCACCGGCAGCGCTCCCGCCGGCTCCAGCACGCCCCCAATTTGCGCGCCCGCGGAAATATGGCAATTCTTCCCCACCTGCGCGCAACTGCCCACGAGCGCATGCGAGTCGATCATCGTGCCTTCGCCCACGTACGCGCCCACATTCACAAACATCGGGGGCATGCAAATCACGCCTCGGCCAATGAACGTCCCGTCCCGAATGCTGGAGCCGCCGGGCACAATGCGCACGCCATCTGACATCGCGAAGCTCCTCACCGGATAAGTCGCCTTGTCGAAGAACGGCTGCTTCGCCGCGTCAATCGACATGTCCGCGATGGCGCCCATGCGAAAGCCGAGAAGGATTCCCTTCTTGACCCAGGCGTTCACACGCCAACCGAATTTTGCGGAAGGGCATGGCTCCGCGGCTCGGATTTGGCCGCGGTTCAGCGCCGCCTTGAAATCGCGAAAAAGCCGGTGGTGCTCCTCTTCGTAGTGTTTCGGAGCTTCGTCGAATAATTTCTCAATGAGCGACGGCTGCATGCGATTTCTCGCGGGCACGCTCGGCTGCCTCGCGTGGGACAAGCCCCAGCGATTCCAGCACCGCGCGTATGCGCGCTCGATTCTCCGCTTTCGGCGGCACCAGTGGCAAGCGCCACACCGGCTCGAGCAATTCCATCTCTGCCAGCGCGGTCTTTACCGGGATGGGATTCGATTCCACGAAGTTGATTTCCATCAACGGATGATAGCGTCGGTGAATTTCTCGTCCCCCGTCGAAATCCCCTCGGAGCGCTTGGCGAGTGAGATGTGCCATCTCTGCCGGGATCTCATTTGACGCAACGGAGATCACTCCGCGACCGCCGAGCGCCATCAGCGGCAGCGTGATCGCATCGTCACCAGAAAGAACAACGAAATCATCCGGGACCGCATTCAGAATCGCCGCCATCTGCGAAATATTTCCCGAGGCTTCCTTGATGCCTACAATGTTTTCAATCTCCGCAAGCCGCTTCACGGTGGCCGGTTCGATGTTCACTCCCGTCCGCCCCTGCACGCTGTAAAGAATAATTGGCAGCGAAACGGCCTGGGCGATTGTTCGAAAGTGCTGATAGAGCCCTTCCTGCGTCGGCTTGTTGTAATACGGCGTGACAGAAAGAATTCCATCCGCACCAATGTCCGCAAGCTCCTTCGCGCGGGTGATCACCTCCATGGTGTTGTAGCCGCCCGCCCCGGCAAGCACGGGAACCTTTCCCTTCGCTAGCCTAACCGCGATCTCGACGACACGAAGGTGCTCCTCGTGCGTCAGCGTGGGACTCTCCCCGGTCGTTCCGCAAGGAACCAGAAAATCGATTCCCGCCTTAATCTGACGCTGTATCAAACCTTCCAAGGCCCTTTCGTCCAACGCACCGTCGTGACGGAACGGTGTAACCAGCGCCGTTCCTGCGCCAATAAAGCGAGTGCCATTAGCCATGTTTTCCCCCTGGTAACCTAATTTTCACTAAGGGCCGGATCTCGCGGCCTGGGATGCCGCTCGGGAGAAACTCTCAGCTCAATTCGCCGAGAATCTCCCGGAACTCAAAAACTCCTTGCTTGCCGGCCACCCACCGCGCCGCGCGCAAGGCTCCGCGCGCAAAGCCTTCGCGGCTCCGCGCGGTGTGCCGCAGCGTGATGGTTTCGGCCGCCGAATCAAAACCAATCTCATGCGTGCCCGGATGTGCCCCGGCGCGATTCGCCGTTAACGTGAGCGAGCGGTCGTAACCGGAGGCGCGAATTTGTTCCGCAAGTCTCTTCAATGTGCCCGAGGGCGCGTCTCTCTTCGCCGCATGGTGAATCTCCCATCCCCACGCTTCATATTCCGGATACTTCGCAAAAAAGCACGCGGCGTGCGCCACCGTCTGCATAAATACGTTCACGCCAATTGAAAAATTCGGGCCGTACACCAATCCCGCTCCCGCCGCCAGAACCGATTCCTTCACCGCAGGCAACCGCTCGTACCATCCTGTCGTCCCGCAAATTGCATTGACACCTAGCAACGCGAGCCGCCGCAAATTGTCCGGTGCTGCATCCGGCGTCGTGAACTCCACGGCAGCATCAATCCCCCGCAGAGATTCGGCCGCGATGGCTGCATCGTGCAGATTATTTTCACGATTAAATTTCGCACGCACCTCGAACCCGTACTCCGGCGCGAGCTGCGCGATCATGCGCCCCATCTTCCCGCACCCCACGATGGCCAGCCCGAGGCTCATGCCGCTCTCCCGGTCGCGAGCAATTGCGTGGTCATCCGCGCGTAGATCTCCACCGCATCGCACAATTCCTTCTTAGAAATGCGTTCTTCCGCCGTGTGCGCCACATGAATGCTCCCCGGGCCGATCAGGAACGGTTCGCCCCAAGCGCCATTGAACGTCGGAATGTCCGTGGTGAACGCAACCACGGTCGTGGGTAGCCCTTCGAATTTGCCCAAGCGAATCGCGGGCGTATGCAGCACCTCGCGCGCCTGCGCGCGTCCCGCCAGCGCCGCGGTCACCGCCTGTCGCAGCGCGGTAGGATCGCCCACCGTTCGAAACATCACTTCCGCCTCCGCATGATCCGCCACGACATTTGGCGCGCGTCCACCGCTGATGGTTCCAATGTTCAGAGTGCTTCGCCCCAGCAACGGATCTTCCGGCAGCGGGATCCCGCGAAGATCCTGAAGAGCGTCAAGCAATGTGTGAATCGCCGAATGACCCAGCTCAGGATAAGCCGAGTGCGCCAGCTTGCCTCGCGCGGTGATCTCGTAACGCAACGCGCCTTTCGAACCGACCGCCAGTTGGTTCTCTGTTGGCTCGCCATTAATCAGAAACCGTGATCCCTGCGGATGCGCCGCCGCAACCTTTGCTCCTGCGCTGTTCCGCTCTTCGCCCACCACAAACAACAATCCAAAATTGCGCGTCCCGGCGGCGAGCAGCCTCTCTGCCGCGGCAACCATCGCGGCAATGATTCCCTTCGCGTCGCAAGCGCCTCGACCAAAAATGGACTTCTCATCCTCGCTCGACCCAAAAAACGGCGGCACGGTATCCAGGTGTGTCGAGAGCGCCACCACGGGCTCGCCCCAGGACGCAAACAGATTGTCGCGGTTCGGTTCCGTCGGCATGCGCATCAGGCGCCCGTTGCTGCGCGCCGCCAGCGTCGACAAATGCGCAAACAGGTAATCGCCCACGTTTTTCTCGTGGTTCGTCGTGGACTCGATGTCCACGAGCGCGCGCGTTAATTCGAACAGTTGCACGTTGGCCTTCTCTGTCCGTCTGTTTTGTGAGGAAGCGAAACGAAAGGAAGGAACCGCGAAGGAAATGCGCTCGGGTTTGCCGCCTCTCGATAGCGCTTCATCCGCGCAGCCGGAAAGGCCGCTGCCAACGAACTGACGGACGACAGTGGACAGGCCTTAGACCTGCCCCCCAACCCCGCGCTTCTCGCTCTCGCGGCAGTTTCGGCGGACAACCTACTCAATGCCTCCAGCCTGAATCGGCCGGAAGGAGCCCCTTTCGCTCAGGCGATCCGAAGCGAATCGGACGAGCGCGCCTGGCTACTCTTGGCCTCCGCACCTCTACCAAGGAAGATCCAGTCTAGGGCATTGCGGCGGCAATTGCCAACAAGAATTTCAAACCTTTCTAAACCCCACGGCAGTCCCTTTGTAGGGGCGCAGCATTGCTGCGCCCTTCTACCTCGGCAAATATTTGCTTAGGGAAACTAGAGTTCCAAGGGCTTCAGCGGCTTGCTCTGGGAAGCGACTAGCAGTTCCCCCGTAAACGCCGCTTCCGCCGGCCGCCGCCCCAGGGCCTCCTGCGCGCAAATCTCCGCCGTGAACGGATTGTTGTTCTCTTCGGAAAGATGCGCCAGCACCAAGTACCGCGCCGCGGCGTCGAAACTATCCGGGTCCGAAAGATATTCGCTCACCGCGTGATTCGAAAGATGCCCCGTACGGCTCAAAATACGCTGCTTCACCACCCATGGGTACGGCCCGACTTTCAGCATCTCCAGATCGTGATTGGACTCCAGGATCAGGCAATCCGCTCCGCGCAAATGCACTTTCACCAGCTCAGGCATGTAGCCCAAGTCCGTCACCAGCGCTACTTTCGTTCCGTTTGTTCGAAACGTGAAGCCAATGGGATCGGCCGCGTCATGCGGAATCGCAAAGGCATGCACCTCAATGTCGCCAACCGCAAAACGCTGCCCCGCATGAATCATCTCGACGCCGCGCAGCCGCTTTCCAAAGGTTTCCGGGAGAATCCGCTGCAGCGCATCCATCGTCGGCTCGGTCACATAAAGCGGCGCCTTCCACAGGCCCAGCATCTGCGGCAAACCATTGCAATGATCGATGTGTTCGTGAGTGATGAGGATGCCGTCGATTTTCTTAACGTCGCTTTCGACAGCGGCGAGCCGCGCCAGCGTCTCGCGCTTGCCCAGGCCAGCGTCCACCAGGAGGCGGGTGCTCTCCGTCTCGAGCAAGGTGATATTGCCCGAGCTCCCGGAGGCCAGAATGGAGACCCGCAAGCCGATCGTTAACTCCCAGAA
>DATFSR010000064.1:0-8211 GCA_035262505.1 Candidatus Acidiferrum sp. | reverse complement strand
GATGCAAATCCTTGCGACCATGGTTGGTTCTCTCTTCGCCTATGCCGTCCCTTGTTTTCCTCAGACTCAAAACGCACCAAAAAGCGCGCCCGCCAAAGCCGAGGCTTTGCCAACAGCCGATGAAATCGCAGCCAAATGCGCGAAAGGCAGCGGCGGAAAAGAAGCATGGGCGAAGCTCTCAACGCTGGTCATGAAGGGCACGATGGAGATTCCCGCCGCCAACCTGACCGGAACAGTTGAGATTTACACGAAGGCGCCCAACAAGACCCTGAGGATCATCAGCCTTGCGGATGGCCAGTTCGTGCAAAAGGAGGCGTTCGACGGCCAAGTCGCTTGGAGGTCGGACCCGCAAACCGGCTTGAAACGTCTTGAAGGCGCGGAGCTCGAGGAGGTTAAGACCGAGTCGGCGTTCGACACGGATGTTCGTATGAAGGAACTTTATCCTGACATGAAAGTGACCGGGCGTGCCAAGGTTGGCGACCGCGATGCTTTTACCGTTTTTACTCGCGAGCCGGGGGGAAGGGCCGTCACGCTTTATTTTGACGCGGAAAATGGGGTGCGCATCGCGGAAGATTCCGAGGGCCCGGACGAAAACGGAAAAACGCAGAAAATCAGCACCTTCTTTGAGGACTATCGGACCCTAGGCGGCGTGCGAGTGCCTTACCGAGTTCGCGGGGAAGCCGCCACCTTCACGTTTGTCATCCGAATACAAGAAGCGCAATTCAACGTTCCGGTCGAGAACGCAATGTTCACCATGCCGGATGCCACGGCGCCCGCAACGAAACCTCAACCGTGAAGCTGCCTTTAGGCTGCGGAGGCCTGCCAAGCGAGAAAGCGGGCATTCATCGCGCCTTCTTGACCCTGGACCGCCCGGCCTAGCGATTTTGCCCTGGTTCTAATACACTAAGAAATTCGAAATCAGCCGAAGAAGCGGCAGTAAGGCTGTTCGCGCCGCGCGTGAAACGGTCGACCGCGCGGTTGCGTAGTACAAAGGGGGATTGCTTTGCCAAAGCGTACGTATCAACCGCGGCGCCGCCGCCGCGCCAAGACCCACGGGTTCCGCGCGCGCATGAAGACGAAAGGCGGCCGCAGGGTGCTTGCCGCCCGCCGCAAGAAGGGACGCCATCGGCTCACCCCCGATTAGCCGAGCGTTAGCCAGAGAGAACCTGCCGATGCCCAGAAATGCGGGCAAAGAGCGGTTGACGTTTCCGCGTGAAGCGCGGCTGGTGAGACGCGGTGAATTTGATGCGGTCTACCGCGCCGGAAAGCGCCGCTCGAGTTCCCACTTCACTGTGTTCTTTCGCGCCAATGAATTGCCGCAAAGCCGCTTCGGGGTCAGCATCAAGAAAGCGCTTGGCGGCGCGGTGGCGCGAAATCGTATCCGGCGGCGTTTGCGCGAAATCGTGCGTTGCCATCGGGCGGAGATACCCGCGGGATGGGACATCGTGATTCACGCGAAGAGTGCCGTGGCTAAGGCGCCGTTTGCCGCGCTAACCATGGATTTGCTTCGGCTGCTGCAAAGCGGGGCACAGGCGACGAAGTGAAAGAGAGAAGATGAAGGGGTTTCAGAATGAAGAGAACAGACGAGAGTCTGTTCCACCAAGCCTGCCCGTGCGTGCGGCGCTCGTGGCCTTGCGCTTTTACAAAACGTATTTGTCTTTTCTTTTCGCGGGGAACTGCCGCTTTGATCCCACCTGCTCGCAGTATGCCTACCAGGCGATTGAGCGTTTCGGCGTCGGGCGCGGCGTTTGGCTGGGACTAAAGCGGCTGCTCCGCTGCCATCCGCTCTCGCGCAAATTCGGGTATGACCCGGTTCCGGAGGCCCCGAACGAAGAAGCTCGGCCGGGACAATTCACGGCGGCGAGCAATCGCACAGAGATTCCCCATGAGGTGCATTCTTGAGCGGCATCCCCGGACAGAAGGACAAGTTCACGCCGGAACTGCGCATTCTCGTCGCATCGTTGCTGTCAATGGTGGTGATTCTAGGCTGGGCAAAATATTTTGGCCCGAAGCCGCCGATTCAGGCGCCTCAAACGAACCGGCCCGCGCAGAGCCCCACCTCGGGCTCACCCAATGCGGCGCCGCCGGCAACAACTAGCTCTAAGAACCCCGCAGCTCCGACCGCAGCCACAGCCGCCGCGCCAGCGCCTGAGAGCGTTCCGCACCGAAGCGATTCGCAGGAACGCACGATGGTCATCGAGAACGCGCTCTACCGTGTGGAGTTTTCAAACCAGGGCGCGGTCGTTAGAAGCTGGAAGCTCAAGAAGTATACAGATGACACGAAGGCCCCGAAGAAATGCGGCGATGGTTCCAATCCGCCGTGCGTGTTGGACCTGGTGCATCCGGCAGCCTCGCAGCAAACAGGCGGGTGGCCGTTTGACGTCGTCCTCGACGATGAGCAACTGCAAAATGAGGCGAACAGTGGCCTTTATCAAATCTCAACGTCAGCTAACACTCTGAACGCCCCCGCCGACGTGGAATTTACATGGAGCAACGGCCATCTCGAAGTTGCGAAGCGTTTCCATTTCGATCACAGCTATGTCGTACACGCGGAAACCTCCGTCAAGTTGAACGGCAGTCCCATCAAAGCAGGACTGGCATGGCTCGGCGGATTCGGCGATTTAACAGTTGCGAATCCTACGCCACTCGACAGGGTCAGTACTTATTACAGCGAAGGCGGGAAAATCAGTAACTTTTCCTATAAGAAACTCGAAAACGTCGACAAGTGGCCGGCCGCCCTCTGGCAAGGCGGAAAAGACTTTGTAGGTATTGAAGACACCTACTTCACGGCTTCGTTCCTTCCGCCAAACGGTTCGGCGCCCGGCTCCCTTGAGACCCGCTACTGGAAAGCCTGGCAAAACGTGAAGGTGCAAGACAAAGACACGCCCGAGGCCGTGCCGGACGTGGCCATATCCACGTCGGCGAATCCGCTCGCCGTGCGCGTTTACGTTGGCCCTAAGGATTACGACGACCTGAAAAAAATGAACCCGCCGCTGCACGGGCTGGTGAATTTTGGTTGGCTCGAGTTTATTGCCGATCCCCTCTTCCACGGCCTGAAGTGGATACACAACTACGTTCCCAATTGGGGCTGGTCCATCGTCGTCCTAACCCTGATTTTGAACATGCTGCTTTTTCCCCTGCGCATTTCCGGCTACAAAACCACCCTAAAAATGCAGCGGGTGGCGCCCGAGATCAAAGCCATCCAGGACCGCTACAAAAAATATAAGTTAAACGATCCGCGCAAGGCGGAGATGAACAAGGAAGTGATGGAGATTTACAGCCGCGAGGGCATTAATCCCGTTGGCGGCTGCATCCCGCAGTTGCTGCAACTTCCGATTTGGTACGGGCTGTATCGCGCGCTGTATGGCACCATTGAACTCCGCCACGCGCACTGGTTCGGCTGGATTACCGACCTGTCGGCAAAAGATCCTTATTACATTTTGCCGCTGCTGATGGGCCTCTCGATGTATCTGGTTTCGAAAATGACGCCCACTCCCGCCGCCACCGATCCGCAACAGCAAGCGATGATGAAAATCATGCCCCTGGGCATGGCCGCTTTGTTTATGGTTATTCCCTATCCGAGCGGCCTGGCGGTGTATATTCTCACGAGCAGCGTGGTCGGGATTGGCCAGCAGTGGTATTTGAACCGAACAAAACCGCTGCCGCCTCCGGGCAAGCCGCGCCTGAAGAACGGGAAGAAGTCGTAGTCTCGGGCGTGTAAGAATTCTGTCATTCCGGGCGCAGCGAGGATCCCTCCGGGATCGCGTATTTCGCTCGGCGAATGCCGTGACGCAGGGTTTTAAATTCAAACACCTCATGCCCCTTGAACTCATTCGCGACGGAAAGCTCGACCGGCAAGCCACTGCGGAGGCGCTCCGGAATTTTCTTCAAAACATGGTGCGCGTTTCCGGGCTGGAATTGAAGGTAAGCGTACGCGCGGTTCCTGAGGATGGTTCGGCACCAGAAGGCGACGCCGAAGTGCTCGCGGACCTCGACGGGCGCGATAAGGAAATTCTTCTCGAGCGTGGAGCTGATGTTTTGAAGGCTTTCGAACACCTGGCGTTCAAGGCGCTTCGCCTGGAGCCGGCCTACCACGAAAAAATTCACATCGATTGCTGCGGTTATCGCGCACTGCGTTTCGAGGAATTAAAAATGACCGCGCGCGTAGCGGCCGAACGTGTCCAGCAAACCAAGCAGCCGTTCCGCCTCAACCCCATGTCTTCACGCGAACGACGCATCGTCCACCTGGCAGTGAAGGACATCCCCGGCGTCAGCACGCAAAGCGTCGGCATGGGGGAGGAACGCCAGGTCGTCATCCACCCCGCCGACTCGCAACCCAAGAGGTAGGAAAGCCGGTCCTCAGTTTGAGATTCGGAAAAGTGTGGCTCTGTTCCGGCCCAGTCAAGAAGCGTCAGCGCCTCATTCCTACCGCGTGGCCCACCCTTGCGACACCACGTTTCCGTCGGCGCCAAAACGAACGCGGTAGGTGAACGCCGCTGGACGACTCCGGGTTATGCGCGCGAACCGCAAATCGGAGACTTCCACAACCGCCTCTTCGCCTTCCCGATGAAACTGCGTAACTGGAAACCGCGCAAACCACAACACTTTTTGCACTTCCGGCAAATGCCGGGCCGCTTCGATGTACGAATTTGGCGGCGCATCCGGAAAATAGCGATGCTCGTGAGCCAGTACGTCTCGACCGTTGACTTCCTTGTCGCTCAAGTCCATACGCAATTCATAGACGCCGCGCTGCGTCCGCACGAGTCCATCCCAGTGCCACAGGGAAGGCGGCAGCGGAAGCGCGCCGATCGATTGCACCTGGAGATGATCAAGCGCCGCAAAATTCTCGATGCGCGCAAGCGCCGCCCGATGCGCGAAGAACGTCATCGCAACATAAATCAAGCTGGCGGCAAGTCCGGCGCGGTTCCACGCGGCGTACTTCATCTTCAACCCCATGCCGCGAAAAACCGGCAGCAGAAAAACCGCCGTGATCACGAGCATCGCGCCCACAATCGTTCGGCCCGAAATTGGCGCGCCGGCACCGTCCGCAATGCGTGAAATCAGAAGCGCCGCCAGCAAAAACACGATCCACGTCCGAAGCGCCCGGGACCGCATTTTTTCCGGTTGCGAATAAACCCAGGCGAGCAACTGCGGCGCCAGCAAAATGCCGCTCAGGGTGAAGTCCACGATGAAGATCATGTCCCACGCCGGACGCGACCATTCGACCGGCGACCAGATCATCGTGCCGAACGTCGTGACCAGGTCGAGCAAAATATGGCTGACGATACCAACGGCGTAGATGCCGGCGAGCGCCGCGAACGACGGCGCTTCCCACCTCCGCCATTTACACAAGGCGTGCGTGATCCACGCCAGCAGCAGCGCCCAAAGCGGCATCAGGATCAACGAATGAGTGATGCTGCGATGCCACGTCACAATCAGCATCTTGTCGTGGGAGAACATGTCGCGAAAAACATCGGCGTCCGGAAAAATCGCGCCTAGCATCAGCACCCAGCTAACCACTCGCCCGCGGTTCAACGGCCGCCACGCAAACATATCGTCGCCGCGAAACATCCCCTTGCCAATCAACGCTCCCGCAATCCCGTGCGTGATGGTATCCATCTGCAGTCGCGGGTCGCTAGACCCGTTCTTCTTTCCTCCGCGTCTTCACCCCCGCACCCGTCATCCGACCCTCAGGTCGCGGTCTTCGGCGGCCCGAGACGGTGGGATCTGCCTTTGGTTTTAGGTGCGAATTCATTGAACAGAAATGAGCGGCTTGCCTTTAGGAATGGCCACACCAATGCGCCGCGCAGCAATGCCGTGTTTATCGAGGGCCGCCAGCGCATCGTTGCCAAACTCCGCCGCGACGGCCACCAGCAACCCGCCGGAGGTCTGCGGGTCCATCAACAAATCGCGATATTCCTGCGGCACCGTTTCACCGAAACCAACGCAATCGCCAAGAAATTCGCGATTGTTCTTTAACCCCCCAGGCAGAAATCCTTCGCGCGCAGCTTGCTCCGCTCCCGGCAAGTAGCGAATCGATGTGTGATCAATCTGCAGCGATACCGCTTCAATTTTCTGCGCCGCATTTCCCAGCGCCATTTCGCGTCCGTGCCCGAGCAAGCCAAATCCAGTAATGTCGGTCACCGCATGAATCGGCCGCGCCGATCCCGTTTTTGCTTGTAACTCGAGTAGCGCTTCCGACGCCGCGCGATTCAATTCCGCCATCGAGGCAATCGCCGCTTCCACATCGGCGGGCGCCGCCGCATCTTTCTTCAGCGCCGTCGAAAGCACTCCGGTTCCGAGCGCCTTGGTCAGCAGCAACACATCACCGGTTTGCGCGCCCACGTTTCGCCAGACGCGCTGCGGATGAATCAATCCCGTCACCGCATAGCCGAACTGAATGTCGTCGTTGCGAATCGAGTGCCCGCCGATGACGCTGCACTTCGCTTCGGCCATTTTGGAGTGCCCGCCACGCAGAATCTGCTGGAGAATTTCCGGCTCGCCTTTGTCCGGAAATCCCACGATGGACAGCGCCGAAATCGGTTTGCCGCCCATCGCGTAAACGTCGCTCAAGGAATTCGCCGCGGCGATTTGCCCGAACGTGTGCGGATCGTCCACAATGGGCGTGAAAAAATCCACCGTCTGCACCAGCGCCATTTCCGGGCCGAGTTTGTACACCCCGGCGTCGTCGTTGGTTTCAAATCCAACGAGCACGTTCGGATCATTGGCTCGCGGCAAGCCGCGCAAAACGGAGTCCAGCAAACTGGGACTCAGCTTCGCCGCTCAACCCGCTGCCTTGACCATCGCCGTCAGTTTCACGGTCTGCGTCAAGCCGCACCTCGTTTGGTAGCACAGGCCAGAGTGCCTGTGCTTTTCTTGGACAGGCTTCAGCCTATCCGTCTCGCGCCTCGATTATAGCGGGGTCGCTAGATTTGTGCTTGCAATCAATCATTCCAGACTCCTCTTGCGGACACTTGCGCGTCGCCTGTCGAAAGTGTTCTTATCTGCGGATGCCTTGGGACTTCTGGCTGATCTTCGTCGCGCTCGGCGTGCTGCTGCCGTGGCGCGGGCGCGAGCGTATGAAGAAGCTGCTCGCCATGCCGCGCGTGAGTTTGATGGAACGCCTGGTGCTCTACGCGTCGACCATCGCTTTCCAGTGGCTGGCTGTCGCGACTGTGGGCTGGCGCGTCTGGGCGCGCGGCTACTCCGCGCAGCAGTTGGGACTACTCGTTCACGATCGCACCAAGTTGCTGATCGCGGGAATCGTTGGCGCTGCAGTGATTTCCACCTTGCAATGGCTCAACCTGCGTCGCGTCAGTCGTATTCCGATCGAGTCGCGTGGCCCGCTGCAGGCTATCGCCGAGCGTATCCTTCCGCAGACCGCCGTGGAACTACCTGCTTACTTCGCGCTTGCCATAACCGCCGGGCTGTGCGAAGAATTTCTCTATCGCGGATTCGCCATGGCGGCTCTCGCGCATGCGGGCATGAGCGCCTGGCTGGTCTTGCTGGTGTCGTCGATTCTGTTCGGTCTTGCCCACAGCTACCAAGGCCGGGGTGGCATGGTGATGACGTTCGTCGTCGGATTGGTTCTGGGAGCAAGCCGCTTAGCGTACAATAGTCTGGTCCCTGCGGTTTTCTGGCACAGCGCGGTAGATGTTGTAGCCGGCGTGGCGGGGAGGCGGTATTTGCTTAGGGGTCGGGGGCCACAAACAGAAACTGGGGATGCAGAGAAAAGCCGATAGATTCTCGTAACCTATTGTAACTAAACAGCTTAATAATGTAAGGCTACAAGTCAGCGCGTTGCTTTGATGCGAGTTAAGAGCCGAGCACTACGATGACAACGGCAACCCCAACGCTTCCCTCGATGGCGATGATTCGCCGCGCGCTCGATGAGTTCAAGTTGCCTGCCTATGATAATCAAGTCCTGCAGATTCAAGACTATATCAGGATTCTGCTGGCTTGGAACGACAAGGTCAATCTCACCGCTATTCGCGACCCTTTGGAAATTCTCTATCGCCATTTCTGCGAATGCATGTTCGCCGGCCTTTCCGTGCCTCTCGAAAAAGGTCGGCTGGCCGACGTGGGTACTGGAGCCGGATTTCCGGGCCTTCCGCTCAAAATCCTGCGTCCAGGGCTGCAGGTCTTCTTGGTTGAGTCGAATCTCAAGAAGGCGACGTTTCTGGCAGAGGTCATTCGCGAATTGGGTCTTCG
>DATFSR010000063.1:0-26713 GCA_035262505.1 Candidatus Acidiferrum sp. | reverse complement strand
CGAGTGTTTGGTGACCAGATCTTCCATCTCCAGCGTGGACTTCAAAATCTGCGCGTACTCGGTCTCTCCGAATCCCACGGATTTATACGCCGGCGGCCACTTCACAACCGTGTAGGAGTGCATCGAAAGGCCATTGATGTCCCAGCTCCACGTGTGGTGCTGGTAAGCCTTCATAATGGTCTCTGTCCATTCCGTCCACCGCGGTTCGCCGCCGCCGGGACCTACGGCGATCTTCAACATCTGCTGCTTCTCCTGCTGCTCCGGATTGTAGTTCCTCACAAAGCGAGTATAGATCTTCATCTGGCTGAGGTAATATTCCGGCGTCATGTTGCCGCCACAATCCCAACTTTCGTTTCCTAAACCCAGATAGTTCACCTTGTAAGGAGCGGGGTGTCCGTTCGCGGCGCGCTCCTTTGCGAGCGCGGCCGGTTGCGCGGTCGTTAAGTATTCCAGCCATTCGGCCGCTTCCTGCGGAGTTCCTGAGCCAAGATTCACGGAGACGTAAGCCTGGGCGCCAATCTGGTCGATGAAATCCATGTATTCCGTTGTTCCAAACGTATTCGGTTCGATCACGCCGCCCCAATTGGGGTTCAGCGTTGCCGGTCGCTGCGAACCGACTCCCTTGCGCCAGTGGTATTCGTCGGCAAAGCACCCGCCCGGCCACCGCACGTTCGGGACTCTCAGCGCCTTGAGGGCGGCGACAACGTCGTTGCGGATACCGCGTGTGTTTGGAATCGTCGAGTCGGGTCCAACCCATACGCCCTCGTAGATGCCGTGGCCGAGATGCTCCGCAAACTGGCCGAAAAGATTGCGATCAATCTTCGCGCCGGGCTTCGACGCGTCCACCGACAACTCCACTTTCTGCGCACCCGCAAAAGGCGAGGCCAGGGCCACTAGAATCAGCGCGAGACCGAAATCCATCAATGGCATGGCCGGACGACGACCGCGAATTGCTTTCATTATTTCTTCTCCCGAACGATGCGAGAAACGGGCTGGCGATGGTTTAGAGCAGATCGGCCCTGGCGCGAGAAACAGCCCGCCAAATCGCCCGTTGATTGGTGCCACAGTCGCTGCGGGATGTAAACAGGCAGGTTTCGTTGTCCTGGCCCGTCCGAACGAGCGCCGTGCTCCTTACCTGTCCGGCCCGCGCAGATCACATCGTGACCGTTAGGCGGTTGTCGATCTGCCCTTCGTATTTCTCCATCCCTACCGATTTCCAGCGAGTCGCGCACCTTGGTATTAAGCTGGAATTGGCATCCTCAATTGCCAGCGGCTGCACCGCAAGTGCGCTCCAAGGAAACGGTTTTCGCAGCCCAAATGGGGCAACGTTGTACCAAGAGCGTTGGTCACCTATGTACTAGGCGGAAAATACTGAATGACGGAGTCCGAATGCTTTCGGCAGCGTCCTAAGACCTTCCTAAGACTCACGACGAAAAGCTAGACCTCAGATTTCCCAAAGACACTGGCAAAATGGCTTTTTCGAGAAATTGTCTATTGATTCCAAAAGACTTGCGTTTTACCATCATTGCCGAGAATTTCTTAGGTGCCCGGAGAGAATCCCGCTCTCCGCCAGACCATCTTGTTTCGTTTGCATCGGCTGAATTATTCAGCGAGTGCCCGCGAATCTACATTGCATTCCTCCCTTGACCTTTACAGATCATGACCGCTCACTGTAAGACAAAGATTGAGTTTGGCCGCGAGATTTGCGGCGCTCTGGGGATTGCCGAGCAGCGGGAATGGCTAGTCACGAACGGTATCGGAGGGTACGCTTCCGGAACAGTCAGCGGCAATTTGACGCGCCGTTATCACGGCTACTTGGTCGGGGCACTGCATCCGCCCCTTGGTCGAACCTTGTTGGTCGCGAACTTGGAAGAAACCGCGAGCTACGACGGCAGGGATTATCCACTCGCCACAAATCGCTGGGTTAGCGGGGCGGTGGAGCCCAAAGGCTACTTGCACGTCGAGAGTTTCGGTCTGGAAGGCACGACTCCCGTCTGGCGATTTGCACTTGCGGGCGCCCTGCTCGAAAAGCGCGTCTGGATGCGGCCGGGAGAAAACACCACCTACGTTCAATACTCGTTGCTCAGAGGAAGCGGACCAGTTCGTCTCGCGATCAAAGCGCTTGTTAACTATCGGGACTTCCATTCCACGACGCACGCTGGAAACTGGCAGATGAGAATTGAATTCGTCGAGCACGGAGTGCAAATCACAGCCTTCGATGGCGCCATTCCCTTCTATCTGCTAACCGCTGATGCCGAATTCGAATCAAAGCACGAGTGGTATCGAGATTATTTCCTGCCGATGGAAAGATATCGCGGGCTCGATGATCGTGAGGATCATCTGCTCGCTTCCACCGCGAGCCTGGAGCTCGGCGTCGGCAGGAGCGCTACCTTGGTGCTTACGACTAACGCCCGGACGGACTTGGATGGCACGCGGGCGCTTGCCGAACACGTTGAACGGGAACGCAGCTTCTTCCTAAAATGGCGGGAAAGCGATGCGCAAGGAGAATCCGTTGCGCCTGCGTGGGTGCGAAAACTCATTCTTGCGGCCGACCAGTTTGTGGTGAAAAGAAGTTTGCCTGAACAACCCGAGGGAAGATCCATCATCGCGGGCTATCACTGGTTTGGCGATTGGGGCCGCGACACTATGATTGCGCTTCCCGGGCTTACGCTAACAACCGGCCGCCCCGAAATCGCTAAAAAGATCCTCCTTGCATTTGCGCGATACGCGGACAGCGGAATGTTGCCGAATAATTTCCCGGATGCGGGCGGATCGCCGGAATACAACGCTGTAGATGCGGCGCTTTGGTATTTCGAAGCTGTCCGCCAGTACTTCGAAGCAGCCAAGGACACAGAAACAATCGCGAAGCTGTATCCGGTCTTGGATCAAATCATCAACGCCTATCTCAAAGGCACTCGATATCACATTCACGTGGACGAGGCCGACGGCCTCGTTTACGCCGGCGAGGACGGAGTGCAACTCACCTGGATGGATGCGAAAGTTGGCGACTGGGTCGTCACCCCCCGCATCGGCAAACCAGTGGAGGTAAATGCGCTTTGGTACAACGCATTGCAAACGATGGCTAAGTTTGCGCGCATCGTTGGAAAACCCGCGGAGGATTTCCAGAAATTGGCCGCGATGGTCCAGAAAAGCTTCCCAAAATTCTGGAATCCTGCAGCGGGCTGCTGCTACGACGTGATCGATGACCCGCATCTCGGCAACGACAGCTCGCTCCGGCCCAATCAGATTTTTGCAGTGTCGCTGCCGGAGAGCCTTCTTTCTCCAGAGCAGCAAAAGGCGGTCGTGGATGTTTGCGCGCGCCGGTTACTCACGTCGCATGGACTTCGGAGCCTAGCTCAGGAGGAACGGGAATACCAGGGTCATTATGGCGGGGGTCCGCGCGAGCGCGACGCCGCTTACCACCAGGGAACCGTATGGGGTTGGCTGATGGGGCCTTTTGTGCTGGCTCACTTGCACGTTTACGCCGATCGCACGGCGGCGCAGAGTTTTCTTGAACCTCTAGGACTGCAGATTTTTTCCCACGGCCTCGGTTCGCTCGGCGAAATCTGTGACGGGGACGCGCCCTTTACTCCGCGTGGATGCATCGCACAAGCCTGGACCGTCGGAGAAGTTTTGCGGGCCTGGCGAGCAACAGTCGTGTGACTCAAGTGGCAAGCAATACAGCCTCTGAGAAAGAATACAATATCGCCGGGGAATCAAGACGCAGCAACGGTCCTGCCATTGCTTCCGGGTGAGGAATCATCCTTTGCAGGCATTCCGTCTTCGTAGGAAATCATCGCGCCGCTCACAAGTCCTGCGTCGTTAGTTTTTGCCGTTTAAAGAGGAGTTTCAGCCCTCACTGACTCTTTTCCCGCTTCTTGGACTTGCCCATTTTTGCCACGGTGAAGAGGAGGAGACTTCTGTCCTCTTCGTTCATGCGGGAGAGGCATTGCTGCAGCTTCCTTAAGTATCGTGCGTCTTTTCCGGAGGCGCCCCACAACTTTTGTCCGGCTTTGCCGCCGGTTACCTGGAGTTTCGGCGGCTCTTCCCCTTCATACAACAATTCATACATCGGAACTTCCAATGCCCGCGCAAGTTTCTCCAGTGTTTCCACCGCGGGAACAGTGTGCCCGTTTTCCACGCGAGAAATGTAGCAGCGCAGGAGACCGGAACGCTTCTCGATGTCCCCTTGCGACAATTCCTTTTGTTCGCGGACCGTGCGCAGCCGTTCCCCTAAGATCATTTCCGCCCCTCATTCTGGCCATTTGCCGGGCCTAGTCTAGTACCCACCTCGGTTCGTCCCTAAACTCTAACTCAACTGAGGGGTAACCGTCGATGAAATTGTCGCTTGCAACATCTCGGGTCCAACAGCTGGCAAAGATGGCCTCGTGGTATCCTTCGGCGTGCTCCAGGAGGCGCAGTTGGCTCGGACTCTGCTTTGTTTTGCGCTTGCGTTTCTCGTTTTAGGAGTACTAAGCGAGTCGCGAGCTCAATCGCGTGAAGATTCAGCGGAAAGTAAAATCGACGCCCTTTTCTCCGGCGTGACCGCCCCGGACGCGCCTGGTCTCGCAGCGCTGGTCCGCGAAAATGGCAAAACCGTTTTCGAGCAGGGCTACGGCTTGCGCGACCTGCGCACAAAAACGAAAATCGACGCGCACACAAACTTCCGCCTGGCTTCCTTTACCAAGCAATTCACGGCCATGGCCATAATGCTCCTGGCACACGACAGCAAACTCGGCTACGACGAAACGCTGACGGAAATCTTTCCTGATTTTCCCGTTTACGGAAAATCGATCACCATTCGAAACCTCCTCAATCACACTTCCGGCTTGCCCGATTACGAAGACTTGATGGAAAGAGCGGAAAGAACGAACGGTCAGCGGTGGTCGCCTGAAAAACAGATTCAAGACTCCGAAGTCCTGGAACTTCTGAAAAAAGAAAAGAGCGGAAAGTTCGCTCCAGGAACAAGCTGGTCGTACAGTAACTCCGGTTATGTCGTTCTGGGCCTTATTGTCGCCAAGGTTTCGGGAAAACCTTATAGCGAATTCCTCGGCGAGCGTATGTTCACTCCACTCAAAATGGACCACACTCTGGTCCATCAAAAGGGAAAAAACAAGGTGGAAGATCGGGCGTTCGGCCACTCCAGGGAACATGACGCGTTCCAGGAGACCGACCAGAGTTCAACGTCAGCAACCTTGGGTGACGGCGGCATTTATTCCAACCTGGAAGATCTTGCCAAATGGGACGACGCATTACGGAACCACACCCTGCTCAGCGAAAAAGAAATGCAGCCCGCGTTAACTCCAGTGAAGCTCAACGACGGCTCAGAACCCCGCTGGCCCACGGAGGTCAACGACGACAACCTCCATCCCGGCAAGCCCGTTTCCTACGGATTCGGATGGTTCCGCGATCCCTACAATGGCCGCCGGCGCATGTGGCATACGGGAAGCACGATGGGCTTTCGGACCGTGATCGAGCGCTTTCTAGGCGAGAATCTCACCATAATCATCCTGTCCAATCGCACTGACCTCGATCCGGAAAAGCTCTCGCTGAAGGTAGCGGACATTCTGGTCCACCACTAATTGAAACAACGCTGTAAGGGGTTAGCATTCCTACGGAGATCAGGACAAACCGGAGAGCTTGCCCAGGCCTTTCATCTTGCTGCGCGCCATCATGCCGCCGTATTGCTTCATCATCGTGCGCATCTGAAGGTACTGCTTGAGGACCACGTTGACGTCCTGAACCGTGGTGCCGCTGCCTTTCGCGATGCGCTTGCGGCGTTTACCGTCAATGACGTTGTGGTCGCGCCGCTCTTGGTTGGTCATCGAGTTGATAATCGCTTCCACCTGCTTGAGCTTTTTTTCGTCTACGCTGGCGTCTTTGGGTAAATTCGCGAGCGGCCCCATCTTCGGAAGCATGTCCACAATTTGCTCCAGGGGGCCCATTTTGCGGACCTGCCGAAGCTGATCGCGAAAATCCTCCAGCGTAAATTCGGACTTGCGGAGCTTGCGTTCCAGCTCTTCGGCGGCCTTACGATCGACGGCCTGTTCGGCGCGCTCAATCAGCGAGAGAATGTCGCCCATTCCCAAAACCCGCGACACGATGCGCTCCGGGTAAAAACCCTCGAGGGCATCGTATTTTTCGCCAAGCCCGACGAATTTCACCGGCGCGCCGGAAACTTTGCTGATGCTCAGCGCCGCGCCGCCGCGCGCGTCGCCGTCGAGCTTGGTCAAAATTACGCCCGTAAGCCCCAGCCGCTTATGAAATTCGCCTGCGGAGCGCACCGCGTCCTGGCCGATCATGGCGTCGGCGATGAACAGGATTTCGCTGGGCTGCAATTCTTTTTTCAGCATGCCCAGCTCGTTCATCAATTCGTCGTCGATGTGCAAGCGGCCCGCGGTGTCGACTAAGATGACATCGCTCGCGGAAAGCTTTGCTTCCTTGATAGCACCCCTCACGATTTCGAGCGGTTTGTCCGTGCCGGCGCCGGGCCAGATCGCCGTGCCAATCGCTTTAGCCACCTGGGTCAACTGTTCGCGCGCGGCAGGCCGGTAGACGTCCGTGGAAACCACGATGGGCCGGTGCCCATGTTGCGAAAGCCATTTCGCAAGTTTTCCTGTCGTCGTCGTTTTGCCGGAGCCTTGCAGGCCTACGATCATCCACACCGAAGGCGGCCGCGACGCGAAGAGCGGCTTCGCGTGCTTGCCGAGCAGCGCCGTCAGTTCGTCGCGCACCACTTTGAGAACTTGCTGGTCTGGCGAAAGTTGCAGCATGACTTCGCTGCCGATGGCCTGCTTGCGGATGTTGGCGAGCAACTCATCGGCAACGCCGACGTTCACGTCGCCTTCGAGCAGCGCTTCGCGGATTTCACCCAGCGCGGCGTCCAGGTGCTCTTCCGTGAGCTTGCCCTGCCCGCGCAGGTTTTTGAAGGCTCGTTGCAGCTTCCCGGTCAGGTTCTCAAACATGATTCGTCAAAAAGCTCCCTGGGTTCCCCTCAAGGATAGCATCCGCGGCGTGAGCCGCAACTCGAGTCCGGGTTATTGATTGAACGGCGGCGACCGCTCAGGGATCCTCATCCGAAATAGTGATGGTTTGAAGCGATGCGGTCACTCGTTGAAGTTCGTCCGCGGAATAAGCATAGATTTCAATGTTGAGAAGATAGTCCCCAGCAATGGTCTGGACCATCGACTGGTACACGTGAACCGCGCCGAAGCTGCGGTCGAAATCGGCCCGCACGAAAGGATGTTTGTTCACGCGGAATTCCATGGGCGGGCCGGTGAGCTTCAGGCCAGAGGCGGCCGACATTCTCTCCACCATTTGCTGAAAGTTGTCCAGAGTAACCTCATCCAGGCGGGATGGCGCCGCACTAATGCGAATCGAAGGAATGTCCAGGCGCCGACCGTCCCACTGGCCCTTGCGCGAGGCATAGAAAACCGTTTTGGGCATAGAAATATGAGAATTCGCGAGTCCCGGATGCTGTTGAAGGAGTGCCGCTTTCGCTGCGGCCTCATTGCCATCGTTTACGGTGTGCAAAGCTTCCGCGCTTGCAGGGATCAGTCCTTGAGGAACCTGAAAGGTCATCCCTAGCGCCGCGTTCTTATAGGCATTTCCCGAAACAACGCCGGCTTCTACGTCCGTAGACTTTGCGGGCGAACCCGAATCTGTTTTTGCATCCGCAGTGGAAGCTCGCGGTGCCGGAGCTGATGAGACGGAAGTGGGTGCCCCCGAAGGTGCAGCAGCCGCAGCGGGCGCAGACGACGTTTCCGCTGCCGCGACCGCGGCCAGCTTCGGATCCGACTCGCGCTTCAGCGCTTTGTTGATGGCATCCGACAGTTCGCCGGCCGTCTCTCCTCCTACGCCGGATTGACGGAAACGGATGACTCCATCTTTGTCTAGAACGATAAACGTGGGATAAGAATCGATCTTGAACGCCTTCTGTACTTCGTCTGAAAGATCAATGTAATCCGGCCAGTCCATACGCTGAGCCTGAATGAAAGTCTTCCAGACCTCCTCGTCATCGTCGGAGCTGACGCCGACCAACTGGAAAGCTTTCCCCAAATACTTCTTGTTCAAGTCCCGCAAAATGGGAACCGACTCGCGGCAAGGCGGGCACCAGGTGCCCCAAAAATCCAGTAGCACGACTCTGCCGCGAAGCGAGGCGTTCGAAATCTGCTGATTGTCGTGCGCGGTGAAAGAGAATTTCGGAGCAAAAGGCGTGCGCGCGCGAATGGGATTGGCAATCACCAGGCGTGTTTCCGCTACCGCGTCGGGAGTTGCTCCCGGCAAAGCAATAAAAGTGTCCAGCTCGGGGATGCCTTCCGCATCGCGTTCCTGGCGAAGCAGAATCATGCCGAGATCGAGATGCGTCAGCGCGTTATTCGAATCCAGCGCAAGCGCCTCGCGCAACTCCGCTTCCGCCTCTTTCAGCTTCTTGTCCGTGGGCTTGCCGGCCATTTGTGCGAGCAGGCTTGCGCGGAACTGCAACGCCTGGATGTTTACCGCTTTGCTTTCCCCGCCGGCTTTGATGGCCTTTTTCGCATCGTCCAGGGCTTCGGGGAAAGCGCCGGCCTTTTTCTCGATAGTGGCGATTTTTAGGAAAGCTGTGGCAGAGGTGTGGTGCGAGAGTTTGTCCGCCTTGTGATAGGCGTCCAAGGCAAGCTCATATTTGCGTTTTGAAAGGTAGAGGTCTCCTTGAGCAAGAGCCTGACCCACGGGATCGGAGCTCTCTTGCGCTACTGATTGCAAACAAAACAGACAGGCGAGCAAAGCTGGAAGAGTTGCACGAAACACGGTCACTTCTCCTGGGCACTCGCTTACTTGGGGAGACTATACCACCAAGCAGCGTAGCCTGAGAGAAAGGACGAACACCCTGAATCCAAAAAGTTCTTCACGTCAAAAGGTGAGTTTGAGCCCTGTCTGTGCGGCGAAGGGAATGCCCGCGGTGGTGCCGGGGCCGAAGAAATCGCCCAGCGCGCCCGCCGGGAAGAGCAACTGATTGCCGCTCGTGACCGCGCGATTCTGGGTGCAGGCCGGAGGATCCAGACAAACGGAGGTGACATTGGCAAGATTGTTGACCGGTGTCGGCAGGGCGCTGATGTCGCTGATGTAGTTGTTTCCAGGATTGTTGCGGTTGAAAAGATTGAAGAATTCCACGAAGGGCGAAACCGTCCAGCGCTCTCGAAACTTGATAGGGCGAGTGACGCGCATGTCCATCTGGACATAAGGCGTGCCGCGAAATTCATCGAGCGAAGTCTCCACACCGTTGATTGTCGCGCGATTGCCCGTAGCCGGCGTGATCAAGGTCAAGGGCCGCGCACTTTCTGCTTGAAACAGCCAGGAAACCTCGAATCCGGCGGGCACGTGGACTGTGCCGATAATCACCCCACGATGCCGCACATCTTCACCTGAGGGCCCATAGTCGCCCGGCGCAAACGGATTAAATGGATCGCACACCCCGTTGACGTAATCAAACAGCTCGCCAATCTGGCAGCCCCAGGTTTTCGCGCTCGAAAGCGTATAATTGGCCACCAGACTCAGCCGCTTCGCAGCATTTCCCTGTAAATGAAACATCAGCGCTTTGTAGCTGGAGCGATTGTCGGTCCGGAAGATCGAAACGTTCGGGTAATCGTAGCGCCGGTAGCCATGCATGCCGGTTTCCAGGGTATAGTCCGCACTCAGAGTCCAGTTGGCATTGAAAGCGTGCTGGACTCCCGCCGTGGCATGCAGCGCGTACGGTGTCCTGTACTTTGGGTCGATTAGCGATGTCGGACTGGTGCCATTCGCCAAATTGCCCCGATTCACCGCGGTGAACGCTTCCACCCAGCCGTTCTGCGTCAGGTCGTTGTAGTAAAGCCCCACTCCGCCGCGCAACACGGTGGATGAAGACCCATGAGGCGCATACGCCATTCCCAGCCGCGGTGCAAACGCCTTCCGGTAGTCGTGCGGAACACCCGAAATGATTCCGTTGCCCGCCAATGTGGGATTGAAACCCTGATCGTGACCCGACGCGATGAACAAGCCATACGTCGTGTCGTAGCGCAGCCCCAGGCTAATCGTCAGCGGCTTTGTCACGCGCCACGAATCTTCCGCATACAATCCAAGGCGCTGCACATTTTGCGAGAAGCTTCCATCGCTCGGTCCTTGGGTATTGGCCGCGGGACAGTTCGGGTCGGGATTCGGAGAAGAGCACGTTGTGAGCGCTACCGGACTCGCGACATAGAAACTGGGATCTTGCGGGTAAGTGACCACCGTCTCCTGATTGGCGGCCAGCGCTCCGCTCAGTACCGGCTCGTGAATGAAGTTCACGCCGAAGCGCACGTCATGTCTGCCCGCTAAGTGGCTCACGTCATAGCGCAGTTGATACTTTTCCTGATTCCGTTCGATTGGAAACGCGGTGATCGGCGTAACAAACTGCTGATCGCCAAACGTTTCAAAGCCCGAAATCGTGCTCGTTGTCGTGCTGAACGGAAACGCCAGCGCCAAACCGAGGTTCGAGTTACGCGATTGCGTCAGGTGCAACCCGCTCGCGCCGACCAGGAATGAGGCCACCCACGAAGGGCTGAACGAAAACTGATTGCTGGCCACCAGATTGAAGTAATTGTTGTGGGTCGTTGCTCCGGTTGACGGCAGCGTGGCCTGTTGCACCAGCGCGTTGTGTGTCGTGTAGCTGTCGAACGACGTGCGCAGAAACCAATGCGAGCGGTCCGACTGCGCCCAGTCGAATCGTAGTAACCCAAGATAATCGCGAAAAGGAATCGGCACGCTGCTCGGTACGGTAATCGAGCTCACGCCCGAAATAAGCCCCTGCTGCGCTAGCTGTGAAAGCGCATCGAACTCCGCCAGGCTGTTCGCGCTGTACGCGATGCTCGCGTTTTCGTGCACATACTCCAGTGAAGCGAAGACCCACAACTTGTCCTTCGCGACCGGCCCCCCGAGCGTCCCCACATAGTTCTGCCGCGAAAAGGGCTGTTTCGGATTCGGTACGGGATTGTCAATCGGGAAGCGCGCGTTCAGCGCAGCGTCGCGTTCGTAAAACGCTTCGTCGCCGTGCCACTCATTCGTACCGCTCTTTGTGGAGATCACCACGGCGGCGGCCGTCGTCCGGCCCACCTCCGCGCCCTCTTGCGCCGTCGCCACGGCAAATTCCTGAATCGTCTCGGGCGAATAGTTTTGCAGAAACCCGCCGATCCAATCATCCGAATTGTCGCCGCCGTCCACGGAAAGATCATTGTTCAGTCCGGAGCTTCCACCGGTGGAGACCGCGGTGATGCGCGCCTTGGTGGGGTCGGAAGGCTCGACCGGCTCGGTCCCCGGCGCCAGGTACGCAATATTCGCGAAGCTACGCGCCGCCAGTGGAATCGTCTCGAGATCCTGCGAAGTAATCACCGTCTGATGGACCGCACCTTCCGTGTCGATGCGTTGCGTGGTGATCGACTCCTCGCCGCCCAGTGTGACTGTTTCCTGCCGCACCGAGGCCAGCTTCAGTGTCACGGTGATTTCGCGAACCGAACTCACCGCGACTTTCACGTCCGCGCTGGCCTCCGCAAAGCCTTTCGCTTGCACCCTTACTCGATACAAATCCGGCTGCAATTCGTCGATGCGGAACTCGCCAGTGTCGTCAGACAAAACCTCTCGTTGCAAAGACGAATCGGCCGCCTGCACCACGATGCGCGCTCCGGGAACACGTGCGCCGCTCGCATCCTGGACGACCCCACGAAGCGACCCTCGCGGGTTTTGCGCATGCAGCGTGGCTGGCGAGAGCGCCAGAACGGTGCTGAACACAAGCTCAGCCAGGCGAAGCCATGGGATTGGGTGCCATTGAATCGTCATGATTACAGACAGGCTACGGAATGCAGCCGTCTACTACCACAGGTCGTAGTACGCTAGCCTAGCGGAGAAATAGCTCCAACAAACGATGGACGGACGCGAGTGCCGCAGGGAGGCTGACGAAGATCAGGGCGCAAACAGCAAAGCACACCCCAGGAACGACGCCGCGAAAACGAGGATGCGAAGTCGTCTCACGCGAAAGCGGCTCAACAGACAACAGCCGATCTACACGTGCTGAAAGATCGTCATCTGCCGGGAGCAGACATGTATGCAGTATCGAGAGCCGAGGACCCGCGCCCATTCGCGCCACTCGCAACAGCGCTGCGGCAAGAGAAAGAGCGCGCTGAGAGTCCCCTTGCATGGCTTCGTCGTCCGCGGCCCATTCGGAGAATCTTGCCCACGTTTTTTCAAGCGCAACAAAACGGTTGGCAAAGGGGAAAAACTCTGGGCTGAGAACAAGGAACAACCGCTTCAGGTTGTCGCGCGAATCGCGGTGGGCGATTTCGTGCCGCACTGCGACGTCAAGCTGTTCTTTCGACAGCTCCGTGAGCACGCCGCGAGAAATCACCATGCGCGGGCGGAAGACACCGCTCAGCGCCAAGAGCGGTTCATTTCTCTGGACGACCACGGCTATTTCATCCGAAATGCCCGGTGATTCTTTCCCTGTCAGCAGCACCTTGTTCCCGGAATGCCGCCACTCGCCCCCGAGACGCGAAGACGTCCTGATGGCCCGAGATGTCCGCAGCAGGGAACGGAAGCACCCGATCCCCGCGAGGGCCGCTAGCAGCAGGCAAACAAAGCCCACGCGCTCGGAAGCGATCTGCGGTTCGAGCCAAAGGTAACTGGGCACGCAAAGGACAAGCACCACCGTTACGCCAAGTACTGAGGGAAGGATTCGTAGCAGGAACAGAAAGCGCGCCGCGGCCCGGGGCCGCACCTTTCCCGCAATTCGAATCGCCGCCCCGGAAAAAAGGGTTGCAGCGGCACCCACAACGCCATTGACCAGGAAGAAGGAGGCCAAGCTCAGACACGCCAGCCGAAACAAGTAAGCCGCGTTCATGAGCGCTCCCGGCGCCGCATTTCGCGGCGCTTCGTGCGAATCTTTTTCTCCAGTTCGTCAAGGAGTTTGGCGTCATGTTCCCCGACCGCGTCGAGAAACGAAGAGAACAATAATTCGCGCGACGGCCGCGAACCCGCAAGCCATCCGGCAACGACGCTTTCCGCCCGTTGGCGATCCCATTCCTCCCGCGAAAACCGCGGTGAGTAGACAAACGCGCGATCCGGCATGTGGCGCTCGAGAAAGCCTTTCTTGTAGAGACGGTCAAGCGTGGTCATGACGGTGGTGTACGCAAGCGAGCGATCCAGATTGCCGACGACGTCGCGGACATTGCTTTCGCCTCGCGACCACAGAATCTGCATCAATTCCAATTCCAGCGGCCCGAGCGTTAAAGCAGTTGAGCCGCTCTTGCCGCCGCCAAGAATTCGTTCTTTCAGAAGACGCATCATCACGAGGTTCCAGAACCGGAATCCGGCCTTTTGGGAAGTTCATTTTACGCTTTCCAGGCTGCGCAGGGGAATTATGAATTTCACAAAAAATAGTGGCCAGGCTGACGTTCGGATGCTCTAGGGGTTAGAGTCACTCCGTGTCTTGCCTGGCCACCTCGATAAGCAGCCAACACACGCGCTTGGCTATGAGACGCATCCCACGCGGCGCAGGTTTCAAACCGTGCTTGGAATCCCTTCCAGACGGCATGGCCCGCAAAGGACTTCGGTAACAAAAAGGGGAGCCTAAGCTCCCCTTGTGCACGAGATAACCGCGATTCGTCCCTAGCTCTTTGGAGTCCAGGCCGACCTAACCAGGTCCGCATCAAACCCCGCCGGAACCTGCTTGAAGCAGGCGTAACGATACAGCGCCGCGTTGAAGATGCCCTGGACCGCCGACATCATCGCCGAAAGCACGAGGATGTAGAGGATCAAGAGGGCAAAACCAGCAATCATGCCTTTGACGCCGCCAAGGACGATAGCCGCGAACCACAGGCCAAAAGCCGGCAGCATCAGGACGAGGGAGACAAGGCTGAAGCTCAACCCGCCGATGACCTTCTCGCCCCAGGTGTCGCGGAAGAGCTTTGAGGAGCGCTTGACCGCTGCAACCGGCGAGAGGTCCTCAAACGCCAACACCGGCACGACAAAGTAGCAGGCCAGCGCCCAGGCGACGCCGATTATGCGCATCACGATGCGGCCGATCAGCCCCATGCGCTCTTCCACAGTGCGCAAGATCATGCCCACCGTGGCGGCCACAAACGCCCACTGGAGAATCGTTCCCTTGCGCGCCCATGCCAGTTCCATGCCGTCGCGGAAAGTCCAGTTCCCGCCCATCAACCGGCTGTTGGCAACACCGACGAGCGCCACGTTGAAAAACACGATGATGAAATAGTTGGCCACGTACATCGTGAACATGCCAATCAGGAACATCGGCGAGTGGTTCGGTTGAAACCTTTCGCCTGCGGCCGCCGCTGTAGTAATCGAAGGCATTATCAGCAGCGTTCCACCCGTGGCGATAATCGCCGTCACAATCAGGCAACTGACCGCCGAAAGGATTGGAAACAGCATCAACTGCTTGTCGGAGCGCAGTATGACAAAGCTCTGCTTGACCAGTTGCCAAGTACGAGAAAACCTACCCATCGCACCCTCCTGCAATGTTCCCAAAGCGGGGATTTGGCCTGCGGCAAGTTTGAAAGAAGGGTTGGGAGCCACCAATAGTACATCCGATGCACTCCCAAGGGACAGTTAACGCACAGGATAACCAAGCGCACTCGGCCGTTACGCCATTTAACAAATTGAATCTAAAAGACTTATGCGAACCCCAACCGATGGAGTCACGTCGAAAATTTAGGGGTTAAGGTGCGTGTGACGGTCACCGCTGTCGGTGCGGGGCCGCGTCAATGCCCGAGCGGTGTAGCCCGCGCCAATCTTGCTCTTCGCGAAAATGCTCCCGGGCGCCCTCCGGGTCGATCTCCGGAGCACCGGAAGCCCAGCGGAACAATCCGTAGAGAAAAACCCCAATGACCGCCGCAATCGGAATCAACATCCACCAATGCATGCTGATCCATCCACGGGAAGCGCTGATTGCGCCTCGTCCTCAGTCCAAGAGCATCCTCCAATCTCCCCGGGAAAACAATTATCGAAAGAGGTACTATTGCCTACTCAAAACTTTCCATAGGGCTGCTCCCCTTGGCTGGTAATCACAACCTTCCTATTCTGTTCATAGCGTTGGAATGGTCTTATAAAGAATACAGAAACACGTATTGAGAGCTCTACGAAAACTCATAGACAACTAGGGTCTTTCCCTCAATGGCAACTTCCCTATGACGATCTCGAGACTACTTTGGCGGGACTAAGAGAACTTCGAATTGCTGATATCCTCCTTTGCGGGAGACTTCCAACGTGAAGGTACTCGTCACCGGAAGCAGCGGTTTGATCGGCTCGGAAGCCGTGGAACATTTTGACCGCCAAGGCCATGAAGTAACCGGCGTGGACAACAACATGCGCCGCGAATTCTTCGGCCCGGCGGGAGACACGTTGTGGAACCTGGAAAGGCTGAAGCGCGCAACGAGGCGCTTCCGGCACGCCCCGCTGGATATTCGGGACCGCGCCGCGGTCGAAGAACTCTTTCGAACGCAGCAGTTCAACTTGATCGTGCATTGCGCGGCGCAGCCTTCGCACGACAAGGCCAGGGACATTCCCCTGCTGGATTTTGAAGTGAACGCTATGGGAACACTGAATTTGCTCGAAGCCACGCGGCAGCATTCACCGGAAGCGGTGTTTATATTTATGAGCACGAACAAAGTTTATGGCGATGCGCCCAATGAAATTCCTATGAAGGAACTCGAGAAGCGCTATGACTACGCGCGGTCGGAAGATTATGACGGCATCGATGAAAATTGCCGGATTGATCGCACGCTGCACTCGCTGTTCGGCGCATCCAAAGCCGCCGCTGACCTCGTCGCACAGGAGTACGGGCGGTATTTCAAGATGAATGTCGGAGTTTTTCGCGGCGGCTGTTTGACCGGGCCCGCGCATTCCGGCGTGGAGCTGCACGGATTCCTGTCGTACCTCGTGAAAGTCACGCTCAGCGGCGGGACTTACTCCGTCTTTGGCTACAAAGGCAAGCAGGTACGCGACAACATCCACAGTCATGATGTCGTGCGGGCGATCGAGGAGTTTGCTGCCAATCCGCGGCCCGGCGAAGTCTACAACCTTGGCGGAGGCCGCGAAAATAGTATTTCGATCCTCGAAGCCATCGAGCGCATCGAGCAGATGAGCGGCAAGCAATTGGCGTGGCGTTATGTCGAGGAAGCGCGAAAAGGCGACCACATCTGCTACATCTCGAACCTCGCGAAATTCAATGGGGATTTTCCGAATTGGAAAATCACGCGGGGGCTGGACGAGATTCTCGAGGAAATCATCGCCTCGCAGAGGCAACAATTACAATTAAGGTAGCACAAAACGGGACAGAACTAGGCGGAAGAAGCAAGCGGGTTGGGCGAAACGCGGCCTAGGACACCGTAGGCAAGAGATGCTCGCGTGCACCTCGGGGACCGCCAGGCAGTCGACGCTTTCGTTCTGGCCCAGAGCCAATTGGCGACTGATTGATGGGTTCGAAAAGCGCACGGGCGTTCCTGTGATATGAACACTTCCTTTAATTTGCGCGGCGAAGCCATCGTGCACACCCCGACCGGCGATTCGGACGTTGTTCAGCTCGGGGATGGACGCGCTGGTCATCGGAAGCTCCCTCGTCGAAAAAGGAGCGCCCGCGAATGATCCGGCAAGGCGCCATTGCTCTTCTGGGACGAGCCGACACGCCCACGGATGGCGTGGAAGAATATTGCAACTATCTCGGCGGCGCTCTTCGCGCGCGCGGAATCAGCCTGGCCATTGAACGCTTCGCTTGGAAAGAGCGGGGATGGCCTCGCGCCTTGCGCTCCCTCCGGCGACGCGCAAAAGCGTGGAAGGATTCCTGGGTCCTAGTGCAATACACGGCGCTGGCGTGGTCCGCGCGCGGCTTCCCGCTGCGATTCTCCCGCGTGCTACACATTCTGAAAAGGGCGGGAGCGCGCATCGGCGTTGTCTTTCACGACGTGGAGCCGTTTACCGGACCGCGTTTGATGGACCGGTTTCGGTACAGCGCCCAACTTCACGCCATGCGTCGCGCTATGGACGCCTGCGAAGTAGCGGTCTTCACCGTTCCGATGGAGAAGCTCACCTGGATGCAAGCCTATTACACACAGGCGATCTTCATTCCCGTGGGAGCAAATCTTGTGGTGGCGGGAGAGGCTGCTTTCCGAACGAGCGGCGCGGGCGACGGCAAACTGAGCATTGCGGTCTTCAGTGTGACGGGCGCAAGGTTCATGCAAAGGGAAGTTGGAGAAATTAGCGATGCAGTCAGATGTGCAGCTGCGCGCGTAAAGAATTTGAAGCTCACCGTTTTTGGCCGGCACGCGAAAGACGCGGAAGAAGAATTGCGCAAACGGCTGGACGGCGTTCCAGTGGAGATTCAGGTTCTGGGCTTGCTTTCGAATGAAGAAGTCGTGCGAACCATGTCGGATTGCGACGTGCTGCTCTTTGTGCGCGGGCCGATTTCCACACGGCGAAGCAGCGCGATTGCGGGCATTGCGTGCGGCTTGCCGGTCATTGCGGCGGAAGGGCCCGAAACGTCTTCGCACATCAAGGATGCAGGGGTGGCGTTCTACTCGCCGCAAAAAAACGGCAACTTAGGCGAAGTATTGCTTCATGTGCTGGAAGACGAGCACTATCGCGCTTCACTGGCGCAGCGAAGCTGGATCGCGCAGCAGCGCCATTTTTCCTGGAATGTGATCGCCGCGCGTTACGCCGAATTCCTGGGAAAGACGGTCTGACTCCGCAGTCCCGTCTCGCGGGGGAACGACACGAGCAGACGGCTTTGTGCTTGGTAAGCGCAAAGTAGTTTGTCTAGAGAATCAACTTAGTGCCATCGTGCCGGGTCACTGGCCCCGGGCAGGTTCGCACCTCGGTTCGAATCCGTGTGCATCCTCACCAGTTCTTGGCAAGAACAGCAATGATTTTGGCGAGTGCGTCGAGGTCGCGCGTGTCAATGACTTCGCCGGGAGAATGCGAATAGCGAAGCGGCCAGCCCAAAGGAATATTCAGCGAACCATAGCGCGTGAAGACGGCGCCATCGTTGCCACCTCCGGTCACGCCGAATTGCACCGGAATGCCGTTTTCGCGCGCGAGCTTGACGACGCGGTCCACGTATTCGCGCTGCGTGATGTTTGAATTGTCCACGGCTCGAATGACGAAGCCCTTGCCGATTTCAGCGTCGGCAAAGCGCTTCAATTCCAGCGGCGAGTCGGAGCTGACGAACGTGTCGATGGCAAAAACGAAATCGGGCGTCCGGTTTTCTTTGGCCATGCGCTCCGCCGCCGCGGCAGCACCTTTGAGGCCGACCTCCTCCTCGGTAGACCAAATCAACGTGACGTCGCGGCCCTGCAGGTCCGGCCCGAGCGCATTTACAGCTTGCACGAGTGCTGCGCAGCCGACGCGATCATCGAAGCTGCGGGCGTTCGCGCGTGTGCCGGTCAGCGGGCGATATTCTTTGGGAATGGTGATCCAATCTCCGGCTTTGATCCCGAGTTTCTGAGTCTCCTCTGCAGAACGCGTGCCCACATAAACATGGACAGACTCATCTAGCGAGCGCGGCCCGTGGGGCCACTCAAATCCTGGTTGTTCCCAGCCTGCAGGAAGTTCAAGTACGCCGCCCGATGAGGTTCCATCGCTTTTGTGAATCAGCACCACGTGCCCCAGAAAATATTCCGGATATCCACCACCCAACACCGACACCAGCAAGCGTCCGTCATCGTCGATTTTTTTCACTTCGTAGCCGATCTCATCCATATGCGCAACAAAAGCAATCCGCGGCGATTTGCCCGTGGGCTTCTCGTCGCCAAGATGGAGGATGAGGTTACCTGCCGCATCCGTCTGCACCTTTTTTGATAATCTCGGATCCAAACGATTCAGAACTACCTTACGAACATTTTCCTCGTGCCCACTTGCGCCATAAGCTTCCACCAATGCCTGAAATATGTTGGGAACCACGCCAAATACAGAGCCTCCTTCGCCGGCACCAGCCCGGGACTTAGGAATCTGCAGATAGGCCTCCAGAAGGCGCTCTAAGTTTCCGCGGTCGTCCCAGGAAATGAATTCTGCAGAAGTCACTGGCCATAGGGTCGGAATCCCAAGCTGCGCGAAGCGTTCCGGAAGCGCATTTGGTTTTGCGTAGCCGGCCATGCGAGGCGGGCTCGCATTCATCGGCGTCAGGCGCTCACGATCAGCGTCGGCAAGGGCTTCGATCTCAGCGGAGAATCCTTTCAATGCCGAAGACGCATCTTCCACTCCAAGCAGCACGCCCTCGCCGGGCGCAGGTCGGGCCGCGCCTTTGCCGCCTGATGCGATGCGGCCCACAAAAATCATCTCGTCGGGTCTTAGCTCTTCTAGCAGACGATTCAGGCCGCGCCCGCCGACCCATTGTTGAGTCACGAATGCGACACTCGTCGTGCCTTTTGCTTTGCTGTCCTTGACCCGCTCGAGCAAATGCAAGAGCGCTGCGCTTCCAAAACGTTCGCCTGTGCCCGGCCCTGCTTCTCCACTCTGTCCGACGGGGAACCGTTTTCGTTGCAATGCGATAGGATCAAGAAGCTCCACTCCCGCAGCACGAACTTCTTCGGAGCTGCTCGCGCCGATGTCCACGTACATTTCGTCGGGATGATTCATCTTCGGCAGGTTCACGCGGGCGGGCTGAAGATGAACGCTAAGCCCGGCGAAAACTCCGGGGGCTTTTTTTCCGGACCGCGTCATGACCCAAATGGGCTGCGCAAAATGCAGTGTGTCAAATACGGGATTGGGCGCGGCTTGCGGCAAGCGCTGCACGCGCAGAAAGCCATCGGGCGTAATGTCGCTGACGACGTACCCCGGTTCGTCCACCGAGGTCACCAGCAGACGATGCGGCGAACCGCTTCCGAAACTGACCCAAAGATTGCCGAGATTGTCAGTCTTGGGAGAGAGTCCGCGAAGCTGGCCGCGAATTTCCTCGATGAGCGCCTGTTCGTAGCCGGATACCGCGGGGATTTGATCAAAACGCGCGAGGTCTATCGGTGTCTGCCCTCTTGCGCAACAAGCGACCGACAGAAGCGCAACGGCGAAACCGAGCGTCCAAACGCGCTGCCTCATGAGTGATTCTCCTGTTGCAAACGTGAACTTGAAATTCGTCACCGGCACAGGGCTTCAATCAGTGTTTCTTTTTTCTTTTCGGCGACTCGCGACAGCGCATCGAGCGAAGCAAAATACCCACCTACCGCAGCGGCCGCGAGCAACGTAAACGCTTCGGCGGGAAGCCAGCGGTTTTCCGTCCAGCGCCCGGCGAAAAGGATAACCGCGCAAACTCCGCCGAACAAAAACTGTGCGGCAAAGGCGATCAGCACGGCCATTCCCGACTGGCGCTGCCCGCGCATCTGGCCAAATTCCAGCTTGCGAGGAAAGTTGAGAGAAGACCAGTTGGCCAAGCTCAATTGCCCAATCACCGCGAATACGATGGCCGTTAATGTGGCCGCGAAAACGGGAAGCGACGGCAAGCCCAGCCGCCAGGCGAGCATGCCCAGCGATAAACCCATTTCCACCGCGAGCACCGACAAGAGCAACAGATTCTTTCCCAGGAAAATTTCGCGAAAACGCAGCGGCACCATGAAGTAGGTTTGAATGCCGCGGCCTTCAAAGGCAAAGCAGTTGTAAGCGGGCGCCACCAGGATCAACACGAGGTACGCCATGATGCCGGGAAAAAGCATCTCCGGTGAAACCGGATGTTGGGTGGTCGGGTGTCTTCCAGAAAACATCGAGCTGAAGATGAGAACCATAATCGGGGGCATGATCAGAGAAAAAAACGCAAAGCTGTTGCGCGTGAGATAGCGGAACTCCTTGCGAACCACTGCCGCAACTTGAGGCGACAGCGCGCTCAAATGGTCTGGAGCATCATCTGTTTTCGCGACGGCCCGCGAAGCGGCGCGCGCGGGCGCAGCTGTTTCACTCAATTCTTCACCGCGATGTTGCTTGGCATAGCGCATCCAAAGGAAACCGCTGAACACCGCCGCGTAAACCAAAAGTCCCGCACAAGTAAGAAGGACGCCCCCAAAATGAGCCTGCGCGGCGGAGGCAACCGCTTTGCCTGCAAGGGAAGGCGGAAACCATGAAAGATAAGGAAGGAGCCGCTGCCCCAGTGGCCGCAGAATCGAGCCGTAACGGCGCGTGACGGGCTCGATGAGGTTGAGGGAAACCATCGAAAGGATGAACAACGCGAAAAAAAGCTCGCGGGTCCTGCGGCGCGAGAACAATCGCTCGAGCCACGAACCGACCAGACGCTCCAAAGTCACGTTGAGCCAAACGAACAACGCAACCACGAGCAGCATCGCTGGCAGGACTGCCGGCTTTGCTGCCGTCGCGCCTAAGGTCATGGAAACAAGCCAGCAGATGCACGCGAGAGCGGAGAAATCCGCCAACCCATAGGCCAAGCTAATGATGTAGAACGAACTGAGATTCAGCGGAAAGCGCAGCAACGTGCGGAACTCGAAGCCCGCTCCGAACCCCGCGGCGAACATGGGGAAAAACTGCCAGAAAACAAAAATGCCCCAGAATAGCAAGCTCATCCAACCGGAACGGCCCAGGGAAAGAAAGTTATAGGCTCCGGCGAAAAACCCGAAAGACAATCCGACCACAAGAAAAGCGCTGAAAATACCCGCGAAAATGAGGCCGATGAGATCAAGCCGCCGGCTTTCCTTGCGCAGGCCATTGCGAAGCATGCGCCACCGCAAGCCAGCCACCAGGCGAACCTGGGTGAGAATCCCGGCGCGGCCGGCTACATCAGCCATGAGAGCTCCTCCAGGTGGGGACGCTCCGCGCCATCCTGGCCTACGATGGAGAGGAAAATTTCCTCAAGCGTTGTCTTGCCGCCGGCCTCACCGGAAATTCCCGCGCGCAATTCTTCAAGCGAACCCTGCGCCACGAGCCTTCCTTTGTGAATGATGGCGACATGGCTGCAAAGGCGCTCGACAATTTCCAGAACGTGAGAAGTCAGGAAAATCGTCGTACCGCGCTCTATCATGCGGCCAAGAAGTGCTTTGAGCGCGCCAGCTGCAAGAGCGTCAACGCCCTCGAATGGTTCGTCCAGAAACAAGATGCGTGGTCCGTGGATGACGGCGGCCGCCAGCGCCAGCTTTTTCTGCATGCCGTGCGAGTAATCGGCGATCAAGGTCTTCGGGCGGTCGGCAAGCTGCATGAAATCCAACAGCTCGCACGCGCGACGCTGCGTTGTCGCGCGGTCCAATCCATACATGCGCCCAACGAACTGTAAATACTCCGAGCCCGTGAGCCTTTCGAGAAGCCCCATCCCTTCCGGCACCACGCCGATCTGGCGTTTTACTTCCACGGGGTGCGCGGCAAAGTCCAGCCCGAGCAATTCCATGGTTCCCGACGTCGGCGCGAGCAAGCCGGTTAGCATCTTGATGGTGGTGGATTTTCCCGCGCCGTTCGGCCCGAGGAAACCGAAGAATTGCCCCGCGGCCACTTGCAAATCCATGCCATCAACGGCTGCGAGATTCCCAAATTTGCGGGACAGCTTCTGTGTCCGAATGGCAATTTCCATGATTCCGGCTCCCCCAGGCGCGGGCTTCGGGATGGAAAACTCTAACACGGGTTGCAAGCGGTTTTATGAAAGCGAGTGCAGGAAGAGAACGGAGACCGCAGCTAGCCGGGTTTGTGCGGATTCGAACTTTGCGTTGTGAGCTGCTGTAATTCCCTGGCGGGGAACGCCGCGAGGACCGCAGGCAATTCGACACGGAAAACCGCGCCTCCTTCCTGCCGGTTATAGCAAAGGATTTTTCCGCCGTGTTCCTGGACGATGCCGAAACAGATGCTCAAGCCCAGCCCTGTGCCTTTGCCAACGGGTTTGGTGGTGTAAAAAGGATCGAAAACGCGATGCGGTTCCTTGATGCCCGGACCAGTATCTGAAAACAAAATGACCACGTTGCCGCGGTCGCGCATGGTTTTGATGGTCAAGACGCCGCCTTTGTGCGACTCCATGGCGTCAACGGCATTGCTGATGAGATTGAAGAAAACTTGCATAAGCTGGTTGCCGTCGCCGCGCACTCCGGGGAGCACGGACTCAAGCAGCGTCTCAATGCGCGTCGTGGAAGAGCGAAGATCGAGAGTGCGAAGCTGCACGGCATTGTTCACCACGGTGTTGATGTCCAGGAGCGTGCGCTCCGGAGGAACCTGTCTTGCGAAGCTCAGCAGATTTCCAACCAGCGTTTTCGTTCGCCGCGCTTGTTCGCGGATTTTCGAAGCTGTGGAACGCGCCTTGTCCGGCAAAGCTTCGTCGTCAGCCAGCAGGTCCGAAAAACCAAGGATAGCGGCAAGAGGATTATTGATTTCATGCGCCGCGCCGGCGGCAAGCTGCCCCAGCGAAACGAGTTTTTCGGTTTGGACGAGTTGGGCTTGAAGCCGCTTTAGATTTTCCAGTGCTTGCTCCGACTGAACGAGCAATCGGGCCCGGTCCGTCTCCGCGAAGTGACTGCGCACAAAAATGAGCCCCGCCAGCGGCAACGCCGCCACCATGGTTGTCACGAGACGGAAATCGCGAACGTCCGGCTCTGCCCGATCGGCACGCAAACTATACAAGGCAAGGAGGGGCAGAGACAGCACGGCGGCCATGGCCAGCCGGCTGGACCAGCCGTGGATACTTGGTGAGGAATCCCCCAAGAAATCCGACGACTCCTCGGGTTGAGTAGCATCCATTTGGGCGCGATTCGAATAAGCAATCAAGCCTGCGAGCGCGAACCAGAAAAATGCAGAAATGAGCGGCAGGTCGTACAAGCTTCCCGTGTAGTAAATGCCAACATCGCTTTGCACGTCCACGACCAAAGAGGCAAGCATGTAGGCCACGGAAGCGCCCATCAAATGGAAGTAAACCCTCTTCCACGCGCCCTGACTCCGCAGCCACAAAAATATCAGCCAGAAAACGATAACGCCGTTTTGCGTGTCGGTGATGACATTGAAATTGTGATTGTATTGCGGAGAAGCAGGCGTGGCATAAATCCATGGAAGAACAAAGAAGACGTAGATATAGGTCCACCACGTCAACAGCAAGCCGAAATCCATATATCCCAGGCGCGTGCGGACTTCGCCGCTCTTGCGGTGCGGCAGGAGGGCAAGCGCGGCCATAAAGGGGATGCCCCGCAAAAAGAACAGAATGTCACCCGCATACAACCCGGGAAGAGGCCGATGAAGATAGACCTCGTAATACGTCCACTGAAACTGCCCCATCATCCACAGCGTGCAACTCAGGGCGATCAGCATCCAAAAAATGTTGCGCCGCCAGTAGGGAGTGCCGGCGTTGAGCAGCAGCCCCGCGTTGGCAATCAGCGGCACGATACACTGGACGACGTTTCCAAAATCGACGAGCGTCTGTGAACCTCGGGGAAGCGACAAGGAGATCCCTGCGTACAGAGCCAGGACGGCCAGCCATATGCCTACGGCCCAGGTGATCGTGCGGGAGGAAGTCATACTCTCAAGGATTCCAGTATAGGCTTTCGCAATGCGCTGGGCGCTTTTGAAAATGCCGGAATTAGCTGGAAGATCAACTATTATGGGAGAGACTGCCCGACGAGCCGGGCACAAAAACAGAACTGAGCAGCCTGAGACATAGGTAACCTGTGTGTCCCATTTTGTTTGTGGCGGAGGAGGGGGGATTCGAACCCCCGAGACCCTTTCGAGCCTAACGGTTTTCAAGGCGGGTGATTGCGCTCTGGCTCGCTGGTAAGTTGATGAAAACCAAAGGCACCGTTCGGCTCGCTTTGGGCGGTTTGGACACGTTTGGCAGCGTATTGGGATAAATTGGGATAAAGTTTTGGGCCACGGGATGTGAGTTCTTTCACACGTGGTTGGACCGCCTGCCTGTCACGCAGGAGGTTGCGAATTTCGAGTCCAATCGCTCCCGCCAATTCCCCTCCCTTGACCGACCCGCGTCGCAACCGAGCGCCACTTCAGCGAAAAGCGCGTTTTTCTTGCAAGTGGATTACTGTCGCGGTAGGGACGACCATCGCTGATCGCCCCCCGCGCGGATCCGTACAAGCGCGTCTACGCATACGGCTCTTACGAAGGATGTGTGGCGTAGAAGCGTGCATCGGGATAGGGGTGCAGAACGCGGGGCGAAGGAATCCACCGGCTCAGGACTGGGGTAAAACGTTCCCAACGCATCTGTGCGCGTTGACTACGGCGGATCAGAGCGCTCTGCCATAGCCTACCTACGCGAAGTTTGAAGATGCGCAGCTGTGTCGTGTTCCCGGGAACAGCGTGGTATTGGTAGTAACCGAGCACGACCTTCCGGAGCCAAGCACCGACCTCGGCCATGCGATCGTGCATCCGGCGTCGAAGCTCGACCTTGATGGCTTTAAGCTTCGCAACCATTCGTTTCTTCGCAGTGATCCGCCATACGGTGAAGGTTCCGCTCTTGTGGCGCTGCCCACAGTAGTGGGTGAAGCCCAGGAATGTGAAGGTCTCTGGCTTTCCCTCTCCCCGCTGCTTTCGGTCTCGAGCGGCAAACCGCCCGAACTCGATCAGTCGTGTCTTGTCCGGATGTAGTTCCAAACCGAACTTCACCAGTCGTTCCCGGAACTCTTTCAGGAAACGCTCAGCATCCGTTCGGTGCTGAAAGCCCACCACAAGATCGTCGGCATAGCGGACGACTATTACGTCGCCCATTGCCACCTTCTTGCGCCAGACATCAGCCCAGAGATCGAAGAGGTAATGAAGGTACACCTTAGCGATCAGCGGTGATGCCACTGCTCCCTGCGGCGTACCCACTTCCGTCTCCGACCACTGGCCATCTTCGGAAACTCCAGCCTTCAACCATTTCTGGATCAGGCGAAGTATCCGGCGATCGGTCACCCGATGCTCGATGAACTTCATGGTCCATTCGTGGCTCAGGTTATCGAAGAAGCCACGGATGTCGGCATCAAGCACCCAGTTCACTCGCTTCCGTTGGATGCCCACCGTCAGCGCGTCCAGCGCTTGATGCGGGCTGCGACCGGGACGGAACCCGTAAGAGAAGCCCTTGAAGTCGACCTCATATATCTGGTTGAGGATCGTCACCACGGCCTGTTGAACGACTTTGTCCTCCAGCGCCGCGACGCCCAACGGACGTTGCCGTCCGTCAGCCTTTGGAATAAAGACTCGCCTCGAAGGTTTTGCCCGATATGCTCCACGATGAACCCTGCTGTGTAGATCGACGAGCCGATCTGCGAGCCCGGATTCATACTCCCGCCATGTCACCCCGTCTACTCCGGGCGAGGCCTTACGCTGGAGCGCGTAGAAGCTGTCGCGGAGTAACTCGATGGTCAGGTGGTGGAGCAGAGCCGTGAACCGCTCCTGCTTTCTTTCCCTTGCTGCCTTCCGCACACCGTCCAGCCCCTGGGACATGCGCTGCCCGCTCTGTGTCGGGTGCATGTGCGACTGAACGATGTTCTCCTGAGTCTGTGCCCTTCCCTCCCCAGCCTCCGCAGAAAGTTGCCCTTCCTTGTTCGGCTGGTTCACAGGTAGTACGGCACAGTCCGACTTCTCCAGCACGTGCGTGTCCGCCTTGCGGCTTGTGGCCTTCGCGGACCGGCCTTGACTACGGGACCAAGGCGCGCTGGAGATCTCCCGGTTCTCGTGCATGTTGTTTCTCAGCGTGCGCGGGTTCTTAGACTACGCAGGACCGACGGTCCACTCGCGATTTGTGTGGGCCGCCGTGTTGCCTTCCTCCTACTCG
>DATFSR010000062.1:0-64154 GCA_035262505.1 Candidatus Acidiferrum sp. | reverse complement strand
CCTTCGCGAGACGAAGGTTTGGAAATCCATCTTCCGCCGTGGCCCGGCCAACACCAATCGCACGCGCAGCCTGGCTGTCTTCGGGAATCTTTTCCTTCACTGGATGCCGGTCAAAGTCCGAGAAAAGTCGCTTCGCGTGCGCGCCTCGTACTACCTCGGCGCGATCTCTTTCATTCTCTTTGTCGTTTTGTTCGTCACCGGCATTCTGCTGATGTTTTACTACCACCCCGCCGCACCGAATGCCTACCGCGACATGAAAGACCTGCAATTCGTCGTTTCTAATGGCGTCTTTCTTCGCAATCTGCATCGCCTCGCGGCGCACCTTATGGTCTTCGCGGTGTTCTGGCACATGTTCCACGTTTTCTACCGCGGCGGATATAAACCTCCGCACGAATTTAACTGGGTCGTTGGGGTGGTGCTTCTTCTGGTGACGCTGTTTCTCAGCTACACCGGTTACCTGCTTCCCTGGGATCAGCTTGCATTCTGGGCCGTCACGGTCGGGACCAACATTATTTCCGCCATGCCTTTCATCGGAAACAAAGTTCGCTTTCTGCTGCTTGGCGGCAACATCGTGGGAGAAAACGCCTTGCTTCGCTTCTACGTGCTTCACGTGGTGATTCTTCCGCTGGCAGCTTTCGTGCTAATCGCCATTCATTTTTGGCGGGTGCAAAAAGACGGCGGTCTGACCGTCAAGCCCAAGGACGAAGATGGAAAAGGATAAGATCGAGACCGGGTTCAGCTCCGACGCCAAGAAAGACCCGCGGCGCGTGGTCTTTGTCACCAAGAAGACTTCCGCGAAAGTCGTCGGCGAGCGCGGACCACAGTTGATGACTTTTCCGCACTTGCTGATCCGCGAAGCGATTGCGTTTCAGGTGCTGGTGATCGCCATGGTGATCGTAGCGCTGTTCTGGGACGCGCCGCTGGAGCAACTCGCTAACCCGCTGCTCACCCCGAATCCAGCCAAGGCGCCGTGGTATTTTCTCGGCCTTCAGGAGCTGCTGCATTTCTTCCCGCCGTTTGTGGCGGGAATCCTGATTCCGACGCTGGTGGTCATTGCGCTCATCGTTATTCCGTATTTCAACGTGAACGTCGAGGGCCGTGCTCTCTGGGCCTATCAACCGGCGCAGCATCTGCGAACCATCTTGATCGCCGTTCTCATTCTGCTCGCGTTTTTGGCGGTCTTTCATGCCTGGACGATTCTCGTTCCCACCGCGCTCGTGGCCACCCTTCTGGTGCTCTCCTACCCCGGCAGACGAGTGGCTCGGGGCTGGCTGCAGGCTTTGGGAAGCAAGCCGCTCTCCTGGTGGATCATGACCTGGTTCATTGCGGTTGCAATTTGCCTCACGGCGGTGGGCACCTTTTTCCGAGGCCCGGGTTGGTCCTGGGTATGGCCATGGGGGACGCATGCCGGCTGAGGAGATGGGCAAAGTCACCGACCGCATGCGCTTCGGCCTGGCGGTGTCCAGCTTGCTCTTTGTTGCGGTCCTGGCCATTTCTCCGTTCAAGGACTATCGCCGAGAGTGGAAGCAGTACAAGCGCGCGTATCTGCGTTTTGCGCAAACTCGCCCGGATACCAAGCGGCTGACCGCCGATTACAGTCCGGATATCGATCAGATCTGGATTCCAGGGATGAATGTGGTGGACCGCTGCACCACCTGCCACCAGGGCATCACGCAAGCCAGCCTTGCGGATAACTCCGCCCCACAACCCTTCCGCGCGCATCCGCCGATCCCTCACAATGTCCGCGAGTGGGGCTGCACCATTTGTCATCGCGGACAGGGCCCCGCCACGGAAGTTGCTGAAGCCCACGAGTCGACACTGGCGTGGGAGCAGCCGGCGCTTCCGACGCACTTCATGCAGGCCTCTTGCGGAACCTGTCATCAATCCGATCTTTCGGAAACGCCGCAACTCGTAAAGGGCCGCCAGCTCTTGGCGGCGTTGAATTGCGTTGGCTGTCACAAATTGCAGGGCGTCGAGCGGCCCGCGATGCTGGGCCCGGACCTTTCGAGCATCGGCACAAAAGTCAGCCGGGAGTGGATTTACAAATGGCTTAAGGAACCGCGCACGATGGTGGACAAAGACGGCAACGTTACCGTCAACGGTTACGAAACAGAGGAAGAGCCGCGCATGCCGAAGTTCCGGCTCAGCGAAGACGAGCTCAAAGCTCTCTCGGGGTATCTCAGCGTTCAGAAAGCCAAGTCTCTCGCGGCGTACAAAATTTCCCCCGCCGTTGTTCGGTCGTGGAGCAAGAATCCGGAGCTGATTTCGCAAGGGGAGCTGCGCTTCCGCCAAATGTTCTGCTCTACTTGCCACTCGCTGGCCGTCACCCGCGCCGGGGAAACGAAGCTGATTGGTGGGAATATTGGCCCGGAGCTCACGAAAGTCGGGAGCAAGGTTAACCCCGATTGGCTCATTGCTTGGCTGCGCGATCCCGAGGCCTATCTGCCCCACACGCGCATGCCGCGATACGGTTGGTCGGACGAAGACCTTTACAAAGTCACGCAGTACATCACCACAAAGCTGGTCGATTCGGACTTGCTAACCAGCGTCCCGAAGCTCGACCCGCCGACAGACCAAGAGGTTCAGTTGGGTCGCCGGCTGTTTACCGAAAAAGGTTGCGCGAGTTGTCACGCGATCGAAGGCATGAGCCCACAAAAGGATTTTGGCCCGGGCCTAAGCGCCCTTGGAGCCAAGAACGCCTCCGAACTGGAGTTCGGCACAGCGAAAATTCCTCACAACCTCCTTTCTTACATTCAGGCAAAGCTGCAGGATCCCGTCTCGGTGAATCCCGCCGCGCGCATGCCGCAATACAACTGGGAACCGGGGGATCTGGATGCCGTCACCACGGCGCTGCTCAGCATGAAAGGTGCGCCCCCGACGAGCGCGTTGCAAAATCTCGTTGTTCCCCGGAAGGAAGCATCCTTCCAGCCCACTGGTTCGTTTGCCGAAGTCTATGAGCGTTACAAGTGCTACACCTGCCACAAATTCAACGGCTATGGCGGCAACCTGGCGCCCGATCTCACTTACGAAGGCAGCCGCGCGCAGCGTCGGTGGCTTGTGGAGTTCCTAAAGAGCCCGCAAACTCTTCGTCCCACTCTCATTTTGCGCATGCCGCAATTCAACATGAGCGACAAAGACGCGACTACGCTTGCCGATTACCTGTCCATGGTCCTCGAACATCCGGAAGTAAACCCGGCAACTATCGACACAAGACAGTTCACTCCCGCAATGGCCACGCTCGGCAAGCAACTCTACGAAGTCAAATATCAATGTCAGTCCTGCCACACCATCGGCGGCACGGGCGGCTATGTGGGCCCGAATCTCAGCAACGCCGGTGGCTGGCTGACGCCGGCTTGGATCGAGGCGTGGCTCGAGAACCCGCAAGCACTGGTTGCTGACACCATCGAGCCTCATCGCAACTTCACGGACGAAGAGATCAAGGCGCTGACCGCTTATCTGATGACCTTGAAGACAGGCATCAACGCGCAGAAAACTGCGGGCATTTCTCGAGGGCGGCCTTTGGCGCCGGGAGCAGGTCGATGAGCATCCGCAACCTCGCGATCTTTGCTTTCGGGATCGTAGCTCTCGGCGGCGTGTCCGGTTGTCGCAAGAACGCTGGGACCGTCAAAGCGGATCCGCTTCTAGCTGCATATGATTCCGAGCCGGACTGGACCGATTCGACGAAGATGCTTCCCCTCGGCTACCAGCAAGCCCAGGGGAAGCGTGTCTTCTATCAATATTGCGTGTGGTGCCATGCGGACGCCACGCCAGCCGGACCATCGAATCGTTCGAATCTCACACCTGTGCCGCCCTTGCTGAATGACGGGGCCGCACTGAACACCGAGAGCGACGAATTCATGCAGAACATAATCACGCTTGGCGGCAGCGCTATGGGAAAATCCGCGATGATGCCTCCTTACGGTCGCACGCTGTCTGCGGAAGAGATTCGTTCGGTCATCGCTTTTACCCGCGCGATCGCCCAACCGCCGTACCAGCCTCCCGGCCGCCCAGGGTCACAATATTCGGCTAAGTAGGAGATACCTCGCCCATGAAACCCAAACACTCCGCAGGCTTTCACAAGAAGGAAATTCTGCTTGTTCTGTTGTTGTCAGCAGCGTATGTCACTTCCGCCTCGGCACAAGTGAGCCCCAACGAAATTCTGAATCCCGACCTAAAAGCACTCGAGCAGACCTATTTTCAGCAGTTGATCGGGATCAATCAATCCATCGCCAAAATTAAACTTCCATTTCCTTTCTACCTCAGCCGCTATGTTGGCCTGGATCCGGCGAAGCAGGCGGAGGCGGATTCGCGCGGGCTGGAATTTGTGCGTTTTCAGGAGCGCGTCATTCTTAAAGTCACCGGGAATTACAACGCGGCGTATAACACTCTCCGCCTGACGCAGAACGAGCGAGCCGCCGCTACCTTTCGCTCGGTCGTTCTTCCCGTTCTGGAGGTCGTGACCGTAGCTCTGCCGGAAGACATCTCGTGCGACGGCATCGGCTTTGAAATCTCTCACCACACCCGCACCAATGATCGCAGCTACGATTTTGAGGGGAAAGAAACTCTCGTGGTGGTGCTCGACCGCGCGGACGCGTGGGCCATGTCGCGCGCGACCAGTGATCGAGAGCGACAGGAAATCCTCAATCGTTCCAAAGTCTTTGTCAGCGGCATGGATTACGGTCTTTCGTTAACGGAAAAAGATCCCCTGAACGTTCAGTCGCTTGCGCGCTCCATTCCCGCCAAGCCCGACGCTACTTCCTCAGCGCGCTCCTCGACCCTCGCTTCGCACTCGGCGCTGCTGAAGCCGGTCGGCCCGGCCCTGCCTTCTGCTCCCACGCCGTCCGCCGCGGCTGCTCCGGTGGGGTCCCCCCGTCCCGGCGCCGGGGAAACGATTCCATCGGCTCCCGCTGCTGATCCGCCGCCCGCGCCTCCTCGGCCGACACCGGCGGATGCGGATCGCCTGAACGAAAAATATCAATCGCAATTGGCTGTGCTGGCGAAGGAAGGCGCTGCGAAGTTTCATTTCGTTGACTATGCGCCGCCCACGTTTGTGCTCTTCCACGACCAAATTGCCCTTCAAATGACGCTGAAGAACTCGCTGCAATTCGGACCGGCGAAGGGTTCCATCTACAAGCGGGCCGCCCAGAGTTTCGATCTTTTCCTGGCCCCGCTGCTCAAAGATATTACCGAACGGGTTTCGCCCGACGTGGAGTTTCAGCTCTTCGATTTCTCGGTGCTAAACAAACTTTCGCCCACGGCGAAAGAGACGTCGGAAGCCATCGAGTTCATCTGCCCGCCGAAGGCCCTCAAACAATTCGTCAACGCTGAAATTACGAACCAGCAGTTGCTCGATCAGAGCATCATCCTGGTCAACGGCGTTCGCATCGGTCTGAATCTGCAACTCGTTGAGTAAATCTCATTGCCGACGTTTCCGGCGTCGAGCTATTGAAACCGAACACGACGGACCTGCCCTCTTTTTCGAGACCGATTCTGGGTTGAATCCGGGACGCGGAGCACAATTTTTTGTCTCACTACCGGGGTTCAGGCCACAAATCGAGGTCAACTTGAGGCCAATAGCTGCCGAAAACCGTGTATGATCAGCACCGGCGCACAGCAAAGCCAAGCGAGCCAAGGATATACATTCTCTCGAACGAATCGGCAGCAGGCGGGTTCACAGCGAAACAAAAACGACTCCAACCGCGACGCGACTTAGCAGTCTAAGCCGCCGGCTGGCGACGCTGTTTTATGGTTTTGGTCGCTCCCGCCATCTCCGTCTGGCCACAGAAAAGGAGGAACCACATGAGCCATCCTCTTTCGCGCAGGAACTTTCTCGGCAGCGCGGGCCTCGCGGCGGCTCTACCCGTTTGGTCCGGGCTTTTCCGCAAAGGCTCGCGCCAGGAGGAGCCATCCGGCATGGCGACGTTCGCTTCTCCGGCTGCGTCCGACCGCATTGTGGATATGCATGTTCATTTCGACGAGAAGAATCCCAATTTCATCAGCGACCTCCTGAAAATCTGTGACCGCCTGAATCTCACAGCGTGTGTGCTCACACCGTTTGCGAACAGAAAAGCGGTTCGGGATGCCGCGAACGAGCATCCTAATCAAATCATTCCGTTTGGTTTCGTTGACCTGGATGCTTCGGAAGTGGTCCAACAGGTCGAGGAACTCCACGCGATGGGCTATCGCGGCCTGGGCGAGATGGAGTTTGTGAAGAAGCCCTACAACGATCGGTCCTATTTTCCCGTGTATGAACTCGCGGACCGGTATGGCTGGATCGTTCTTTTCCACACGGGCATCGTGCTGCGAAGAAACTTTGATGAGCCGGAAGACGTTGCATCCGGCCGCATGCGACCAATTTATCTGGAAGAGATTGCCCGCCGCTTTCCCAAAATCACCGTGTTGGGCGCCCATTGCGGCAATCCCGAGTACGACTGGGCCGCAGAAATTGCGCGATGGAATCCTAACGTGTTCTGGGACTTGAGCGGTTCCACGCTTACGAAGATGCAGTCGCGGCTCGCGGATTTGCAAAAGATTTTTTGGTGGTCGAACACCGAATGGCAGAGCGCGGAATGGAAGGTCAAGACACCGGGTGGCGACACGAGCGCCTTCATAAAAATCGTCTTCGGGTCGGACAACGGCCTGGAAGGCATCAAACCCGTCGTGAAACAATACCACGCGCTGTTCGAAGCGTGCGCGGTTCCAGAACGCACGCGCAAAATGATCATGGGCGGAACTTTGTCGAAGATGCTGGGACTCCCCGATGGTCATTAAGAGTTACGACGACAAGGCCTCTCTGGCCCGGGCGGCGGCCGCACAGGCAGCAAATTCACTGCGCGCCGCCATTGAGCGAAACGGAAACTCACGCATCATCGCCGCGACGGGCGCTTCGCAGTTCGAGTTTTTGGATGCGCTGACCGGTATGCCAAATATTGAATGGCCGCGCGTGGAACTGTTTCATCTGGACGAATACATCGGCCTGCCAGTCTCGCATCCGGCCAGCTTTCGCAAATACCTCCGCGAGCGCCTGATTAACAAAACCGGAATCACGAACTACCACTTTCTCGAAGGCGACGGAGATGTCTTGAAGGTGGTCAGCAAAGTTTCCGCGGAGTTGACCGCCTCTCCGATCGACATCGCTTTTGTTGGAATTGGCGAGAACGGCCATCTCGCATTCAACGATCCGCCGGCCGACTTTCAAACCGAGGAGTCCTATCTCATCGTCGAACTCGATGAAGCCTGCCGCCGCCAGCAAGTGGGAGAAGGCTGGTTCAAAGATCTTTCCGAAGTCCCCCAACACGCAATTTCCATGTCGGTACGCCAGATGTTGAAAGCGAAGGAGATTCTGTGCATCGTGCCCGATGCGCGAAAGGCCCCAGCCGTCAAAGCGTGCTTTGAAGGCGAAATCGGTCCGATGGCGCCCGCCTCCATGCTGCGAACTCATGGAAACACAACTATTTTTCTCGACCAGTATTCGGCAGCCCTGCTGAGCCCGGAAAAACGAAAGGCCTTCGCCTGAAGACTGACCATCGTGGTGCGCTGGCATGAGCGTTGACGTCGTTTCAAAGCCCCGGCCCATTCCGCACCTACGGTGGTGGATTGGCGCGCTGCTGTTCGCCTCCACGGTCGTCAATTACATGGACCGCCAAACCCTTTCGCTGCTCGCCCCGTATCTCAAACTGGAGTACCACTGGACCAACACGGACTACGCCAACCTGGTAATTGCCTTTCGAGTGGCGTATTCCATCGGCCAGACATTTTGCGGAAGGCTGGTGGATCGCGTCGGCACCAGACGAGGGCTGTCTCTGTCGGTGCTGTGGTACTCCCTCGTTTCGATTTTCACTCCGCTGGCCAGGGGATTTTACAGCTTTGCGACGTTCCGCTTCCTGCTGGGGGCGGGAGAGTCCGCCAATTGGCCGGGCGCCACGAAAGCGGTTTCGGAATGGTTTCCCAAGCATGAGCGCGGCTTGGCGGCCGCACTGTTTGACAGTGGGTCGTCGGTTGGCGGCGCCGTTGCTCCTTTCCTGGTGTTGCCGGTCTATTTCCGGTGGGGATGGCGACCCGCCTTCGTGCTTCCAGGATTGCTTGGTTTCCTCTGGCTTTTCGTCTGGCGTCGCGCGTATCACACTCCGCAGCAACACCCGCGCATTGGCGAATCGGAACGCCAAATGATTCTCGCCGACATTGAGGAGCTCCACGCGAAGGCCACGGAACCAAAACCGGGATGGGCCGCCCTGCTCAAGCTTCCTCAAACTTGGGGCACGATTGTTGCCAAGGGCTTGACGGACCCGGTCTGGTTCTTCGTGACCGATTGGTTCCCAATCTATCTGTTAACCAAAGGCCTTCCTCTGAAGAGCAGTCTCGTCGCCATCTGGGTTCCCTTCATTGCCAGCGACCTGGGAAATTTCTTTGGCGGGGCCGCTTCCGGGTATCTGATCAAGCGCGGATGGTCGCTTGGTCGAGCGCGAAAGGCGCTGGTCGTGTTTGGCGGCTTCGGAGTACTTCTCCTGATTCCCACGGTTTTCACGGTCAAGTTGTGGGCGATTGTTTTCCTTTTCGCGGCGTCAACCTTTTCTTACGCCGCGTTTTCAACCATTGCGAATGTCTTGCCTTCGGATCTTTTCAAGAGCGAATCCGTCGCCTCCGTGAGCGGCATGAGTGGCACGGGCGCGGGGATCGGTACGATCATCGCATTCCTCTTGATCGGCCACTTCTCCGATGCTCGTCAAGCTGCGGGCGTCCATTCCTTTGATCCGATCGTGATGGTTGCCGGGATGGTTCCGTTCGCCGCCATGATTCTTGTGCTGCTTCTCGTCCGCAACACGCGGGCGACGGCGGAGGGGCTGGTCCGGCGAATTTAGTCCCTGGGCTGAAGCGATCTTCGAGCAAACTCCAAAATAACCCAGCCGGTGGATGCGGCCGATATATAATCCATCGGGTCAGAAGCAGATGCGGAGGCTCGCGGTGAAGAGGTGGGGTGGCTCTCTAGCCTTGGTTTTAATTCTCAGTCTTGGCGCATTGGCTCAGGCTCCGAAAGAAAACGGCTGGATTCCTCTGTTCAATGGAAAAGATCTCAGCGGATGGAAGAAGAATGGGGATGAAAAGTGGGTCGTGGAGCAGGGGACCATCCTTTGCGAGAGCACCGCCAACAAGTACGGGTATCTGACTACCGAAAAGACCTACCGCGATTTCACGCTGCGCCTGAAATTCAAAGGAGAAGCCGCGGGCAACAGCGGTGTGTTTGTTCACTCGAAGATTTTGGGAATGGACCCGCAGCACGGGCCGGACATTGAAGGAATGCAGGTGGAAGTGGACCCCAACGTGGGCAAGCACACCGGCGGCCTGTACGAGAGCGGGGGCCGCGGATGGGTGGCACAGCCGACCGCCGAAGGAGAGCTGGCGCTGAAGCAGGGTGACTGGAATGAGCTGGAAGTATCCGTGCACGGCCAACACATCCTGACGCAGCTCAATGGCACAAAGATTGTGGATTTTACCGACCCTGCGCCCAAATTCACCGACGGCGTCATCGGCTTGCAAATTCACACCGGCGCCGGCGTGAAGGTGCGGTGGAAGGACATTTACGTGAAGCCGGAATAGCCTGCTGCCTGATTTTCAGGCCAGCGTCGCAGAATGCAACACTGACGGGTGAGCATGAACAGAGAGAATCGTCGCGTGTTCTTACAAGCTTCGGTAGCGTCAGCGCTGGCCGCTCCTTTCGGGAAGGCGGTTGCCTTCGGCAGCGACCCTCTAGCGGATGCTCCCTTCGCAGAAACCCTCGCTAGTCAAAGCGCGCCGCATGTAGCCGCAAACGATGGAAAAAAGCCGCTGCGCCTTGGCCTGATCATCGGCATCGGGAAAGATCCCGATAAAGCAATGGCCAAAGTGCGCGACCTCGGCTTGCCCACGAGCCAGGTGTATGTCGACGAGTTTGAGACGGAAGAGGTCCGCAAGCTGCGTCAGGCGCTCGAGAAACATCAGGTTGAAGCGACTTCGCTGGTTGTTGGGGGCCCCGGCAAGGAAGTCTGGGACTTCTATCAAGGACCGCTGACAATTGGTTTAGTCCCTCGCGAGACGCGCCCGGCGCGAATCGCGCACATCAAAAAAGCCTCGGACTTTGCAAAGCAGTGCGGAATCCAGGCCGTCCAGACGCATTGCGGATTCATTCCCGAAAATCCCAATGATCCGGTTTACAAGGAAACCATTGCGGCGATGAAGGAAGTGGCCGGCTACTGCCAGAACAACGGCCAGAATTTCCGTTACGAAACCGGCCAGGAGACGCCCATAACGCTGGTGCGCGCCATACAGGACGTGGGCCTAGAAAATCAAGGTGTCAACTTTGATCTCGCCAACTTAATCCTATACGGCAAGGCGAATCCTGTGGACGCGATTGAACTTCTCGGTCCGTATATTCAGGGAATTCACGCCAAGGACGGATTGTTTCCCGCAAATCCGAAAGACCTCGGGAAGGAAGTACCAATTGGAAAAGGCAAGGTGGATTTCCCGCGCATCATGGAACGTCTGAAACAGCTGAATTATCAGGGCGCGGTCACCATCGAGCGCGAAATTTCCGGGCCGCAACAGGTGGCGGATGTCCGGGAAGCGAAGGCTTATCTGGAAAAGCTGATTGGATAGCTGCAAGGGAGGAAAGAGATGGCTGGCGACAGGAAACGGGCAAACTCTGAACTGGACCGCCGAAAATTTATCGGCGTGGCGGCGGCAACGGCCGGGGCGATGTTGATTAAGCCCCAATTGGTGCGCGGGACGGCTGCAAATTCTGCCGTGCGCGTAGGCTTACTCGGCTGCGGCGGGCGAGGGACTGAAGATGCGTCGAACCTTGTGGATACCGGCAACGCTCGAGTCGTGGCGCTGGCCGACATGTTCCAGGATCAACTGGACAACGCGAAGAAACATTTTGACGCCCTGCAGCAAAGCAAGGGCTACGCCACGATTGACGCTTCGCAGATTTTTGTTGGCCCCAAAGCCTTTCAACAAATGGCGGCGGCCAAAGAAGTAGACGCCGTGGTGATTGCTTCGCCGCCTTACTATCATCCGCAACACTTGGAAGCGATTGTGGCGGGAGGAAAGCACGTGTACCTCGAGAAGCCCGTAGCCGTGGATGTTCCCGGAGCCTTAAAGGTGATCGAGATCGGCAAACGCGCCGAAGGCAAACTGAGCCTGGACGTGGGCTTCCAGATCCGCGATTGTCCCCCGTTTGTCGAACTGGTAAAACGCATCCACGGCGGCGCACTCGGCAACATCGTCTGCGGCGAAGCGCACTATCTTTCCGGTTACATCGACCGGCCCGCGTGGCCAAACGCATCACTCGTGGAAAGACGCCTTCGCAACTGGGTTTACGACCGCGTGCTCTCGGGCGACATCATCGTCGAGCAGAACATTCACGTGATTGACATCTGCAACTGGGTCTTGAAAAACCATCCGCTGAAGGCTTCCGGGGTGGGCAGCCGGTTGGGCCGTCCGGCGAACGATGGCGACGTTTACGGAAATTACAACGTCGTCTTCCACTATCCCGACAATGTGGACGTCACCTTCAGTTCGACGCAGTTTGCCAAGGGCTGGTGGGACGTGACGGAACGCTTCTTCGGCACCAAAGGAACTTCGCAATCGCCCTACACCGGGCCGCTTGGCATTTGGGGCGATGAGCCTTGGCAAGCGCCTTTGACGCAAAAACCCGGCACGGAGCCGCAAGCTTTCTCGGTGACGGGAAACTTCACTTCCAACTTGGAATTTGCCGATCGCGAGAAGAAGAAAGCGTTCGTCGAAAGCATCACCAGCGGCAATTTCCACAACCAGGCGGCGAAGGGCAGCGAATCCGCGCTATCGTGCATGATGGCCCGCACCGCGGCCTACACCGGGCGCGAAGTGAGTTGGGAAGAAACGATGAAATCCAAAGAGGTGTGGGATTCGAAAATCGATCTAAATAAACTGGGTTGAGGTTGCCGATGCGTCCTCGAACACGCCGCGAGTTTCTGAAGTCCTCCGTTACCGCCGCATGTGCGGCTGGTCTTGGCGGAGGAGGGTTGGCCAACTCTTTGGTAGCCGGTCGAACTTCAAAGCCTCTGGCATCTCCGCCGGTACTCTCCCTCAAGAAGGGCGTGTGGTTCGGGATGCTGCCGGAGAAACTCAGCATCGCCGATCGGTACAAGATGGCGCGAGATGTCGGGTTCGAGGTGGTACAGGCCCCGACAGAGCCTGACGAGCGCCAGGCCGAGGAAGTCAAAAAAGCTGCCGAAGCTGCCAACATCCGCATCGACTCGGTGATGAATATGGATCACTGGAAGTATCCATTGTCGTCGAGCGATCGCGCGGTTGTCGGGAACAGTCTCGCCGGCATGCGCACGTCTTTGCATAATGCCAAGTTGTGGGGCTGCGATACGGTATTGCTCGTGCCGGCGGTGGTGAATCCCCAGACGTCGTATCGCGACGCCTGGACGCGTTCGCAGAGAGAGATCCGCACGCTGATTCCGCTCGCGGAGGAGTTGAAAGTCGTCATCGCTATGGAGGAAGTTTGGAACAAGTTCCTCCTGAGTCCGCTCGAGATGGCAAAGTACATCAGCGAATTTCAAAGCCCGTGGATCAAAGCCTGGTTTGATGTGGGCAATGTGCTCCTGTACGGTTATCCGCAAGATTGGATTCACACCCTGGGCAATAGCATCGTTAAGCTGCACGTCAAAGACTTCAAGCGCAAGGAAGACGGATATGCCTGGGTCAACCTTGGCGACGGAGACGTGGACTGGGCTGCCGTACGGCAGGCGCTTGCCGATATTGGTTACTCTGGCAGCGCGGTCGTTGAACTAGGGGGAGGCGACGAAGCCTATCTCCGCGACGTGGTGAAGCGTTTCGATCGCTTGGTCCTCGGCCGTGGATGAATCCGCGCAAAAAACTCCATGGAATTCCTGGTCCGCTGAGCCGAGGGCACTGCTCCGGCGCTTTCTCCGTGCGGCTCAAAAGGAAGTGTCGTTTCGCCCCATTGCAGGACTGAAAAAGAAGATTTCTCGACGTGCCGTGGCCTGCGTCCTTCTCGCGACTCTGGTCATGGCCTTCGAGATCATTGCAAACGCCCGGCAAAGCGAACCAAAACGTAAGACTTCGGAAAGGCATGACTGGCCGGTGTACGGCGGCGCGGCTGAAAACAATCACTATTCCAGCCTGGCTTTGATCAATCGCGCCAATGTGAAGCAGTTGGCGGTCGCGTGGAGCTTCAACACCAAGGAAGAAGGTGGCCTCGAGACCAGTCCCATCATTATCAACGGCGTGCTATATGGGATCACTCCGACTCAGAAGGTATTTGCTTTGGATGCGGCCACCGGCAGACTCAAGTGGAAATTCGATTCGGGAATCAAGGGAACACAGCCGGACCGCGGGCTTTCTTTCTGGACCGACGGAAAAAGCAGCCGGATTTTAGTCGGAGTCCTGAACTTTCTCTACGCTTTGGACGCGGCCACCGGAAAGCCCATCACAACTTTTGGCAAACAGGGCCGCATCGATTTGCGTGAAAACCTGGGACGGGAACCCGCCAAAGCGCAATCCATTTACCTCACGAGCCCGGCAGTCATTTACAAGAATCTTGTGATTGTGGGTGGTCGCAATCCGGAGACGCTACCGGCCCCACCAGGAAATATTCGCGCGTTCGATGTGCGAACCGGCAAGCTTCGCTGGTCCTTTCACACCATCCCACACCCCGGCGAGTCCGGCTACAACACGTGGCCGAAAGATGCGTGGAAAACAAGCGGAGCCGCGAACAATTGGGCGGGCATGACGCTCGATTCCAAACGTGGAATCTTGTTCGCACCCACGGGTTCCGCGGCGTTTGACTTCTACGGCGCCGATCGCGTCGGCGACGATCTCTTTGCAAATTGTTTGATCGCTTTGAACGCGACGAATGGAAAAAGGCTCTGGCATTTTCAGGGAGTTCGCCACGACATTTGGGACCGCGATTTTCCCTCTCCGCCTGCCTTACTCACCGTAAAGCGCGATGGAAAAGAAATTGAGGCCGTGGCACAAACCACAAAGCAGGGTTTCGTTTACCTGTTCGACCGCCTGAGTGGCAAGTCGCTCTTCCCGATCGAATACAAACAATATCCTCCTAGCGATGTGCCCGGTGAGGTCACCGCCTCCGAGCAGCCGCTGCCAACCCGCCCCGCTCCTTTTGCTCGCCAAAATCTTACCGAGGACCTGCTGACCGGCCGAACGCCGGAAGCTCACGAGTGGGCCGCGGAGAAGTTTCGAACGTTTCGCAGCGAGGGACAGTTCGTTCCTTTCACCGTTGGCAAGGACACCATCATATTTCCGGGTTTCGATGGTGGCGCGGAATGGGGGGGGCCAGCGGTGGATCCGGAAACAGGGATGATCTATGTCAACGCAAACGAAATGGCGTGGACGGGGGCCCTCGCGGAAAACACCGGCGAAAACAGCCGTAAGAGCATCTATTTGAGTCAATGCGGTGTGTGCCACGGCGAACAGAGGATGGGCTCGCCTCCCGCTATCCCTACCTTGATTGGCATCGCGAACCGCATATCGTGGAAGCAAATTGCGGCGACCATCAAGAATGGAAAGGGAAGAATGCCCGGGTTTCCAAGCCTGACGGATGACCAGGTGCTGGCCCTGCTTGAGTACTTGACCAGCGGCGAAAGTCAGGAGGTCACGGGTTCCAGCAAGCCTCTTGTCGTCATGAAGTATCGCTTCACCGGATACAAAAAGTTTCTTGATCCCGAAGGGTATCCGGCGGTGGATCCGCCGTGGGGCACGCTGAACGCCATTGACCTGAATACCGGCGCGTACGCATGGAAAATTCCGCTGGGCGAGTATCCGGAGTTGGCAGCAAAGGGAATGAGAGACACGGGCACCGAAAATTACGGCGGCCCGGTCGTAACTGCCGGCGGACTTCTCTTTATCGGCGCGACAAACTATGACAAGAAGTTTCGCGCCTACGATAAGTCCACTGGCGAACTCCTCTGGGAAACAACTTTGCCCTTTTCAGGAAACGCGACGCCCGCCACCTACGAGGTGCATGGCCGCCAGTTCGTGGTCATCGCAGCGGGAGGAGGCAAGGACCCGAAATCGGGGTCCGGCGGCGTCTATGTCGCTTTTGCGTTGCCGGCGAAATGAACCCGCAAAGGCCTACGCAGCGACGTCCTTATATCGCCAGATTCTTCTGAAATTGATGGGGCTCAGGTGAAACTGCTTCAGAAAGCATCTGGTGAAATTGCGAACATGCCGATATCCAGCATCAATCGCGATGGCTTTGACCGGCTCATCGGTGGTTCGCAATTGCTGGGCTGCGGCTTCCAGGCGCTTCTTTTTTGCGTATTCTTTGAATCCCAGGCCGGTGCACGCTTTGAAAAGCCTTCGCGCTTGGCGGGCGGAAATGCACAGTTCGAGCTGCTGGCAGATTTCATCCAGCCTCCATTGCGCCCTTGCGGGATCACTGTCGATAAGATTTCTGAGTTTCCGCACGCGCCAGTCTTCGCTCATGCGCGCATCCGTTTTTTTAGAGACAAACAATTGGAGAAACTCACGAGGACTTCCCCATCTCAAAACCACAGGTTGCTCATAAATCATCGACCTTGCCTCCTGGCAGTCAGAGTTGGATTAACAAATGATAGCGATGAAAACTGGATTCAGAATCAGGTTCTACACCTGATGACTGGGAATTACAGGGGCTGGCAATTCCGGTAAACCTGAAGAACTCTCAAACGAATTGGAATGTAAACTTCACAACGGAAGCCCAAGACGCCGACGCCCTTCTTACACACACATAACGAACTTAAAAAGAAACAGGGGATATGTCAATGGGGTTTTCCCCGCAGATCGCGGGTGGGGAATCCCCTAATTCATTTTCAACGCAATGGAACTCCTTCGGTGAGTCCCCTGGAACGTTCCTCGCCGCGGTGATCGGTCTTCCTATGGACTTGGCTATCTATTCCTGCCGCAAGGCATACATGGGATCCACTTGGCTGGCGCGTCGTGCCGGGAAATAACTGGCCACCATCGCCGCAAGAGTCAAAAATGGAATGGTTACGGCAAACGTCGACAGGGAAATGGGCGGCATCCCCTCTACCAGCCTTTCCATGACGCGTCCCGTTGCCAAAGCGAAAACCGTTCCAATGCCAATGCCCAAAAGAATGATTCCAAGGCTTTGCCGCAGGACCAGCGACAGGACCGCGGCGGGACTCGCTCCAAGGGCCATGCGCAGGCCGATTTCCGGAACGCGCTGGCCCGTCAGGTAAGCTAGCACCCCGTAAATTCCGATACAGGCCAGGACGAGCGCTAATGTGGCGAAAACCCCAAACAAGAGCAGCAGAAAGCGCTGAAGCGCCAGCGAGTTATGCGCGAGTTGCTCCATGGTCCGAACTTGATAAAGCACCTGGTCACCGGCAGCCCCGCGCAGTTCCTGCCGAAGCGATTCGACGACCGTCAACGGGGGGACGCTGGTACGCACGGCAATGGACATGAGCTGCGACCAGCGCGGCAAAAAGGGCGGTGCCACCTGCGCAAGCGGATAGTAGAGTTGCGCCCGCACCAGCGCCTGATCGTCGCCGGCGAGGCCCCAGTAGCGCACGTGTCCTACAACGCCAATGATCTTGTAGGGCGCTGAGCATTCCACAAACTTCTTGGCGTCTGGCTGAACGCAAGGCATCTCAGGAATCCACAAATTCTTACCGAGGGCGTCTTGGCCTCTGAAGGCGCTTTTCGCCAGAACGTCGTCCACAACAATGACAAGTTCGCTTCCCAGCCGATCGTGGTCGTCGAAAAACCGGCCTTCCAGAAGCGAGATGCCCATCACTTTGAGATAGTCCTGTGTTGCGCTGCTGGCCAAGACCATCGGCAGTTTTTCCCTTTGTGAAATGTCGGCGGAGGTCGAATATCCGACCTGGTTGTTGCCTTGCCGCATGGGAACGATGTCCACTGCCGTGACCGACTCCACGCCCGGAACGCGCCGCGCGCGCTCCATCAGGTCCTGCCAGCCCGCCGGAATCTTCCCGGGGTCTGCAAGCGTAGCCGGAGAAAGGCCTACGCGCATGACCAGCAGATTGCGGATATCGAGGCCGGGATCGAGTGAAGAGGCATGCAGCAGCGCGCGCCCAAGCATTCCGGCGGCAATCAGCAAGACAATTGCCAGCGCGATCTCCGAGGTGATAAATGCGGAGTGCAATCGGCGAGAGCTTCCCGCCATGGTCCGGGCTCCAGCGCGCAGGATCTGTTCCACCTCCCGCACCGGTGCGCGCCACGCCGGAGCCAGCCCAAAAAGCAAACCACTCACAACGGACACGCCAACTGCAAATAGAAGCACGCGCCAATCGACCTGGACTTCCTCGACGCGTGGCAACTCTCCGGGCCAGAAAGTCAAAAACTGTTGGAGCCCCATGTTTGCCAACCCGACACCCAGCAGTCCGCCCGTTAGGCTGAGAAGCGCGCTCTCCGTGAGGCACTGCCGCACTAATCGGCCCCTGCTCGCGCCAAGAGCCACGCGCATTGCCAGCTCGCGCTCGCGGGAAACCGCGCGCGCCAGCATCAAGCTGGCAACGTTGACGCACGCGATGAGCAGCACCAGGCCCACGGCGCCCAGCAAGAGCCAAAGCGTCGAGCCCACGTCGCCTACCGGAGGCTCGAGGCGCTTGACTAACAACGAACGCCCCTGGTTCGAATCCGGGAAGGCTTGCGCCAAGTGTTTTCCAGTCAGCGCGATTTCCGCCTGAGCCTCCGCCAATGTCCTACCCGGCTTCAACCGGCCAACAACGTGAACCGGTTGCGCCTGGCGATTGTGCAGATATCCGGCGGGGTCTTGGCCGAGTGGCGCGTAGATTTCAGGCTCATCTCCATAGAGCTTGAATCCGGCCGGGGCGACGCCGACAACGGTGTAGTGCTTTTGCTCGAGCACCATCGAACTTCCCAGCACATCCGCTCTTCCATCGAAACGCTTTTGCCAGAAGCTGTAGCCCAGGATGGCAACAGGAGTGGCGCCTATCTTGTCCTCCTCGGGCAAGAAAGCACGACCAAGCGCCAGAGGCACACGTAGAATCGAAAATAATTCCGGGGAGATTTCGAAGTAATCGACGTATTGGGGATCACCGGGCGCGCTGAGGGTACCGGATTGGTACACCAGTGCGGCCATGTCCAAGGAACGGCTCTCGCGCTCGCAATCGAGAAAATCCGGATACGCGAGCTTCTGTTCTCCGTAGATTTTCGTGTTCCACGCGTCGGTGTGGTCGTTCACGGCCACCAATTTATTTGGCTCAGGATAGGGAAGAGGCTTGAGCAGCACTCCGTTGACCAGGCTGAACATCACCGTGGTCGCTCCGATGCCGAGCGCCAGCGTCAGCAGCGCCACTGCGACAAACCCAGGCCGCTGCCGAAAACTGCGCATCGCGTAGCGCACGTCCTGCAAGAAATCGAGGAGCCCGCGCCCGCCCCACATATCTCGGGTAACCTCCTCCGCGACAGCGACGTTTCCGAATTCGCGGCGCGCTCGGTGGTGCGCCTCTTTTTTCAACATCCCGGTTTCCATCGCTTCGCGCTCCGCCAGGAGCAAGTGAGCCCGAATCTCTTCCTGCAGTTCTTCGTTGCGCCGCTCTCGCCGCCAAAACGCCCATTTCATGGCACGTTCTCCTTTTTGGCTGGATTCAGGATTCCAGCAATCGCCGCTGTCAGACGATCCCAGCGCGAACGCTCCGACATCAATTGCCGCTTTCCCAGTTGCGTAAGGCGATAGATACGCAGCCGAGGTCCAAGCTCGGAAGCTTTCCATTCCGAAGCGATCCAGCCCTTGCGCTCGAGCCGATGCAGCGCCGGGTAGAGCGAACCCGTGTCCACTTTCAGGATCTCCCCGGAGTTTGTGCGAATCGCTTTGCTCAAGGCATAGCCATGCCGCGGAGCCCACTCGAGAGTCTGCAGAATCAGCATGTCCAGAGTTCCCTGAAGGATTTCCGTCCGGTTCTGGTAGCGCTGTTTTCGTGAAGCCATGCCAGGTATGTAGACTCCCTTCTTAGCGGTAGGTGAGCATTCTACATACCATACGCCGACAAATCCCTGGCATCGATCCGCAAGTGAGGGGGCCAGTGGGGTGCGGATGTCTTAATCCTTGAAATACCAAGAACTAGGAGCAGTATAAGGACGGTAGGCGTCGTTCTCCGGCCTGCCGATACAGGCATCCTTCGAGGTTTGGCCCAGCCAAGGAGCTTGTTCGGAGATGGGACGGGCAATCCCATTTTCGAGTAATCTAGACTGGCCTCTGGACCCAGGTACCAGCCAACACTTTGAGGGCATGGGACTTAGCGACAGGAACCTTGGGCACAGGATTTGCGTTCCAAAGGACGGGCATTAAATTATGGACATTCAACGACCTTCCAACGCACGTGCAAAGAAAATTCGCCGCATTGTCTACGGCTCGGTGGCATTCCTCCTCATTGGCGGGGTGAGCTATGGGCTCTCCCGCTTGCGTCCGGCTGCGCCTACAGTAGACCGCGCCACGATTTGGCCGGGCGAGGTAAGGCGCGGTTCGATGTTGCGCGAGGTTCACGGGCTCGGAACTTTGGTTCCCGAGGACATTCGCTGGATCCCCGCGCAGACCAACGCCAGGGTGGAAAAAATCGTATTGCGGCCTGGTGTGGACGCCGTGGTCAAGCCGGACACGGTGATTCTCGAATTGAGCGATCCTCAAGTCCAGCGGGACATGTTGGATGCGCAGTATCAATTGAAGGGGGCGGAGGCCGACTTCGCCAACCTGAAGGTTCAGGTCAACAGCCAGTTGATGAATCAAAAGTCGACCGAAGCGGGTGTCCGCAGCGACTACGAACAAGAGAAAATCCAGCACGACGTGGACGACAAGCTACGCAAGGAGGGAATTGGTTCGGATGTGACCGAAAGGCTTTCCAAGGTAAAGGTGGAGCAGCTGGCGATCCGCCTGCAACTGGAGCAAGAACGGACTCGCGTGGCCACGGATTCTGCGGCCGCGCAGCTTGCGGCCCAGGAAGCAAAAGTGGAGCAGATGCAAGCGCTCTACGCCCTGAAGAAGAGCCAGTACGACGCCCTGCATGTTCGCGCAGGAATGAACGGAGTGCTGCAGCTCGTGCCTGTGGAAGAGGGACAGCAAGTGACAGCCGGAACACAACTGGCGCGAGTGGCTGATCCGAAGAAGCTCAAGGCAGAAATCAAGATACCGGAAACACAAGCGAAGGACGTGGCCGCCGGGCAAAAGGCGACCGTTGACACGCGCAATGGCATCGTAAATGGCCGCGTCTTCCGAATTGATCCGTCCGTTCAGAATGGAACGGTTACCGTAGACGTCCATATCACCGACGCCCTGCCGCAAGGAGCGCGCCCCGACCTGAGCGTGGATGGCACCATCGAACTCGAGAACCTGAAGGACGTGATTTACATGGACCGGCCCGTGAATGGGCAAGCCGACAGCAAGATAGGAATTTTCAAAATCATAGATGACGGATCGGAAGCGGTGCGCGTGAACGTGGTGCTCGGGAAGAGTTCGGTAAACACCATTGAAGTCAAGGAAGGCTTGAAAGTCGGAGACAAAGTGATTCTCTCGGACATGTCGCAGTGGGATAACTACGATCGTATCCGGCTCAAATAACGCCCTCCAATAGAGGGCTCAGGCAGGGTGTGGCACCTGGTAAGCGGTCGGGGCAGAAATTAGCAAAGCGCACAGGGATCGCGGGGCAGGGAGAGGCTGATGCAGACGCTTTGGCAAGACCTGCGTTACGGCGCGCGAACGCTGGCCAAAAATCGCGCGTTCACGGCGGTCGCCGTCCTCACTCTCGCCCTCGGCATCGGCGCAAATACCGCGATCTTCAGCTACCTTGATGCCTGGGTGATCAAGCCACTGCCCTATCCGCAGGCTGATCGCCTGGTGGTCCTGGAGGCCCATGACAAGAAAAAGGGCTGGACAAGAAATAGTGTGACTTCCACGGCGGACTTCTTCGATTTTCAGAAGCAAAACGCCTCCTTCGAGCAGACGGCAGCCTGGACTTCCTGGAATTTTAATCTCACTGGCGACGGCCCTCCTGAATTGGTCGAAGGTGGGCGGGTGAGCTGGAACTATTTTGACACTCTCGGCGCCAAGCCCCTTCTAGGTCGTACGTTCACTGCCGACGAAGACCGTCCCGGTGCACCGCACGTTGCCATTCTCGGCCAGGGATTATGGCAAGGCCGGTACGCTGGGGACAGGAAGATTATCGGACGCCACATCTCCATTGGAGGCGAGGCGTACACGGTAGTCGGAGTGATGCCCGGAACGTTTCAGTTTCCGTTGATGGGCATTGCCAATCTGTGGACACCACTGGCGCTGGTGGACAAAGAACGCGCTGACCGCAATACTTCCTGGTTCGCCGCTTTTGGACGGCTGAAGCCGGGGGTGACCCAGGAGCACGCCGGAGCGGAAAGCGCGGCGATTTTTGGGCGCCTGGAAAACCAGTTTCCGCAAACAAATACGAACATGACTTTGTTGGTCCTGTCCATGAGCGAGGAAATTGGCAAGGAGGAAGGCACGACGCAAGTGATGATCTGTTTCGTGATTGTAGGACTCATTCTGCTGATTGCGTGTGCCAACGTCGCAAATCTTATGCTCGCGCGCGCGACGAGCCGGACGAAGGAGTTCGCTGTCCGTGGCGCGCTGGGCGCGACTGCCCCTCGGCTGGCGCGACAGCTTCTTACGGAATCGTTGCTCCTTTTTATCTTTGGTGGGGGTGCGGGTTTGCTGTTTTCCGTTTGGGGCATGCACTGGATTGATTCCCAAATCCCCGGGCATGTTCGCGGTTACCTGGTGAACTTCGGACACGTTGATCTAGACTTCGCCACATTGCTCTTCACGCTCGGCATCACGCTGTTATGTGGGTTTCTCTTTGGACTTGCTCCGTCCTTCCAGAACTCCAGGCTGGACGTCCATCGCACGCTCAAGGAAGCTTCCGGGCCAATCTCTGGCAGCCGGCATGGAGCGCGTCTGCGGCAGATTTTTGTGGCAGCGGAAATTGCTCTCGCGGTTGTAGTCCTCATTTCCGCAACGCTTTTGGTAAAGAGCTTCGTCATCTCCCTCCGGTCCAGCCCCGGATACAACCCGGAAAACCTGATGGTTGCGCAAGTTGCGCTGCCCGCAACAAAGTATGCGCAGGATTGGCGTCAGCGCAACTTTGGTGAGGAAGTGCTGGCAGGGGTTCGTGCACTGCCCCAAGCCGTTGCTGTTGGCGCGGCCAGTTCAGTGCCTTACGGTGGTTTCGGTCAGGGAGTCGAAATCGAAGCCGTCGGTCAGCCTGCCCCTCGCCCCGGAGAGAGACGCGGCGCTCGATACACCGCCGTGTCCCTCGATTATCTTTCGACAATGCAGATAGGGCTGGTGCAGGGCCGCTACTTTAATTCCACCGATGAGCAGCCGGGCAGTGCGCCCTCGGTGATTATCAATCAAACGTTTGCGCGCCAGATTTGGCCGAATGAAAATGCCGTGGGAAGGCAATTGCGCTTTGGTGATCAGCATCGAGTCGGCACGGTTGTAGGCGTGGTGAGGGACATCAAGATGTTTTACGCCCGGGCGGGGGCGGAACGGCAGATGTACGTTCCCCTGACGCAATTCCCATCCGCAACTTTCGGATTCGTCGTACGCACATCCGGTGATTCTCCCGCAATGGCCTCGGCCATCCGTGAAACGATATGGTCGGTAGATCGCGATCAGCCGGTCTCTTCGGTAGAACCACTTGAAACACTGATATCCATCTCGAATGCGGGAGACAGCGTGGTGTCGAAGCTCATGGTTTTCTTTAGCGCCCTGGCCATGTTTTTGGGCGTGATCGGAATCTATGGTTTGATGTCTCATCTAGTCTCGCAGCGCAGGCGCGAAATCGGCATCCGCGTGGCGTTGGGCGCAACTCCGTCTCAGGTTTTGCGTATGGTCATCAACCACGGATTGAAGCTGGCGCTCATCGGCATTTCGATAGGCCTCCTCGTGGCGCTGGGCGCCACCAGGGGGCTGGCCGCACAGCTTTATCAAGTGACGCCGTACGATCCGCCGACCTTCATAGGCGTGGCCCTTTTGTTTGCTTTGGTTGCGCTAGGAGCCTGTTACCTGCCGGCGCGCCGCGGAACGCGCGTGGATCCATTGGTTGCGCTTCGCTATGAATAAAGGTTTGAACGCTCGCGGTAGAGGTTAATAAGGAATGCACACGCTGTGGCAAGACTTGAAATACGGGCTCCGGATGCTGTTGAAGAATCCGGGATTCACGGCCATCGCGGTCCTGACTTTGGCCCTGGGGATCGGGGCCAACACGGCAATCTTCTCGCTCCTCAACCAAGTCTTGCTGCGCCGGCTTCCCGTCCGCAGTCCCGAGCGGCTCGTCATTCTGAAATCGCCGGGCCCGAAGCGCGGCCATGTTTGGAGCGACGGCGACGATTCCGAAATCTTTTCCTATCCTGTGTACAAAGGCATAGCGAAGAACACTTCCGTCTTCGATGGCGCGATTGCGCGCTATGAATTCTCTGCGAGCATCGCCACCCACGGCCAGACGGACCGGGGCTCCGGCGAACTGGTCACCGGAAACTATTTCGAGACACTCGGAGTGGGGCCCGCCCTCGGCAGGCTGTTGACCCCTGCCGACGACGACGTTCAAGGAGCGCATCCGGTTCTCGTTCTCAGTCACGGTTACTGGACCCAGCACTTTGGCGGCGACTCCGGGGTGTTGAATCAGACCATCCTCGTGAATGACACAGTTATGACCATCGTCGGCGTGGCGCAAGCGGGCTTTACGGGGGTCCAGGTGGGGCAAACCCCAAACATTTTCGTGCCCATGACCATGAAGGGGCAGATGACCCCCATCAGGAACGGCTTGGACGACTGGAATGATCATTTTCTGGCCGTTCTGGCTCGCCTGAAGCCGGGGGTATCGAGGGAACAGGCGGAAGCGGCCATGAACGTGGATTACCACCCTCTCCTCGAGCAGCAATTGGACCATCTGGGGAGTACGGGCGACCATCTCCACGGAAAAGACCGCGATGAGTTCCTGAGCAAGAAGATCGTGCTCTATCCCGGTGCGCAAGGCCGCACCACCGTCCAGCGCGACTCCGGCCCGGCGATCTGGGCGTTATTTGCCATGGTCGGCCTGGTGTTGCTCATTGCGTGCACCAACGTCGCCAACTTGCTGCTGGCCAGAGGCGCGGCCCGGCAGCGGGAGTTCGCCATTCGTTCGGCTCTGGGCGCGACCAAAGGCCTGATGATTCGTCAATTAATGGTGGAAAGCTTCCTGTGCGCGGTTGCCGGTGGCGGTTTGGGCCTGCTCCTGGGCTCCTGGCTGATGAACATTTTGACCCAAGCCGTCGTTTCTGAAGGTGGCGTGCAAGGAATTACTTCCAATGTGGACGCGAGGGTCCTGGGATTTGCGGCTGCCGCAACCCTGGCCTCGGCCCTGGTGTTCGGCTTGATTCCCGCCTGGCGGGTCGCGCGGGGGAGCGTATCCCAGGTCCTCAAGGATCAGGGTTCGACCGGGTCGGCCGGACCGGGGCACGTGCGATTCCGCAAGGCGCTGGTAGCGGGGCAGGTGGCGTTTACCGCGTTGCTTCTTGCCGGAGCCACCTTGTTTGCGCAAACACTGTGGAACCTGCGCAAACAGAACCTGGGATTAAGCACCGAGAACCTGATCACCTTTTCGATTTCGCCGCAATTGAGCGGATACGACGCGCCAAGAACGATCGCCTTGGTCGACCAATTGAGGCAGCGCTTGGCAGGGCTTCCCGGCGTATCGGGAGTGGGGTCATCGCAAATTCCGGTGCTCACAGGCACGGACATGGGAACGAACATCACCGTCGAAGGCGCGCAAAGCTTGGACACCGACCTTCACATTAACTACGATGCGGTGAGCCCGAATTACTTTTCGACTATGAAGGTAGCTTTGCTTTCCGGGCGCGAATTCACGGACGCCGACACGGCGACCAGCCCGAAAGTTACAATTATCAACGAAGCGATGATGAAAAAATTCTTCCCGAACCGAAACCCGATTGGTGTTCACATCGCGATGGGCTCGGGCGATGATAAAAAGCCCGACATTGAGATCGTCGGAGTGGTGAAAGACGCCAAGGAATCGCATGTGCGCGACAACGCCAGGCCCTATTTCTATCGGCCCTATGCGCAGTTTGGCAAGCTCTTCGGCATGACTTTTTACGTGCGCACCAGCCAGGACCCGCTGCTTATCGCTAACGACCTGCGCCAAACCGTCGGGCAACAGGACGCGAATCTGCCCATCTATGAACTGAAGACGGTGAGCCGAGTTGTGGATGAGGACTTGTTTGCCGAGCGCGTGATTGCAGGGCTTTCCTCGAGCTTCGGAGCGCTGGCTGCCATCCTCGCGGCTCTCGGGATTTACGGCGTACTGGCGTATTTGGTGGTGCAGCGCACGCGAGAAATTGGTATCCGCCTGGCCCTTGGCGCAGCGAGCTCGCATGTTCGCGCGTTGGTTTTCAAGGAAGTAGGCTGGATGGTGCTGGCCGGCGTGGCCGTCGGGTTGCCAGCGGCCTATGCGCTGGCGCGTTTGAGCGAGTCCCTTTTCTATGGAGTACACGCCGGCGACGTCACAGTGTACCTCATATCGCTCACGGTCATCGTGATGATCGCGGCAATGGCATGCTATGTGCCGTCGCGCAGGGCCACGCGGATCGATCCGATCGTGGCCTTACGCCATGAATAGTGGAACTTAATTTCGGTTTAGGAGTAAGCACTTGCAGGTAAACCGGGTTTCTCGAATCGAATTCGATAAGGAGAACACATGGTAGAAACTAGCAGCACTCTCATCAAGATGGAAGGCGTCAAGAAAGTCTTCCTCACCGACGAAGTGGAAACTCACGCTCTGGAGGAAATTCATCTGGAGATCAAGAAGGGCGAGTATATCTCCATTGCCGGTCCTTCGGGCTGCGGCAAGTCGACGCTGCTCTCGATCCTGGGGCTGCTGGATTCGCCGAGCGACGGCAATTATTCGTTGAACGGCCAGCCGGTGGCGAAGCTCACGATCAGCGAGCGCACGCGGATCCGCAACCGCGAAATTGGTTTCATCTTCCAGGCGTTTAACCTGATCGGCGACCTCACCGTTTACGAAAACGTCGAATTGCCGCTGACCTATCGCGGCACGAGCGCCGCGGAGCGAAAGCAAAAGGTGCAGCAATCGCTCGAGCGCGTCGGCATGGCTCATCGTTTGCGCCACTACCCATCGCAGCTTTCGGGCGGTCAGCAACAGCGCGTGGCCGTCGCGCGCGCGTTGGTGGGCGATCCCCTCATCCTGATGGCCGACGAGCCCACCGGAAACCTCGACTCGAAAAACGGCGAAGCGGTGATGGAACTGCTGCGCGATTTGCACCGCAACGGCGCCACCATCTGCATGGTGACCCACGACCAGCGCTACGCTAACTTTGCGGACCGCACCATTCACCTTTTTGACGGCCGCATCGTCGAGGAGACACGAGAAGCCGAGGTCGGTGCCTGACGCGGACGGAGGCACCATGAGCGCGATCTTGCAAGACATCCGGTTCGGCTTGCGCATGCTTGCAAAGCATCGCGTGGCCACTGTGGTTTCCATCCTGGCGCTGGCCGTGGGCATCGGCGCCAATACCGCGATGTTCAGTCTTGCCGAGGCTTTTCTGCTGCATCCGGCGCCGTTTGAAAACGCAGATCGCGTTGTGGCGCTCGTCGATTCCCGTCCTCAACAAAACATCGACATCAACAGCATTGCGCCTGCCGCCTTTTTCGATTGGCGGAAGGAGGCCCGCTCGTTCGATCGCCTGGCTGCTTATGCGTGGCAAGAAGTGAATCTGACCGGAGACGGCAACCCGCAAAAGGTCAATGCTTTTAGGATTTCTGCCAACCTGTTTGAAACGCTGGGAGTTCAGCCGCAACTCGGCCGGGGGTTCGTGAGCGAGGAACAAGAGCCGGGAAAGGACCAGGAAATCGTTCTTGGCCACGCGCTTTGGGAGCAGCGCTACGCCTCCGACCCGCAAATTCTCGGCAAGAATATCAAAGTAGACAGCAAGAGCTACACGGTCGTTGGAGTTATGGGCAAAGGGTTCGACTTCCCCCTGCCCGCGGAAGCGTGGATCCCTCTTGCCATGGACCTTAAGGAGCGCCAGAGCCGCGACAACCGCTGGCTCATGGTGCTTGGCCACTTGAAACCGGGTGTCTCGTTTTCTGAAGCTTCCGCCGAGATGCAAGCCATCGCCCAGCGCGAAGCAGACGCTTACCCCGAAGCGAACAAGGGCTGGCAGCTTCGAGCCGCGCTGCTCCCTGAGTTCATGACGGGCACCCTGACGACGCAGTACACCTGGCTCCTGATGGGTGCTGTGGCATTCGTGCTGCTGATTGCCTGTGCCGACGTGGCCAACGTGCAGTTCGCGCGTGTGGCCGGTCGTTCGAACGAATTTGCGGTGCGCGCCGCACTCGGCGGCAGCCGGTGGCGGGTCATCCGCCAGTTGCTCATCGAGAGCGTTTTGCTTTCCGGCTGTGGCGCGGTGCTGGGCTTGTTCCTTGCCCAATGGGCCATTCAGATGATTCTTTCGCACATGCCGCCGGACGTGGCGAGGTTTGTCGCCGGATGGAAGACCATCGGTCTGGATTCGGGCGCATTTTTGTTCACCTTGGCGATCGTCGCCATTAGCGGCGTTCTCTCCGGGATTGCACCTTCCTTATTGGCGTCGCGTGAAAATCTTGCGGAGTCTTTGAAGGAAAGTGGACGAGGTTCCACATCCAGCCGCGCCCGTGGACGCCTGCGGGGAGCGCTCGTGGTGGCGGAAATTTCGCTCGCGCTGGTCTTGCTCGTTGGCGCTGGACTGCTGGTGCAGAATTTCAAGGGATTGTTGAGCGTGAATGAGAGCTATTCGCCGCGAACCCTGCTGACCATGAATTTGACGCTTCCGCGAAAGCAATACGCAACGCCGCCGCAGCAGTTGGCGTTTTTCGAGCAAGTGCTTCAGCGGTTAAACGGCCTTCCCGGCGCCGAATCCGCCGCGATTGTGACGCACGTCCCGTATTCCGAGGGCGGCATGGTCGGCGAAGACATTTTTTCGGTCCAGGAGCACCCTGCGACGAAGCGCGGCGAGCAGCAGGATGCCATCGTTCAAAACATCTCTCCGAGTTATTTTCGCATGATGAATATCACGCTTCGCGACGGTCGTCTTCTCAACGATTCTGATGGCGCCGATACGAAGAAGGTCGTGGTCATCAGCGAGAGCCTCGCCCGGCGGTATTTTCCCGGCGAGAATCCGCTGGGCAAGCACATCAGCACCGGCCGCAACCCCTCCGACACCTCCGGCAACGACATCTCAGAACACCCTTGGTGGACCATCGTAGGCGTTGTGAGCGATGTTCATTACAGTTGGATTAGCAAGGAAGAAGTCCCGACCGTATACGGACCGTTTCGGCAATGGCCGCCGTACTACACGACCGTCGTGCTGCGAACCAAGAACGATCCAACCGGGCTGATTTCGGCAGTGCATACGGAAATTGCCGCGGTCGATCCCGAGCTGCCGCTCTACAACATCAAGCCCATGGACCGCGTCATCACCGAATCCATCATCGGGATTGCGTATGTCGCTACGATGATGGCGGTGCTCGGATTCATTGCCTTGATTCTCGCCTCGGTCGGGGTATTTGGCGTAATGTCGTATTCGGTGAGCGAGCGTGTTCACGAGATCGGCGTCCGCTTGTCGCTGGGGGCGCAGACTGGCGACATCGTTCGCATGGTGCTGCGCCGCGGCATGCTTCTGACGGTTTTAGGCCTGGCCATTGGCTTGCCGGTTGCATTTGTGTTGGCGCGCGCACTGGCATCGTTGCTTTTCGGTGTGGAGGCCACCGATGCGTTTTCGTTTATTGGATTGCCGCTCTTGCTGGCAGCGGTCGCAGCCTTGGCCTCTTACCTGCCCGCGCGCCGCGCTGCGCGTGTAGACCCCCTCATTGCGTTACGCTATGAATGAGAGGCGGTTTTAAGGAGATCTCTTGGAACCTTTGATTCAATTACGCAGCCTTGAAAAGTCCGTGGAAGCGGGCCCAAACCGTTTTTTCCTGCTTCGCCGCATCAATCTGGATATTCAGCCTGCCGAGTTTGTCACCATCATGGGACCTTCCGGCGCCGGAAAATCCACTCTACTCAGCATTGTCGGAATGCTGGATGGCGCGTGGGTGGGCGAATATTACTTTCACGGCGAGCCCGTTCACAAACTCAACGTGAAAAAGCGAAACGAATTGCACAAGGCCAATATTGGGTTCGTATTTCAGAGCTACCACCTCATCGACAACCTCACTGTTTTTGAAAATCTCGAGGTTCCTCTTTCCTACAAAAACGTGCCGCACAAAGAACGCGTCAGCCGTGTTTGCGACGCTCTTGACCGCTTCAACATTGTCGGCAAAAAGGATTTGTTCCCCAATCAGCTTTCCGGCGGGCAGCAACAGCTGGTGGGCGTCGCGCGCGCAGTGATCATGAACCCCAAACTCATTCTTGCCGACGAGCCCACCGGAAACCTCCATTCCGCGCAAGGCGATGAAATTATGCAGTTGTTCAAGAGATTGAACGATGCGGGGACGACGATTATTCAGGTCACGCACTCGGAGAGAAATGCGTCCTATGGTCACCGCATCATTCAACTCAAAGACGGTTGGGTCGTGGGGGAGACCGCAACCACAGGCGTTGAGACTAGCGCAGCGCAGCCGGGATAGGACTGATTTTTCTTTGTGGCCGGAGGCCACGAAATGACCACCTTGCTTCAGGACGTTCGCTACGCGTTGCGCATGCTGGCGAAGAGTCCGGGCTTCACGGCCGTGGCCGTCCTGACACTTGCGCTCGGCATTGGCGCGAACACGGCGATCTTCAGCGTAGTGAACGGGTTGTTGCTCCATCCTTACGGCGTCGCTCATCCCGAGCGATTGGTGGCCATTCGCGCACGCTATGAAAAGCTAAATCTCAAGAACATCGTGATCTCCGCGCCGGATTACACGTTCGTGCGCGACAACACTAAAACCTTCGCCGCGGCCGCAATCGAGAATCAGAGCGACTTCAATTACTCCACCGGTTCCTGGCCGCTGCGCCTGCGGGGCGCAAGGGTTTCCTGGCAGTGGTTCGATGTGTTTGAGGCGCGGCCCCTGATGGGTCGCGTCTTTTCGCCCGAGGAAGATCAGCCGAATGCCAATCGCGAAGTGGTTCTGGCGTACAACACGTGGAAAACGGTTTTTGGCGGCGACGCGGGCATCGTCGGCCGTAGTGTTGAACTCAATCAACAGCCGTACAAGATCATTGGCGTAATGGGGCCGGAGTTCGAGTGGCCGAGCCAGACCGATCTTTGGGCTCCAATGGGTCTCGCCCCGGATGCTTTCGTCATCGACAACATTTTCAATGAAGGTTACCTCGGCGTCGCGCGGCTGCAACCCGATCAAAAGTTTTCGAGCGCTTCTGCCTTCCTCGCCCTCACTTCACAACGCATTGGCGATGACCCGCGCACGAAGGGGTTTCCGAAAGCCTCGGGTTGGGGCCTGTTTGCCGTGCCATTCGCAGAGTTCATTTATGGGGACGTACGCACGCCGCTACTGATTCTTCTGGGCGCGGTCGGGTTGGTTCTTCTGATTGCGTGTTCGAACGTTGCAGGGCTATTGCTGGCCCGCGCTTCGGGCCGAGCGAAGGAGTTCGCCATACGCACCGCGCTCGGCGGCTCGCCTTGGCGGCTGGCGCGCCAGATGCTTACAGAGAGCCTGGCCTTGGCCTTCGTTGGAATGGCGCTTGGCCTGCTGTTGGCATCGCAGGGAGTTCGCGCGCTTTTGTGGCTCGCTCCGGAAAATCTTTCCACGGGGCTGGACATTCACCTGGATCCGTACGTGTTGCTGTTCACCGCTTTGATAGCCGGTGGCTCCGCGATCCTTTTTGGTGCCGCGCCCGCGCTCCAGATTGCTTTCCTTGATCCACACCAAAATTTGAAGCAGGGCCGCGGTACAGGGGAGGGAAGTTCAGGCCGCCATCGCTTCCGGAGCGTTCTGGTAGTTGCGGAACTCTCCCTGGCGCTGGTGTTGCTGGCGGGGGCCGGTGTATTCCTGAAAAGCCTGGCAAAGCTCAAAGAAGTTGACGTGGGCTTTCGTCCGCGGGGTCTGATGAGCGCCGCCCTGGCGCTGCCGGAGCGCCAATACGATAAGCCGGAGAAGCAGATTGCGTTTCTTATGAGCACCTTGGACCGGCTTTCCAATTCCACAGGCGTCGTCGCTGCATCCGCGGGCGTGCCGCTGCCGTTCAGCGGTTTCGGAGGTTCCGCATCGTTCAACATTGAAGGCCGTGTCGCGCCGCCAGGCGATCCCGGGCCGCACGGCGACATTCGCGGCGTTAGCCCGAAATACTTCGAAACCATGGGCATTCGCCTGATCCGCGGACGCTTCTTCACGGATCAAGACCGCCTAGGCGGACAGCCGGTAGCAGTCATCGACGAAAATCTTGCCGAGGAGTATTGGCCCAACGAGGATGCCCTGGGAAAACGCATCCGCAATGGCAACAATCAGCCGTGGAAGACGATTGTCGGCATCGTCGCGCATGTGCGCCATTACCAGGTAGTTGGCGATGAAACTTCTTCCATCGGTACGGAAGGTTCGGCAAAAGGCGTGTATTACTTTCCGTTATATCAGGAGAATTCTTCCAACTTCTTCTTAATCGCTCGGACAAACGGGGATCCAACAGCTCTCGCAGGAACGATCCGCTCGGCGGTGCACGATGTGGACCCCAGCCAGCCTGTTTCTGACGTGCGAACGATGGATCAGCGCATCACTCTGTCCATGGGTCCGCGGCGCTCGGCGGTAACGCTGCTCAGCGTGTTCGCGGCGATGGCGCTCACTCTGGCGGCGGTAGGTTTATTTGGCTTGATTCGATATAACGTGATCGAGCGCACACAGGAGATTGGCGTGCGCATGGCCATCGGCGCGTCGCGCAAAGACATTTTGCGAATGGTACTTGGGGAGAGTTTGCGCCTCGCGCTCCTGGGAGTTGCCGGCGGACTCATCGCGGCATTTGCCCTAACGCGCGTACTTTCGAGCTTGCTCTATGGAGTCAGCGCCACCGACCCACTGACGTTTGCCGGCACATCGGTTGCATTGACGTTCGTGGCGCTTTTGGCGTCGTGGGTACCGGCGTGGCGGGCGACGCGAGTGGATCCGCTGGTCGCGCTGCGCTACGAATGAGGCTGCGATTTCGACGGTTTCTCGGGCCGCGTGCGCTTCGCCCGAAGCAGGTCGTTAAGATAAACTCTGTAAATACAATCGAATGAAGACTTCGAGCGCGTCATCTTATCGAGTGCTTTTGGCAGACGACCAGCAGGATATCCGCGATTCGCTGCGCCTGCTCCTCAAGGGTGAGGGTTATGAAACGCAAGGCGTGGCCTCTCCGGCCGAAGCCATAAACGCTATCGAAGCCCGCGAATTCGATGCCGTCCTGATGGACCTCAACTACGCGCGCGACACAACGTCCGGGCAGGAAGGGCTGGATTTGCTCACGCGCATCCAGGTCATCGACAGCACGGTTCCCGTGGTTGTGATGACCGCCTGGAGCAGCATCGAATTGGCCGTCGAGGCGATGCGCCGGGGAGCACGGGACTTCATTCCCAAGCCTTGGGAAAACCAGCGCTTGCTCGCCATCATTCGCACCCAAATTGAGTTGCGTCAGGCATTACGCCAGGCGTCACGCCTCGAAGCGGAGAACCGCATCTTGCGCGCGGAGTCACGCCCAACTTTTTTGGCCAATTCTCCCGCCATGGCTCCGGTGCTGGAACTCATCGGACAGATTGGTCCTTCCGACGCCAACGTTTTGATTACCGGAGAACACGGCACGGGCAAGGAAGTGGTGGCGCGCACGCTCCATGCTTTGTCTTCGCGTGCGACCAAACCCATGGTGACGGTGAATGCCGGTGGCCTTTCCGAAGGCGTCTTTGAAAGCGAGCTGTTTGGGCATGTGAAAGGCGCCTTCACCGACGCGCGTTCGGATCGAGTGGGACGCTTCGAACTTGCCGACGGCAGCACTTTGTTCCTCGACGAAATTGCCAACGTTCCGCTCAACTTGCAGGCCAAACTCCTGCGCGTGCTCGAAACCGGGGACCTCGAGCGCGTCGGCTCCTCAACCACGCGCCGCGTGAACGTGCGAGTCCTGGCGGCCACCAACGCGGACGTAAACGCAGAGGCGGCTGCCGGCCGGTTCCGGCAAGACCTCCTGTTTCGCTTGAATACGATCGAGATTCATTTGCCTCCATTGCGCGACCGCCGTGATGACATTGATCTTCTTGCGCATCATTTTCTTCACGGCTACGCGCAACGCTATCGCAAAAGCATTACCGGCTTCGATTCGGCGGCGCTCAAAGCTCTGCATGAGCACCCCTGGCCCGGAAATGTGCGCGAACTGGATCACGCGGTGGAAAGGGGGGTGCTCCTTTCTCCGGGGCCGTGTGTTCGAGCAGCAGACCTCGGCCTGCGCGCGCAATCTACCGGTAGCGCCGCTGCCAAGCTAGAGGAGATGAGCCTCGACGAAGTGGAGAAGTATCTCATCCAGCGCACACTCTCCCGTCACGAGGGCAACGTCAGCCAGGCCGCCAAGGCACTGGGATTGAGCCGCAGCGCCATGTACCGCCGGCTGCAAAAGCATCAACTGGAATGAGGCCACTCACTTATGAGCGCCGGATCCAGCTCTCAGCCCTGGCCGTCGGGCTTCCCGGCTCGCTCGTCGCTTTGATTTTGGTGTGGATGGGCAATTTCACTTCCGGCAGTGCCTGGACTCTGACGTTCTTTATCGTAGTCTTTTGGTTTGGCCTGGCTGTCTCCCTGCAGAGCCGCGTGATCTTTTCGCTTCAGACTCTCTCGAATCTTCTGGCCGCCTTGCGGGAAGAGGATTTTTCGATGCGCGGCCGCGGTGCTCGCGACGATGACGCCATGGGGGAAGTGATGGTCGAAGTAAACGCCCTCAGCGAAACGTTGCGTCTGCAGCGTCTGGGTGCGCTCGAAGCTTCGGCCCTCCTGCGAACGGTCATGGAGGAAATCGATCTCGCGATCTTCACTTTCGATCAGGATAAGAAGCTGCGGCTGGTCAATCGCGCAGGGGTCCACCTCTTGGGCCGCCCTTTGGAGCGTCTCCTCGGATTTACGGCGGAAGAGCTCGGGCTCGGCGCCTGTCTTGAGGGTGAGCCGGTTCGCACGATGGAGTTGTCATTTCCCGGTGGCTCCGGGCGCTGGGGCCTTCGCCGCGGCTCATTTCGTGAGGGAGGCTTGCCTCATCACTTGATCGTGTTGAGTGATTTGAGCAGGACGCTTCGCGATGAAGAGCGCAAAGCCTGGCAGAGGCTCATCCGCGTCTTGGGCCACGAACTGAATAACTCGCTTGCTCCCATTCAGTCGGTGGCACAAAGTCTCGAGAGCAGCCTGGTCACGGCAGCGAAGTCCCCTGCGGTTCGCAATGATTCGCTGGCGGTAGTCCTCGATGATCTGAAGCAAGGATTAGGCATCATTCGCTCCCGCACCGAAGCGCTCGGACGTTTCATGACCGCTTACGCTCAGCTAGCGCGATTGCCGCAACCAAAACTGCTGTCTGTGAAAGTTTCGGAGTGCGTGGGTAGAGCTGTAAAGCTCGAAACGCGCGTGAAGGTAGGCATGGGAAAAGGCCCAGACGCGGTCATTTCCGCCGACCCGGATCAACTGGAGCAGCTCTTGATCAATCTGATTCGCAATGCTGCCGACGCGGCGCTGGAGACCAAAGGTGGCGTGCAGGTGGGCTGGACGCGCAAGCGCGGGCAAGTGGAGTTGTGGGTTCTCGATGATGGTCCTGGACTTCCCAATACCGCCAATCTTTTTGTGCCTTTCTTTACTACCAAGCCAGGCGGCTCGGGCATCGGCCTTGTTCTTTGCCGCCAGATCGCCGAAGCCCACGGCGGCGAACTGACCTTGAAGAACCGCTCTGACGCTCGGGGATGCGAGGCACGGTTGCGGCTGCCCATCTGATGGCATCCAGTAAGTTTAGGTAAGGCACCGAAAAGACCAGTCAAGCACCTTTCCTGCGGCATTTTTCATCTCAATTGTAGCTTCAGCCATACGGCGGAATTTTCCGCGTTGCCGTAGGATCCTCGCGAACAGCACTCCGGCCTATCGAGCGGCTGGCCGTTTCGGTTCAGCTCCTGAGACAGGATACCGCGCAAGTTCGGTGGCTCGTGGTATTCAATTCAAGAAAATCGTCGAACTTCAATCTGGTGTTTCAACATGGGGATGTCGAGCAACGCTGCCCCCAGCAATGGCAAATTCGAAAGGAAAGATGCGAGCGCTGTTTCACAGTGTCTTCCTTCGGTGCATGGTGCGCAGAATGCGGCGGAAGGAACGATCGAGAAGAAAGGCCCTCCCGCAGCTGACAGCACACCAGCAAATTCAGCTGGATTCCTTCTGTTGGATACGGCGCTTCGCCCGCTGTACGCAAACCAAGAGGCCTTGTCAGTGCTGACTTACCCGGCAAACCTCTCGAAGAGCAATGGCGCGGATAGCCTGGTCGAAGAGCGCGTACAGACGCTGTTTGAGGAATCCAATGGATCGAGGGATCTCAAAAGCAATGGTTCCCTAACATCGGGCAGGAGACGGTATCACGTGCGGATTTTCTCGGTAAGGTCGCCACTGGCAAATGGTCATAAGCCGGCAGTCGCCATACTGCTCGAGAGAACCAAGAAGTCAAGCATCGACCTCTCCGATTTGCCCAAACGCTTTCGCCTGACCAAAAGGGAAGTTGAAACTGTGGAGCACTTGGTGCGCGGGTTTAGCACGCAACAAATTGCGGAGCGGATGGGCATTAGCCCGAACACGGTAAAGGCGTTCTTGCGTTCCATCATGATGAAAATGGCAGCGGATAGCAGAGCCGGAATCATCGCAAGGATTCTGCAAGGCTGAATCAGCCTGCACCGGTGTCTGGGCTAGGACGGATGCGGCACCACTGCCGTACTTGCGCGGCAAACCAACTCAGGCTGCACGACAATCTCCTTCGGGTACTCTGCCCCCGGCGGAGCAGCGATCCGGCGCAAGAGCGTTTCTGCCGCCAGCATTCCCATCTCACGCAGCGGCTGTCGCACGGTTGTCAGTGCCGGGTTTTGAAAGGCGGCGCTCTGAATATCATCAAAGCCTACTACCGAAACATCCCGCGGGATGCTCTTGCCGCCTTCCCGTAGTGCTTGAATCGCGCCGATGGCTGAAATGTCGTTGAACGCAAAAAGCGCGGTGAACGGCTCGCCCGAAGCAAGCAACTTTCTGGTCACGACATATCCTAGTTCCGGCGACGACGATTCGCCTTCTAACTGGCCAACCAGGCGTTCGTTAATCCCGAGGCCCAACGCCTGCGCGGCGTTTCGAACCGATTCCCAGCGGATCGCCGTGTCCGAGCTGAATGCCTGCCCCTTGATGAACGCGATCCGGCGATGCCCGAGCTTCGTCAGGTGCTCCATTGCCAATGTCGCCGCGCGTGCATGATCCAACACAATGTTCGTGACTCCCGGGATGTCGCGGTGGCCGGATACCGCAACCAGCGGCACTTGCGCAGCGCTTGTGATCGCCGTGTCGACGGCAATCATCCCCTCTACCGCACGCTGCTGCAGCATCAGCGGATATTCTCGAATGAGCTCATCGCGATGCCGGTGGCTCACGACAAAATAAAAATAGCCTTCCTGCAGCAGGTGGTCTTCAATCCCGGACATGACCAGCGCCGCGTACCCTTCGCTGATCTCGGGTACCACAACTCCAATGGTGTAGCTCCTTTGTTGGCGAAGCGATCGCGCGATGTGATTGGGGCGGTAATTCAGCTCTCGCGCCGCCTGGCGGATTAGTTCCTGCGTGCGATGGGGAATGGATTTCGCGCCGGGGGAACGGTTGATGACTAGCGACACTGCCGCTTGAGAAAGTCCAACGTGCTCTGCAAGAGACTTGAGGCTCACACCTTGCCCCGAAGCTTTTCGAGAGCGCAAAGTTGTCCCTGACTTGGGCCGGGGCATAACGGTTTCGTGGGCCGTAGTTTCCCACAATTGTTTGGATATCTACAAGCCATATCGCAGCCCTGGTTGCGGGGCCGCGGGTTCTTCGCGGGAGCTTCATTACTTGTAACGGCTACTAAATCGGTTTAGTATGCTACTGCCTTGGCGCGATCGGGAAGGCTTGCTGCGCAATTTCGGGCGCTCGCTTCCTAACGGGGTGTAATTCATCGATTTTTTGAATGTCTCCAATGTAGGATAAACCGGCCCTGGTGTAAGCGTACCTTAGCCGGTTTAAGGCCTCCAACAAATCCTTCTTCTCATGACAAGGAGCGTTTGAACCGTGACATCTCTGCACCGCCGAGCCGTAGCAGCCTTGGTTCTTCTGTTTTGCCCTCTCGCACCTTCGCCTGCCCCATCTGCTCGGAAGGCTCCCCGCACCGGTTCGTCCGCCGCAGTTCTCTCCGACCCGAGCGTCGAAAAAAAGATCGACGATCTTCTGCACAAAATGACCCTGGAGGAAAAGGTTGGCCAGCTGGTCCAGTACACGGCTGGCCAGGCCACCGGTCCCGGCACCGGCCGCACCGATTACCAAGATATGATTCGCAAAGGCGAAGTTGGCGCGCTTTTCAATGTGACCACGGCCCGCCAGGTGAATGTCTTTCAGCACATTGCCGTCGAGCAATCGCGACTGCGCATTCCGCTTCTTTTTGGTTTGGACGTCATTCACGGTTTTAGAACTGCTTTTCCGGTTCCCCTGGGTTTGTCCTCGAGCTGGAACGCCGACTTAATCCAGCAAACGGCTCGCGTTGCCGCGCAGGAGGCTTCTGCTGCTGGCGTCCGCTGGACTTTCTCTCCGATGGTGGACATCGCAAGAGACGCGCGTTGGGGCCGCATGACGGAAGGGGCTGGCGAAGACCCGTATCTCGGCTCCGTTATCGCGCGCGCCTACGTGCGCGGTTACCAGGGAACCCGCTTGGATGCACCCGACAGCATCGCGGCTTGCGCAAAACACTTTGTCGGCTATGGCGCGGCGGAAGGCGGCCGCGATTACAATTCCACAGAAATTTCCGAGCACACTTTGCGTCAATACTATTTGCCGCCTTTCCACGCAGCCATCGAAGAGGGCGCTGCCACCATCATGAGCGCATTCAATTCCCTCGATGCCGTGCCTGCCTCCGCCAATCCCTTCACCTTGACGCAAATCCTGCGCAAAGAATGGGGGTTCCAGGGGATTGTTGACAGCGATTACACTTCGCTTGCGGAACTGATCAATCATGGAATCGCCAACGACGGCGCGACGGCGGCCCGAAAAGCGTTCCTGGCTGGCGTTGACATGGACATGGTCAGCAGCCTCTACCACGATCACCTGGCCCAGCTGGTGCGTTCCGGCGATGTGCCGGAATCCTCGGTTGACGAAGCGGTTCGGCGTATCTTGCGCGTAAAGTTTGCCCTGGGTTTGTTCGAGCATCCCTATACAGACGAATCCAAAGAAGCCGGCGGAATGCTGCAGAAGGAGAGTGTGCTGCTGGCTCGAACGGCCGCGGAAGAATCCTTCGTCCTCCTGAAAAATGGCGCCGTTGGCTCAGCTCCGCTTCTGCCTCTGGCCGCTAGTGCAAAAAGCATCGCGCTGATCGGCCCGCTTGCCAATGACAAGGGCAACATGCTTGGTTCCTGGGCAGGTTTGGGACGTCCCCAGGACGCAATCACGCTGCGCACCGCGCTCAATGAAAGAGTTGGCACACAAAACGTTCACTATGCCAAGGGAGCGGATATCACCAGCGGCACGGACGACCAGTTGACAGAAGCTGTCAAAGTTGCCGAGCAAGCCGATGTTGTGCTCCTGGCGCTTGGCGAAAACGCTGGCGAGATGACCGGAGAAGCCGCCTCCCGTGCATTTCTGGGTTTACCGGGTCGTCAGGAAGAGCTTCTTGAGAAGATCGTCGCCACCGGAAAGCCTTGCGTGCTGCTCCTCTTCAGCGGTCGTCCTCTCACCTTGCCTTGGGCCTTTCAGCATGTACCTGCCGTGCTGGCTGCCTGGTTTCCCGGCATTCAGGCGGGCCCGGCGCTCGTGCGGACACTGTTTGGCGATGCAAACCCCAGTGGAAGGCTGACAGTGAGTTGGCCTCGCAGCGTCGGTCAGGAACCCCTGTACTACAACGCATTGAATACCGGGCGACCGACACGGAAGATGGACCTGACTCGCCCACCTCGCAACAGTGAAGAAAAGTATGTTTCGCGCTACATCGACGAACAGGATAGCCCGCAGTTTCCTTTTGGCTTCGGGCTGTCCTACACGACGTTCACCTATGGAAATCTCCACGTTGATAAAGCGAAAATCAGCGCGGCCAGCTTGAATCAAGACTTGCAAGGTGGCGAGCCCAAGCCGAGCTCCGCTCTGAGCGCCAGCGCAGATATCACGAATACCGGGACGCGCCCCGGTGTGGACACGGTGCAATGCTATCTCCGCTTTCAAGGCACCAGCACGGCGCAACCGGTTCGAGCACTGAGCAAGTTCCAGCGTATTTCCCTGGCTCCCGGTGAAACGAAGAAAGTCACCTTTCTCCTGGGTCCAAGCGCATTTGCAATCTGGAACGATCAGCAAAAGTTTGCTGCCGAGCCGGCCAAAGTCACGCTGTGGATCGCTCCCGATTCGAGCCAGGGTGTGCAAGCCACGCTGGAAATCACGAAATAAAGCTGGATGGATGGTCTCGCTTTAACCATGACGAGCGGAACGGTTGTCAATAGAAGGGAAGTGATCCGCCTTTGCGGGATGGGCCTCTTGGCCTCTCCGCTCGCCACCCTCGCCAGTTGCCAAAAACGCGTGCCCGCTTTCCTAGAGCCCCAGGGCCCGCCATTCGAAGGGACGGACGAGCAATTACTCGACGAAATCCAGCGCGCCAGTTTTGAATTCTTCTGGAACGAAGCGAGCCCCAAAACCGGGCAAGTGAAGGATCGCGCTCTGGCCAACGGCAACGACGCGCACACGATGTCGAGCATTGCGGCCACAGGGTTCGGCTTGGCCAGTCTTTGCATCGGCGTCCACCGCGGCTACCGCAAGTCTGCGGAGATTGCCGATCGCGTTCGAAACACGCTTAAATTCATCGCCAACGATTTGCACAACGAGCACGGCTTCTTCTTTCATTTCATTCACATGGAAACCGGTGAGCGCTGGGAGAAGTGCGAACTCTCCTCCATCGATTCCTCGATTCTCCTGTGCGGCATCCTCACGGCGCGCCAATATTTCTCCGATCAGGAAATCAAGGACCTCGCGACGAAAATCTATCAGCGCGTCGACTGGCCGTGGATGCTCGATGGCGGCAAGACCTTTTCCATGGGCTGGCATCCGGAGTCAGGTTTTCTGGATGCGCGGTGGGAGCATTTTTGCGAACTGATGATGATTTATTTGCTCGCCATCGGTTCCCCAACGCACCCCGTGGACGCCAGTTCTTGGAACGCCTGGACGCGCCCAAAAATCACCTATCAGGGAATTGAATACATTTCCGGAAACGATCCGATTTTCACGCATCAGTATTCGCACGCCTGGTTTGATTTCCGCAACAAGCACGACGCGTACGCGAATTATTTTGAAAACTCCGTCAAAGCGACGAAAGCGCACAAACTTTTCTGCCTTTCTCTCCGCGACCGTTTTCCCGATTACAGCGAGAATCTCTGGGGCATCAGCGCCTCAGATTATGTGAAAGGCTACACCGCGTGGGGCGGCCCTTCCGTGGACGGCGGCCCTGTGGGCCCCGTGGATGGCAGCATCGTTCCTTGCGCGACCGGCGGCTCACTCCCGTTTCTCTCTGACGACTGCATCCGCGTGCTGCGCCATATCCGCGGCCCGTATCGCGACAAAGTGTGGACCAAGTATAGCTATCGCGACGCGTTCAATCCGCTCATAAACTGGTACGACACCGACGTCCTCGGCCTCGATCTGGGGATCACCATGCTGATGGCGGAAAACCATCGCAGCGGTTTCGTCTGGGAACAATTCATGAAGGACGAAGACGTAAAGCGCGGAATGACCCGCGCCGGCTTTCATCCGGACAGTCCTCAGGCATCTTCGCCGCCTGCAACGTAGAGGCCGCTTCAACTGCCGCGTGAACCGGCTCGCAAGCAAAAAATGGGCTTTTGTCACAAACAAGAAAAACAGAGCGGTGGCCTTCCTGACGGGCGTTCTTCTCATGGGGAGAAGAAGGAGTCGAAGCCTGGTGTGGCTCTTCCTTGCAAAACGCGGCGCGACTTTCTCGCCACTACGTCGAACGCACTGGCCGCCACTTTGTTTGGCGGTCTCGTATTTTCAAGTGTCGGTTGCGGTGGTGGTAGCTACTCGCCACCCCGGCCGCCCCCGGGCGACGGCTACCCCGGCACCGACGAGCAACTCCTGGAAGAAATCGAGAAAGCAGCCTTCCTTTTTTTCTGGGAGCAGGCCGATCCCAACACCGGGCAGGTGAAGGATCGCGCGCTCGCAACCGGTGTCAATGATACGCGCACGGTTTCGAGCGTTGCCGCCACCGGTTTTGGGCTCGCGGCCATGTGTGTAGGCGATCAGCGCGGCTACCAGCCTCATGCGGCCATCGTCACGCGGGTTCAGAACACGCTGAGTTTTCTGGCCGGCACCTTGCAGCCGGGAGGAAGGAATGGCTTCTTCTATCACTTCGTGGACATGACCACAGGCGCTCGCGCGTTCAGCTCCGAAGTGTCTTCGATGGACACCGCGATTGTTCTGTGCGGCGTGCTGACCTGCCGGCAATACTTTGCGGACTCGACGATTCAAAATCTCGCCACCCAGATTTACAGCAGCGTGAACTTCGCGTGGATGCTTGGCGATAACCGCGGGGCCACGCAGCCGACTCTGTGCATGGGCTGGACGCCCGAAAGCGGCTTTCTCGGCACACGCTGGGACCACTACAGCGAATTGATGATGCTGTATCTGCTCGCAATGGCTGCCCCCAACCCGGCGTTTGCGATTCCCGCGTCCAGCTGGTCGGCTTGGACTCGACCAACGATCGGCTATCAAGGGCTTTCGTATATTTCCGGTTCCGACCCGCTCTTCGTGCATCAGTATTCGCACGCGTGGTTCGATTTCCGCAGCAAGCAAGACGCGTTCGCGAATTATTTTCAGAACTCCATGACCGCGACGCAGGCGCACCGGCTCTTTTGCATTTCGCTCGCGAACCGGTTTTCCGACTACGGCGCCGACCTCTGGGGCGTCACCTCGTCGGACTCGAAAAACGGCTACGTTGCATGGGGCGGCCCCTCGGCGCAGGGCGACGTGATTGGTCCCGTCGACGGAAGCATCGTTCCGTGCGCGACGGCGGGCTCACTCCCATTTGACTTTTCAGACACGATCCACGTATTGCGCTGGATTCGCGGCCACTACCCGAGGGCGTGGCAGCGTTACGGCTACGTGGACGCGTTCAACCCGCTCACCGGCTGGTACGACACCGACGTGCTCGGCATCGACCTGGGCATCGCGATGCTGATGGCAGAAAACTACCGCACACAACTCATCTGGAACACGTTCATGCAAAATCCGGAAGCCCAGGCCTCCCTGCAACTCGCCGCCTTCCATTAGAAAACGCCATTGGTCTAGGACTTTTTCGAGCTTTTTGAGACAGGCAAGCTACCGGATGCCGGAGCCTTCGACGATGGTGATGTAGCGGTCGATTGGGAGATCGGTGAAGGTTTCGACGCGGCCGCTCGGCTGTGGCCAATGAATCTCCAGCCGGTCGATTTTCGTTCGTGCGCCGATACCCAGAACTTCGCGAGGGTCATGAGAAGAAAGGTAGCTGCCACCGCCAGTTTTTAGCCGGGTGCGCTTGAAATCTCCGGTTTGCCAGCTAATACGAGCGCCGATGGCATCGGGATTGGCCTTCTTGCCAATCAAGCGTATCCCAAGCCAATGATTCCCCTTGGCGGCTACATTCTTAAGCAACAAGGGGGCGCCTCCATTCGAGGTTACCAGCGCGTCTAGGGCGCCGTCGTTGTCAAAATCACCAATGGCCAAACCCCGGCCGGCGAGGTTTTGAGTAAAGGCAGGACCCGCGGAAGCGCTGATATTCTCGAACCCTCGTCCCGTGTTGTGAAACAGGAGCAATGGCTCTTTGTACATTATATGGCTCAGGTGTTGCTCGATCTTGTCGTCCGGATGGCCGTTCACAACAAACAAATCAGCGTTGCCGTCATTATCGTAATCGAAGAATTTCGCGCCCCAGCCGCTCATCAAACGCGTAACCCTGCCGATGCCCAAGGGTCCGGTCAAGTCGTCGAAAGTCTGGTCATGATTGTTTTTGTAGATGGAATACATCTCGTGGTCTACGTTTGTGACGAAGAGATCCTGCCAGCCATCCTGATCAAAATCGGCGGAGTCTACGCCCATGCCGGAACGCGGGCGTCCTTCCTGGCTGAAGGCCACGCCGGAGTCCAAGCCAATGTCGGCAAATTTTCCGCTTTTCTTATTGAGAAAGAGAAAATTCTCCACTGTGTCGTTGGCTACGAAAAGATCCATCCATCCGTCGTTGTTGATGTCCGTTGCCACGACACCCCAGGCTTTGCCCAAAGACTTGCCGATTCCGGATTCTTCGGAAACGTCTTTGAATGTTCCGTCACCGTTGTTGTGATAAAGCCAACTGCGGACCCGCGGGTAGACCGTTGGAATGCAATAGAAGCGTTCGCCTGTCTTTTTGTTCTCGCAGTGTTCGATCTCCGATTTACCGGAGTTGCCAAAGCGGCAGACGAAAAGGTCCAGCTTTCCATCGTTGTCGTAGTCGAACCAGACTGCGCTCGAAGCCCAACCAGGTGCGGACACGCCAGCTTGATCGGTAACGTCGGTGAAGGTTCCATCGCCGTTGTTTCGGTACAAAATGCAGCGCTCGTATTGAGTTACATACAGGTCGGGATAGCCGTCGCCGTTGTAATCACCAACAGCCGCGCCCATTCCATAGCCGCCGCCGGGGACGCCCGCCTTCTCAGTCACATCCGTGAACGTGCCATCCCGATTGTTTTTATACAGAGCATTGCGCAGAGGAGGTTGAGGATCATAGAAATCGCACTTGCCGCTGTTTATGAAATAGATGTCCATCCAGCCGTCGTTGTCATAGTCGAGAAACGCGCAGCCCGCTCCCGTGGTTTCCGGAAGGTAGTAATCTGCCGAGTGGCCGTTCACGTGCTGCCAGGTGATTCCGCTTCTCGACGGCGGGACTTCCTCGAACAGAGCCGGCGTGGATTGTGGGATGTTGCCATTTGTCGTGGTTGCCCGCCATGGGAATGGCAGTATGGGAAGGAACGGCTTGGAGCTATGCAAACAAAAGCCGGCGCTCATTGCGCGCAGGAAATCTCGGCGTGTGAAGCCAAGCCTGGCTTTTCCCTTACCGCCTGCGGAAATGAAGGGAAGCCGTAGTTTCACGGCTGCGGGTTCCCGGTGCCGAGAGTTTGTTGGCCCCCTGAAAGACCTGGCGGCCGATCGCTGTACAAGGTCGCACCATGTTGTTTTTCTTGGGCGTTCAACCGCGCGAATTCTGCGCGAGCTTTTGTTGCTTCGGCTTTCCTCCCGGCTCGCGAGTATGCAGTGCCCAAGGAGAAATAGACCCTGGGCTCATTTGGAAAAGCCTTCTGGGCGATTTCCAGCTCCGGGATGGCGCCTGCCGCATCTCCTGTGTCCAGCCGCAAGATTCCAACGAGGTAGTGGACAAACGGCAAGCGTGGGGCAAGTTTGAGGGCCTTCTCGGCATACGGCAAGCCGTCCTGGGAATCCACCTGATAGCGTGCGGCGGCAATCTCCAATAGGGAACTTACATTTTCCGGATCGCGCTTTAATTCGAGTTGGAACTGCTGGACAGCTTTTTCGGCTTCGTTCGTTTCCAGCAGCAGTCTCCCAAAGGCGAAATGCAGATTCGGATAAGCTGGGAATTCCTCGATCAGTTGGACATAGGCCTGCTTGGCCCCGTCGTACTCTTTGGCTGACAGGAGTGCTTCAGCCTGTCCCGCTCGGTCTACCAGAGTGGCGCCCGGAGTGCCTTCCGGCGGCGCATCCTGAGGACTGATCAAGAGGACGGCAAGACCAAGCGCGTTGATCAATTCCTTGGGCCTGACCCCGAGTCTGGCTAATTGGTCCAGAGTTTCCTTAGCATCGTCGAACTTCCGTGCCCGCAATTCCAGCACTCCCATGTGATATAAGGCCACTCTGCGCAACTGCTCGTCCTTGATGACGCCCAGTTGCTGCGCCTTCAACAAGTTCTTCAGCGCAGAATCATCTTTGCCGAATTCAAATTGGCACAGGCCCAACATTGCGTGCCCGGTGCCGTTTTTCGGCTGCAGGGAGATCAATCTTTCAAAATCCACCGCCGCCTTCGCGTACTGGTCCTGGTCATACTCGATGGTGCCGAGCGCCCACCAGCCTTCCGCCCACTTCGGCCGCAATGTCAATGCACGACGATACAGGCGAGCCGCTTCGTCCAGTTGGCTCTGATCGCTCGCCGTTTTTGCTCTTTCCGCCAACTGCTCGAACGTTTCTCCTTTTTGCTCGGGCGCACTCGTCAGAATCCTTGGCGTTGTGATCCAAACGATGGCCGCCATGCCGGCAAGTATCGCTCTGCGCTGCACACTGTACCGGAAACCCAGATTTTCAATTCCGAGTAGCATTGAGCCGTGCATTGGCCGCCGCTTTCTTCTTTTCAAGCAGTTGCCGATGGAGGGTCGTCTCGCGAAGAGCATCTTCATTCCGGCCTAGGCGCGCGTAGGCCATGGAAAGCTGGTAGTGGCCTGAAGGGTCGCCGGGAGCCATTTTTATGTAGTGTTCAAGCTGCGGGACGGCCTCGGAATGACGCCCGGCAGAGTTCAAGGCCGTACCCCAGGAAAGGAATGCGTCGGCAAAATGAGGATCAATTTTAGCCGCCGCAGCGAAATGGGAGATAGCATCATCCCATTGACCGTCAATCCGCGCAATTTCGCCCAGCCAGAACTCGGCGCCGGCATTCATGGGGTCAATGGCGAGTTCCTGCTCGAATTCCTTTTTGGCGTCCTCGGCGCTTGTCGGTGATTCCGGTTGGGAAAGCGCAGCACGGCCGAGCCGGTAATGAATCCCCCGCAGCTTCGGATTCTCTTCCAGAATTTTCCGGTAAATGGCTGCGGCCTCCGACCACTTTTCCTGCGACTCCAAGGTCTCAGCCTCAAGCTCGCGGGTTTGATACGAATCCGGGGCTACAATCGTGAGTTCCTGCGAAGCGCCTTCCGCAATGCCAAGAAAAAATTGCGAGGTCATATATAAAACCTCGGGATCTTGTGGAAACTCCCGCTTCATATCGAGGAGTGTGTCAGCGGTTGCCCGGTCGTCCCTCTGCTTCATCGCGCAGCGCACGGTGGCCATGAGTGCACGGTACTTAATCTCCTTGACAGACTCGTTTGGCGTCAATTTCCTCAAAAGCGGGAGCGCTTCCTCGCATTGCCCCTTCGCGGCAAGATCAATGCCGCGCTCTATAGGAGCGCCACGCTCAAGGGAATCGACGTGGGCGGATGACGAACTCTTGGGGGATTGTGCAAATGGGATTTCGGCCGAAAGGGCCAGGCAGCCCAGAATGAGAAATCCTGAGGAGAAGAATCTCAAATAAATCTCCGTTTTGCTCCCCGAGATGGGCATAGGCGCGCGAGGTACCATGGAATCAACAACATTTTACACTGCTGCGCGCCTTCTAATCTTCACAAACATGCAGAATCCTCGTCCGGAAATAGAAAGGGGAGGCCGCCTGCTCCTCCCCTCCAAGTCTAAGTGTTTAGCAGATTAGAAGCTGAAGCGAGCCTGCATTTCGATAACACGAGCGCCCAATGCGTGATTCGACTCGCCGAAGTGCGCGGAAGTGATGTCTGACTGGATTCCAGCGCTCCACGGGAACGGCCCGTCCGACTGGCCCTGCATGTTGAGCTTATTAAAGAGGTTGTAGAAGTTGGCGCGAATCTCAAATTTCGCGCCTTCTCCCAGCACCTTCATGGTAGGCAGTCCAAAGGACTTGCCGAGAGTTGCATCTATATCGAAGTAGCCGGGCCCGGTGAAGGAGTTGCGTGCGATTCCCGGAGCACTAGGGATGGCGCCAAAACCTTGCTGGCCACTCGGGCACAGCGCTGCCGGCGGATTCGGAAACAGACACGGGAACAGCGTTCCCGGCGCCGAAGTGGGAGGCGTGAAGAAGGCCGATCCATTGGCGTTGCCGTTCCCGCGGTAATTCGGCGTAAAGCCGCCAAGGTACTTCACCGGGAGGAAGTTCGAGGAGCCGGCGTTTCCGGAGGATCCGCCGGCGCCGTTTCCGAAGTTAAAGACAGGATCAAATCCGCCGGTGACGGCGTGAGTGGAGCTGTCCCAGTATTGCGGAGTCCAGGGGAAGCCCGTGTGCGCGTTCAGAATCCCTGAGACCTGCCAGCCGCCGGCTACCTTCTCCACCCAGCCGCGGGTTCCCCGGAAGAGCCTGGGAGAATAGGTACCATACACCTTGAAGGCGTGGCGAACGTCGTAATCGGAAGTGGCAAACAAGGTTGCCAAATTCCACTGATATATAGGTCCAGCATAGGCGTTTGAGCCGGAATCCATAGTGTGGCTAAACCGATACTGCGTATCAATGGAGAATGACTGGCTAAAGTTGTGCTTCAATTCTGCCAGAAAGGCGTTGAAGCGCGCCGAACCGTCATTGGCATAGTAGGTTATTCCGCCGACAACCGGATTGAGCGGAATGTTGTGTACGGCGGCGACGTCGTAGAGGTTGTAATGCTCTGTGAGGTGTCGAGTCGAACTGCCCTGGTATCCAAGCGAGGCCACCCACTGATGGCCCAGATCGTATTCGGCCCCAACGCTATAGTGATAGGTATAGGTTGTCGGCAAGTTAGCGGGCAGCGCCGTCAAAGAGAGACATCCGCTAGTTGTGGTTGGAGTCAGGCAGCTCGGCAGCGGCAGATTGTTGCTGCCGAACGAAACAATAGCGTTTGGATTGGCCGCATATCCGTTCGGCGAATGCACGTTTGAGGGAAAACTGTTGCTGTAAATAATCTGGCTTCCGGAGAAACCCTGGCCGTTATCCACGAACGGCGGGTTAAATCGCGTGTCCAGCGTATTGGATTCTTTGAGGCCGTTGTAGGCGATCCCTATTCCGCCACGAATCACCAGCCGGTTTCCAAACTCGTGTCCGGCAACCTCTCGGGGGCTCCAGCTAAAACCAAGCTGCGGACCGAAGTTGCCTTTTTGCGGATTGAACTCGTGCCCGCCGGTCCGGACATGCAAACCTGTGAACATATTGGTTCCGGTTCCTAGCACCACGGTAGCCAGCTTGTTGTTCTTTTCTGAATCTGCGCCAAAGTACTCCCAGCGGAGTCCGGCGGTCAGAGTCAGATTGGGCCGCAGCTTGTAGTTGTCTTGGTAGAAGAGGCCCACGATGTTGGCACGCACGTCCTTGCGGAGCGTGGACGGCACGCCGGTTTGCGGATCAAATTGCGCGTTCTCCTGGATTGGCGCGTCGTTTAGAAAGTCCCAAATGTTGTTGAACTGATAGCTCGGACGATCGGCCCAGAAGGGTGCGTCGACGAACAGCAGGCGTGTAAATTCGCCACCCATCTTCATCGTATGGGCGCCATGCACCTTGGTCAAAACGTCTTTCGCTGCGTACGTCCACTGATCGAAGCCGTTGAAAGAGCCGATTCCGTAGCCGCTCACGCCGAAATTAAAGCCCGCGATGGGCAATCCCCAAGGCGCATTAGGATTGGTTGAGAGATCCTTTTCCAACCACCCCGCGGCATTGACGCGTGCCTCGTTGGTCATCGTTGGAGTGAAAGTGTGGTCCCACAGAGCCGTCATCGCCCGGTTGTAATAGGTGCTGTTGAAAAGGTTCATGGCGCGGTCGCCGTTGTTCCCGTTGTTTATGCCAGTCGAGGAGTTCGGCACGTAATATATGCTGAAAGTGACCAGGTCCTTGCTGGTGGCGTTGAAGTCCAGCCGGCCGTTGTATTGAACGTGACTGCTGGTGCTCGGCTCAATCGTTTTATAAAAAGCGATATCCGGGGTGGCTGTGAGATTGTTCGCGCCACCACTTCCATCACCGCCCGTGCCTGGGTGACTGTTCCCGGTGTAGCCCGGATCGCGCATTCCGACGGAAAACGTAGCTGGATTCAGCGGCTGGCCAAGGTTTAGCCCTCCCGAGACTTCGTTGCAGTTCGCGGGTTTAGCGGCGGTCGCATGGGCCGGGTCGACCAGACCAAGGAAGGCGCAGTCGAGCGGCGTGCCGTTGAGCACACTTAGTTGTGTGCCGCCATTGGGTCCAACACCTGGAAACGCGAAGTATTTTGCGGCATTGGGCGCCGCACCCGTCAATTGTCGGAACTGAGGCGTTTCAAACCAGGCGCCTCCGCTCCCTTGCTGCGCTCCGTTGTCGATTCTTTCATAAGAGAAAAAGGCGAAAAGGCGATTCTTCACAATAGGGCCGCCGACGGTGCCGGCCCAATCGTTGAATCGATTATCGTCTCGCACGTTAGCGTTGCCGTAACCATTGTATTTCGTGAAGGCATTCAGGCCAGGACGATGGGCCTTCAACAGGAAACTGCCATGATACTGATTCGTGCCGTTTTGCGAGATGATTTGAACCTGCGCACCACGATAGCGTCCATTTTCCGCATCGTAGTTGTCGGTTACAATTCGGATTTCTTTAATGGAATCTTCGTTCGGCGTAATGACCGACGACCCTCCCCAACTGACGCTTGTGGTTCCCACGCCATCGATCGTGTAGTTGTTGTCTCCTGTGCGCGCTCCGTTTGCAGTGATCTGACCGCCGTTCTCGATCTTAAAGATGCCATCGGTTCCGCCCGCGCCACCCATCGAACTGGACGGCAAGTTGTAAGTTCCGCCGCCTCCAAACTGTGCGCCGTCGCCGAACGCGCCTGGCGCAAGTTGGAGAAGCTGGAAAGGGTCGCGTCCGAACGAGGGCAAGTTCTGTAGATCCTTGGCCTGGACGGAGCCGCCAAGGTTCGCCGACTCCGTGTCCAGCAGCGGCAGCTCGTCGCCGTTCACAGTCACGGACTCCGCCACTTGTCCTACCTCCAGTTGGACGTTCACCGCGTTCGCCTGCTCCGCAATCACGCCAAATCCTTTGATGGTCTTCGTTTTGAAGCCGGCCTTTTCCACCGTGATCGTAAACTTGCTTGGCGGGAGACCGTTAAAATTGAAGATCCCGTCGTCCCCGCTCGTGGTCTTGGACGTTTGCCCCGTTTCCTCATTCTGTAACGTGATCGTTGCCGCAGATACGACGGCACCCTGCGAATCCGTCACCACGCCCTGGATCGAAGCGCGGTACTGCGCGTGGGCGGACGCCACCAGGAACAAAGCGCAGAGCGCGAACACGACAACCCGGATGGAATGCTTGGAAAGGCTCATGAATGGCTCCTTCACCCCAAAAAGAATTCTCGACACCAAAGAAAGAACTCTCGACCCTAAGAAGAACAAAAAGCAGGTCCTTTGCACCGGAGAACAACTGAAGGCCCCAAAGCTTCGTTCGCTACCACGATAGGCTGGCTGGCCCCGCACCCTCAACTAAATCGGTTAACTACTTCATTTGCGCGCGAGTATAAGCATGCGAAATTCCAATGTCAACGATTATTAGAACGCCGATGGGACGCGCGAGAAAAAACGTTATTCAAAAGGGGAAAAACGGGGCGCGGAAGCGCGAGCAAACGACGGCGAGGGCAGAAAGCAGGATTGGGAAAGGCAAAATGTAAACTCGGGACGGCTGCGCTAGCCGGGATGTACGGCGCGATAGGCTTGCAGGCAGCGCTCGGCGGTTTCGAATTCGGAGAAGCGGCTGCCTTCCTGCTCGATGAGATAGTATTCGACGCCGCCAACGCTTTCCGCGGCCGTGAGGATTCCTTTCCAGTCGGCGTTGCCTTCGCCAAACAAAACGGAGTAAGCCTTCGCGGGATCCGAAGACCATTCTTTGAGGTGCAGCGAGCGAATGCGGCCGGGGTTCGAGCGAATCCAGGCCACCGGATCCGAGCCGGCCTTGAGGCACGTACCGACATCGAGCTGCAGCATGATGGACGGCTTGGTGTTTTTCGCGATGACTTCCATAGGCCGCCCGCCGCCAATGGGCGTGAACTCCGGTTCATGATTGTGGTAGCCGGCGTGCAGTCCGGATTTTTCCAGTTGATCGTCGGCGGAATTTAGCGCGTCGGCGACGGTTTTCCAGCCGTCGAGCGTGGTGGGCTGCGGATGGCTGGAAGCGACCACGACATATTTGCAGCCAAGGATCAAGTTTCGATCGCTTGTCTTCGCGATGTTTTCCGCGTTCACGTTGGAGCTGTCGTTGTGCGTGGAGTAGCAGCGGATGCCGAGGTCGTCGAGCAGCTTGCGCATTTGCTTGGTTTCGTCCTCGGACCAGGCAAAATAGGGCGCGTAGAATTCGACACACTGGTAGCCCATTTTTGCGACGGCGCGCACGGTGGCTTGCTGATCGCGCTGGAGTTCCTTGCGGACCGAGTAAAGCTCAAGGCCAACGGGGATGGAGGATGCGCCGCTGGCTCGCAAAGCCCAGGGTAGAGTTGCCGAGACGGCAAGAAAGGTTCGACGCGAAACGGTGTGAGTTGTCATGGTTGCGTCCTGTCTTGTAGCCGGATGAATCCTAGTGGAGATTGCGCCCGATTTCACGCGAATTTTTTCAAGCTTCAAGTGCTGGTAGAGGGATGGGGGTATGCTTCTAATAGAAATCGCTGGAATCAATGCGCTTGCCGGAAAGGCCAAGCTGCAGGACATCCATTTGACCCGGCCGGTCGAGGATTTTTCCTGGGAAGAAATTCTTCAAGAGTACACGCACAATCCCGTAAGCGATGCCTAATGCGATCGCCAGGCCCATGAACAAAAGCGTAGAAATAAGGATCCTTCCCAGAATGACCACCCAAGAAGGATCGGTGAGCTTGTGCGTGGGCTCATTCCACGTAACTTCGGTTTGGTAGCGGACTCCCCTTCGCAATTCCTCGGCGAACGCGGCGGAAGGCGGCCGCAGTACTATCGAGAGAAGCGAACCTTTGCGCTCCACCGTCGTTCCAGCCTGTTTTTCTCCGGGGGAAAGGACTGCATCCAGGTGGCGCAAGTGCTGCTCGGCCAATTGCGGCGTCGGATAGTCAATCAGCAGAAGCACCCCGCTCTGGTTTGCTTTTTGATAGTTCGCGAAGATGGCTTCCGCGCCAAAGTCAAATCCGACTTCCTGGCTGAGCGGCGCGAACTCGCCTTCGCCCAGTTTCCCGAGCGCCGCCTGAAAAGCGGCTGGTCCCAGTGCATAACGTTGCGTTCCGTCGGCAAACCCTTGAGGCAAGAATGCCCGAATCGGCGGCAGGGGCGTCGTATCCGCGGACTTTCGCAGGAAGTCCGAAAGCTCTTTCAGGTCAGCGGTTGACGCAAGCTGCGGCTGCTCCACATTCACAAGATAATTTCCAATGAGCATGACGAGCCGACCGTGACCAATGGCCGTCAACTGGCCGACCGTGGAAGGCTGCAAATCTGTATCCAGGACCGCGGTGTAAGCCTCATATGCACCGGACGGATCGTAAAATCTCTCGAGGCCCACGTTCAAAGTCTGCGATCCGCTCGAATACGGCCGGGTGATGGATAGCTCCAATCCAGCTTCTGTCAGTAGCGCGGTTTCCTGCTCGGCGGGTTTCACTTTGACCGGGGACGTGCTGGAAAGCCAGCTTCCAAAGCGGTCCGGAAGAGGTTTGGGGGCCGGCGTCTGGGCAACGGAATAGGGCGCGCCCGCAAACGCGGACGCTAAGACCAATAAAAGACGGAACAAAAGGTTAGTGCGACGTCTCATCCCTACCAACTATTTGACACCATCAGGCTACCTTTGGTTGCGGGATTGTTCAACCGAAGCGGCCGCGCTCGAAACGGGCTGCCCGGGGCCTTTCTTGCCAGGGAGGTTGACGGTCATACTGTTCATGTTTTGCAGGTAGCTCGAAATGCCCTGATACAGCCCTTCGGCCATTCTTTGCCGCTGCTCGGGCTGCTTTAAGAGTTTCTCGTCCGCGGGATTGCTCAGGAAAGAGATCTCCGTAAGGATCGACGGCATGTCCGCGCCAATCAGCACGACGAAGGGCGCCTTGCGGACGCCGCGGTTTTTTATGTTCTTCGCATTCTTCTGGTTCTGGATGCGTTTCGCCAGAGAGTCCTGGATATCCTGGGCAAATTCCTTGGACTCGTCGATTTTCTCGGTTTGCGCAATTTTCTTGACCAGGCTTTCCAGGTCGTGCACGCCTTCCTGCGCAGTGGCGTTTTCGCGCGAGGCCACTTCCATCGCTTCCGCCGAGCCTTTCAGGTTCAGGTAATACGTTTCAATTCCGCGCGCGCCGGAATCGTGACTCGAATTCGCGTGAATGGATATAAACAAATCAGCTTTCGCCTGATTGGCGATGTTGGTTCGCTCCTCCAGCGGAATGAAGGTGTCGTCAGACCGCGTGTAAATCACGTCCGCTCCCGGCAAGCGCTGCTCGATGATTTTTCCGAGCCGCAGCGCCACGTCCAGGCACAAATCTTTCTCCATCAAGCCGGTTGGCCCGATGGTTCCCGTGTCGTGGCCGCCGTGGCCGGGATCAATCACAATGCGTCCAATTTTCAGACCCAGCGTGCGCGTTAGAGTGGCTTGTCCATCGCGTGTGGGCTGAGGGACGCTCGCCGATCGAAGCAAATCCGGTTTTTCGTCGGGTCGCAGCGCTTTTGATGATCTTGACTTTGAATTCTTCGCGCTTGGCAGCGAGTTGCGCGGGCTGGGCGACGACGCTCCCGAGTTCGAGGCTTCCAGTGTCCCGGTCACCACGTTTTTAGCATTGGACGTCGCTGGCGCCTCGGCTGGGCGGGCGGTTTCATCGCTCGGATGGTTGGCTGCTACGGCTTGTTTTTCTCGGGGTCCGTTGCTCGCGGCGTTCTCGCTTGCTGCTGGATTTCCCGCCGGTCTGTCGGTGCGCCTGGTGCCGGCCGACCGCACCGGCTCCGAACCAAAAGAATTTCCGTAGAGATCGATCACCAGCTGCGTCGGGTTGCTGGTGAGCACCGCCGTATAATCTCTGACGCCGTTTACGTCCAGCGCCACGCGCACCACGCCGGAGTGATTTTGCGCCACGCGGACAGCGGTCAGGAGATCGCCCTCAACATGGATGCTGCTCCGGGCAAGCTCGGGCGCCAGCCGCGCCGCGTGCAAATCAAAAAAAATCCGGTCGGGATTGGAAATTCTTCCGGAGGTAAATTCCACGGAGTCGTCAAGATCGATCGTCACCTGCGTGGTGTCGCCCGTCAGCGAAGTGCGGACACGCCGCACGCGTGGAATCTCGCCCGAGTTTCGAGAAGCCACGGACTTCCCGCCGGAGTGCACCGGAGCGCTCGGCCGCGCGTCCTCCACGCCCCCGGTTCTGGCCACCGCGGAACTTTCACGCGCATCGTTTTTCGCCGCCGGGTCATCGCCGTTGCTGTTTTGCAAAAGCGCCAATTCCGCCAGCGCTTCTTCGACTTCTCTTCTTTTTTGCGAACGCGGGAAGCGTTTCAAAAATTCTTCGTAGGTTTTCTGCGCCTGCGAGGCTTCCGCCAGCTGGTCGCGCTGCAGCTTCGCGATGCGCAGCAAAGCATCCTGACAATTTTTGTGCGAAGGGTATTCGCGAACAAGAAACTCGTACGAATCCACCGCCTGTTGGTAATAGCTGCGTCCGAAGTGGTCTCCCATTTCCGTGTAAAGTTCCGCGACGGCCAGCAGGGAATCGGGCACCTCCGGCGCGCGCGGAGTAATCAGCGCCACGCGGCGGTAACTCATCACCACTTGTTTGTATTCCGCGAGCGTGCGCTTGTCGCCAGGCTTGGCGTTCAGAGCAGTGCGCTGATCTTCGGCGCGCTCGAATTGCGCGGAGGCGGACTGACGTTTTACGGAGGCGCTCGGGTCCGCGTCCGGCCCGCTTCTTTTTGTTCCCGCTGAGGCCGCAAAGGTAGACGAAAGCGTCAAGACAAAACCCAGCGAAACGGGGGCGAAGATGCGGATCGACTTTTTATCCCACCCTGACATCTTCCTCCATCCCCCAACAACTCCCCGCTGTCAATCCATCTTCACTTTCGCATGCAGGCGTTTTGCCAAAATTCTAATCCATTCCCGAACCCAACTGCATTGATTTTGCAAGACTTAAATCCAATTGCTAAACACAACGCACTAGTACTTGCCCGAAGCGCTAGGCCAGGTGGAATTCGCTGACAACGGCTCGGGGGGCAGCCGGTTTTTGAGCGGAGACGATCAGTCCGGAAATTCTCGACTCTTTGAGCTGAGAACCGGGTGCCGGCGACGGAAGGCTGACTTCAGTCGTTACTGAATATGATGCGGCCCTCGGGTGAGATGTCTCTGCGGATGGCGCGGGAATTGACGAACGCATCGGGCATGCGGCCGGAGCCAGGCCGGAAGTAGGCGTTCTGAACCTTTTGCACGTACTCGCGGGTCTCGCGGAACCCCGGGACTCCGTGGGCGCGGTCGACCGCGCCTTCTCCCGCGTTATACGCCGCCAATGCCAGGTCGAGGTTGCCATTGTAGCGTTCCAGAAGCGTCCTCAGATACTTAACCCCGGCGTCGATATTCTGTTGCGGGTCAAAAACGTCATAGGCGCCGTAGCGCTGCGCGGTAGTAGGAATTAACTGCATTAATCCCCCGGCGCCTTTGTGGGAGAAAGCCTTAGCGTTCCAGTTCGATTCCGTTTCGATGACCGCGCGGACCAGCGCCGGATCGATTTTGTGGCGGTCGGCAGCTTCCCGAACCAGCTTTTCCACGCCGTCGCGGTCCACATGGAACTCAGAACGCGCGCGGCCCGTCAGCGAAGTTTCCGCGGGCATGTAAATGTTCGTGCGCGATTTCGAGGCGGGTGCGAGCTTTGCCGGTTGCTGGTTGGCGTTGATGAAAAAGCTGCGGCCGCTATCGTCCGAGATCCGGGCGATTTGCGCGCTCGCTGGCCGTGCACAAAACGCCAGCGAACCCAGCATCAGGCAGGCTGTCAGTTTCACGCCTTTGTTGCTCATGGCTTGCGGAAAGCTCATGTTCCTCTTCGATTTAACGCCTTTGCGACTTGCTGGCCAAGGGCGGTTGGCTAAAACCTAACCCACTCCCAACGCCTCCTTGATACCGCCTGGGCGGTTTCGGCGTCAATAAACCGGGAGTACTATGCTCCGCCAACTCTCGGTGTAGGGGCTGCCTTCCGAGGCGGGCAGCTCTTGGTCGCAAGGGCGCGGACCCGTCGCGCCCATTCGGTAGTCCTTCTGGCACGATCCTAAGGAGTTGCTTGTGCAACCCTACGGACACAACTCCGCCAAAATCTGATCTGCATTATAACAAATCTTCGATGTAGGAGGGAACTGTCTGCAAGGCGGTTTTTAGGCCAGCTGTATCTTTTCCGCCAGCCTCGGCCAAATCCGGCCTGCCGCCTCCCTTGCCGCCCAGTTTCTCGGCCAATGCCCCTACCAGCTTGCCGGCATGGACTTTAGCCGTCAGGTCTTTTGTGACCCCTGCAATGAGGGCGACTTTGCCGTTCTCGGGCATGCCTAGGGCGACTACGCCCGAGCCGATCTTCTGGCGGAGGCTGTCGACGAGCTGCCTAAGTCCTTCCTTATCTATATCTTGGACTTCAGCGACAATGACCTTAATGCCTTTAATCAGCTGCACGCGCCCGGCGAGTTCGTCGAGCTGGCCCAGGGCACCTTTGCGCTTTTGGGCTTCCAGCTCTTTCTCAAGGTGCTTGACGGTCTGCGCGAGCTTCTCGACTTGGGCTAGGACCGCGTCTTCGCCCACGTTGAGCTGGCTGGCCAATTGGCGAAGGGTCTGGGCCTGTTGCTGGTAGTGCTCCAGGGCGCCGATGCCGGTGACGGCTTCAATGCGGCGGACTCCCGCGGCCACGGACTCCTCGCTGACGATTTTCAGCACGCCGATGTCGCCCGAGCGTGTCACGTGCGTGCCGCCGCACAGCTCCTTCGAGTAGAAGCCGCGAGGGGAGCGCGGATCGGGAATGGTCACCACGCGGACGTTCGATTCGGGATACTTGTCGCCGAAAAAGGCCAGCGCGCCGGAAGCGAGGGCGTCTTCGAGCGAGGTGACGTTGGTTTCGATCTGCGTGTTGAGGCGGATTTCGTCGTTCACCTGCTGCTCGATGTCACGCAGCTCTTCAGCGTCCACGTGGGCGAAGTGCGAAAAGTCAAAGCGCAGGCGCTCGGGAGCGTTGAGCGAGCCGGACTGCTTCACGTGCGTACCCAGAATGTTCCGCAGCGCTGCATGGACCAGATGCGTGCCGGTGTGATTACGGATGATACGCGCGCGGCGCTCGGCGTCTGCCACGACGGCCACGCGGTCGCCCACGCGCAGCGTTTCCTTGGCCACCACTTTGTGCGCCACGAGCCCAGCGACAGGGTAGAACGCGCCTTGCACTTCGGCGAGTTTCTGCGATCCCGAGTTGTCGTAGAATGCGCCGGTGTCGGCCACCTGCCCACCCGATTCGGAATAGATCACCGTGCGATCGAGAACCACCTCGCCGTGCTCTTCAGGTTTTAGCTCCCCGACCGGGCCGTTCTTGGTGATGATGGACTCAATACGGCAATCCCTCGTCCGCGTCGCGCAATAAAAGTCCGGCTCTGTCTTGAAGGTTTCCGCCAGCTTCCGATACGCAGGATTTGCCCCTTCTTTCGTCCCGCCCTTCCACGACGCCCGCGCTCGCTTCCGCTGCTCTTCCATCGCGGCGTCGAATCCAGTTTGATCGAACTGAAGTCCCGCATCTCGGGCGGCATCCTGGATGAAATCGATCGGAAGACCATAGGTGTCGTAGAGCTTGAACGCATCCTCGCCATCCAGTTCATGCGCACGGCTTCCCTGCTTCGCGGATTCGATCAGATCGTCCAACTTCGCGAGAGCGGCCGTCAAAGTTCTCGCAAAGCTAGACTCCTCTGACGTAACGACTTTCAGCAACCGCGGACGAAACTCAGGCAACTCTGGGTAAGCGCCTCCCATTAGGTCGGCTACCGCAGCAACCATTTCGCTCAGGAATGGTCCTTCCTGTCCGAGAAGCCGACCATGGCGGATGGCTCGGCGCATGATTTTGCGGAGAACGTAGCCGCGGCCTTCGTTGGAAGGAAGAACGCCGTCGGTGATTAGAAATGTGGTGGCGCGGGCGTGGTCGGCGATGACGCGCAGGGATGCGGCGCCGCCTTTGCCTTCTTCTAACTTTTCTTCCTTCTGAAAATCGACGCCGCAGAGTTCGGCTGCGCGCTTCATCAGCGGAACAAATAAATCGGTGTCGTAGTTGGAGATGACGCCTTGGAGGACGGCGGCGACGCGTTCGAGGCCCATGCCGGTGTCGACGCAGGGCTTGGGCAGGGGGGTGAGCTTGCCGCTGCCGTCGCGGTTGAATTGCATGAAGACGAGGTTCCAGATTTCGACGTAGCGGCCGCAATCGCAGGGAAATTTGCAATCGATGTGGCCTTCGTCGGAGGCGGCGGGTCCCATGTCGTAGAAAACTTCGCTGCATGGTCCGCACGGGCCCGCGTCCCCCATGGCCCAGAAGTTGTCTTTCAGGCCGGGAATGGCGAAGATGCGGTCCGCGGGGACTTTTTGTTCGAGCCAGAAGCGTTTGGCCTCTTCATCCACGCCCAGCATGCTGCCCGGAGCGACTTCCGCGCCGCCGAACACTGTGGCGTAGAGCTGGTCTTGATCAATGCCAAACCATTCGGACGAAGTGACCAGTTCCCAGGCGTACGCGATGGCTTCCTTTTTGAAATAGTCGCCGAAGGAAAAATTGCCGAGCATCTCGAAGAAAGTGTGGTGGCGCTTGGTGAAGCCGACGTTTTCGAGGTCGTTGTGCTTGCCGCCGGCGCGCACGCATTTCTGCGCCGTCGTCGCCTTGCTGTAATTGCGCTTTTCGAGGCCCAGGAACACATCCTTGAACTGGTTCATCCCGGCGTTGGTGAACAGCAGCGTGGGATCACCATGCGGCACCAGCGACGAACTGCGCACGCGCTTGTGCCCCTGGCCCTCGAAGAAGCTCAGGAACATCTCGCGAATCTCATTCCCGCTGAACGATTTCCTGTTTGTGCCGTTCGCCGTCACGCGTTCCTCATTCATTGAATAAACAATCCAGTCCGAATTATGGCAGACGCTTACCTGACCGGCAATTGGACTTCCGTCCGGAGACTTGCGGGGACTGTGCGGAGGGCGTGAACATAGGGAGTGCCCTGACTTGGATCGGAGAAACGTTATGGGTGAAATGATGGAAGTGAAACGGCCGGACGGGAAGACTTGCCCCGCTTATTTTGCCGCCGCGAAGAGGGCAAATGCGCCCGGCTTTGTCTGCCTGCAGGAGTATTGGGGGCTGAACGAACAGATCAAGAAGACGGCGGATCGTTTGGCGCAGGCGGGATACCGGACGCTGGTTCCGGACTTGTATCACGGAAAGCTGGCCACTGCTGCCGATGAGGCCAAGCACTTGATGAGCAACCTGAATTTCCCCGACGCCGCCGAGCAGGATATCCGCGGAGCGATTCAGCACCTGAAGCAAGGTTCGAGGAAGACGGTTGCCGTAGGCGGATTTTGTATGGGCGGGGCGCTGGCGCTTCTGGCGGCGCTGCGTGTTCCCGAGATGGATGCGGGCGCGTGCTTCTATGGCCTTCCCCCGGTGGACCCCAATGAGTTTAAGAAGATAAGAATTCCGCTGATCTGTCACTTTGCGAATCAGGACGATTGGTGCACGTCAGCCAAGGTGACGGAGCTGGAGAACATGCTCGACGAGTCGGAATCCAAATTCGAGATATACCGCTATAACGCGAAGCACGCGTTCATGAATGAATTGCGTCCGGAAGTTTACGATGCCGCATCCGCGAAACTGGCTTGGGATCGCACGTTGAGCTTTCTGAAGAAGGTGCTGAGCTGAGTGAAGAAAAGCGAACAGAGATCAAGGATCAGAGCCAGGATCGACTTCAGAGACGTCTTCACGAGTGACGGATTTCAATTCGCGGCGGATGACGTCGGCGGAGAAGCCGGAGCGGAGGAGGCTGCGGTAGAGAGAGGCGAGCTTGCGGTCGTCAATCGTTTTTCTTGGGCCGACGCCTGCGGCGTCGGGGCCTCGTGATGCGCGGAGTTTGCGCGCAATGCGCTGACGGACGAGGGCAGCTTCGTCGGTTTGCCCGGCAGTTTCTTCCAGAGCGGCTTCGATGTGGCGGTCGGGGACGCCGCGGGCGCGGAGGTCGCGCGCGATGCGAAATTTTCCCTGCTTGCGGGATTCGGTGTGGTGGCGGGTGAACTGCTTGGCGTAGCGGGCGTCGTCAATATAACCAGCGCTTTTAAGGCGCGCCAGGACGTTTTTTACGAGCGCGGCGTCTTGGCAGTGGCGCTCGAGCGCTTGCTTCATTTCATGGACGGAATGGGCGCGCCGCATAAGGATTTTGATGGCGGCATCGTAGAGGGCGGATTCGGAATCGATCTGGCGGGGCTTGGAGAACACGAGGGAAGCATAGAGCAAGAAATGGCGAGTGGCTAGTGGCGAGAACACCAGGGGAAAGCGATTTGCCACAAAAAGGACCTGACGCTGGAGCACAGAGATCGCAGAGAAGAAGCGCAAGAGTTGAAAGTCAAACAGGTCAAATAGAAAAGAAAAGAGTTTAGACGTCGATGCAAGGAGGTCAGAAGTCGCGGCCGTACCAGGGATACCAGATTTCGCGCAGGGCTACTTTTTCGGGGAGGCGCATGCCGTTTTGCTTGAGGGCCAGAGCGATCTGGCCGCGGTGATGGGAATCATGCGCGATGAGGTAGCACATCCAGCGGATGGGCTTGCCCTGAAAGAAACCGATGCGCTTGCCGGACTGCAGCCGTTCGCGGAGGAAGGCTTCGACCGCGGCGCCGGACGCGCGGAGAGCGCCAGTCAGGCGCTTGCGGTCGAGCTTCGCTTTGCTGCGGAGCGGCCGGGCGTCGCGCGACAGGCGAGCGCCGTTGTACTTAAGCCAGCCGGAATGGACTTTCTGCATGTGGGCAAGCTGTTTGGCCACGGTGCGTCCGCGCGAAGCGAGAGGAACGGCGTCGAAGCCCTTTTGGGGGATGGCTTCTACCAGCTTGACGTTGATCGCGGCGTTGACGCGCCAAGCTTGGAGGACTTGTTCGAGCAAAGAGCGGTCGTCCATGGCGGCTCCTGGTTTGTTGCATTACCTCGGCGTGAAGAAGAGAGGAAAGAATCTAACACAGAGGACGCAGAGCCAGGAGCGCAGAGGACATTCCAGAAGACAGCGGAACGTGGAGAATAAAGATTCTACGCGTTGGTGACGACGGGAGAACTGGGCCGCGCAAAGAGGAAAACGAAAAAGCCTTTCAAAGAGGCGAGGCCGACTACAAGGCCGATGACAAAACAGGGAGCCCATGGAAGCCAGTTCGAGGGCCCGCGATCGAGCATGGCGACAGAAGGGTCTACAGGATCATAGATAACGGGCGCGGACGAGCCGATTCCTGCTCGGGATTCCGATCCTTTCCATTCCTGGACGTGGAACGTGCGGTCATTCACGGCGAATTCGACGAGGGGTTCGTAAATGGTCGAGTAGGAGGAACTGCCTGAGCTCGAACGATGAGAAATGAGAGCGGACTTGAAATCGACGATCGTTCCTTGCGTTCGAGCGCTGCGGAACAGCAGGCGCGCGTGCACTTTGCCTGTGCTGTAGGCAAAGCTCAGGAAGATTGCTGCAGCGAGGAGTTGGGGAATGAAAATGTAGCGAGAAATTCTTTCGCGGTTGGCGAGAAGCCAGGCGACTTGCTCCTGGGGGAAGGGCATGACAGGTGCCTCGTCCAAAGATGGCACAGACTGAAGTCTGTGCTACCGGCGTTGCAATTCGCTGCGCCTATTTGCGGGCGAAGCGCTCGAAGTCGGCCATCTGGCGCTCCATTTCCTCGCGGGCGGCGTCGGAAGCGGAACGAATGCCCTGGATGCGCAGCTTGAATTCGTCGGCGTTCGAGGCGCGCGCCAGAGCTTCATCGATGGTGATGAGCTGCTTGGAGTACAGATCGAAGAGCGATTGGTCAAACGTCTGCATGCCGTATTGGCTGGTGCCGGCGGCGATGGCGTCGTGGATGAGGCGTGTTTTGTCGGGATTGATGATGCAATCGCGGATGTACGCGGTGGCGATCATGACTTCGACGGCGGGGACGCGGCCTTTGTCGTCAGCGCGACGCACCAAGCGTTGGGAAACGACGGCTTTAAGCGTGGCGGCCATCTGCAAACGAATCTGCTTCTGCTCGGGCGGAGGGAAGACCGCGATAATACGCTGAATCGTCTCCGTGGCGTCGAGAGTGTGCAAGGTGGAGAGCACGAGGTGCCCGGTTTCAGCAGCGAGCAGCGCGGTGGAAATGGTTTCCAGGTCGCGCATTTCGCCGACTAGAATCACGTCGGGGTCCTGACGGAGGGCGGCGCGCAAGGCCGTGGAAAAGTTCGCCGTGTCCACTTCGACTTCGCGTTGGTTGATGAAGCTCTTTTTGTCGCGATGCAGAAACTCGATGGGGTCTTCGATGGTGATGAGGTGGTCGGCGCGGCCGGCATTGATGCGGTCGATCATGGCCGCGAGAGTTGTGGACTTACCGGAACCGGTGGTTCCTGTAACGAGCACGAGACCGCGCTGCTCTTCGCAAATTTTGTCGATGACCGGGGGGAGGTTCAATTCCTCCGCGGTCCGGATTTTCGTGGGAATGACGCGCAGCACCATGCCGACGTTGCCGCGCTGCTGGAAAACGTTCACGCGGAAGCGTCCGAGGCCCGCCACGCCATAAGCCATATCCAATTCCGCGGTTTCCTTGAACTTTTGCTTCTGGCGGTTGGTCATCATGCTGAACGCCATAGAAAGCATTTCTTCCGGCGTGATGCGAGGCACGTCGGTGAGCGGGGCGAGCAAACCGTCGATGCGCAAATAGGGGTGGTTGCCGACTTTCAGGTGCAAGTCGGACGCTTTGTTTTCGACGGCTCGACGGAGCAAATCGTCAACGCTAGTTGCCATAAATGTGTGAACCCCGCAAAAGTGCAGCTATTCAGCAACGTAGCATCCGAGGGAGGGGGCGGCAAGGACGGGCGGGCAGGCTGGTTGCGCGGTAGTTACCTGTACGGGTGACTAGTGACTGGACACAGACGAGAGAGCACAGACCAGAGAACAGTTAAGGTTTCAGTAGTTAAACCGGGGGCGAGGCCACGCAAGAATGCCCGTCCTACTTGCAATAGTCACCAGTCACGAGTCACCAGTCACTGCCTTCAGGGCTTTTTCAAATAGAGGCTGTCGTACAGCAGCCCGGCGAGGAACCCGCCAGCCAGCGGGCCGATCCAGTAAACGCCATGATGTGCCCAGTGCGTGGCGGCAAGAGCTGGCCCAAACGCGCGGGCGGGATTGAGCGCGGCGCCTGTGAGCGGGCCTGCGACAAGAATCCCCAGGCTGATGATCAGGCCGATGCCGAAACCGGCGATGGATTTGAACACGCCCTTTTCGTCCACAGCGGTTGCAAAAACGACGAGCACGAGGAAGAACGTCGTCACGGCTTCGAGGGTCATCCCAGCACTGACGGGGAAGTCGCGTGCCAACTCCGGCGTGCCGAGAGCGACGGCGCGCCAGGTGTCCTCTGGGATGACTGCTTTGAGCACGAACGCCGCGGCGGTTGCGCCGGCAAGCTGCGCGGCCCAATACATGAGCGCCTCGATGGTATTGAGGCGCTTGGTGACCCAGATACCGATGGTCACCGCCGGATTAAAATGCCCACCGGAGATGTGGCCAAGCGCCGAAACCATGATGCCGATGGCGAGGCCGTGCGCGAGCGCGATGCCGAGAAGGCCGAGCCCGCCAGCTCCGTGGAGATATTGATCCGCGCAGATGGAGCCGGCGCCAAAAAAAATCAGCGCGAACGTGCCGATGAACTCCGCAACGAGCTTTTGCGAGGTGCTGTACATGAAGAATCCTCCTTCAAGGAAAAGGAAGATGAACCTGATTCGAACGGGGGCATTCTAGCCGCAATGCGGTGAGGAATGCCAGTCTTTCAGACGAGTTGATAGTCGACAGTTAAGAGTTGACCGGTAAAAAAACAGCCAAGAAAATGGAAATTGGAAAGTAGAAGATAGAAAATCGACATGCGAAACTCGAAAATCGAAACTCGGAATGC
>DATFSR010000061.1:0-4511 GCA_035262505.1 Candidatus Acidiferrum sp. | reverse complement strand
AACGTTTCCGCAACGGGCGCTACCGCGGCATGCTCAAGCGGCACGACGGGCCGCTCCAGCGCAATCTGCAGCACTTCATCCATGGTCTCGACAAAATGGATCGTGAGACTGGAGAGAATCTCTTGCGGGATGTCCGCTAGGTCCTTCTCATTGTCCTTCGGAAGCACTACGGTACGCAAGCCCATTCTGTGGGCAGCCAGCAGCTTCTCCTTGACGCCGCCGATGGGCAGAACTTTGCCGCGCAGCGTGATTTCGCCGGTCATGGTCACGTCGCAGCGCACCGGGATTTTTGTCAGCGCGCTGACAATCGAAGTGCAAATCGTGATGCCGGCGGATGGGCCGTCCTTGGGAATCGCGCCTTCCGGCACATGGACGTGAATATCAATGGTGCGGTAGAAATCTCGCGGCAGGCCTAGCAGGTTCGAACGAGAGCGAACGTAGCTCATCGCGGCTTGCGCGGACTCTTGCATCACGTCGCCGAGCTTCCCGGTGAGCGTCAGGCGGCCCTTCCCTTCCATCAAGGTCGCTTCCGTTGCGAGCACCGAACCGCCCACCTCGGTCCACGCGAGGCCGGTCGTCAATCCGACTTCGTTCTGCTTCTCGAGCCAGAATTCGCGATACTTCAGGACGCCAAGGAAATCTTTCACGTTTTCCGCGTTGATTTCGACTGCCGACTCGGAGCCATCGGTCACCACTTTGCGCGCCATCTTGCGCGCGATGTTCTGGATTTCGCGCTCCAGGTTCCGCACTCCGGCTTCGTGAGTGTAGTGCCGGATGATGTGCAGCAGCCCATCCTCGGTGAACTTGAGATTCTTCTCCGTCAGCCCCGTGGCTTCGCGCGCCCGCTTCACCAGGAAGCGCGTGGCAATTTCCATTTTTTCCTGTTCGGTGTAGCCGGGCAGCCGCAGGATTTCCATGCGGTCCTGCAACGGCTGCGGAATCGTATGCAGCACGTTCGCCGTGCACACGAACATCACCTTCGAAAGGTCATACTCTACGTCGAGGTAGTGATCCGTGAAAGCGTGGTTCAGTTCCGGGTCCAGCACTTCCATCAACGCCGCCGACGGATCGCCGCGGAAATCCGTGGACATTTTGTCCACTTCGTCCAGCACGAAAATCGGGTTCACCGTCGCGGCCTTTTTCATCATCTGGATGATCTGGCCGGGCAAGGCGCCGATGTACGTCCGCCGGTGGCCGCGAATTTCCGCTTCATCGCGCACCCCGCCCAGCGAAACCCGTACGAACTTGCGCCCCGTAGCGTGGCCGATGGACATCGCCAGCGACGTTTTTCCCACGCCCGGAGGTCCAACAAAGCACAGGATCGAACCTTTCGGATTTTTAACCAATTGGCGCACCGCGAGGAATTCAAGGATGCGGTCTTTAATCTTTTCGAGCCCATAGTGCTCATCATTGAGCACGTTTTCCGCCGCCTTGATGTCGCGGATTTCTTTGGAGCGCTTCTTCCACGGGACGGCAATCAGCCAGTCGAGGTAATTTCGGCTGACGGTGGACTCCGCTGACATCGGCGGCATCAGTTCGAGGCGCTTCAACTCTTGCACAGCCTTTTCATGAACATCTTTCGGCATGCCCGCCGCGTCAATCTTTTTCTTTAGCTCGTCGGTTTCGCTTTTCTCGCCGCGCCCAAGCTCTTTCTGGATGGCCTTCAGTTTTTCGTTGAGGTAATACTCTTTCTGCGCGCGCTCCATCTGGCGCTTCACGCGCGTGTTGATGTTGCGGTCGACGTTCAGTTTTTCGAGCTCGATTTCCAGGATTTCGCCGATGCGGTTCAGCCGCTCCATGGGGTCCACGGTCTCGAGCAGATCCTGCTTTTCGTCCACGGGAAGCTGGAGGTTCGCCGCAATCGTGTCCGAGAGCCTCGACGGATCATCCCCGCGGGCCGCGGCAATCATCGTGTCGTAATTCAGGCTCTGCGACAGCTTGATGAATTGCTCGTAGAGCCCGGTAATTTTTTCGACGGTCTGTTTGACCTGCGGTGAATCTTCCATTCGCTGGCCCAACAAACGAATGGTGGCGCGGAAAAAACCCTCTTCCGTCGCAATGGAAAGGGCCCTCGCGCGCTCCACGCCTTCCACCAGAACTTTGATATTGCCGTCGGGCAGCTTGACACTCTGCACGATATTCGCGAGCGTTCCAACCGCGTAAATCTCTTCGGGCTTCGGGTCATCCACGGAAGCGTCGTGCTGCGTGGAAAGAAAAATCTTCTTGTCGCTGGCCAGCGCTTCTTCGAGCGCGCGCACGCTCGCTTCGCGCCCGACGATGAACGGGGTCATCTGCTGCGGGAAAATGACCATGTCCCGCACCGGCATCATCGGCACGCGCCGCATCTCTTGTTTCTCTCGTGTAAACATGCAGGCCCCTGAACTTCTTACCTCTGTCTCTTAATTATCTTCTATACGGCCGAAGGTGGGCCGTACCCTGAAACGTACCCTTGAATTATCTGAAGCGCGAGCCGGCTCATCCGGCTTTTTCCAGCAAGCTCCAGTTGATTTCGCGCGTGCGCACCATCTCCGCGCTGACTACGAATTCGCGCACCTTCCGCTGCATGGGAAGGTGATACATGAGCTCGAGCATGAGGTCTTCTAAGATCATTCGCAAGCCGCGCGCGCCCACTTTCCGCTGAAGTGCCAACTCTGCCACAGTTTCCAGCGCCTCTTCTGTAAATCGCAAGCGCACGTTCTCAAACTCAAACAGCCTCTGATACTGTTTCAGGAGGGCGTTCTTCGGCTCCGTCAAAATCTTGACCAGCGCGCTTCGATCCAAGTCGTTCATCACGCCGGCAACCGGCAAGCGGCCGACAAATTCAGGAATCAGCCCGTAACGGATCAAATCGCCGGGCTGCACCTGTTCCAGCAGCTCCGTGTTCCGCCGCTGCGGTGTTGAAGGCGTTGCGTCCGTGTGAAAGCCCAGCGAACGGCGGCCAGTGCGTTTTTCGATAATCCTCTCGAGCCCGACAAACGCTCCGCCGCAAATGAACAGGATGTTCGTCGTGTCCACCGGCGTAAATTCCTGATGCGGGTGTTTGCGCCCGCCCTGTGGCGGCACATTGGCCACCGTGCCTTCCAAAATCTTCAGCAGCGCCTGCTGCACGCCTTCGCCGGAAACGTCGCGCGTAATCGACGGGTTCTCATCCTTCTTCGCGATTTTGTCGATCTCATCAATATAAATGATGCCCTGCTGGGCCTTTTGCACGTCGCCGTCGGCGGATTGCAACAGCTTCAAAATAATGTTTTCAACGTCTTCTCCAACGTAGCCCGCTTCGGTCAGCGTCGTGGCGTCCACAATCGCAAACGGCACTTCCAGCATGCGCGAAAGGGTTTGCGCCAGCAGCGTCTTGCCCGTGCCTGTGGGGCCGATCAGCAGGATATTTGACTTGCTCAATTCCACTTCGCCCGGCTGCTTGTTCAGGAAAATCCGTTTGTAGTGGTTGTACACCGCGACCGCCAGTTTCTTCTTTGTGCGGTCCTGCCCAATGACGTAGCCATCCAGGAAGCGCTTGATTTCCGGCGGCCGGGGCAGTTGACGCGCCGGCGCAGTAGCCTGTTCGCGCTTCTCGTCTTCCAGAATCGTCTGGCAAACGCCCACGCACTCGTTGCAGATGTATGCGCGCGGATAGTCCGAAGGCGAGCTGATCAGCTTTTCGACCTGCTCCTGCGTTTTGTGGCAGAAGGAGCAGCGCAATGGCTCATCTGGATTAAATTTTTTCACAGGTATGGAGCCCTCAGCTCCGCCGGGCTTCTTCGCAACCTCTACTTCTTATTCTAGGCTGTTTTGTCCCCTGAGCAAGAGAGAAAGTCGTGACGGGCGAACTATTGAGAACAGGCCCTCGCACTCGCTTCGAACGGCAAAGCACTTCGCATCCCGAGAATTAGCGGTGCTTATAGATGATCTCATCGATCATCCCGTATTCCTTGGCTTGCTCGGCGTTCATAATGTAATCGCGCTCGACGTCTTTCTCGATGCGGTCCACCGGCTGGCCCGTGTGCTTCGCGAGCAGCGAGTTGATGGTCGTGCGCATACGCAGGATTTCTTTTGCATGGATATCAATGTCGGTCGCCTGCCCGCCAAGCCCTGAAAGCCACGGCTGGTGAATCAGAATACGCGCGTTGGGCAGCGCAAAACGCTTCTTCGCAGCGCCGCCAACCAGCAACACGGCTGCAATCGACGCCGCTTGCCCTACGCAGGTGGTCACGACATCCGGCTTCACGAATTGCATCGTGTCATAAATCGCGAATCCCGCGGTGATCGATCCGCCCGGCGAATTGATGTACAGCTGAATGTCTTTCTCCGGATCTTCCGCCTGCAAAAACAGCATTTGCGCCGTCGCCAGATTGGCAACGTGATCGTCAATCGGCGTGCCGATAAAAATGATGTGCTCTTTCAGCAGCCGGGAATAAATGTCATACGCCCGCTCGCCGCGGCTGGTCTGTTCGACCACCATGGGTACGAGAGTCGTTGCGTGGTAATCAGGTTCGTCGAATTTTCTCATGGAA
>DATFSR010000060.1:0-4952 GCA_035262505.1 Candidatus Acidiferrum sp. | reverse complement strand
CGCGGCTTCGGTCTGATTCCAGTTGGTGCGCTCCAGCATGTCCACGATGATGCGGCGCTCGATCTCATCCATGATTTGAAACAGGGAAGGCTGCGGATTGTCCGCGGCGGCACGAGCGCCCGGCTCGCCGGGCAGCGGCGGGAGGAATTCGGAGAGTTGCAGTCGCACGCCGCGAACAATCTCCTTACTGCGGATGGCTTCCGGCAGCAAATCCACATCAATGCGATTCTGGGTAGAAAGCACCACGGCGCGCTCGGCCACATTCTCCAGTTCGCGTACGTTGCCCGGCCAGTCGTAATCCATCATCAATTTCATGGCGTTCGGCGTGAATTGCAGCAGCGCGCGGTTGTTTTCCGTGCAGAAGCGCTGGAGGAAGTGGAGAACCAGAAGCGGCACGTCCTCGCGGCGCTCGCGCAGCGGCGGAATGCGCAGGTGAATCACGTTCAGCCGGTGAAAAAGGTCCTCGCGGAAGCGGCCTTCGCGCACCAGCGTGAGCAGGTCCACGTTCGAAGCGGCCACGATGCGGACATCCACCTTAATTTGTTCTGTGCCGCCCAGGCGCATGAATTCGCGCTCTTGAATCACGCGCAGGAGCTTGGCCTGCGTTTCCGGGCTGATGGTGGCGATTTCGTCGAAGAAGATGGTTCCTTGATCCGCCACTTCGAACAGACCTTTTTTCGAGGCCACAGCGCTGGTGAACGCGCCTTTGACGTGGCCGAACAGCTGCGATTCGAGAAGATCGACAGGGATGGACCCGGTATTCACCGGTACGAACGCTTTGTCCGCTCGCGGAGAGGCCGAGTGCACGGCCTTGGCGATAAGCTCCTTGCCCGTGCCGCTTTCGCCGCTGATGAGGATGGTCGAACGCGAAGGCGCTACCTGGGCCACGAGATCCAGAAGCACCTGCATCTTGTCGCTCTTGCCGATAATGTTCGGGAAATTGAAGCGCTGTTTCAGGGCCCGCTTGAGGTGGAGATTTTCGTCACGCAGCCGGCGCGCCTCGACAGCCTGCGCGACTTGGGCGAGCAATTCGTCGTTGGACCACGGCTTGGTGATGTAATCCATCGCGCCGTTCTTGAAGGCAGCGCGCGCCATGTCAATGGAGCCGTAGGCGGTGATCAAAACCACGGAAAGTTCGGGATCGCGGCGCCGAATCTCCTTCAGCATATCGAGGCCGTTGCGGTCGGGCAGGCTGACATCGAGCAGCAAAAGATCAAAAGGATGCTCTTCCAGTTTGGCGAGGCCGGATTCTCCGGTTTCGGCGCTGGCGACGCCGTAGCCTTCACTCTTCAGCAGCAGCTCAAGGCCTTCGCGGATTTCGGATTCGTCGTCAACTACGAGGATGGAACCCTTAGACATGAGCCGCTTTCCTGGCCGCGGGGAACTCCACGTGGAACGAAGTGCCCTTCCCTGGTGTGGACCGTACGTCAATCTTTCCTGAGTGCTCCTTAATAATGCCGTAGCTCACCGAGAGACCCAGGCCCGTTCCGCGGCCGTTGGACTTGGTGGTGAAGAACGGATCAAAAATGCGGTTGATGTCTTCACGTGGAATTCCGCCGCCGGTATCCGCGATTTCGATTTCCACGCTGCCGTTGTGCGCGCCGGTGCGGACTTCCAGCATTCCTCCGCCGGGCATGGCATCGCGGGCGTTCAAAAACAGATTCAAAAAGACCTGTTGCAGCTTGTTGGCGGAGCCATGGACCGGCGGCAAAGATTCACCAAGTTCCTTCACCACTTGAATCTGCGCGGTCCTGAGCGGATGGGCCACGAGCGAAAGAGTTTCTTCGACCACGCGGTTTACGTCCACGCTCGCGGCTTCGGCGGCTCCGGTGCGCGAGAAATTGAGCAGATTATTGACAATTTCGCTGGCGCGGAACGTCTGCTTGACGATTTTTTCGATGATGGACTGGCGCGGATCGCCTTCCGGCATCTGCTTGGCCAGCATCTGAATGTAATTCGAAATCACCGCGAGCGGAGTATTCACTTCGTGAGCGACGCCGGCAGCCAGCAGGCCGAGAGAAGTCAGCTTCTCGGTCTGCGTCATCTGTTCTTCCATGCGCTCGCGCTGCGTCACGTCATCGAAGAGCAGCAGCCGGCCGATGCGCTCATTCGATTTGCTTACCAGCGGCGTAATGGAGACGTTCAACGTCAAATGCTTTCCTTGATGGTGGAGTCTTTGTTTATAGATGCCGGTGATGTGCTCTTGGTCGCCGCGCGCGGCGATTTCGTGCGCTAGTTCAGCAGGCAGCAGGGAGCTGAGCCTGCGGCCGACGGCGTCGCGGCGCAGAACTCCGAACAGTTGCTCCATGCTGGTGTTCCAGGATTCGACGATACCCTCCAAATCCACGGCGAGCACGCCGACATTCAAGGATTCCACGATGTTTTCGCTGAAATCCTTGAGCCGCGCAATCTCCAGCGCTTTTTGTTCGAGAGAGGAGTACAGCTGGGCATTATCGAGCGCGACGGCCACGTAGCCGGCGATGGTCTCTACCAGTTCGACGTCGTCGCTTGAAAGAAAATCGCCATCAACCGTTTTGCCGAGGCCGAGAACGGCGACGGTGTGCTCGCGGATGCGGCACGGAATGAAATAGTTCAAATCCAGCTGTTCGAGCGTGCGCCGCACGGAATCGCTCGCGTCTTTCACGGCACGGGGCGACTCAAAGAAAAGCGTCCCGCGCGCGAACTCGGGCCGGGCCGGGCTGAGGAAGCTAAGATCGGTGGATTCGGAGAGCCGCACTCCCATCGACCGCGCGATTTGCATATTGCCGGGCTCGTCGGGGTCGTCCACGAAAATCGCCAGGCGGTCGACCAGCAAGGTTTGCGAAATGCGGTCCATGACCGAACCAAGCATCGGGTCCAAGCGCACTTCGTTTGTCAGCGTGCGGCCAAATTCAATCAGCGTGCGGCGATAGTCCAGACGGTCGCGGTAGAAGAAACGGTCCAAACGCGCTTGAATCCATTCGCGGAACGGCTGAAATAGGAACGCGGCGATCACGATGGCAATCATGCCGCCCACCGGCCCGGTTGTTTGCGCATGGAAGATGTAAGTAATCAGCGCCACGAGCGCGAAATAGACCGTGGCCACGGCCGCGGTGGCTGCCGTGTACGCCAAGCCGCGTTTGAAGATAATGTCCACATCCATCAAGCGGTAACGGATGATGGCGTAGGCGAAACAAAGCGGGATGAGCACCAGGCTCATCGTCGTGAGCTTCATCCACACCGGCGGGGTGAGGCCGAGCACCAGCGGAAAAATATAGAGCAAAGAAACGGGCAAGGCGCCGGCCAGCGTTCCACCCGTAAGCCATTTCAACTGCTGCCGTAAAACCCCCGACGGCGCTTCGCGGTAGCTTAGGTAGAAGACAACTCCGGTGGCCAGGAAGTATGCCGCGAGATAGCCAAACTCAAGCCTTTCGAGCTGCAGGTACGAGCCGAGCCAGGGAACAAATCCGAAAGCTTTAAACGCCGTGTCGACGTGGACCGTCAGCAATCCGAGCGGCAAAACATAGATCGATAACAGCTTTGCCGTGGAGCGCAGCTGCGATTCCGTGCGCCCGGGAAAAACCAAAGCGAAGTGCAGCAGAAGAGCGGGCACCACCAGACGCGCCACGATTTCCGACCAATAGATTTCCCAATCGAACATGTCCAGCTTGCCGCTGTAGTGGAACGACCAGAGAACGAACGAAGCGAGGCAGAAAATATAGAAATGTACGGCGCGCGGGGCGTTCCAGCGGCGAACAAAAATAAACAGGCCGATAAACAGATAGAGCAAACCTACCACGCGAAGGTAATTCTCAGTCGCCAGGGGCTTTTCAGCAGGGGCCGTGAAGACCGGCGTTTCGAACTCTTGTCCGTTACGGGCGAGCTTGTAGCCAACCTTCGTCCAAAGGCCTGCGCGATCCAGGCGCCGTGCAACCTCCGCCGCGCGCAAGACCGGAACGTCATTCAAAGCAACCAGGATGTCGCCTGGCCGGATCGCCGCGTGAGTGGCTGGAGAGTTGGGGGAAACGTTCCGCGCCTGGACGCCCTGCTCGGTGTCGATCCACGTCACCCCGTCGAAGACTTGGTCGTAGCGGGTGCGCTGGTCGAAATTCAACAGGGCAAAAATGAGCGCTGCCAGCGTAGCTAACGCCAGCACCACCGCCCCGAGGCTGACACGCAGATTCTGCTTCATGACCTTCAATCGGCTGAGTGACTAGTACTGGAAATCGAAAGCAAGCGAATGTCCACTGTTTGGTAGAATATCACGCCGCAAAGCCTTGCATCTTCAATAATTTACAGTGACGGCAGGCTGGACAACCCCGGTGCATCCAGTTTCTGGGAGGGTGGATACAGCTTTTGAGAACTTCCAAGTGCTAGAATTGCACGCTCAGTCCGCCTCGGAACGTCCGGAAGGCGGGGACCAGGACGACGTGGCCATCCCTGCTACTGGTTGAAACATAGCCTTGTGCCAGCAAGTTGTCGCAGTCTGCGATAGCCTCCCATCTCCCCAAAGCCCATTTCGGCAGTGGCTGCCGGACCATCAAGTGCAGGTAAGGATCCATCTGGTAGATGGACTCGCCGTAAGCATCCAGGCGTGAAACCGCCGGTCCGCTAATCCATTTATAGCCGGCCTGAAACTTCGTTCCGAGACGAGGCACCTTGGTCGAAATGCTCGCGCCAAGCGAATGGCGCGGAACCGCCTGCAACACGTCGCGCAGCAGGCTGTCGGTGTCAATAGCCGCCGGAGCAAGAACGCTGGCAAACGAATAGAGCGCAGTGAATTCGGTGTCACCTTCCAGCTTCTTTCGAAAGGCCACGCGCGCGCCCCAGTTGCTCGAGGCGCCGCCGTCATAAGCGAATCCCTTGGAGAAATAATCCTGGAAGTAATCCGTGGCCGGCAGAGTCTCGCCGCCGAGACCGTAAACGGCGAGATGGCGGTTGTCGTCGTGGAACGCAGCAAGTTGAACAACTCC
>DATFSR010000059.1:0-58189 GCA_035262505.1 Candidatus Acidiferrum sp. | reverse complement strand
ATCGCTCGAATTACTCAATCCATCCGCGCTCGAAAACCCGGATGGTTTCGAACAGATTCTGGCACATCGTATCGGTTGTCAAAGAGCGTACCCCCCTGTCCAGCAGAAAGGCACTACCAAAGCCCAACGAGTATGCCAAAGCCATCGCTTCTTGTCAACACCGTTTAATTCCATTTTCACGCGTTTTCCACAGGGGTTCGCGAGACCAATATCCTTCCCAGCCGGGCGCGCTCGGGTTGGCATTCGCTTGGAATCTTGACGGGCAAATCAGCACTGGACTTCCCGCGGCAATAAAACTAGCCTTTCGGGCCGCCGGGAGACGAAGACGCAATGAGCGGGTTGAAGAAAGAGGTGATAACGATGAAGGCGAACAAATCAAAAGTCAGGGCACGGCTGATCTTGCTTTCCTGCGCGATGGCGTTTATTGCATTGCCGTCTACCGGTGCTCAAAACCCGAATGGCGCGGAGCAAGCCGGGCCCTACGAATCGCTTGAAATTCGCGACGTTACGGTAATTGATGGCTCAGGCGCGCCGGCCTTTGGCCCAGTCAATATTCGCATCAAAGGCAACCGCATCGAATCGGTTGCCGCAGTCGATGCGATCGCCCGCGCGCGAAGAGAGGAGGAGAAAGCGAACGGAAAAGAAGCCAAGCAGCCGGACCGCGTCATCGAAGGCAAAGGCATGTATGCGATGCCGGGCTTGATTGACGCGCATATCCACATCAACGAGAGCAAAGACGTTCCGGCCGAGTATATTTACAAACTCCTCTTGGGGCACGGTGTGACGACGGTTCGAGTATTCAATGTTGGCCATGAAGATCCTAAAGGGATGATGGCGGAGAAGAAAAAGATTGCGGCGAATCAGGTTATCGCGCCACGCATGTACGTCTATCCATTCTGGGGCCGCGGTGACGATCCGCGTTATTCGAGCCCGGAGAGCGCGCGGCAGATCGTCGACGAATGGCACTCTCTGGGGGTGGATGGCATCAAGGTTATCGGCAAACCCGGGCTCTGGCCGGATGTGTTCCATGCAATTGCCGACGAGGCGCGGAAGAATGGCATGGGCGTGGCCGTGCACATTGGCCAGGACGGCGTGTATCCCATGAACGCGGTGCGGGTGGCAGAGCAAGGAGCTTCGACCATCGAGCATCACTACGGCTATCCGGAATCCTCTTTCACAACAGAAACGATTCAAGACTTGCCCCCGAACTACAACTATTCGAGCGAGCCCGACCGGTTCCTTGAAACGGGGCGCGCGTGGCTGCAAGCGGACCTCCAAAAACTGCATGGTGACGTCATCAATTCCCTGTTGGACACCATGCAACGAACTGGCTTCATCATGGTGCCCACGTTTAGCATTTACGAAGCGAATCGAGACGTGACGCGAGCGGCAAATTTGCCCTGGCATTCGGCGTACACGCTGCCGATGGTGATGGATTCGTTCTTGCCCAATCCGGCGCATCACGCGTCGTATTTCTACGAGTGGACTTCCAATAAAGAAGCGGATTGGGCGATAGCCTACCGGCGGTGGATGGAATTTGTTAACGACTATAAGAATCAGGGCGGAATCGTGGCGGTTGGGTCGGACACGGGTTTCCTGTTTAGCTTGTGGGGGTTTGGGACGATTCGAGAGCTGGAGATGCTGGAAGAAGCTGGATTCTCTCCGCTTGAGGCGATTCACGCGGCCACAGAGAATGGGGCAAAGGTTGTGAAGAATCCAGAACTGGGGCTGATTCGGCACGGCTACCTGGCGGATTTGGTGGTGTTGTCAGAAAACCCGCTCGCAGACCTGAAAGTGTTTTATGGGAACGGCGTGGCGCGAGTGGGCGCAGATCGCAAAGAAGCGCACCAACAGTGCGTCAAATATACGATTCGCGATGGAGTGGTCTTCGATTCTCAAGCCTTGTTGCGCGACGTGCGAGAACTGGTGAGTAAAGCCAAACAAGCGCAGCCTGCGGCGAGCAAAACCAATAACTAGGCAAGCTTCGCAACGTGAGTTTTAGGAGCCTGGCTGCTAGGATGACGGGTGAAGGCGTAGGAATCGGTCGGCCGTGCGCACATCTTTGAGCCAGCGACTGCTGCAACACATGAAGGCGCAGAAGTTTGTGCGTCCGGGTGATCGTGTCGGAGTCGCCGTGTCAGGCGGCGCGGATTCGGTGGCGTTATTGCTCTTGCTGCTGGAATTGCGCAAAAAGCTCGGCATCGTTCTTAGCGTGGTGCATTTCAATCACAAATTGCGCGGAAAGGCTTCCGACGCGGATGAAGAATTTGTTACCAAGATTGCTGGCAAGCACGGCCTGGAATTCTATCTGGAGCGAGGAGACGTTGGGTGCGCAGCCAGGTCCGCGAAAGCCAACGTCGAAGAAACGGCTCGAATCCTAAGGCGCGATTTTTTTTGGAGACTCGCACAATCAGGAAAATTGAAGTACATCGCTGTCGGCCACACTGCCGACGATCAAGCGGAAACGGTTCTTGGACACACCCTGCGTGGCACCGGGCTGGCTGGCCTGGGAGGCATCCATCCTTTTGCGGGGCCCATTTTTCGCCCTCTGCTCTGGGCTCGTCGGGCTGAATTACGTTCCTACCTAAGGTCCCGCCGACAAAAATGGCGTGAAGACGCATCCAATTTGGACGAGACACGCTTTCGTGCGCGCATCCGACGGCGGCTCATCCCTCAACTCGAGTCGCATTTCCAAGAGAAAGTCGTACTGCACCTGGCGAAGCTATCGGAACTGGCGCGAGAAGATGAAGGGTTTTTCGACTCTCTAATGGAGCGGCTGGCAAGCACGCTGCTTCGCGGAAGGTTCGGCGACATGACCATAAAAGTCCGCGACTTAATCGAACCTCTTTCAGCATGGGGCATTACCGGGGCATCGCTCTCTCCAAAGCAAAGGGAGGAACAAGGAGCGAAGAACGAGTATGGAATCCCTTTAGCTGGTGCCCCGGAACCTTGGCGCCGCGATTCCGCTCGAACCCTTCGGGCGGTTAGCAAGAGGCTGGTGCGACGCATCGCAGAGAGCGTAAAGCTGGCTGCCGGGGAATGGTCGTCGGTCCACATCGAGGCCGTACTCGAACTGGCCGAGCAAGGCCGACCCGGGCAATCCATCTCGCTACCAGGAAACGTCGAGGTGAGGAGGAACGCTGACGAGCTTCGCTTCTTTCTCGTAAACCCGCCCTGGGAAAAAGGAGCCAAGGGGAAGAACCACAAGGTTGACTTCGAACACTTGTTGTTTCTTGGCCGGCATTTTTCAAGCTTGGAAACGTCAAGCTTTGAGACGTGTCGCGTCCCCGAACTGGGTTGTGCGTTCCGCTTCACGGTGATTGACTGGCCTTCGACGGGAGAGGAAAATAATAAGCGGGAGATGGTCCTGGACCGCGAGCGGCTGCGTTTACCCCTAGTCCTGCGCAACTGGCGTCCCGGAGATCGGTTGCGCCCTTCCGGCCATCAGAACGCCCACAAGCTGAAGCGCTTACTGAACGAAAAGCACGTCAGCCATTGGGAACGGGAGGGCTGGCCGGTGTTGACGAGTGGAGGAGTTCTTGTTTGGGCCCGTGGCTTTCCGGTAGCCGCCGATTTTGCCGCGAACGAAAAAACCCGGACGGGGATTGTGATTGCCGAGGAAAAGATTTGAGCGCGCGGAAAGGGCCAACTTATTCCGGTGCGCGGATCGCGGCCCGCGTCGCTGAGTGGGCAAAGAAATCTCGCGCGAATGCGGGTTTTTGCGGCGGATTTGATCCGGCATACTGACGCGCCAATGGTCTGCCACGTTGTTCGGGAAGATGTGCGTGACGTTGATGATGAAGGGCGTACGAGGCGCGAGGTTTTGTTCGGCTCGCACCCGGAGTTGAAAGGCCGAGACGTCTTGGTTGTGGATGCAGTGCTCGAAAGCGGCGTGACGCAGGATTTTCTTCTGCGCCGCCGGGGCGAGAGCCGACCTCGCTCGATTCGCCTGGCGACCAGCCCGGCAAGCGCCGCGTGGCCTTGGAGCCCGATTACTTTGGGTTCCGCAGTGCATCTAATGAAGTATGGGTAGGGTACGGTTTAGCTGCCCCCAGTGGCATGGGGAGAAATCACAGACAGCTTTCTTCGGGAACGAACAATTCTTCCCGGAAGAGTGGAAATGGGCGAAAAAAGAAAGCATGATAGAGGCAGCGTGCGGCTTCCGGAATCAGCGAGGGAAACGTGAATTCTAGCTCGACGGTAAAAACAATTCTCTTCTGGATGTCCATTGTCTTGCTGGGCGTGATGCTCTGGAAACTGGTCTCGGCCAACGGCGGCCAGGCCCGCGAAGATCAGCCAAGCTACAGCGAGTTCATGGCAAAAGTGGAAGCGGGTGACGTCAAGGAAGTTACGATGTATCTCGGCCAGGTCAGCTACGACCTGCAGGGCGAGTACAAGAATCCCGCCAACCGCAAGTTCCAGGTGACCATCGCAAAGGAAGATGCCCCCAACGTTGAAAAAGAGATGCGCGACAAGCAGGTGTTGATCAAGGTCAAGGAAGTCCGCAGCGCTGACTGGGTTTTGCTCCTCCTCAATGGTCTCCCTCTTCTGCTTCTTGTCGGGTTCTGTCTGTTCCTGATGCGCCAGATGCAAGCCGGCGGAAACAAAGCTTTGAGCTTCGGCAAATCCCGCGCGCGTTTGCTTTCCGCACAGCAAAAGAAAGCTACTTTCAAGGATGTCGCCGGAACCGATGAAGCCAAAGAAGAACTTCAAGAGATCATCGAATTCCTGAAAGATCCGCAGAAATTCCAGAAGCTCGGCGGGCGCATTCCCAAGGGCGTTTTGCTGGTTGGCCCTCCAGGCACGGGCAAGACTCTTCTCGCGCGGGCGATCGCCGGTGAAGCCAACGTTCCGTTCTTCTCGATCTCCGGTTCGGACTTCGTGGAAATGTTTGTTGGCGTCGGCGCCAGCCGCGTGCGCGACCTTTTCGAGCAGGGCAAAAAGAATGCTCCGTGCATCATTTTCATCGATGAAATTGACGCCGTAGGGCGCCACCGTGGCGCAGGCTTGGGCGGCGGCCACGACGAGCGCGAGCAAACCCTCAACGCGCTGCTCGTTGAAATGGACGGCTTTGAATCCAATGAAGGCGTGATTTTAATCGCCGCAACAAACAGACCCGACGTGCTTGATCCGGCGCTGCTTCGTCCCGGCCGCTTTGACCGCCGCGTGGTGGTCGCGCGTCCCGACGTCAAAGGCCGCGAGGAAATTCTCCGTGTGCACACCCGCAAAGTGCCAATCGGTGATGATGTAGATCTTTCCATCATCGCGCGCGGCACTCCGGGCTTCTCCGGCGCAGACCTCGCGAATCTCGTGAATGAAGCTGCGTTGTGGGCCGCGCGCCAGAATCGGAAGTTCGTGACCATGGCGGATTTTGAGATGTCCAAGGACAAAGTCCTCATGGGCGTCGAGCGCAAGTCCATGATTCTTTCCGACGAGGAAAAGAAAAACACGGCGTACCACGAGGCCGGCCACGCGCTCGTTGCGGCCATGACTCCGGGCGCCGATCCTGTACACAAAGTCACCATCATTCCGCGCGGGATGGCGCTGGGCCTTACGATGCAGTTGCCCGAAGCCGACAAGCACACCTACACGCGTGAATATCTCGAAGCCATGCTGGCTGTGCTCATGGGCGGTCGCTCCGCGGAAGAAATCTTCCTAGGCCACATCACTACTGGCGCCGGCAACGACATCGAGCGCGCCACGGACATCGCACGCAACATGGTTTGCGAATGGGGCATGAGCGAACTTGGTCCACTGGCTTTTGGCAAGAAGGACGAAGCCATCTTCCTTGGCCGCGAAATCGCCCAGCACCGTGACTATTCCGAAGACACTGCCATTCAGATCGACAAGGAAGTGAAGCGCATCGTCAGCGCCTCATACGACCGGGCCCGCAACATTCTTTCGAGCAATAAGGATGTTTTGGAGCGTATCGCACAGGCTCTGCTTGAACGCGAAGTCATTGACGCTGCCGAAGTGAAGCTTCTCATGGAAGGCAAACCGCTTCCGGAAAAGCCTCGTACACCGCCTCCGCAAGCACCGCCTGCGCCAAGCGTGGATCCCAAAACCGTGCGGCCGGAGTTGCGGCCCGCACCCGGCTTCACCCGCGGCGAAAACCCCGCCAAAGCATAGTCGGACTTCCAAATGGTTCGGCGGCCCCGGTCGGCAGGCGGCGCGTTCGCTGAAATATGCAACAGTCAGGTACGGCCCCTTGACTGTCCGGCGAATCGATCTCTCTGAGAATTTCCCAACCCCAGTGCCGCCAAACGCCCGCAGGAGTCTTCGCAAAAGCCAGCCGCGCAGCCTCCCCCCTGTCCAAATCGCCCGGTTCGCGAATTAAGGGCCCTCACGTATCCCCTTCCCTCCAGGTTTGAATCGCTCGAAGTCTTTTCCTGACGTCACCCCCGAACGCGGTGATTCGCAAAGGAATCCTGAGTTGCTCCATCCATTCCAAGAACTGTGCGCTCGTCTTGCTGCTCGCTAGCGACGCTGCTGTTCCCATTCCGGTTCCCGTCATTCCTTCGCCGACGAATTGACCATGCTGGTAGCCGCTATTTTTAGCCATTCCCTCACTCCATACTTCTTTTACCTGCCTTACCTCCTTTTCTCGGAAAGGCGTAAGATAGGCTCATGTCGAAACAAGGCGACAACCTGAGCGTGACTTGCCCCTGCTGCCAAGCCAAGCTGGTGATTGATCCGGTGTTTGGCGCGGTGCTTTCCCATGAAGCGCATGTAAGGCCTGGACCTGACGTGGACCTTACCAAGGCGTCGGACATCCTCGAAGAGCAGAAACGCCAGCGCGAGGACAAGTTCGCGGACTCCTTTTTCCAGGAAACGCACAAAGAAGACATCCTCGCCAAGAAATTCGAAGAAGCCATGAAAAAGGCCAAGGACGCCCCCGCCGGGAAGCCTATCCGCGACTTCGACCTGGATTAGCCAAGCCCTTATTTCGTTTTTCCGTTTCATCGAATGCACAGATTGGATTTGACGCGAGGCTCAGTCCGGTCTAGCCTGTCGTGGTTCATGAGCATCCAAGGAAGGTTGATGAGCTACCTGCGCCAACTTCGCTCGCCACGGGAAAATGCGCCCTCGCGTTGTCCTTCTTTCTGCGAACTGGCGCGTGGAGGGCTGAGGGCGTAGAACCTAGTTTCTAAGTTTTTAGGCGGCCACCGTCGGATTTGCACCAGCGGTGGCCGCTTTTCTTTTCTAAAGCAACTTCAGGAGAAATCGACATGAAGCCAAGGCTAAAGATAGCCGCTGTAATCGGCGTTGGCGCTTCGCTGATGGCGGCAGGCGCGCGAGCCAACGATCCCCAATGGGATGGCCCATGGTCTGTCCACCAGCAGGACATGAAAGCCGAATCTGCCCAGGAAACGCTTCATTCTCCGGCGGCCCAGACTCAAGCGCCTAAACACCAGGAGAAAAAACATCGCAGCCTGTGGGGTTCCTGGCTTCGCATGGCGGAGCAACTACAAGCCACTCAACCGGATTGGCTTTCGCCCTTGGCCACTACCTCAGGGCGGCTCAAGCAGGAATTTCGTTTCGACACTTTCGACCAGCCTTCCGCAAACGGAAATCGCACCTACCAGCTTGGCGGAAGCAAAGGCCTGGAGCTCATCACCAGCTCGCGGACACAACTCCTGGTCGGGGTACCGACGTATACGGTGGTTTCGCCCAACGGTCCGCCTGCCGGATTGGGCGATCTTCCGCTTCAGTTGAAGTTCCGCATTGCTTCAGCGGAACCGGGCGAAGGCAACTATCTGCTGACGTTTATCTTGGCTGCGACGGCGCCTACCGGGTCGCATCGATATGGAGCGGGCGACGCCGTGCTGACCCCAACGATCGCGGCGGGCAAGGGTTGGGGACGCTTCGAGGTGCAATCTACGCTTGGAGGTAACTTGCCTGCCGGCAGCACAGCAAAGCTTGGACGCCAGCTCTTGTGGAACACCGCTTTCCAATATCGGGCGTCGTGGAAGCTTTGGCCTGAACTCGAAGTGAACTCCACGTTCTACAAAACCGGACCGCACGCCGGTGACAAACAGACCTTTTTGACACCAGGCCTCGGGTTTGGACGCGTGCGCGTTGCGGGCAGGTTTCGTTTTTCGTCGGCGGCGGGCATGCAGATCGCGGCCACCACGTTTCATACTTACAATCATCGCTGGATCTTCTCGGAGCGGTTTTCGTTCTGAGCGCGCATAAGCAGCTTGCGCTAAACTGCTTCGCGCATGTTTCATCGAAAAACCTTCCGGCTAAAACTCCCTTCCCGCACGCTCGAACTTGGCGAGCGCACTCTTATCATGGGCGTTCTGAATGTCACGCCGGACAGCTTTTCCGACGGCGGCAAATTTCTTGACGCTGGGCGAGCCGCCGAACATGCAATGGCCATGCAATTTGCGGGCGCGGATTTGCTGGACATTGGCGGCGAATCGACGCGGCCCGGATCGCGCGAAGTAGAGGCATCCGAGGAACTCGAACGCCTACTTCCCGTTCTCGAAGGCTTGCGCGGCCACCTCGCAATTCCCATCTCGGTGGACACTCGCAGAGCCGCGGTCGCCGAACTGGCTGTGCGCGCAGGCGCGGAGATTATCAACGATGTTTCCGGGCTGAAAAATGATCCGCGCATTGCCGACGTTGCCGCGCGGTGGCGCGTGCCGCTCATCCTGATGCATATGCGTGGCGAGCCTCGCACCATGCAAAAAGCAGGCTTCGCGCGAGACGCCTTGAAGGATGTCGTGGCCGGTTTGCGCAAGTCCGTTTCTATCGCGCGCAAAGCCGGCGTCGCAAAATTGCAAATCATCCTCGATCCAGGGATCGGCTTCGGCAAGAGTTTCGCCCAGAATTACGAATTACTCGAAAAACTTCCACGACTCGGGAAGCTCGGCTATCCGCTGCTGGTCGGCACTTCACGCAAAGGTTTCCTTGGAGCGACTTTGGCCCGCGATGGCAAGCCTGCTCCGCCCGAAGACCGCATCTGGGGTACGGCTGCCACGGTTACGGCTTCCATTCTCAACGGCGCGCACATCGTTCGCGTCCACGACGTCGCCGAAATGGTTCAGGTTGCCCGCATCGCCGACTGTTTCGCCAATCCCGGTCTCCGCCGCTCATTGTAGGAGCGACCCTTACTCATCTGTCGGGGCAATCGCACGCAAGAAAACCCTGCAAATCATCTTTGAAGCGCACTCGCTCAGGGGTTCAGCGCTAGCACGTCGGCCGTTACACGGTCCACAGCCCGCTTGCTGTAGCACATCGGGAAGTATTTCCCCTGCAGCCACAGCGGCAGCAGGTCATCATAGTGGACACTCCCCGGCTGTCCGCTCTGCCCCGACACGTTGATACCAACCGCATTGTCCCAGTCGCTCAGGTCGAAAATCTCCCGGTAACTCGCTCCTGCGACTTGATGAAACGAACCTCTTGGGAAGGAAGTCGCGTTCACAGTCGTACCATCGCCCGGCCGAGCCGCTGGCCCACGATCAAAGAGTTTCGCCATTGCATCCCCAACGTCCAGAGGGTGGTTGAACGACACCTGGTGCAACCTTCCCCAGTCCCAGTTCTTTGGATCCGACCCCAACTTGGCCGAGATCTGTTTTTCGGCTTCCCGCAACGTCTCGAGCAGCAGTGCATTGCGGCGAGCCTCCGGATTTCCGCCGAACGGCTCGGCGCGAGGATTCCTCAGCTCACGCACGACCCGAGGTAGCCACAACCTACCGGCGGCTTTTTGCGCTTCCGCAGGGACAACCAGTTTCGTCACCACGTCGGTAAGCTCGCTGACCCAGAACTCATAGAGAGAAGTTGCAGCCGAATCCGCAGTCAAGGCGCAGTCCCACTCTAGCAGGAGCTTCGCGGCACCACTGTTCGCGTTGCCCGCCCCGCCGGCCACCGCCAGCTTCAGCAGCTCCTGCAACTCCCGAGCCGGCAAAGAAACAGTGTCGTTCTGGAGACTCTTCATATCCACAACGGTAAGCTTATGGCCTTGTTTGGTGGCGTCGTTGAGAACCTGTGAAATGCGCAAGAATCTGTCGGGAGGGGCCCACTGAAACCCCACTGCGTAACCGTAGTTCTCAGGAATCATTTTGTGATTGGCCGTGGCAATGAATCCCGCAGGTGGATTAAACGAATGCGGCAATTCGGTGTTGGGCACAAATCCGCTCCATTCGTAGCCGCCATTTTCCGGAACCGGCAGCAGCCCCGTCCAGTTCTTGCGCACAGGCGCCAGTCCCGTCGAGTACTCCCCGATGTTTCCCTCGCGATCCGCGTACACGATGTTTTCCGAAGGAACTTTCCAGCGTGCCATGGCCCCTTCAAACTCCTGCCAGTTCGACGCCCGGTCGAGCGACAGCGATCCCAAATATCCCGCCGTGCCCGGCTCAGCGCCTACCCAGCGCAACGTCAGCGCGCGTTTTCCGTCTTCCCACAAGACAGGCCCGTGCCTGGTGAATTTCAGCTTCACCGAAACCGGCTCACCTCCGCGCACGCCGATGGTCTCCGTCTTCAGCTCCATGCGAGCCCAACCCTGCTCGGTTTCATATTGCTCGGGATCCGCCGGGTTCAATTCCGCGAGATACAAATCCTGCTGGTCGATGCCGAAAATCGTGAAGCCCCACGCGATGTGCTCGTTGTGGCCCGCCGCGACCCCCGGCAAACCGGGCTCGCCCGCGCCAATCACATTCCATCCTGGCGCAACCAGGTGCACGATGTAGCGCAATGAAGGCTCGGCGATCACGCGATGCGGATCATTCGCCAGAAGCGGCTTTCCGCTCGCCGTCCGCGCGCCGGATACCGTCCAATTGTTGCTTCCTTCGAGCGCCAGCCCGTGAAAATCAATTCGCACATCACTGCCCACAAGGTTTTCGAGCAGAGCCGGAGAAAGCCCGGAAAAGTCGATTCCCGGGGCTGGGTCGAGCCCTACTCGCGGATCGAGTTCCGGGAGCTCCGTGGCCTTTGTCGCTCCCAGCAGCGTGACCAGTTGCGCGTTCTGCAACTCGCTCCCGGCGTTGCCGGTCATCGAGTAAGCCGCCATACGGTTCAGGCAATCTTCCGGTTTCCAAGGTTCCGGCTTGAATCCGGCAATCTGAAATTCGACGGGAATCCCGGTGCCCCCTGGTCTTTGAATTTCTTCGATGTAGGCGTTGATTCCGGCCGTAAAGGCTTCCAGGATTTCCTTCGTGTCCGAAGCATAGCTCTGGTATTCGGCATTCATATCACCGCGAAAGCGCAGCAGACGCGCGCTGACATCTCTTTTCACAGCGCTGGGTCCCAGGATTTCGGCGAGTCTGCCTTGCCCCGAGCGCTTCCACAATTCCATTTGGAATAACCGGTCCTGCGACACCACAAAGCCCTGTGCGAAGAACAGGTCGTGTTCGTTTTGCGCGTAAATGTGTGCCACTCCCCAGCGGTCTCGCTGCACCCGCACGGCCTGCCGCAATCCACGTACGCGCAGCGACCCGCGAATTACTGCCAGCGCAGCTTTGGCCCGACCTTCGAGGGTCGCCGGGCCTTTCTGAGCCGGCGATCTCGCCGCGCTCACGGTCATGCCCGCCAAAATCAGTCCCGCGATTCCAAAACTTTTTTTCATCGCGAACTCTCTCCGCCGTTCCTGTCAAACAACTCGCGCTTTCCACAGCGCAATTGCCCTTTGGGCGGCCAGCAGCTTACTCCACTCCGCTCCAGCTTGCACGGATGCCAGCCATCCACCAAGAATCCGGAAGAAGAGTCCGAGCGTAATGGCCCGAGTTAGCCCGTGTCGAGCACCCAGAGTTACGTTTTCACGTTCGGCAGCACTCACCGCGCGCTGCTATAATCCGCCTGCCGTTGTCCCGCTTCTCTTCGCAGCGGCAAAGTCAATCATCCCGGAGCGCGGCATGCATCGTAAATTCCTTTTCATCGGTTCCTTCCTTCTATACTTCTTTACCTCCTGTCTGTCTTCTGATGCGCAACTCCCTCCGCTCAAAAATCCGCTAACCCCCGCGCAGAATCCTGCGGCTGGTTGCTCCACAACCGACGCCTCCAGTTGCGCGCAAGTCGCGGCAAAGCTTTTACCCATCGTCATGGGGCAATCGCCGATGGAAGAAAACCTGCGGCGCCTGACCGACGAAATCGGGGGCCGCGTGACCGGTTCGCCGGAAATGGCTAAAGCCGTGGAATGGGCCGTCGCCGCTTTCCGCGCCGCGAACGTTGACGTTCACACCGAGAAGTACACCCTGCCGACAACCTGGAGCGAAGGCGACACGCGGCTCGAATTGGTGGGGCCGGTGAAGTTTCCCATTCGACTGAAATCAACGGGCTGGTCGCCGGCAACTTTGCCCGGCGGTATCGACGCCAGCATGATGGATGTCGGATATGGCACGGAAGACGATTTTGCCAAGGCGGGGCCGCTCCAGGGCGCGGTCCTCCTTGTTTATACCGACATTAGTTCCACCTGGGCGGATCTCTTCCGGGAGTACCTGAGGGATCCTGGGATCCTTGAACGTGCTATTAAGGGCGGAGCGGCGGCGATTTTGTGGATGGGCGCAAGGGAGCGGCTGCTGCTCTATCGCGACACGAATGCGCTCAATGGGGAAATCGACAGAATTCCTCAGGCCGACGTGGCCAGAGAAGACGCCATGCGCCTGGCGCGAACGATCGCCGCATATCCGGGGAAGGTTCAGGTGCACCTGGCCATGCCCAACAAGATTAGCGGTCCCGTGCAGCAGGAGAATGTCATCGGCGAGATTCGCGGGTACGAAAAGCCGGACGAATCGGTCATCCTCGGTGCGCACCTCGATTCTTGGGAGCTGGGAACAGGCGCTCTGGACGACGGCTGCAACGCGGCGCTGGTCATCGAGGCGGCGCGCGCGATCAAGGCTACGGGACTGTTGCCGCGGCGCACCATACGCTTCGTGCTGTTCAGCGGCGAGGAGCAAGGCACGATCGGCTCCCGCGAATACGCAAGGGCTCATCGTGCGGAACTCGATAAAGTGCGCGCGATGATCACTTTCGATGAAGGCGTGGGTCGGGTCACCGGGTATTCGCTCGGCGGACGGCGTGACACGGAAGCGGGGGTGCGCGAAGTCCTAAAGCCGCTCGAATCCTGGGGAGCGAACCATCACACCTACGACGCATCTTTCGGCAGCGACAATTTCGACTTTCTCCTGGAAGGCGTGCCGACGCTAATGGCCAACCAGGAAGAAGCTAACTACCTGCCGAATTATCACGCCGCTTCGGACACGCTCGACAAGGTGGACATGCGCGAATTAAAGCTGCACACCGTGCTCGCGGCGCTCACGGCGTGGGGCGTCGCCGACCGGACCGAACCGCTCGGCAAGCGGTTGACGCGCTCGGAAATTGAAGCACAGATGAAAGCAACCGGCCTCGATCAGCAAATGAAAATGCTCGGCTACTGGGATGCCTGGCAATCCGGCGCCCGCGGCCGCAAACCTTAAATTCTGTTAGCGGAGTTCGCGGATGATTTCGCGGGCCGCGTTGGCGCCGCTTGCGCCCGTCAGCCCATTGCCGGGATGCGTGCCGGAACCGCAGAGGAAGAGTCCGCGAATCGGCGTTTTGTATCGAGCCCAATCCAGCACCGGCCGCATGGTGAAAAGCTGGTCGAGCGCCAGCTCGCCATGAAAAATGTGGCCGCCCGTGAATCCATAGCAAGTTTCTAAATCCTCCGGCGTGATGACTTGCATCCCTTCTACGAGGCTCGAAAGGTTCGGCGCGTAAGCACCAAGCGTGTTGATTACTCGAAGGCCGAGCTCTCGCCGGTGCGAGTCCCAATTCCCCTCCTTTAGCTTGTAGGGAGCGAACTGCACGTAGGCAGAGAGCACGTGCTTGCCTTCGGGCCCGAGCGCCGGGTCCAGAATCGTGGGAATCGTAACGTCCAGATAGGGAGCGCACGACAACTCGCCATACTTGGAATCGTCAAAGGCGCGCTCCAGGTAATCGATATCCGGTCCAATATGAATTCGTCCGGAGAGCACTCGCAACGCGCGCTCATTCGCCTCCAGGGCGGAAAAAGCAGGCAGGCCGCCCAGCGCGAGATTGACTTTCGCGACATGGCCCTTCGCGCGGAAATTCTTGATGCGATTAGCGAACACGGGATCGAGTTGCGAGGGATCGATGAGCTGAAAGAAGGTGCGTTTCGGATCCACGCCCGAAACAACCGCTTCCGCGGCAACTTCTTCGCCATCCTTGAGCGCGACGCCCACGACCGCGCCACCTTGGACCCGAATCCGCTCGACTGCCGCATCTGTTCGGATTTCCGCGCCTGCTTCCTTGGCGGATTCCGCAAGCGCGCGAGCGAGCGAGCCGAGCCCGCCACGGGGAAAGGCCGCTGAACCAATCGGATGAGGATCGGCAGCCGCACGAAGAAGCAAAACCGCTGTCGATCCCGCGGACCATGGGCCCAACGCATTTCCAAAAATGCCGCGCGCCGCAATCGCCGCCCGCAACAATTCCGTCTCAAAAAACTCGGCGACGAAGTCCGCAACTGCCATTGGCGACCAACGGAAAAGATTGAAGATGCCTTCTTTGCCGAGTTGGCGGACTCCGCGCCCGGTCTTGAAAAGATTCCAGAAGTCTTCGGGGCTCGGCTTGTCGATTGCGGGGGGAGTCATCGAAACAATTTGCGCGAGAACGTTGTTAATAGACTCGAGCGACTCCGCGAACTGTGCGTATTTTACAGCGTCCTTTTCCGAAAAGCTGGCGATGCTTTCCGCGGTTTTCGCGGTGTCGTTATGGAAAAACAGCGCTCTGCCTTCCGGTGTGGGGGCGAACATGCGCGGGTCGGGAGAGAGAATCTCGCAGCTAAACCGCCGCAGTTGCATATCGCGGACGATATCCGCCCGCAGCGGCCCCACCGTATGCGCGAGAGCGGAAGCGCGAAAACCCGGATAAAACTCCTCGGTGATGGCTCCGCCGCCAACCATTTCCCGCCGTTCGAGAACCAGCGGCTTGAATCCACCTTTGGCCAAATAAAATGCGGCGACCAATGCATTGTGGCCGCCGCCGACAAGCACGACGCGCTGTCCGAGCGGCATCTCAGTTCGCCGCCTTCGAACGAGATGCGCCAGATTTCCAGTTTTTCAGGATGACCTGGCTCGCGAGACGCCCGTTCGCACCCATGATTCCGCCGCCCGGATGCGTGGCTGAACCGCACATATAGAGGTTGTCGATTGGCGTGCGGTAATACGCCCAGCCCGCGACCGGGCGCAGGAAGAAAAGCTGTTCGAGAGAGAGCTCGCCCTGAAAAATATTCCCCTGCGTGAGCCCAAACTCGCGTTCCAAATCAAGCGGTGTCAGCACCTGCTTCCCGATGATGATGTCTTTGATGTTCGGTGCGTACGCAGAAATCGTTTCTATTACATTGTTGCCGAAAGCTTCGCGTTGCTCGTCCCACGTACCCGAGGCAAGTTTATACGGTGCATACTGAACGAAACAAGAAAGGACGTGCTTACCGGGAGGCGCTACGCTGGGATCGGTCAGGCTTGGAATGACCATGTCAATGTACGGGCGGCGCGAATAGTGCCCGTACTTGGCGTCATCATAGGCGCGCTCCATGTAATCCATGCCGGGAGAGATAGAAATGGCTCCGCGAAGATGTGCGCCGGGCCCGGGCAGACATTTGAAATTCGGAAGCGCGTCGAGCGCGAGATTCACTTTGCCGGAAGAGCCCCGGAATTTGTAGTGGCGCACGCTTTCCCGAAAATCGGACGGCAGCTCGCTAGGCTCGAGAAACTTTTCAAACGTGAGATGGGGATCGACGCTGGATGACACCACGTCGGCCGAAATTTCTTCGCCGGACTGCAGCACTACGCCGCAGGCACGCCCGTTTTTCGTCAGGACTTTCGCAACCGGCGCTTTCGTGCGGATTTCCGCCCCGAGTTCTCTCGCCGCGGAACCTATGGCGTTAGAAATCGCGCCTGTTCCACCTCGGCTGAAACCCCAGGAGCGAAACGCGCCGTCAATTTCCCCCATGTAATGATGCAGGAGGACATACGCGGTCCCCGGCGAGCGAATGCCCAAAAAAGTGCCAATAATTCCCGACGCCGACATCGTTGCCTTCAGCACGTCGGTTTCGAACCACTGGTCGAGAAAATCCGCGGAACTCATCGTCATGAGCTGGACCAAGGTGTAGCGCTCGTCAGAAGAAAGCTCGCGGAAGCGCTGCAGCAAAAAATGAAGCTGCTTCAGGTCGCGCGGATTGAGCGTTGTCGGGTCCGGCGGGATCATCGAGAGGATGGGCTTCACGAACCGGCACATCGGGACCATCATCTTCGAAAATTCTTCGTACGCTTCGGCGTCCAGGCGCGAATGCCTCCGAATTTCGCGAATCGTTTTGGCGTGATCATTTGCGCGCCAGAGGTAGTCTCCACTCGGCATGGGAGTGAACGTGCCGTCGAGCGGAAGGATTTCCAGTCCATGCCGGGGCAGATCCAGCTCACGGATAATTTCCGGCCGCAGCAACGAGACCACGTAAGAGCATTCCGAGAAAAAGAAGCCGGGAAAAATCTCCTCGGTCACCGCTGCCCCGCCCAGCACATGCCGGCGCTCCAGAACGACCACTTTCTTACCAGCTTTGGCGAGATAAGCCGCGTTGACTAGCCCGTTATGGCCGCCACCGATGACGATGGCGTCGTAGTGCTGCCCCATGCAGTCTGGCTCCGGTATGACCCAATAAGAAAAGTGCGGGAAGCAAAGACCCACTATTCTACTGGCGCCCGCAATTGCAAACAAGGCTAGCCAGATCGGCCGCAATACTTTTTCCCAAAATGTTCACTGCGCTTTCCATTTGCGTGCGAGCACGAGAGTTCCCCGCGCCTTGCGACCACGCTGTGCCGACACCTATAATTCCGTGTTCGGAACCGTCTATCTAAGGCGCCGTTAAGCCGCGGAGGAATCGTGCCAGTCGGAACTGCTTTTCATGAGCGCACCCTGGCGCTGTGCGAGAGCCTGAGCTATCGCGAATGGTCGGGCTACTACACCGTCAGCGTTTACGAGATGCACCACGAGCACGAGTACAACGCCATTCGCAATTCCGTTGCGCTCATTGATATTTCTCCGCTCTTCAAATACCGCGTCACGGGCCGCGATGCCACGAAGTTCGTCAACCGGGTCATTTGCCGCGACATCAACAAAGTCGCAGTCGATCAGGTCATCTACTGCTGCTGGTGCGATCCCGAAGGCAAAGTCATCGACGACGGAACCATCACGCGCCTCGGTGAAAACGAATACCGCTGGACGGCCGCCGATCCCAGCCTGCGCTGGTTTCAGCAAAACGCGCTGGCTCTCGACGTGGCCATTGAGGACATCTCGGAACAAACCGCCGCGCTGGCTATCCAAGGCCCCATGTCGGGAAGCGTCCTACGGCAAGTGACCGACGCCCCTATCGACAATCTGAAATATTTTCGCGTGACGCGCGGAAAAATCGCGGGCGTTCCCGTGGATATTTCCCGCACCGGCTACACCGGCGATTTGGGCTTTGAAATCTGGATGCCCTGGGTCGACGCCATCAAAGTTTGGGACGCGCTCATGGCCAAAGGCCAAGCCTTCGACATTCATCCTGCGGGCATGGTCGCACTGGATGTCGCGCGCATCGAGGCGGGCCTGATTCTGATTGAAGTTGACTACATCTCCAGCAAGAAAGCTCTGATTGAATCTCAACGATACTCCCCCTCCGAAATTGGCCTCGGCAAGCTCGTGGATCTGAAGAAAGAGAATTTCGTCGGGCGCGAAGCCCTGGGGCAAGAAGCAAGAAAAGGCGCAGAGCGAGCCCTGGTTGGACTTGAAATCAATTGGAACGAAGTTGAAGCGCTGTTCGACAAGCTGAAGATGGCGCCACAGGTTCCCAGCATGGCCTCGCGAGCTGCAGTGCCCGTCTACCGCGGCGGTCGCCAGGTCGGCAAGGCCACTTCAACCACCTGGTCGCCCACGCTGAAGAAAATGATCGCTCTCGCTTCCGTCAACCGAGAGAGTTCAAGGCCAGGAACCTCGCTCAGCATGGAAATGACTGTCGAAGCCGTACGTCACACCGTTTCGGCAAGGGTTGTTCCTCTCCCCTTCTTTAATCCCCTCCGCAAAACCGCCGTGCCGGTCTTATAGCTTGTATGCCAAACGGCAGCCACAGCTATTGCGCCAGACGATTATATTTCTTCAGCACTTCGCGCAGCTTGTCGTGCGGGAGTGCGATGACCTGGTGATTCTCGATTCCGGTCATCGTTTCGGCGGCCACCATGGCGTTAATGACGGCTTCTTCGGTTGCTTGAACGGTGGCCTCAAAGAGTGGATTCATTTGATCATTTGGCAACATCGTGAGTTGGGCAAGGCGATCAGGCTTCGCGGCGCCGGAGTTTGCCGTCGAAAACGCAATGAAAATATCGCCAGAGCCGTTGCCGGAGATGCTTCCGTTTCGCCCCAATCCAAGCGAAACGCGGTGCGCCAGCCGCTTCAGTTGATGCGCAACTAGCGGAGCATCCGTGGCCACAACCACAATGATCGAGCCGCGATCCTCTTGCGCAAACGAAGTATTTGCGTACGCTGCATCCTCGGGAATCTCCAGCCCCACGGGAACTCCCGCAATTCGCAAGTTCCGCCGCCAGCCGTAATTGCACTGCACCAGCACACCAACGCTGTAGCCGCCGAGCTTGGTATCCACTTTTCTCGAAGCTGTGCCGATGCCGCCTTTAAACCCGTTGCAAACCATTCCCGTACCGCCGCCGACGCTGCCTTCTTCAACCGGCCCGCCGTGCGCGGAATCAATTGCGTAAAACGCGTGTTCGGCCTTCACATGAAAACCGTTAATGTCGTTCAGCCATCCGTCCCAGGTTTCCGCCACCACCGGCAGCGACCACCAGTATCCAGTCGGATCGGGCTGCCCATGCTGCACGCGCCACTGAATCACCGCGTCGCGGACGACCCCCACGCTGTGCGTGTTTGTAATCATCACCGGGCCTTCGAGAAATCCGGACTCTTCCACCCAGGTGGTGCCGGTCATTTCACCGTTGCCGTTAAGCGACCACCATCCAGCAAAGACCGGGCTGTTCATCGAATCTTTCCCACGCGGCATCACTGCCGTGACTCCCGTACGCACCGGCCCTTTCCCGATTTGCAGTTTGCCTTCACCGGAAATCAGCGTCTTGTGACCAACGGTGACGCCCGCCACATCGGTAATCGCATTCAGCGGGCCGGGCGTCCCATCAAAAGGAACGCCAAGATCGCGCGCCCGCGGCTTTGGATGCGATTCTTGCTGAGCGAACGCACCTGCCACAAAAATCAAACACAGAACGACGATTTCACAAGAAGTATGGAAACGAATCATCAGTTTTCTTTCTCCCAAGAGATCTTGGCTTTACGCAACAACTCGATGTTTTTCGCGAGCGCCCGCTCAATCAGTTCTGCCTGTTCGGAGGCCAGTTTCCAATCTCCCTTTTCCACGGCTTCCGTCAATCCGGGAAATTCCAGATGCGCGTACGTGTAGCGCGACGCATAAATGAGATGCTGGAACCACGGCCGCCCGGGAATCCCCTCGGGATAGAGCCAATTTGATTCCACCTGCAGGAGCTGTTTGTTAAGCCCCTCTTCCTTTTCCGCAGAATTCCCTCCGAAAGCCAGGCCGTGCTGCACGGCCCCTCGCAGTTCATCTCCTGCCTTCTGAAAATCCCCTATGCGTTCATGAAGCTTTTTCAGTTTCAGCTTGCGTGGATCCACCTTGTTTCTTAGTTCCAGCTCGGTCAGAAAATGGTCCAGCGCGATGGCGTTAAATCCAAAGTCATACGGCAGCACGTCCGCGTTGGCCAACCGCAGTGCCGCCAGCCCCCAGACACGCGTCAGCGCCGCGTGATATTCGAACGAAGGATCGCCAATAGTCTCCATCCAGTCGTGATCGTCATACATCGAATGATAGACGCCATAATCGCCGCTGAAGCCCAGGTTGATCACCGGCCGTCCCAGATGATTCAGAAACACCGTATGGTCCGAGCCGCTTCCAATGCGCGTTTCCACCAGCGCGCTGTCCAGAGGCGGAGCGCTGGCCTTGTCATCCCGCTTGCTTGTTGCTCGCCATGCTTCGTAAAGTGATTTTCCCGAGGGTGCGCGCACGTCTTTCGAAGCTTCTACGAGCATGGGCGCCAGCGAAGCCACCGCCGCGGGCGAAAAACTGAGCCCTTCCGGCCCTGCTGTCGTGGCCGCACCCGCTACCGACTCATCCACGTTCAGATAAGCAACGAGCTTTTTCTTCAGGTCGTCCGCGAACTGTTCGCCCCATTCCGTCGATCCCGTCAGCGCATACTCTTCTCCATCCCAACTGCAAACGACAAGTGTCCGTCGCGGACGAATCCCATGCTCCTTCATTTCACCAATCGCGCGCGTCAACTCCATCATCGAAGCCGTACCGCTCGAAGGATCCACGCCGCCAAAAACCCACGCATCGCGGTGATTCCCCAGCAGGACCCATTCATCCGGCCGTTCGCTTCCACGAATCCGCGCTTCCACCACGGTGTATGGCTGGAGACTGGTGTCCATGTCCACTTTTACGTGCGCGGTCACGGCACCCGTCAATCGATATTTGATGGGCAGCGCGCCTTGCCAATCCTTGGGAGCTTCGGGGCCGCTCATGTTTTCAAGCAAAGGCTTTGCGTCGTGCCACGACAGCGGCAGCGCCGGGATTTTCGGTAGCGAACGCGCTTCTTCCGGCGGAATGTGTTTTGCGCCCGGAACGGAGGCCCATCCTGGGGTCGTGGGATCGCCCGGTATGATGTAGTCGTAAGTAATCGCGCCGCGCTGAATGTGACTCTCCGGTCCCCACGGCCCGTCCGGAAAAACTTTGCCCCGCGCGTAGCCGTCCTCCGCGGGATCCGAATAAATCAATAGCGCCGCCGCGCCTTCGCGCTCCGCAGTCAGCGCTTTGAACCCGCGGTAGCTGTAGGGATTCGAATAACGCACCAGAACAACCTTGCCCCTGACACTGATGCCACGTGTTCTCAGCAAATCGTAGTCTTCCGGATTCCCGCTGTGCGCGTAGACGACTTCCGCAGTGACCTCGCCCGAGGCGGAATACCCAAAGTACGCGCCCGAAACCGCAGGGTTTTTGGCGTCCGGATCACCATCCACTGGATCTTCGCGCAACGAAGCCGTGTATGGCACCGGCGCAGTCATCTCTAGCGCTACGCTGCGCGGCCGCGAATGCAGCACTTCGTAGCGCCGCAACGTTACATCTTCCCAGCCTTGCTTGCGCCATTCGTCCGCCATAAAATCCGCAAGCTGATTGTTTCGCTCGGACGCTGCCGGATGCGGTTCCGCCGTGAACGTCCGATGCCACTCCCGCGCCCTTTCCGGCGAAGGAATGGCCTGAAATTCCGTTTCCAGCCTATGCTCCGCACCCGCGTGTGCTGCGGTAAAGCCCAGAATTGGCGTCGAAGCTGAAGGAGAAGAGGCTTCCTGGTGTTGCGCAACAAGTACCGCGGAAGGAATGAGGATCACAAAAAAGCTACCAGACAAAGCCAAAGAAATTTTTCGCATTCCTAGTTAGCTCTCTCCAATCTCGCGAAAGTGCGAGGGAATCAAGACGGGAACACTTTCGCAACGGCCGAGGCTAGGCCGTTTCCCACCAGCGCGCACTCTTCCTCAGAAATGGTGAAAGGCGGCGCAAGCAGGATGTGGTCACCACGGTGGCCATCCACACAGCCCTGCGTCGGATAGGTCAACACGCCTTCCGCCATTGCCGCCTGACGAATTTTCTCCGCAACGTTTTCGGACTTCGGAAAAGGCTCGCGCGCCGCTTTGTTTTTCACAAATTCAACGCCGAACAGCAACCCCATTCCTCGAATATCGCCAACGTGCGGATGCTCTGCCACTCGCGAAAGCGCCTCGCGCAAATTCTTTCCCGCCGCGTTTACTCGTTCGAAAAGCCCGTGCGCTTCGAGATAATCCAAAACTGCGTTCCCTGCCGTCGTGCATACCGGATGCGCTTGATACGTAAAGCCGTGCATGAATGCGCCCGACCCGCCTCCGATGGCCTCCACCACGCGAGCCGAAGCCAGAACCGCGCCCAGGGGCGCATATCCGCTGGCCACTCCCTTCCCAATCAAAATAATGTCCGGCTCGACCCCCCAATGTTGCATGGCAAAGGGTTTTCCGGTGCGGCCCATCCCGGTCATGACTTCGTCCGCAATCAGCAGAATGCCATGACTGCGGCAAGTCGCCGCGATATGCGTCACGTAGCCGTCTGGCGGGGCCGGTGCTCCGAGTGTCGCACCGACCACCGGCTCGAAAATAAATGCCGCGGCCGTTTCCGTCTGGTGCTCACGCACAAAAGTTTCCAGATCTTCCGCGCACGCCAGCTCGCATTCTGGAAAAGTCTTATTAAACGGGCAGTGATAGCAGAAGCACGGAGCAATATGCCCCCACTCGGGAATCAGCGGAGCGTAGGGGGCGCGCCGCGCCACGTTGCCGCTCACACTCATCGCTCCGAGAGTGCTTCCGTGATAGCTCTGCCGCCGCGACACCACGCGATAACGTTCCGGTTGACCCGTTTCCAGGTGATACTGGCGCACCAATTTGATGGCGGTTTCCGTCGCTTCAGAGCCGCCCGATGTAAAGTAGACCCGGCCGCCGTTGCGAAAACCCGGAGGAGCCAGCGCAAGAAGGCGCGCCGCCAGTCTTTCGGCAGGCTCGGTATGAAATTGCGAAGTGTGCGCGAACGCGATTTGCGCCGACTGTTCCGCCATGGCCTTCCCGATTTCCGCGACGCCGTGGCCAATGCTCACCACCGCGGCCTGTCCCGCTGCGTCCAGATAGCGACGTCCGCTGTCATCCACAATCCAGCAGCCTTCCCCACGCACGGCAATGGGAAAGGTCTTCTTGAGATTTCGGGAAAAAAGTCCGCTCGTCGGCATGTGAAGTCCGCCGCAAGATTGTAGCAGACCTATAAGCATCAACAGCCTCTTGTGCTAGGCTGACGCCGTTCCTATAACTCACTACAGAGCCTGCAAAAAAAAAGACAGATGCAATCGCCCCAAACCAACTCCAGCACAAGCCTCGTCCGCACCATCGGCCGCTGGAGCCTCGTCGCACTCATGGTCAACACGATGGTCGGCGCGAGCATCTTTGGTTTGCCAGCTCTCCTCGCTGCCCGCCTTGGCAAATGGAGTCCGCTTGGCTTCCTAATAGCCTTCGTCGTGATCGCCGTGATCGCCGCCTGCTTGGCGGAGGTGGCTTCGCAATTCCGGGACACCGGCGGTCCGTATTTGTATACGAAAGCCGCATTCGGCCGCTTTCTCGCAATTCAAAACGGCTGGCTGACCTGGCTCTCTCGCATCACCGCCGCATCCGCTGTGGCCAATCTTTTCATTATCTACTCAAGCGAATTCCTTCCTGGAATCTCCAAACCGCCTGCACGCGCAGCCGCTCTCGTGCTTCTCATCGGATTCCTTGCCGCCGTGAACTGTCGCGGCGTCGCTGGCGGAAATCGGCTAAGCAACATCTTTACGGTAACGAAAGTGAGCCTGCTCGTGTTCTTCGTTGTTGCGGGTCTTGCCGTGCTGGCGTTTCGGCCGGGGATTCGCGTAACTCCCGCTCCCGTCGACGCAACTCCGACTGCCTGGTTCGAAGCGATTCTCCTCATGATGTATTCCTACGCCGGATTCGACGCCGCCCTCATCGCTTCCGGCGAAACGCGTGACGCGCGCAAAGACATCCCCGTAGCGCTGTTTGCCGCGATCGCTGCAACCACGGTTCTCTACATCTCCGTTCAATACCTGGTCATCCATACCATTCCGAACCCCGGGGCATCCTTAGCCCCGGTTGTAGATTCTGCACGGCACTTCATGCCGGGCTGGGCTGCGCGAATAGTCGCCGCGGGCACGCTCATCTCCGCGTATGGCTATCTCAGCGCCAATATGCTGCACACGCCCCGCGTCACGTTTGCCATGGGCGAGCGCGGCGACTTCCCCGCGTTCTTCGCCAGGATTCATCCGCGCTTTCGTACGCCGACCGTCTCCATCCTGATTTTCGCGGCGCTCCTGTTGACCTTTTCGATCGCGCGAGACTTTCCTTGGAACGCAATGCTGTCCATCGTCTCGCGCTTGTTCGTCTACGGCTCGGTCGCCGCGGCCTTGCCCGTGCTTCGCAAAAAGCATCCGTCCGCCGATGCCTTTCGCCTCCCGGGCGGATTCTTTATTTGCGTGCTGGCCCTGTTAATTACTCTTGTCCTCGTCACTCGTATGCACCGCGGCGAATTCCTCGTCATCGCCGCGACGGCCGCGCTCGCGTTCGCCAATTGGCTCTGGGCGCGGAGCAGCACTCTTGGAATCACTCGGGAAACGTGACATCATCCGAAGCTCTGCAAGACATTCTGCTTTGCACACTTGCAACTTCAGGGGAGAGAGCATGAAACGCATTTTTCTGCAATACGGTTTGGTTTGCGCGGTAGTTCTCGTGTTTGGATTTGAAATCGCCGCACAAGAAACGGCGAAGCATCCCATCACCTTCGACGACATGATCAAAATGCGTCGTGTCGCCGAACCGCAAATCTCTCCTGACGGCAAGTGGGTGGCTTACAACCTCGCCACGCCCGATATGGACGCCAACCGCAGCGCCAGCAACATCTGGATGGTTTCTACCGCCGGCGGTTCTCCGCAGCAACTCACCCAAAGCGGGCACGATTCCTCGCCCGTATGGTCCCCCAACGGAAAAACCATTGCGTTTCTCTCTTCCCGCAGCGGCGACTCCCAGGTTTACTTGCTTTCGCTCGAGGGTGGCGAAGCGCAAAAGCTCACAAAATTGTCCACCGGCGCTGACATTGTGAAATGGTCGCCCGACGGAAAGACCATCGCCTTCACTTCTTCGGTCTATCCGGACTGCAAAGACGACGACTGCAACAGCAAGCGCGACGCCGAGAAGGAAAAGAACAAGGTGAAAGCCCACGTCGCCGAGCATCTTCTCTATCGCCACTGGACCCACTGGAACGAAGGCAAGCGCGCGCACCTGTTCGTCGTTAGCGCCGATAGCAGCGCCGCTCCGCGCGACCTCACTCCCGGCGGCGATTACGATGTTCCTCCCGATGAGCGCGGTGGGCCTAGCGACATTAATTTCTCGCCCGACAGCAAAGAGCTTTGCTTCACCGCCGTCACTGACAAGATGGAAGCCATCAGTACCAACGGCGATCTGTTCACCGTGCCGGTCGCGGGTGGCGAAATCAAGCGCATCACCGCGCAACCTGGCTTCGACGGCGAGCCGGTCTATTCGCCGGACGGCAGATACATTGCCTACCACGCGCAGCTCACACCTGAGTATGAGTCCGATCGCTGGCGCGTAATGCTCTACGATCGGCAAAGCGCCAAAAATGAAAATCTCTCCGAAGGCTTCAACCGCAGCGCCGACGAACTGGCCTGGTCCGCCGACAGCAAGACGATTTATTTCACCGCCGAGAACGAAACGCTGAAGCCCGTTTACGCCATGGCCGCCCGCCCCGGATCGGAGCCCAAGAAAATCCTCGCCGACACCTACAACGCCGCGGTTTCTTTCAGTCACGACGGGAAAACAATGGCCTTCGAGCGCACCAGTTCAACCATGCCCGCGGAACTCCTTGCGGCTTCCAGCGACGGCTCGGGCGTGCGCCAACTCACGCATCACAATGACTCCATCCTCGCCGCGCTCGAAATGAATCCTCCCGAAACGTTTTGGTTTGACGGCGCTGAAGGCACCAAAGTCCAGGCCATGCTGATTCGCCCCCCGAAATTCGATGCTGCGAAAAAATATCCTATGCTGGTCCTGCTTCATGGCGGCCCTCAAACCATGTGGTCCGACGCCTGGGGCTATCGCTGGAACGCGGAGGTCTTCTCCGCGCCCGGCTACGTCACTCTGATGATCAACCGCCGCGGCTCGACCGGCTATGGCCAGAAATTCACCGATGAAATCACCAACGATTGGGGAGGAAAAGCTTACGTTGACGTGATGGATGGTGTGGATTTCGCGCTAAAAAAGTATGCCTTCATTGACGGCACAAAAATGGCAGCTGCCGGAGGCTCTTACGGCGGGTACATGGCCGACTGGATCGCCACGCACAACGGGCGCTTCAAAGCGATCATCAGCCACGCCGGCGTCTACGACAAGGTCGCAATGTACGCGACCGAAGAACTCTGGTTCGAAGAACACGACCTGCAAGGCATGCCATGGTCCAATCCGGAAAGCTACCGCAAATGGGGGCCCGTCACCTACGCTGGCGAACTTGGGAAATTCAAGACGCCAACGCTCGTCATCTGCGGCGAGCGCGATTACCGCGTGCCTTATACGCAATCGCTCGAATTCTTCAGCGCGCTCCAGCGCCAAGGAGTGCCATCGAAGCTCGTTGTCTTTCCCGATGAAGGCCACTGGGTGCTCAAGCCACAAAATTCACAGTTCTGGTACAAGACGTTCCTCGACTGGCTCGCGCTTTACTTGAAATAACTCACATTTTCACACCGCGAACAATTTCTCAATGGCTTGCCGCGCAAAACGAAAAAGGTGGTAAAGCAAAAACACGCAAAGGGCCAAAAGCATAACGACCACAATTGTTGTGGCAACTGGATGCACATTGGCCATCCACGAGAGCCAAACTGCCAGCACATCCTCACCCAAACTTAATGTCCAATTGCTGAATGGTTCCGGGCTGGTATTGACGGCAGCCCGTGCGCTCGCCTTCGTGCTGTGCGAGGTCAACGCCACGCCACCGGCCAGTAAAGCCGCAGCCCAGCGCCACTGTTCTCCTGCCCCTCCCGCCGCCCCGTAAGCCAGCAGCGCCGCGGCGGGCGGCCGAATGAAGGTGTGAATGAAGTCCCAAATCGTATCAAAGTAAGGGAATTTATCCGCGAAAAATTCAATCAGATAAAGCCCGGCCGCAATGCCCATCACCCACGGATGCTGAAGCACCTGAAGCGACGCGGGCAGATGCACAATCCCAAAGCGCTGTAGCAGTCCGAGCGTGGCCACCGTTGCGTAAAGATTCAGTCCGGAAGAAAATCCGGCGCCTAGCGCCAAGCTTAATAACCGGATGGGATTCACTGACGACCATCATAGCAGCGTCTCATCGGCAGGACCCGTTACTCGCGCAACTCGGCCTCCGAACTTCCATTTGACCAACCCGCCGCAGACAAGCGATGCTGTTCGTCCAAAGGCGGCTATCCATGCACGGTCTGGGTCACTTCTATCTTTCCTGGGGGATTCTGGTGCAGGCCTTCGCGCTGATCCATTTCCTGCGCCGCCGCCCGGAAGGCTATTGGTTCTTCGTCATCCTGTTCTTCGGATGGCTTGGCGCCGCCGTTTACGTCGTCGCCGAAGTCATTCCCGACTTGGGGCTTCTCCGCGGCACGATGCAGCGTTTCGGCCGACGCTCGCGCATCCAAACGGTTGAAAACGACATCCTCGACAATCCGTCGCCCGCCAATTACGAAGAGCTTGGCGAGCTCTACAAAGATCAAGGCGAGTTTGCCAAAGCCCGCGAAGCTTTCACTAGCGCGATTTCCGCGCGCAGCGATTCTATCTACACGTTCTATTCGCGCGCACTCTGTTCGCTGGCGCTCAGCGACCTCGCGGCCGCAATCCCCGATCTCGAGCGCGTGGTCACCGGCGACCGCAAATTCGACTACTACCGCGCTGCAGGGTTGCTCGCCGACGCTTACTCTCGCATCGGGCAGTTGGACCGCGCTGAATCTCTGTTCGGCGAAGTCACGCAAATCTCTACCACGCCTGAAACGCTCTACAACTACGCCAGCTTTCTGAAGGCCGCCAACCGCCGCGAAGAAGCGCGCGAATGGGCGAAGAAACTTCTCGCAAAAAAGCGCACGCTCCCCCGCTACATGCAGCGCCGCGAGCGCTCTTGGTTCCGCAAAGGCGAGGCTCTACTCAAAGAGCTCGCCACCGCCTGAAAACTCGCGAGCCTGCACCCGCGAACAGTCTGGAACTCCGGGGCAACTCTACCAACGTACGAAGACAGAAAATTCTTGCGGTACCCGTGTACTATTCCCAGCCGCAGATGCCGAGCCGACCATTTTTCCAAGCGTGGCAGTTGTCCCCAAGATCGGGATTGGGAGGGTATGGTTATGGCATCGCGCCTTACTGTTTTTCTGGAAGGGGCGTTTGGAACGCATTCTCGCGGCAACCGACGCTTCGTATGGGCAGTCTGTGCTCTGCTTGGCCTCACATTGGCCAGCGAACTCGGCAAAGCTCAGAGCAACACCAGTCAACCGCCTGTCATTAGTACTTCCACTCAATGGACTTTGAACCCACCAGTACTTGCATCCTCCAGCGTCAGCGGCGTTCCCTCAAACGGCTTCAGCATTCAGGGCGGTTTTTCTCCTGACGGCACGCACCTGTTGTTCTGGTCCCGGTCTACCAACCTGGCTCAAGGAGCCACCAGCGTCCTATCACAGCTCTACCTCAAGGATTTGACGACAGGCACAGTCTCTGTCGTATCCACGGATGCCAACGGCATCGAAGGAAACAACGACAGCACCAGCCCGAACAACTCCGGCCAAATTCTAATGTTCTCACCGAACGGCTTGAAAGTCGTTTTCGAGTCTGTGGCAACTAACCTCATTGCAACCGGCACCAACGGACATCAGCATATTTTCATAAAGGATTTGACAACGAATGCAGTTTCAATTGTGTCGGTGGACGCGAACGGAACGCAGGGAAATGGCAACAGCGTGGATTTCACGTTTTCGCCGGATGGCACTAAAGTCGCCTTCGACTCTGCGTCCACCAACCTGACTGCCAGTGGTACAACGAGCAATCAAGTCTTCATCAAGGATCTGACGACGGCCGCGGTCACTCTAGTGTCCACAGATTCGAACGGGGTTCCGGGCAACGGTGTAAGCTCCTTTCCTGTGTTCTCACCCGACGGGAATCAGGTGGCATTCGTCTCTACTTCCACCAACCTCGCGGCCGGCGCAACGAATACCCATTCCCAAATCTACGTCAAGAATCTGCAGTCTGGCGCCACTGCCTTGTCTTCATCCGACGCCACTGGCAACGAAGCGAACAACGACAGCCTTTATCCGATGTTTTCTCCCGACGGCTCGATACTCGCGTTCAATTCCATTTCAACCAATCTTGTGCCCAACGTGCCCAGCTTCAACTCTGAGGTTTACGTCAAGGACCTTGCATCGGGCAGAATCACGCTAGTTTCAGCAGATCCAAACGGCGTTCCTGCCAACGGCAATAGCTCCCAACTCGGCGCATTCTCGCCGGACAGCACGAAAATCGCATTTCAGTCGGCGTCCATCAACCTTTTGCCCGGCGCAAACGGCGCGAACCAGGTCTTCGTCAAGGATTTGCTGACAGGCGCAATAGTTCTGGCCTCGGCCAGCGCCACCGGAGTTATTGGTAATGGCAACAGCAGCGTGCCCACCTTCTCGCCGGACCATCTCTCTTTGGCGTTTCAATCCGGCGCGGGCAACTTCGGTGTCACCAACTTCACTTCTCAGATTTTTGTCCGTCCGATCTTCACCGCTTCCGGCGCCGTGGCGGACAATTCCTTCGCAACCAGCTTGTCCACAGCGGGCCAGTTGGCTTTTTCTGATCCCGATGTCAACGACACGCACAACGCCTCAGTGACAGCCCAGGCCGGCGACCTCGGCACGGTCACGGCCAGCGTTTCGACTGACAGCACTGGAACAGGCACCGGTGGCGTGATTCGTTGGAACTATCAGGTCAACGAGTCGCAACTTCACACGCTGACCGCGCCCGCGACGGACAATTTCACACTTACGTTGACCGATAGCGAAGGCTGCATCGCCACAACGGCCATCGTTGTAACCGCCCTGCCGCAAGATTTTGCGGTCACGAACGCAACCAATGGCACGCCCACTTCCACCTCGACTGCAACCTCCTCGTGTCCGGCACTGACCGTAACATCCTCACCATCCAACACCACTGTTACATCGGGACAGAGCGCATCGTTTAGTGCATCCGCAACAGGGTCTCCCGCCCCCACCGTGCAGTGGCAGGTCAGCTCCGACGGCGGAACGACGTTCAGCGATCTGCCCGGAGCCACTTCCACGACGCTGACGTTCACCGCGAGCATGTCGCAGAACAGCAACCTCTATCGCGCCGTGTTCACCAATTCGTCTGGCTCTGTCACGTCAAGCGCGGCCACGTTGACCGTAAATACTGCCGGAGCAACAACGGCTATCGCCTCTTCCAAAAACCCCTCGGTGTTCGGACAAGCGGTCACCTTCGCCGCAACCGTCAGCGCAACCACGGGAACACCCACGGGCACGGTCACTTTCGTCGATGGCGCTTCGACCATCGGCACTGCGACTCTTGACTCAACTGGTGTGGGCTCGTTCACGACTTCGGCGCTCGCCGTGGGCGCTCACGCCGTCACCGCATCCTATTCCGGTGACAGCAATTTCAACCTAAACAGCTCGTCGCCCCTCACGCAAATCGTGAATCTCGATGTGCCGACAGTCGCAATAGCCGCCTCGCCGAATCCGAGCTTCTTCGGCCAATCGGTTATAGCTACGGCCACAGTGAGTGCCACCGCCCCGGGATCAGGAACGCCCACGGGCACGGTGACCTTCCTTGACGGACTCACGAATCTCGGCTCCGCAAATCTTGTCAATGGCCAAGCGACTTTCACTATTTCCACGCTCACGCCAGGTTTGCATTCGCTCCTGGCAACCTACGGAGGCGACGGCAGTTTCAGTCAAAACTCATCTACCACTGGCCTCACCGTGAACAAAGCCTCGACGACAACCTCGCTGAGTTCGTCGGCAAACCCCTCGAACTTCAATCAAGCGGTGACCTTCACCGCTATGGTTAACGCCGTGGCTCCCGGCACGAGCATGCCCACCGGCGCCATCACCTTCAGCGACGGCGCATCGAGTCTAGGCACGGCTACGCTGGACCCAACTGGCAGCGCCTCGCTCACAACTTCCGCGCTTGCCGCGGGCGCGCACGCCATCACCGCGTCTTACGCGGGAGACAGCAATTTCAGCGCGAGCACTTCCTCGCTATCGCAAATCGTGAACAAAACGTCAGCAGGAGTGACGCTGAACTCCTCTGCGAATCCCAGCGTATTCGGCCAGAGCGTGACCTTCGCCATCACGGTAGCGGCGGCGTCCGGCTCAGGCACCCCAACAGGCACCGTCTTGCTGCAGGCTGACAGTGGCGCTACGAGCACACTCAATCTGGTCAACGGCCAGGCCAGCTTCACAACTTCTTCGCTGGCCGCAGGCTCTCATTTCATCACTGCCGCTTACAACGGCGACGCCAACTTTGCCGCGGCGTCAGCATCGCTCTCGCAAACCGTAACCAAAGACGCGAGCTCGATGACGCTCAGTTCTGCCCCGAACCCATCCGTGTTTGGTCAGTCGGTGGTGGTTACGGCTACGGTGAGTGCTGCTGCACCCGGAGCAGGAACGCCCACAGGCGCAGTCTCCTTCAGCGACGGCTCAACGAATCTCGGCTCGGCGAATCTGTCCAATGGCCTGGCGTCTTTCACGCTCTCCGCGCTCGCGATTGGCTCGCATTCCATCACCGCCAGCTACGCCGGGGACACGAACTTCAATTCGAGTTCCTCGACGCTCGCTCAAACGGTGAACAAAGCTGCGACCGCGACCGCGCTAAGCTCGTCGGCGAATCCTTCCACCATCAACCAGTCGGTGACCTTCACGGCCACCGTCAGCGTAGTGGCTCCGGGCGCAGGCACGCCCACGGGTTCAGTCACGTTTAATGACGGCGCAAACGCCCTCTCAACCGTGCCTCTCAGCCCGAGCGGCACGGCCACGTTCACAACTTCCACACTGATGGTGAACTCGCACTCCATCACCGCGGTCTACAGCGGCGACGCCAATTTCGCCGGCGGCACCGGAAGCATGACGCAGAACGTGCAGTACGCCATCTGCGCTCAATACGATCAGACGCGCTCGGTCCAGGGCGGCGCGACCTTCCCAATTAAAGTCCAGGTCTGCGACGCCAACGGGAACAACCTCTCGTCCCCGTCCACCGTTCTCCACGCGACGGCCATTATCGCCGCGTCGGGCGCAGCCGGCCCCGTTCAGGACTCCGGCGACGCCAATCCAGACAACGACTTCCGCAACGTCGGAGGCGCAGGTCAGAACAGCGGATACATCTTCAACCTGAGCACCTCGGGCCTGGCGACGGGCACTTACGCCCTGCAGTTCACAGTCACAGGCGACCCAGCCCTGCACACCGTGTTCTTCGGCGTGCAATAAGAACCACCTGGCCCCGAATCACTTCGGGGAACAGGTTTAACTGACTCAAACGCCGCATCTTTGAACCCTTGGGGCGCGAGAAATCGTGCCCCTCTTGGCGCGTTGAGGGTGGGAATCCGCCGGCGGTGTTCCGCCATCTGATACGTTTTCGCCCCTCCCTGCACTATTCATCATGGTCCCGAGTCAGAACGGAGTTTGGCGCATGCGTTCCCATTATTGCGTCCTGACGGTGCTCGGCGACTTGCTCGACGGCGGTGAACTCCGCTTCGTGGAAGCCGTGCAAACCTTCGAGGCGGCAAGGCAGCGGATTGAAGCGCTGGCACAGCTAGAACCGGGCCACTACATCATTTACAACAAGGAAACCGGCGAACGCGTTTCCGTTACGGCGGGTGTGGAGATTCCAGCGCACCGTTAAAGCGTGTCCCATGAGAAAGGCGGCAGCCCGTGGCAAGGTTAGCCGTGCGCCACCTCCCTGCTTGCTCGCCCTCCCCGAGTACATTAGGAATCCAATCTGATACTATCTCCGGCATGCCGGATGTCCCAATCCGCGAAGTGATTTGTCTCCATTGTTCGTGTGCGACAAGTCAGCGGTTTTCCACGCTCGAACCAATCCTTTGGCTCCAGGCTATTTCGTCCGAGGACGGCATTTACATCAATTACGCCTGCCCTGCATGCGGCAAACTCACTCGGTCGCTCGTGGAGTCGCTCAAGACTCTTCCAGAAGCGGATGCTGCGAAATGCCCTCGCGATCTGACGGACTACATTGTGTTTCTCAAATGCGCGAAAACAAGTTGCGAGTCTCCGGTAATCGTGCTCGCGCCGGCGAAGAAAACATTCAGTGAAGCGGATTTGAAGACTCACATCCGTAGTAATTGGAGTAACCATGGGGCTGCTTGTCCAAAAGGCCATCCGCCGGCCCATCCCTACGAGCTCCACATTTGGAAGCAAGTCGTCTCCGAGCCTTGAAACAGGGCACCGCTTTATCCTGTCCGGAAGCCCGGCATCTTCACTCTCCCAAGTGCGTAGCCTGTCTGCCACAGGCTGGGCACGGGACTTCTCGGCTGCTTGAGTGCGAACCGGCACCCGAGTAAAGTGCACCTCATGCGTCGAAGGAGGCAACCATGTCCCTGCGTCCGGTGAAAAAGCTGATTCGGTCCAAGCCAACCATTGAGGGCGCGGGCGTGCACCTGCGGCGCGCGTTTGGCTTCGGCAACACGAACGAATTTGATCCGTTCCTGCTGCTCGACGATTTTCGCAACGACGTGCCCGCGGACTACCTGGCGGGCTTTCCGTGGCATCCGCACCGCGGCATCGAGACGATTACTTACGTACTTTCCGGCGCCGTGGAACACGGAGACAGCATGGGCAATCACGGTACGATCGCCGCGGGGGATGTCCAGTGGATGACCGCTGGAAGCGGGATCATCCACCAGGAAATGCCTAAGGGCGACGCCGTCGGGCGCATGCACGGCTTCCAGTTGTGGGCCAACCTCCCTTCCTCTCTGAAAATGACCGCGCCACGCTACCAGGAAGTGAAAGCGCCGGAGATTCCAGACATCACCGACGACGACGGCACGCAAGTGCGCGTCGTGTGCGGAAATTTCTGGGGCAAGCGCGGTCCGGTCGAGGGCATCGCGGCGGATCCTGTCTACATTGACGTGACCGTGCCGCCGGGGCGGCGCAAAACGCTCCCCGTCGAGACGACGCGCCACGCGTTTGCGTACGTGTTCGCGGGCGCGGGAAAATTCTGCAACGCCTCGGAGCCCCTCGAGGTGCCGACCGAGCCGGTCGGCTGGCTGGAAACCACACCGCCTCCTTCGGAAGTGGACAACCGCTCGCTCGTGCTGTTCGATCGCGGCGATGAGCTTATGGTGCAGGCAGGAGAAGACGGGATTCGATTCCTGCTCGTGTCCGGCAAGCCGCTCGAAGAACCGGTGGCGTGGTACGGCCCGATTGTAATGAACACGCAGGAACAGTTGCGCCAGGCCTTCCGCGAACTGGAGAAAGGCACCTTCCTGAAGCCGCAGAAAAAGAGCACCTCCACCGGCGAGTAGTCTGCCTCTAGTTCCTTCCGTCACACACCACGCGCGCGCCGAACCAGGTACACGGAATCCCGCATGTAGCGCGGTAGGGTAAGTCGTCTATGCCACACGATTGCATTGCTGGTTTGATTGCGGACCAAAGCCGATGCTGGAATGCGTGACCTGGCGAAGAAGGTCTCGGATTCGGCGTGAACGCTCTTCGCATTGGGCAGCTAGACTATCGCAGGGACGCGACTCGAGCGCCCGTGTTTGCTCCTCGATAAGGCTAAAAATCTCGGTCATGATTTCTTTCTCTCGTTCACGATACTGCGTCATCCCCATAGACATGAGCCCTCCAAACATACGCTGCTTAGCCTAGCTATTTGCTCTGAGAGGGGGTCGGCTGAGTCCCCTCGGCCCAACAAAGTCAAGTCTCGAACCGAACCCCATCTCGGAAGCGGCGCGAACGATATGGCTTTGCTCGGAGCGCAACAACTGTCAAAAGTACTAGCCTCAGGCGAGAGCGCCTCCGCCGGATTCCGGTTTGCAAGGACTCACCAGTGGTGTTCGATTCCTTCCCCTCTAGCCCGTCAAGCGACCCGGACGGTATACTCCTGCGCATGCAACCCAGCCAAGAAGTTCTCAACCGATGGACCCATGTGGCTCCATTCTGGGAGAAGTACCGACCCATTATCCGGCATATGTTTCGGTCGGTTACGGATGCTCTTGTCGTGGATGGGCGGATTGGCAGGAGACACGCAGTTCTAGACATTGCTACCGGCCCCGGCGAGCCAGCGCTGACTATAGCTTCCTTGGTCGGCCCCGAGGGCAGGGTCTGCGGGATCGACCCGGTGTTGGAGATGGTGGAAGCCGCTCGACGAGAAGCAGATCGTCTTGCGTTCAAGAATGCACAATTTGAGGTCGCGCCGGCCGACCAATTGCCTTTCTCGGCCGATACCTTCGACGCTGCGGTCAGCCGCTTCGGTGCCATGTTCTTTCCATCTCCTGTAGACGCGGTTCGTGAGATGTTAAGAGTCCTCAAGCCGACGGGGAAACTGGCGCTCGCGGTCTGGCATCTCGCCGAAAACAATCCCTTTTTCTACACGCTTTCGCGTGTCCTTGGACGGTATGTCGATTCCCCTCCGCCGGCGCCCGATGCCCCAGACCCGTTCCGCTTTGCCAATCCGGGCAGGTTGCGGGACGTTCTCAGCGAGGCCGGCGCGCTCGCTCCCTGCGAGCGGGTCCTGCAATTCACAATGGAAGCGCCCATCTCCGTGGAAGACTTTTGGACCCTGCGAATGGAGATGTCTGAGACGCTTCGGCAAAAGGTCTCCATGCTTTCCATGCAGCAGCTGACGGAAGCGAAGCGGTCGGCGCTCGAAGCTCTTCGCGAGTACTCGACAGAGCACGGGATGAGTTTTCCGGCTGAAGTTCTTATCGTCAGTGCAAGCAAGAGCCGGCGAGTAGATGTCTTGGGTCTTGGTTAACGGGCTTCAACCGGTAATCCGTTCCTGCATGAATTGGGCCGGTCAAAACCGAGGTCTGGGACTGCCATTTCTGCCAGTGCCAGTCGCTGGGTTAACGATTAAAACTACTCCCAGAGTTGCATCCCTGTTCAACTCGGCGAGAGCATATGGCTAACTCAATAAGAGGGCCGATCCTGGTGAGCTATGGTGCACGATTGAGTTTTCTGATTTTGATAATGGCTCCCGTCATTTTGGCTCAGAAAGTCTCCACAACACTCGACATCGGGTACAATTTCGCCGGCCATAGGCGTTACGCGTGGCGCGAGAACCGGCTTATGACTCGCCAGCACCCGGATACAAACGAGTTGATGGACCTCAAAATCGTGAAGACCGTGAATCAAGCGCTGGCCGCAAGGAATTTTGAGGAGGCAAAGGACAATCCAGACTTCTATATCTCCTACGACGGCGGGGGAGACATGGATCTTCTTTCGGGAAGTCCAGAACGAGCAAATTCCACACCACTCGGTCCTACCGATCGAGCTCCGACCTACGGTTTAGGGAATGGCCCAGCGCTTGCGCCGGCCACATGGCTGAAGGTGAATGGCGAAATCGTGTTCCATATTATCGACGCGCAGTCGAAAAAGGTAGTTTGGGAGACAACGTACAAAAAAACTTTTCGCGACCCCAACAAAGCTCTGCGCAACTGGGACAAAGTAGTCGATGAACTGGTCTCAAAGTCGTTTAAAGATTTTCCACCCAAGAACAAAAAGTAGCATCGCTCGCATAGCTTGTACTGTTCACCCGCGTTATCGGACTTGCCGGGCACGAAGCCCCATGGTCAGTGAGGTTCAGCGCGTAGGTAGGGAGCTATTTTGAATTGTTGGCGTTATCTATTTGACTCGGAAATGGCTTTGCCACGCTACTTTGGTGAGGAATGGCATGGCAATAGCGATGATCGACAAAACGACGCAGGCCCATCGCAGCACCGGGAGCCCTTTCCTCACCGCCAGACCCACCACGAGTGACACCAAGCCTACTGGGGTGTCTACCATCGCCGCAAAGAGTACGGAGATGCCGCCGAACTCCCCGGAGCCACCAGGATAAAGGGCGATATAGACCATCGAGCAGCCCCAGATCACCGCTGCGCCTGCCAGAACCAGAGCCACCACCTGAGCGCCGATGGCAATTTTTGATGGTGAGGTATTAGGGGCTGACGTCAGGTAGGACGCTTGGACGCTTTCGCTAATGAAGTCATAGCCGCAATCGCAACGCTGCGCGGTCCCTGGATTGATTAGTCGGCACCGCGGGCAATTCATATCTTGCGTAGTCCGTAGTGGCTATTCGCGCTGTTCAAGATACCAAAAACATAGAACGAGTCCCAAGTCCTTCCATGAGAAGCCCGATCCCTGTCAAGATTTTCCCCGCTCTTCCATGATTTCTTGGCGTTCTTGGCTCCTCGCGCCGAGAGCGAAACTCTCAAGAAACGAGCTTATCGGAACCGTTGGCAGGCCGTGCATCGGTTAGCCACTCTTTTAGGACGGCTCGATAAGGTTGGGCAACGCCCTGGAATTCGACGCCTGAACCGTTGTCATGGTCGGAATAAACAACTCGGGCACGCGCCTGGAAGATTTTTTTACCGGCGGCGACTCTGACGGTTATCGAGCTTCGCTCGGGCAATGGACTGGGCAGTTCGAGGTAACAACCGTATAAGTTCAAATTTCGCAGCCGAGCAATCAGAGTGCGAGATTCGTCATCGGTCACTTCAGCGATCACCATGAATGAACACCTGGGAGAGCGACGTTGATTCTGGACGTTGGCCATTGGATAGGTGGTACCCGGAGGTTATAAAGCCTGCATACACAAGAGACCACGAGCAGATTAGTGGTCACGGAGAAGTACTCAGGCAACTTCTCAGAATTAGTAGCGCATGGGTATGTGTCTGTGAGCTGCTTAGCCGTGAGTGCGAACGCGGAACAACGCGTGATAGATAAGCAGAACGACAATTGCTCCAACAACGGCGACTAGTATGCTGTAGAGATTTAAGCCGGTCACGCCGACGTGGCCAATGGTGTTGAAAAGCCAGCCGCCGACGACAGCGCCGACGATTCCCAACACGATGTCCATGATGGTTCCTGCTCCAGACTTATTGACAATTTTACTGGCGATGAAACCTGAAACAAGCCCGAGAACGATCCATGCTAAGAATGACATTTGGACCTCCTAGAAAGCCGTCATCTGCCGCCAATTGGGACACCAAGATGGTCGTTCCTCTACTGTAAGTTCAGCCAGTTGGTCCTGGAAGGCCGGAATCCGAACAGGAAGGCGAGACGGGCCTGTGCGTCAAGACCGGTCGGAGGCAACAGGTCCGCCACGGTATCCCGCCGATCTCCCCTCTTCTACAAACCGATGATTCTCGTCCATCTTTTTCTTTCAAACGCTTGCGCACTCTTTCCTCCCATAGAGCAATCACAACCTCTTTCTCATCAATCACTTCCGGACTCTTGCCGGCGCAACGGAGCGTGGCGGTTCCGTGCAACAAGCCGTCCTCCAATCTTGCCTATCCTCGAAGCCTTGTATTTTCGCACTCTGGAGGATGTAGGGTTTGTTCCTCCCCAATGGGAACGACGGTGCAGAAGCAGGCTCTTTTCACTTTTCCATTTTCCGTCTGTACTACACTGGAGCCCCATGTCCAACCAAGCGAATCAATGGAATGCGGCCGAGTATGACGCGAAGCACGCGTTTGTATACGAGAAGGCCAAGGGCCTGGTGGAACTGCTGGCGCCGAAGGCGGGCGAGCGCATCCTGGATTTGGGCTGCGGAACGGGCGCGTTGGCGGCGGAAATTGCCGCACGCGGCGCTGAAGTGCTGGGGGTGGACCGCTCCGAGGAGATGATTGCGCAGGCGCTAAAGAGATTTCCGGCGCTGCGGTTTGAAGTCATGGATGTGCGGGAGTTGCGGTTTGGGGCAGAGAGCGGTCGGCCTCAAAAGGCCGAGCCTACAGGCGGTGCGGACGGTTCGGCAAAAGGCGAAAAGCAGATCCCTCACCCCGCAAAACCAGCGGGGATTCGGGATGACAGGCTTGGGGGATTTGACGCCGTGTTTTCCAATGCAGTGCTGCACTGGATTCCTGAGGCGGACGAAGTGATCGCGGGAGTGGCGCTCGTACTGAAGCCTGGCGGGCGGTTCGTGGCGGAGTTCGGCGGCAAGGGCAACATCCAGAAGCTGGTGGCGGGATTTCACGGGGCCCTTGCGGCGCTGGATATCCGGGCACCCGAGCCAGTGGGCCCCTGGTTTTACCCAAGCGTGGCGGAATACGCGGGAATGCTCGAACGGCATGGCCTGGAAGTGCGGGAAGCGTCGCTCTTCGACCGGCCAACGGTGCTCGAAGAGGGCGAGCGCGGCCTGGAAAACTGGATTCGCCTGTTCCGGAAGACGTTCGTCGAGAAAATGGGCGAGGCCGATGCGGCGCGGTGGATCCGGGAAGTGGACCGGCAGTGCCGGGGTGAGTTGTTCCGCGATGGAAGCTGGGTGCTCGACTACCGCCGTCTGCGCATCGCCGCCTGGAAGGCGTGAATGCGGCCCTCAAAGATTTCTTCAGGGTTAAACAGGCCGCACCTACGGTGCCGCGGATTTTTTGGTTGGTAGCCCAAGCCCTGACCCTTCGGCGCGGCTCAGGGCAAGCAGGATCGTGACGCGCCTCCGGCGCTTTGACCGGCATTTGGGAGCAACTTTGCAAGCCAGGCAGGCGCGGATCTCGGCCATTTTGAACTCCGGAGCGGCGAAAACGTATCACGATATGGCAGGAAGAACGATTGAATATGCTATTCTGGAGGTCCAGCCTGCAATTCCCTGAACCATTGCAATTCTGCCAGCCCAATTCCAGGCAGGAGGAGAAATGCGCAATTTCATCAGACTGGTCGTGCTCGCCCTGTTCGCCGCAGCTCCGGCGATGGCCCAGGGAACAGTATCCAAAGGGGACTTCTTTGTAGGCTACCAGTACATGCATCTCAATCCCGGGGGTAGGGGATGCCACGGTTTCGACCTGAATGGCACTTACAACGTGACCGATTGGATCGGCGGGGTGGGAGACTTTGGCTATTGCAAAGAGACCGGGTTGCCGTCGGGCGTGGGCGGCCATGACTTCAACTACCTGTTCGGGCCGCGGGTGACCTACCGGAGCGACAGCAAGCTCGAGCCGTACGGGCAGTTTTTGCTTGGCGGCCAGAACGAGTCCATCGGGGGAGCATCCCTAAATTCGTTTGCGTTCACTTTGGGAGGCGGCGTCAACTACAAATATAATGACCGCTTCTCGATTCGCGTGATCCAGGCGGAGTATCTGTGGAACCACTTCGGCGGAACAGGCTGGAATAATGCCCGGATCACCGCGGGGCTCGTCTACAGCTTCTAAACGAGGCTCGGAGAAGAAAAGGCAACTGGGCTAAGAGAAAAAGGCCGGGGGAGAAATTCCTCCGGCCTTTTGATCCTCGAACTACCGACCGCTTCCCACCGATTCCGCCGCGCTGAAACGCAAGATGTTGGAATTCTGGCGTAAGTGTCCTAGACTCGGCGGATGGACGCCGAGTGGCTGCGCAAGTTGTGCCTGACGTTTCCGGGAACCACCGAACAAATCCAGTGGGGCTACGATTTGCTGTTCAAGGTGGGCGGCAAAATGTTTGCGATAACACCGCTCGAGCCGGCGCCGGTATGCCTGTCGTTTAAAGCTTCGCCGGAAAAGTTCGCGGAGCTGACGGAGCGGCAAAACATTATTCCGGCGCCGTACCTGGCGCGAGCGCAGTGGGTGGCGCTGCAAACCCGCGACGCGGTGGCGCAGGACGAGTTGGCTGGGCTGCTGCGCGAATCCTATGAAATGATTTTGGCAAAGCTGCCGAAAAAAATGCAGGAGGCGATTGCGACCGGAGGGAGCGCCCGAAGCGGTGCTGGGCGGAGAAAGAAATTGCGGAGTCGGGGAGTGGCGAAGCGGCTGACTGCAGGAAAAAAGAAAAAGGCGAAGCGTTAAAACTTCTGAGTGAGGTGCATTGTGTTTAGAGGTCGAGTGTTGCTTGCGGCGATGGTGGTCGCACTGGGCTTGGGCGTTTTGCGGAACGTGAAAGCGGGGCCAGCGGGCGGTGGATTGCTGGTCATTGCGAATCAGAAAGAGCACACGGTATTGGTTGTGGATCCGGAGGAGCGGAAAGAACTGGCGAGGGTCGTTGTCGGCGTGAATGGACACGAAGTTATGGTGTCGAAAGATGGGCGATACGCATATGTGCCGATTTATGGAAATTCGGGCGTGGGCAGGCCGGGGACTGACGGAAGCACGATTGACGTTGTCGATTTGCAGGAAAGGAAGCTTGTTACAACGATTGATCTGGGAAAGCCGCTGCGGCCGCATCGCGCGGAGTGGGGGCCGGATGGATTGTTGTATGTGACGGCGGAACTTGGCAATGCGGTGGATGTGTTGGATCCGGGCACGCGGAAGATTGTTGCGGAAATTCCCACGGGGCAGAAAGAGTCGCACATGCTGGTGATTTCGCCGGGCGGGCGGCACGCGTACACGGCAAACGTGGGCGCGGGAAGCGTTAGCGTGTTGGATTTGGCGAAGCGCACGTTGATTACGACGATTCCGGTGGCGAAGACCGTGCAAAGGATTTCGGTTTCGCCAGATGGGAAGCACGTTTACACCCACGACCAGGATGCTCCGCGAATTGCGGTAATTGACACAGCGACGAACAAGATTGCGGATTGGATTGAGGTTCCGACTCCTGTGTATGCGTCAGAGCCGACGCCGGATGGACGATGGCTGGTGACGTTGGATCGAAACAGCCACGCCTACGTTATTGATTTGCAGTCGAAGAAGGTTTTGCATACCTACAAGATTTCCGATGGAGCGTCGGAAGTCTTGATTCGCCCCGGAGGAGACATCGCGTACCTGAGCGGAACAGGGGTGGGAAAGATTGACGTATTGGACTTGCACACTTGGGAATTGCAGAAGCCAATCGAGTTGACCTCAGGCGTTGATGGCATGTCCTGGATGCCCGCGGGAGCGAAGTAGCCACGTTCCCGTGCGCCCGAGGCCACGGTTACACAGACGCTCAGGAGACGGATGGCCCTCAGCAACTCGAATCGTTCCGCAAATCCTGTCTACTACGGCTGGTGGATTGTTGTCGCGGCGTTCCTGAATCTTTTTTTCGTCGTGGGAATTCTTTTTTACGGCTTCCCCGTTTTTTATCCTTACTTCGTGGAATCACTGGGCTTTACAAGAGCTCAGGTAACGCAAGGCTTTCTGCTCGGATTCCTCTTCGCGGGACTTCCCTTCGGAATACTGGCGGGAACTCTCATTGATCGTATTGGCGCGCGCACTGTCATTCTTGCGGGAGTTGGGCTAGTCGGGTTGTCTTTGTTGCTGATGGGAAGGATGATCCACTTCTGGCAGTTCGAGCTCCTGTGCGTCGCGGAGGTGATTGGTTACGTTATGGCGGGGCCCATCGCCAACCAAGTGTTGATTTCACGATGGTTCGGACGCCGCCGAGGCCGGGCCATGGGATATGCCTACCTGGGCCTGGGCTTGGGAGGCGTCGCCGCCCCGATGCTGGTGAATTTTCTGGCTCGCAGTTTGGGATGGCGGCACGGGCTCGAGCTGATGGGAACTTTCATTATGCTGGTGCTCTTCCCGATTGGAATTTGGGTCACACGGTCTTCGCCTGGCGAAGGCGAAGTTGATCGAGCGGCGTTCGCAGAAGAACTACGGTCGCAAGTAAACTCGTCCGCATCGATTGCGACCTCCGCAGGAGTGCCTGTAGCGGTCCGGTCCTTTCCTTTCTGGTTGATCGTTGGCGGAGCCACTCTGGCCATTGGGGCCATCGGAGCAGTCATTCAGCATTTCATTTTGTTTCTGAAAGACTCGGGTTACTCCGCGACGACTGCTTCAAATTACTTTACGATTCTGTTGGCGGCGAGCCTGGGAGGACGCGTGATTGTCGGATACCTTGCGGACCGCTTCCGGAAATCGCGGCTGATGGCGCTTTTTTATTTTGTGATTGGGGCGTCCGTATTCTTGCTCGCCTATCCGCATTCGACGGTTGTTTTGAGCGCGTTCGCGATCCTCTTCGGCTTCGCGATGGGAGCGGACTACATGCTCATTCCACTGGTGACGGCAGAATGTTTCGGGACGGCTGCTCTCGGCAAGCTCCTCGCGCTGATCATCATGGGGTACTCCATCGGTCAATGGGCGGCGCCGTGGTTTGTGGGCAAGATGTTCGATGCGCAGCACAGCTATGATTTGGCGTGGAAAATCGTGGCAATTCTCGGGATCGCCGGAGCGGCGGCTATTTATTTGACGCCAACTTCGGCGAGGACTCCTTCCGACCGGGTTGAGGTCCCCTCACTCTTCTCGCAGAGTTCTAGCTGGATCGATGCTGGCGATTCTCAGCGCTGGAAGGACGGTTGCGAGGAGCGTTACCGCAGAGATCGTTAGAACGACCACGAAAATTGTAGTTACGTCATACACGCCGACACCATAGATCACGCTGGTCATGACACGGAGTGCGCCGGCGGAAAGCGCGAGACCCAGAACCACTCCCGCGAGAGAGGCGCTCACTCCCGAGCGGCCGATTTGCAGCATCACCCGGCCGACGGTGGAGCCCAGCGCCATGCGGATGCCGATTTCGCGCGTCCGCTGCGCAACCATGTTCGCTACCAAAGCGAAGATTCCGACGGTGCTGAGCAGCAAGGCGAGCGCGGCCATGGCACCGAGCAAAGCTACTTCGATCCGCTGAGTCGCCAGAGTTCGGGTCAACAAGTCTTTCATGCGGTAGAAACCGGAAGCAGGTAGATTGGGATCCGCCTTGGCGAGAGCGCTCTGCATTTCTGCGGTGAGTCCCGCCACCGGGCCAGCGGTCCGAACAACCCAATCCGGTTGAAACCAAACGTGGATCAGCCCGAGGTAAGTACCTGGCACTTGAGCTGACGGAATGTACATGGTCTGCTCGACCATGAGCGGAGCAATCGGGAATAGACTCGAAGAAAGCGGGACGTCCGCGACCTCACCCACGATCATAGTGTCTTTGTTGATGTAGCGGCCCACGGGATTGGTTCCGCTGTAAAACTTTCGAGCGAAGGATTGATTCACCACGGCGACGTGCTGAGTATCGGGACCATCCGCATCCGTAAAGAAGCGGCCTGCCAGCAAAGGCATCTGCAAAACCTCGAAATACCCGGGTGTAACGTAAATAAGATCCGTGCCCGCTTGCGCCCCGGCCTCCTGGCCGTCACGAATCCTGACGCCGTCGTTCAGCGTACCCTCATAGGGGAGGCTCAGACCAACAGCTGCGTTCACAACGCCTGGAATCTGGCGCATGGCGGCAGTGCTTTCGTCGAGCAGTCTTCGAAAGGCAACGGGATCATGATACCGGACATCATCGAGAGAAGCCTTCGCGACCATGACTCCTGTGGGGTTGAATCCGGGAGGCAACGTTTCCAGGTGGATGAGGCTGCGGATGAGCAACCCGGAGCCGGAAAGCAGAACCACGGTAAGAGCGACCTCGCCCACAATCAGGGACTGGCGCGTACGGATGCCGCCGGCGCGGACCGCGCCACGCCCGTCCATCGAGGAGCGGAGGTCCACTCTTCGCACCACAAGCGCCGGGAACATGCCGAAAAGCACGCTGGTCAGGACGGAGACGATCATGGTGAAGGTCATCACGCGAGCGTCGAGGGACACGCTAGCAACGGGCAGAAAACGCGGGGGCAGCAGCAAGAAGAGACCGCGCAGAGCGAGGAAGCCCACGCCAATAGCGACCGCACCACCTAGCAAAGCCAGGAGCAGATTTTCGACCCAGAATTGCCTTTGGATTTGCCAGCTCGAAGCTCCCAAGGCCAAGCGCGTGGCAACTTCCGAGGTGCGGCGCAGCATCCGCATCAGTGTCAGGGCGGCCAGGTTGCCGCAGGCGATCAGCAGGATAAACCCTGCAGCGAGCATCAAACCTAGCACTTGGGGACGCAGCCAGTCTGTCACACCCTTCTGGAGCGGCACGGAATAGTAGGTTACTTTCGCGCCGGAAGAGTTTTTTTCAAACTCTTGACCAAGCGAGCTCCAGGCACGGTTGATCTGCGCATCGGCTTCCTGCCAGGTCATGCCGTCACGAAGGCGAGTAACGGCCGTGAAGTTGGAGCCACTGCCTTCGCCTGAACGACTGGGCTGAAGAGGTGTGAAAACATCCGCGTTCGAGGGAGTGATGGCGTTTTGGGGCAACACGCCGACGACGAGATAGGGCTCACTTCGCAACAAGATGGTTTGCCCAACAATGCCTGGGTCTGCGTTAAAGACGTTCTGCCAAAGGCCATAAGTGAGAATGGCGACTTTCGGCCCGTTGGGCCGATCCTCGTCCTCGGAAAAATTGCGGCCGCGGATGGGCTGGACGGCCAGCACATCAAAGTAACGAGCGGAGACACGGTTGTTGCGCACGTACTGCACGCGAGAACCGGCCTTGAGATTTACGCCGGAAGTACTTCCCGAAACGGCGGAGATTAATGCGGGAGTATTGTCGCGTAAGAGTTCCCACTTCTCGCCGTCCACACCAGTTCGGAAATCGAAGGAGCCACGCGAGCTGGTTACGTGCTCATATAGCGTGCCAATGCGCTCGGGATGCGCGTAGGGAAGGCGCTTGAGCAGAAGCGCGTTCACCAAAGAAAAAATTGCGGTGTTGGCGCCGACGGAAAGCGCCAAAGTGAGAACGACCGTGAGAGTGAAGCCTGGATTTTTGTAGAGCTGGCGGGCGCCGAAACGGCAATCTGTGATCCAGGAATGCAGCGATTCGCCAAGCCGCCGCTCACGCACCTGTTGTTTTACCTGTTCGGCGCCGCCGAGTTCCATGCGCGCGGCGCGTTGGGCTTCCTGGCGCGACATCCCCGCGCGGAGGTTTTCGTCAATCAAGAGTTGCAGGTGAGAGTGGACTTCGAGGCCCAGGTCTTGTTCCACACGCTCGGTGAGGAAGAGATTGCGCAAGAAACTTCTGGCTTTTACGTAGAGCCGCATACGACACCTCTGCAGCTACTGCAGATTACGACACTTCCAGAGCTTGGGCGATGGCCCAGGAAATTCTGCTCCAGCGCTTGGATTCGGCTTCGAGCTGTTTCCTTCCCGCTTTCGTCAGGCGGTAGTATTTCGCGCGGCGATTGTTTTCAGAGTCTCCCCAAAAGGACGACGTCCAGCCCTCTTCCTCCATGCGGTGAAGAGCAGGAAAGAGCGAGCCTGGCTTGACCACAAAAGTGCCGCCGGTAATTTGCTGGATTCTGCGGGAGATGCTCAACCCGTGCAGTTCGCCGCTGGCGAGGGATTTCAGGATCAGCAGGTCCAAAGTTCCTTGTAGGAGGGCTGACGGTTCCGGGCTCAGACTCACAAGCTCACTCCTATCGGGCTTCGATAGGAGTATGCACTTCGAGCTATCGAGCGTCAATATGAAGAATGTCTGTTCCCCTTGACATCCTACTGGAAGGTATCTATGCTCACCTAGAATGTCTACTAAAGAAGAACGCGAACGCGTCGAGCTGCTTCAGGGAACGCTCGATCTTCTAATTCTTCGGACGCTGCTGCTGGGACCGGCGCACGGTCACGCCATCGCCAAAACCATCGAATTCAACTCGGACGAAGTGCTGCAGGTGGAGCAGGGATCGCTCTATCCGGCGCTGCACCGACTCATCAAGCGAAGATGGATTTCCGTGGAAGAGGGCACTTCGGAGAACAACCGGCGAGCCAAATTTTATCGGCTGACGTCTAAAGGCCGGAGGCAATTAAAGGTCGAGACCGGCAAGTGGGACAAACTGGCAGGAGCGATCGCGCGAATTCTCCGGCCGGCAGAGTAGGGGGCAATTCATGAGGCGCGGAAAGCAGATGTTAAATGAGCTCGACGCGGAGATTCACGAGCACATCGAGAGAGAAACCCAGGACAACATCGAGCGCGGGATGACTCCGGAAGAAGCGCGCTACGCGGCCGTACGGAAATTTGGAAACGTGACACGCGTCAAGGAAGACACGCGTGATGTGTGGAGAATCGCTTGGGCCGAGGACCTGTGGCAGGACATTCGCTATGGCTTGCGCATGCTCCGCAATTCTCCGGGCTTCGCGGGAGTCGCCGTTCTTACCCTTGCGCTGGGGATTGGCGCGAACACGGCGATTTTCAGCCTGATTAATGGAGTCATGCTGCGGTCGCTTCCCGTGGAAAAACCGTCGGAGCTGGTGGTGCTTCGATGGAACGCGCGCAAAGGGCCGCGATTTAACGGCTACATGTCTTCAGGTGATTGCCGCGACAATTTGCGCCTTGGAGGAGCGAATCCCACAGGGTGCTCGTTTTCTGAGCCGATCCTTCGCGAGGTGAGGAATTCGAACCAGTTTTCTGGAGTCGCGGCGTTTGCGAACTCTGGTCCGCTCTCGCTGACCGGTAATGGGCCGGCGAGCATGATCAGCGGCCAACTGGTTTCGGGGGACTTCTTTCATACGCTGGGATTGAAAGCGGTTGCGGGGCGCATGCTGGACTTGAGCGACGATTCGCCGACTGCACCTTCCGTGGCGGTGCTCAATTATGGCTATTGGCAAAGTTCCTTCGGCGGCGCGCGCGATGCGGTTGGGCGCACGATTGAGTTGAACGGGGTGGCTTTCACGATCGTGGGAGTCGTCGAGCAGCGATTTACGGGCGTAACACCGGGAAGCGACTACGACGTTTGGATGCCGCTCGCCGCGGGTCGGCGGATCAACAATCCGCGCTTTTGGGACAACCGAGAAGACAACGTGGCGTTTTGGTGGCTGACGATTCTCGGTCGGCTGAAGCCCGAAACACCGATGCTGCAGGCGCAAGCTGCGGTTAGCGGAATGTTCCGCAATGAGATGCTGCATGGCTCCGTACCGCTGTTCGATGCCGGAGGGAGAATGCCTGGACCTCCGGAACCGCGAGGCGGAGGTGGCCCTGCTTCGAGACAGATGGTTATGGGTGGCCCGCCGCCAGCTGGTGCGAGAGCTGTGCCACTACCATCGAGTGGCGGTGCACAAGCTAGTGTTATCGTTGGCGGGCCGATGCCTCCGCCTGCTGGAGGACCGGGACCGGGGAGAATTCAGGCGGTCCCCGAGCCGACTGCGCCGGGTCAAGCACCGCCTGAGGCAGCGAACGAACCAAGGACGCTTTCGAGGCCTGACGATGAGCCGACGGTAACTCTCGTCAACGCGCAAACGGGACTAACCGGATCGCGCGGGCAGTTTGCGAACCCCTTGTACGTTTTGATGTTGGCAGTGGGGATTATTTTGCTGATTGCGTGCTCGAACGTCGCGGGACTGATGCTGGCTCGCGCGGCAGCGCGGCAAAAGGAAATGGCGGTGCGGCTGGCGCTGGGGGCGGGGCGGATGCGAATCTTGCGGCAGCTTTTGACGGAAAGCCTGCTCCTAGCGGCAACAGGAGGAATTCTGGGAATTGTTTTTGCCTCGTGGGGCTCGCACGCGATTGTTTCGTTCGTATCGAACAATCAGCCGCGCCCGCTGACGTTTGCGACGGGCCTCGACCTTCGCGTGCTGGGGTTCACGGCTGCGATTTCGCCTTTTACAGGAATTCTGTTTGGTCTTGCACCGGCTTTTCGCAGTTTGCGCGTTGATCTGACTCACGCGCTGAAGGAAGGGTTCAGCGCTGCGACAAAGATTTCTGGTGGCGGCGGGAGAAGGTTCGGCATCGGCAACGCGCTGGTGGTGACGCAAGTGGCGCTGGCGATCGTGGTGCTGGTTGGCGCCGGCCTGCTGGTGCGAACGTTGCAAAACCTGCGCAGCATTGACGTGGGCTTCGATGCTCACAATCTGGTTATCTTCGGAATGAACCCGTCGCTCGCGGGTTATAAGGACGCGCAGATCCGCAGTTTTTACCGTGACTTGCAGGGCCGTCTTACCGAAACGCCTGGGGTGAAGTCCGCGAGCTACTCCATGGTTCCGCTGCTGAGCGGCGCGCTGATGGCCACCCTGTTTCATTGGCCGGGAACTCCGCAAGACCGGCAGTCAGAGTCGGATGTGCTGGAGGTTGGGCCGAATTTCTTCAGCACCATGGAGATTCCGTTCGTTGCAGGCCGCAATTTCACGGCGTCCGACTATGAGATCGCCGCACAAGCAACCAACCCAGCTCCTCCCACCGTAGCGACGCCTGTGATTGTGGATCAGGCGTTCGTGGCGAAGTTCCTTGCTAAAGAAAACCCGGTGGGAAAACGCTTTGGCCAATCTGAGGCAAGCCAGGATGGACCGGCAAGCCCAGGCTACGAAATCATCGGTGTAGTGCGCGACACAAAATACGACAGTCTGCGACGAGCAATCAGCCCGATGATGTACACGCCGCAGGCCTTCCCGGGCGCCTCGTTCGAGGTGCGCACGGCGGGCGATCCGCAAGCTTTGGTTCCTGCGATTCGCAAGGTGGTAGCCGAAATCAATCCCAATCTGCCGCTCCGCAACGTGACCACAGAATCGCAGCAAATTGACCGCTTGCTGTTTCAAGAGCGGCTTGTGGCGCGCCTGTCGGTTTTTCTTGGCTTGCTGGCGCTTGCGCTGGCATGCATCGGGCTCTATGGACTGCTCGCGTATGAAGTTGCGCGGCGAACGCGCGAAATCGGCATTCGCTCGGCACTTGGCGCGCAAAGGGGCGATGTTCTGCGGCTCGTGCTGAAACAGGGACTCTCGCTGTCGATTGTGGGCGCAGCTGCCGGCATCGGAGTGGCCCTCGGCGTGACACGCTACCTGAAGTCGATGTTGTACGACGTAAGCGCCTATGACCCCATTACCATTGTGGTTGTCAGTGCGCTGCTGGTCCTGGTGGCGCTTGCGGCTTGTCTGATCCCTGCGCAACGGGCGACGAATGTCGATCCGATGGTCGCCCTCAGATACGAATAGCGCTTCCAGCATTTCTTACAAGAAATAGCTGGCTTCATGATCTGTGGCACGTCTGATGTAACCGCACTTCCATGCAAGTGGGCATGGCACCCGATGACCCGTGCGGTATCATCGATTCTTTCCACATGGCGCTGTTCCCTAAGGAATGAAAAGACAACCAACTTCACGGAAAAAACTCTTTGGCATTTTGCTCTGCTTTCTTTTGTCCGGCGCCGCGGGCCTCATCTATCAAGTTGTCTGGGGCAAGGCTCTGGGATTGATCTTCGGACATACGGTATATGCCATTTCCACTGTGCTGGCGGTGTTCATGGCCGGCCTGGCAACGGGCAGCGCTTGGATTGGCCGGTGGTGCGAAAATCGCGCCCAGCCACTCTCTGTCTACGGGCGGCTCGAATTTCTCGTTGCAGCGACCGGCGCGCTCTCCCTCGCTGGACTTGCCGGGGTTCATTCGCTTTACTTGGCCGCGTACCCAATGGTTGGCAATTTCCAGCCTCTCCTGCTGGTTCTTAGATTCTTAGGCGCTGCCGTGGTCCTTTTCCTCCCCGCCTTCTTGATGGGAGGGACACTCCCCGTGTTGGTGCGCGGTATCGCGCAGCCCTCAGCCGAACTTGGCCTGCGGGTTAGTCTGCTTTACTGGGTCAACACGCTTGGTGCGGTTGGCGGAACGTTGCTGGCCGGATTTGTTCTGCTTCCCGCGTATGGCTTGCGCCTCACCATTGCGTCTGCTGTGGTTTTGAACCTGCTTTCGGCCGTGGTAGCGCTAAGAATTGGCAAGCACGGAATTCCAGCGAGCGCGCCCAGAATTTCGGGGGTCGCAGTATCCCGGACAACAAAAAACTCTTCTGCAGCAGAGCCTGCGCAAGACTCATCGAGCTTTTTTCTTTTTTTGTTTGCGGTCGTGGGCGGAACGGCTTTTGCGTACGAAATCGCCTGGACGCGGCTCTTGGAAATTACGATTGGCAGTTCCACCTACGCATTCACACTAATGCTGGCTACGTTCCTGGCAGGCATGGTAATAGGCAGCGCCCTTTTCCAGAGCTTCCTTGGTCGTTCAAAAGGCGTCTCGCCTTCCATTTTTTCGGGTACACAGACTTGCACCGCCATCGCGTCGCTTTCCTCCTTGATTCTCTTTCCCTGGATCGCTTCCATCATTCCTCCGCTTCTCCGGGCAACTCATCAAACATTCGTGGGCCTGCTTTTTGCGCAGTTCGCCGTATCGTCACTGACAGTGCTTCCCTTGGCGGTGGTGTTTGGCTTTAACTTTCCGGCCGTGGTGGTTCTTGTCGGCGACGCAAAAGGCGATGGCGCGGGAGAATCCGCAACGGTCGGCAGGGCATACGCAGCAAACACCTTAGGCGCGATCGTCGGTGCGGTGGCGGCGGGGTTCTGGCTGGTTTCGTGGTTAGGCAGTTTCAAGCTGGTTGCATTCACCGCCGGCGTAAATCTATTGGTGGCAATCGCGCTGGAGTTACGCGCGTCTTCACGTGGAGCACTTCGGTTGGTAGTGAATGTCGCCTGCCTGGTGGCGGTGTTCTTCGTCGGACTTTCTCCCTCCTTCAACAACAAATCGGTCTTGTCGCTTTCCGCAGTGCTTTACGGGAACAGTTACCAGGGGCGCTTGACGCTGAGCGAGATTGCGGCAACCAACGATCTCGTCTTTGCGGTAGATGGCGTAAACGCCTCGATCGCCGTAGTGCGTTCCGATAACTACGCGGCCCTCCGCATCAACGGCAAGACGGACGCTTCGACAGGCGACGCTCGGACGCAACTCCTGTTGGGTCATTTAGGAGCGGCCTTCCATCCGGCGCCCCGGCGCGTTCTTATCATCGGGTTTGGCAGCGGCATGACCGCATCAGCGGTTTCGCAGTACCCGGACGTGGAAAGAATTGATTGTGTGGAGATCGAGCCCGCCGTGACTCGCGCTGCGCCGTATCTCGAAAAACTCAACCGTGGAGTGATGGATGATCCTCGCCTTCAGGTGGTCTTCGATGATGCGAGAAACTTTCTTCTTACTTCGCGGGAAAAATACGACCTCATCATTTCCGAGCCGTCCAACCCCTGGATTGCCGGAATTGCCACGCTCTTCACGGATGAATTCTACGCCGCAGTCAGGCAACGGCTCGCGCCGGGCGGGATGTTCGTGCAGTGGGTGCAGTCCTATTCGCTCGCGCCGGACGATCTCCGAATGGTCATTGGAACGCTGGCGCCTCACTTCCCCGATGTAACTCTCTGGCGTGGCGAGGGGCCTGACCTACTTTTGCTTGGCCGGACGGATGATTCCTCGATCCAATTCAGCCGTCCCCGAGCGCTCTGGAAAAGCAAATGTATTCATGATGATTTTGAAGCTCTGAGTGTCCATGTCCCCGAAGGACTGGTGGCCTACTACCTTTTGGACGATGCGGCTGTCCGAAGATTAGCGACAGGCAGCGCCTTGAACACGGATGATCGCACGCTACTGGAATATCACGCTCCGCGAACCTTGCTTGCAACCGGGCTTTCTGAGACGAATCAAGCATTGATCGCCCAGTTTCGCAACGCGCCGCTGCCGGCAAATTTGGAGCCGTCCGAAACACAAAGCGCGCTCGAAGCCGGATCCATGACCGCACTCGATCTCAAAGATACTTCGGCGGCTCGAATGTTTGTGAAAGCGCTCGAAGCGGCACCGATCTCTGCAACGGCTTACATTGCCGAGGGCCGCTTCGCTCTCACGAATGAAGATCTACCGTCCGCCAAATCCGACTTTGAAACGGCTTTGCGAACGGAGTCGGACTCGCCTGAAGCCATGCATTGGCTCGCTGTGACGGAGCACAAACAAGGCGACGAATCGGACGCGCGGTCCCTTGTCGCTCGGATTCTGAAGACTCACCCTCGGTTCCTGCCCGCGCTCACCGACGAGATGGAGTTTGCAACCGACCGAAAGGATTTTCGAATTGCTCTGCTAGCTCAGCTGAATCGGATGGCCGTAATGCCCGATCCGCCGGCGTCGGAATATTGCCGGCTCGGAGCGATATGGATGAAGATATCGAACTTCGCAGAGGCCGAGCCGGTTCTGCTCCGAGGAGCATCCAAAGATCCCTACAGTTATGCATGCCGGCTGGAGCTCGGTGAACTGTATCGTCGCGCTGGCCGGCTTCCTCTAGCGCGTGAAAACCTCGAACTGGTTGTGCGTTTCTACCCTGATTACGACGCAGCCGTTTTTAAGGCTCTTGCAAGCGTTTATGCGGGCCTGGGGGATTCTCGTTCGGCTGAGGCCGTTCTGCGGAAAGGGCTTCGCCTGTTCCCTTCCGATCCGGAATTGTAGAGGGCCTCGATCCACGATGGAAATTGACAAGAATCATTGTGAGTTTTCGGTACAAAGAACGCATTGGCCAAAACGGCTAACTAATGGCCAAAATAGCGAACAGCTTTTGATTGACTCTTGATATTTCCGTCAGGCATCGTGCTTTTGTCTTCAATGCTATTCCCCCAGCTAGCCGGTTCAGCCAAATCATTGCCTGGAATATGTGAAGGCCGCAGGGATCATTACAGCGCTCCTCTTTTCTAGGTTCTTCAGGTTACCTAAGTTGCTGCGGATCTTGTCATGAAAACGCTGAACCTCGTGATTGCCGCGCGTCTCAGCAAGAAGGCGCAATTCGAATCGGCAAAAACGCGGCTCAACAAGCTCGATGAAAATGAAAGGAAATCTTCAAAATGGCCATTTTGACTGAAGCTGATGCAAACCGTGGAGAAAGGAACTCTGAATCAGGGCCAACTCGAAGAGTTATTCACTGCAGGCAAGCATACAGTGCGCCGCGTCTGTTGTGGGTTGGTCAAGCTTTGGACGTGATTCTTGCTAGGGCGGAATGCAAATCCAGGCAGGTCGCGGAAAGAGTGCGGCGTCTGATCGATGAATCAAGCGGCAGTCTCTCCTTTAGCCCCGCCGGTGAGTGCCAGAAGCTTCAAGTTAGCTTGTCTCTGGTGAGCCGGCAATTTAAGAAGATTTATCAAGTCACGATTCGCAGCTACGCTCGGAACATCAGGATGAAAACGGCGGAAAAGCTGCTGAAAGAATCCAAGGGCCTCAACATTGATGAGATGGCGCGAATTTTCGGGTACAGCTTCACGTCGGCATTCTCGCGCTGCTTTCAACAAACCTTCGGCAAGCGCCCGAAGCGGTTTCAAATGCAGCATGGCAGCGGCCTGGAGTGGTCAACGACGGAGGAAAACGGAATGAAACCAAGTTCGCAACTTCAAGCATCGCCGCAAGTCACGGAGAGTCCTTCCTCGAAGTGTGCCGCTTCCAGATAATCACTAGGGCAATTTCACACAGGGGTAGAAAACAAAATATTTTAGTGAGCGGCCTGAGAACACAGGTAACACATCGTACCGGACACCTAACACTTCCTCCTGTTTTTTTTTGGGAGGGAGTGATGCCTTGGAAAGGAGTGTTCGGTGATGGATGCAAGGCTGCAGTTCGTGGCGGATCTCTGCAGGGAGTTTTGGGACCTCGCGCAAGACGGGCTACAAAATCTTCGGTCGCTACCAGGAGTGTGGGATTCAGGGGCTGACTGACCGAAGCCGACGACCCTGCCGCGATGCGAATCAACTCGCCTTCCAGGTAGAACACTTCATCCTAAACGTGAAGCGCGAGCACGTCAGCTGGGGCGCCCGCAAGGTTGGCGAGCGCCTCCTGCCGATTCTCCGGAATCCCATCCCGGGAATTATTGGAAGCCGTCAGGAAGGACGGGAGAAACATCTACTACGACGATTGGGGCTTTCGGGAGTCATGGTGTCGGGAGTCGTAGTGTCGGGAGTCGTAGTTGACTACGTTATATTGAAAGTAGTATGTAAGCGGCAGTAAACACCTCATTGTTTCTTGTCGTCAAAGGAGATAAACGTGCGCCCTATTCCAGCCCTGGCGCTCTGCGTCTTGTTTGTACCAACTCGTGCCTTTGCGGACATTCCTTGCACTCCCACGCAGGCACTTGCGAATCAGAATCGCACTCACATGAAGCATCGAACGCCACCCTCGCAAAATCCGGGAATGACGCTAATTACCGTACAACAAGTAATCGCCGCAACTCCGGCGAGCGGAGTGTCTCGGCCGGGATTCAAGACTCGCGATACACCCTTGGATACCCGTGAATTGCAGGTCATAACTCTGAAAGGCGAGCTTTGGCGTGTCAATATCGAAGCCAATGACTGCGATTTTCATTTGGAAATAAGCGAAACTGGAGGGGGACAAGGCGATGACCGAATCATTGTGGAGATACCGCAAGGGCCGAATTTCGCTGCTGCACGTACTGCACTTCTCCAGGCGCTAAAGGCAAACGGCGTGACACTCAAAGCGCAAACGCCCCTAGCGCAGCCCATTCACGTACAAGTGCTCGGATTTTCTTTCTACGATGCGTGGCATTTCAGTTCTAACAATCCTCAACGAGGACATGGTCACGGTTCAGCACAAGTGGCTTCACTTTGGGAAATTCATCCAGTTTTTGCAATTATTTTTCCGCAGAGTTAAATGTTGACGAAGCTGGATGGTCCGACTGTCAACAACTCTTTAGGCTGAACGCCAAAGCCAGTAGTCTCCTTTTCACGCACGGTCGCACGCGTGAGCAAGAGATTGGCAACATTGCTGCAAGCAATGTTTTTTTGGGCCTTGGCGCTGGCGGCATACGAGAGTCTCACCGCTACTGGCGCAAGGAAGAGAGGTAGCTCCGAATCAGCCGTCTGGCATTAGATACGGTGACAGCGCCACCAACTAAGATCATGCCTACTCCAATCAGCCTGTCAGTTTCTGGTTCCGGCACGCTCACTGGGTCCTTCGAGCAACCCTCGGCGCGATCTTCGCTGTGCGTACAGCCGCTCTTGCTGGCATCTCCCCTGGCAGGGAGGCGTGAAAGCGTCCACATAACAAGCAAGAATGGCACGAAGAACATCCTCACTTTTTTCGTACTAGTCATGTAGCACCCGGTCCCCTGATAGGGCGATTCAATGACGGCGTAACGATGAGGATACCTGTCAAAATTAACAGGACTTAGAACCCGCGGAGCGGATGCAGCGCGGATGCTTTCCAACGGAGAGGATTAGCGATTCTTGGCGTGCAGTTGAGGGTGAATCTGATGGGACCCTTACTCGGCAGACGCGCGCAATGACTGGCGGCCCTTTTGCGTGTCTTCCCCGGTACGCAATCGGAGGGCCGCCAGTGGTAACGCGCAACTGTTCTTATCCTATGCCGCAGTTAAATCGAGTCGTTGCTCTAGTGCAAACAGGGAAAGTAATGGCTGGCGGCTCTCGCTGTCCTCTCCTCGGGGAGTCACCCTCAGGATTCGAGTGACCGCCAGCCTAGGACTGTGAGGGGCCTTTATAAAGCGTAAACGTTCAAAAGCACCACGAGCAGATTGACTGTAGGTCTGATGTTTGGAGGCGACGCAATCCCCCGGCTTCCCCCAGCCCAGTGAGGCAAGGAAGAGTTGCGTCCGCCTCCAGGAGGACAAGGCACACAATAAACAGTACGGCCCGGGCTTAGCTATCACCTGTCAGAATTGACAGGTACGCCCAGGCTCAGGCTCGCTTAGGCTGTCGAGCACCACGAAGCCAGGGGTGGCTGCAGCTCTTGCGCTCCTGAACCCAACTTTGAAGCGCACCCTAGAGAGGGCTACAGCCACCCGATTTCCCCTAGCCCGCAAATCCTATGTCCCAACCTGTAAAAACTGACAGATGGCATCTTTCGGCAGGTGGTTATTATCTCTCGCCATAGCAGACTCATGGGCGGTTGAGTCATAAAATCCGCGAGGCACCGCCTTTCATCCCCCTGGGAAACACCTTTAGCCTCGCGGAAGAATACAGGCGGGCAGCATAACCAAGCCTGCGGCGAGGTGGTCGAATGCTTCTACTAGATGGTGGTGCGCCGCTTCCTCGTGGGTTAGAACCGACGGCCGATAACTTCCTGGCGTTCATGGTCGGGTATCTATTGATTGTCTGCACGGCTCGATTTGTCATCACCAACTGGCGTAGGTCTAGGCGTGACAAGTTGTGGTAGCCTGCATTCCCCGTTTCCGCTCGAGGAATCATGGACAATGAGCGGCCGATCGAAACGATTTAATATATACGCATGATTGGCTTCACCAATTCCACTTTGCGCCGCCACATCATTGCTTACTCGGTGACCACTGCTCTGGTCGTCTCTGAACTGGCTCTGGGAGGCGTATGGGATGTTCTGCGAGTGCCCCGGGTTCGCGAACTCATCGCGGGTTTGGGGTACCCACACTCACAACTCCCAAAGTCTGTGGGCGGATGGTCGGCAACCCTTCCCCAATCCGATAAGGTGAGGTTTGCCCGTCATTTGCACTTAGTCTGACTTGGTTGATTAACGTTTTCCCCCTCGCTGAATTAGCAACTGTATCGCAGGCCTGCTCACAAGTTTTTTGAAGTGGAAGTGTTCTCCCCAAGAGAGGGGAGTGACGTCGCGATATTCGTACAGCCCAGGTATTTCGTAGCCGGGATGAAGTTCCTTGCGCAACGAGGCGCGTGCGTTCGGATCGGCGCCATGATCGAGCAACAATTGTGTGAACGGAGCGACTTGTGGTTTGTTGTTGTGATTCATCCAAAAATTAGGCTGCGACACGACGGTTGAGAAAAGCGGTGTGTGTCCTCCAAACCCATCCGCATCAATGGCAGCCGTGATGTTGACGTCCATGCCTTGGTCGAGCAGCCATTGCGCGATTTCTGTCTCGTCGTAATCAATGCACATGTGCAGCAGCGTAGTTCCTTCCAGCGGCGTGCCATGCGTAGCAAGGATTTCATCGTGACAACCCATTTCCGACGGATAGATTTCTTCGAAGGAGAAAGTGCGGCGCAAAAGGTCGGAGTCGCGTCGCAAGTGCTGCTCAAGGAGATCGATGCGCCCGCGATGTAACGCCATAGTCGGTGTGTCGGGTAGTTCCAGACCGTACTGAACGTAAAGTTCGAGGATTTTGTGCTTCTCCGTCGGCTTGCGACTGTCGGTTTCGAGAACAACATCCACGGGAGCGAGGCGCTTGCCGTCCGCATCGCGGACCCGCGCACCGAGTTCGAGCAGCAGTGCCGTGCCTGAGGCGCTAAGCGTATAAGCAGGGCCGCCTAACAAATTGGCGGGTGGGGGCGGCGAGCCCATCATCGAGTGAATGAGGCGGGCGGTTTCGATTTTGCTTTGCAGCGCCGCGCGATCAAGGGCGCGCGCGTGGTCGGTGGCACCGAGATCGTGGAGCATCCGGATGATCTGGTCGCGGCCCAGGTTGGCGGCATAGCTCATGGGCGGTCCCCAATTGCACTCTTCGGTTCCACGAGCCATTTCTCTTATCAAGTTCGGATGCTTGAGCACCATGTTGCGGACGCCGGCCACATCATCGCGCCAAATCGCATCCACGAGTTGGCAAGCTTGCACAAGACGCGGCCAGCTTGCGATGCCATAGCTGTGAGCCAGGACCATTTGCGCGTCGGCGAGTTTTGCGGCGTTAGCGTCGATTTTTCGAGGATGATAGCTCTCCAAGTCCGCGATGGCGGAGGAATCGCCACTGCGCATCGCTTTGAACAGGTCTTTCGCTTGATGTTTCAGTTGATCGAGATTCGGACGTACAGGGAAATGACGAGCGGGCA
>DATFSR010000058.1:0-60987 GCA_035262505.1 Candidatus Acidiferrum sp. | reverse complement strand
GCAGGCCCGTGTCTAAGAGTTGTTCTCGAACGTTTGGCTTCACGACTATAATATGACCGGTCATCTCACTTTTGTCAAGACCTACTTTGAAAGAGCGATATCACCGCCGAACATCAAGCGGTTCTGGCAGACGCCAGCGTGCAAAAACTACAGGAAGGCATTGCTACCTTTATAAGGGCGTTCCGATTACTCATGTTTGACAAATGCTGCTGCCAGCCCGCAGCTTGCAAGGCGTTGCAACCGCCCATTTCCACAATCGGTAACGCCGGGCGGAGACGGTTGTTTCCGGTTCCGCTGCTTCGATTGAAGCACTCGACTGTTGCCGCTCGAAGACTGAGCATGTACTGCATCTACGGCACAGTTCGATAGCACCATTCTCAGCAATTTTTCCTGCGGAATCCCCGCGACGACTAACGAAAGACTCGAAGGACTAGGCAGACTTGACATGTGTTCCGCATGCATCTATGCTTAGCGCATGTCACGAATGATCCAAGTTCGCAATGTTCCCGACAGCCTGCACCGTACGCTGAAGGCCCAGGCAGCTCTGTCAGGAATGTCTCTTTCCGACTTCCTTCTGGCAGAGATTCGCCACGTTGCCGAGCGACCTACGATTGAGGAACTGCGGGGACGCTTGCGCCGACGCTCTCGGGTTGAAAGCCCGGTATCCGCGGCCGAAGCCGTACGCCGGGAGCGAGATGCACGGTGATAGTCCTCGATGCATCAGCGGCCATTGAATGGCTTTTTCAATCTCCCGCAGGGATGAAGATCGATAGGCGTATCTTTTCGACTTCCGAAACGCTGCATGTCCCTCATCTCCTAGACATCGAAGTGGCTCAGGTGCTGCGACGCTATGTCCGGGACAAGACTATTGCCGCACAACGAGGGGAAGAAGCCCTCGAGGACCTTGACGACATGCCGCTAAGGCGTTATCCACACGATTTCTTGATCCCGCGCGTTTGGGAACTGCGTGCAACTCTAACTGCCTACGATGCGGCATACGTCGCGCTTGCCGAGGTGCTCGATGCGCCTCTGCTGACCTGCGACGGCAAGATCGCTTCCGCCTCGGGTCACTCCGCAAACGTAGAGGTCGTCTAGCGTACAACGCTGCCAGGTGGCGTTCTACCAACCCCCAGATGCCCAAGTCGAGTCTTTAGAGAGTTCTAAGATCGTCAGCTAGGGCGCACCAGCGTTTTTCGGCTCTCAATTAGCAGAGTGTCTCTTCATCCTCGCTTGAGGTGGTGCACATTTTGATTCACACCTGCTCTAAAGACTGTCTGCGCGGAATGTAGAGCGACGGCGTTCAAGGGCCCGGGACTTGACCCTCAATCGTGGTCTCAGATACATACAGCTGGGTAGAAGTCTTGCTTCAAGCCGACAAGAGTAACGGATACGAAGAGGTTGCGGGTCTTTTCATGTCCGCACGGAATCCTCGTATGGGCGTGGCAATCGTTCGGGAATGGAGCCATACACTACCGCCTCGTAGTTCCATCCTCGATCTGGGGTGTGGCCATGGGGTGCCGATTTCGCAGATGTTGATCGAAGAGGGATTCACTGTTTTTGGCGTGGATGCGTCCAAAACCTTGATCGAAGCATTTCGAAAAGGTTTCCCCAGCGCATTCGCGGAATACGCAGCGGTCGAGGAATCTGACTTCTTCGAGCGCACATTTGATGGCGTGGTTGCCTGGGGTTTGATGTTTTTGATGCAGGAGGATACCCAGTCCCTTGTGATTCACAAAGTTGCCCACGCTTTGAATCCACAGGGCAAGTGTCTATTTACGTCCCCCAAGGAGATCGTCCGTTGGCGCGATGCTCTGACCAACCGCGAATCGATTTCTCTGGGAGCTGAGCGGTACCACGAAGTCCTGAATGCGGAAGGCCTTGACGTAGTCGGTGAACAATCGGACGAAGGCGATAATTACTACTACCTGGTATCGAAACGATGAGAAATAGACTGAAAGCTGGCTTCGACGCTGCACCTACCTCTACGATAGGGCTGTTAGGACCTATTTTGGTGTCGTTGACCCTACGCCCCTGCGCCACTAGAATTCTCGGGAATGGTTGAGCCGTCATCGTTGCTGGGACAATCTATTTCGCATTACCGCATCCTCGAAAAGCTCGGCGGCGGCGGTATGGGTGTGGTCTACAAGGCCGAAGATCTGGAACTGGGCCGTTTCGTCGCGCTGAAATTCCTACCCGATGGGATGGCGCGGGACGCGCAAGCGCTGGAGCGATTCCGTCGTGAGGCGCGAGCGGCTTCTTCTCTGAATCATCCCAATATCTGCACAATCCACGAAATCGGCAAACACGGCGCGCAATCATTCATTGCCATGGAATACCTGGAAGGGGCGACCCTGAAACACGCGGTCGGCGGACGGCCCTTGGAATTGGAAACACTACTGGACGTCGCGATTCAGATTACCGAAGGGCTAAACGCCGCTCACAGCAGGGGCATCGTCCACCGCGACATCAAACCAGCCAACATTTTTCTAACCGATTCCGGCCACGCGAAAATCCTCGATTTCGGTCTGGCCAAGATCAACGCGCCGCCGGTTGCCGGCCACACGGCAACTATGGTCACCCAGGAAATCGATCCGGAACACCTCACCAGTCCTGGAAGCACGCCGGGAACCGTCGCCTATATGTCTCCAGAGCAGATTCGCGCCAAAGAGTTGGATGCGCGTAGCGACCTGTTTTCTTTCGGCGTCGTTCTCTACCAAATGGCCACCGGCAATCTGCCTTTTCGAGGGGAAAGCTCGGGGGTCATCTTTAACGCAATTCTGCAGGTGTCGCCAGTGCCACCGATCCGTTTGAATCCCGAAGTCCCGCCCAAGCTCGAAGAGATTATCGGCAAGTGTTTGGAGAAAGATCGCGATTTGCGATACCAGCACGCTTCCGATTTGAGAGCGGATTTGAAACGACTGAAGAGGGACACGGATTCCGGGCGGTATGCTGGAAGAGCGCCGGCTGTGGCCGACGAGGCGTCGGGCAATTCCAAGCCAGAAATTGGAGCGCGCGCAATTGTGGAGGAAAGAAACAGTAGGGGCGTGCCGCGGAGCGACAGCGCCTTGGTATTTGAAGCGGCTGCGCGCCACAAGGGAAAGATTTTGGCAGTGGCGGCGGGAATCGCGTTGTTGCTAGGCGCTGGGGGTTACGTGATCTACCGGTCATGGCGCGACGGCAGCGGCGGGGCCTTTGTCGGAGGAAAGATTACGCAAATCAGCCACTGGCACAACGACATGAATACGCCTCTCCTGTCACCGGACGGACACGCGATTGCATTTACTTCAGCAGTCGCAGGGTACCAGCAGATTTTTGTGATGTTAACTTCCGGGGGACAACCCTTACAGATTACCAGCGACGCGGGTAGCAAGGACCTGGCTAATTTCTCGTTAGATGGAACCCGCGTGTTTTATTTTGTGCGCCTGGCCGGGCCGGAAACTTGGGCGGTGCCAACGCTTGGGGGGACTCCCGCGCGGATCCCCGGCGGATTCGGGAGATTGGAGTCACCCGACGGAAAGAGTTTTTATTATGGCGACGCAGTCAAGATGGCGATGATGCAGGCTTCGACATCGGGCGGAACCGCACAGCCGGCTCTGCCCCTTAGCCAAATGGGACACAGCCCGCAGGCGGTGCATTTTTACCCTGACGGTAAGGCGATCCTGATGCTCCTGGGCACCGACTCGCCGGGCCAGTTTCAATTGGCGCGATTCGACGTCGCGACGCACGAATTCACGAAGATGGAAACGTTGACCGGGGAAGCGACTTCGGTTACATGGGGCGATGGGGCCAAAACCATTTTGCTGCACCGTACCGTAAGCGGAATCACGAACCTTTGGGAGTACGACCTGGTGAGGAAGACGTACACGCGGCTGACGACGGGAGCCGGACCGGATGCCTTTCCGATGAAAGATCCAGGAGGAAACGGAATTTACTTCATTAATGGCAAAAGCTCCGGCAGCTTGTCGGTCTACGATCTGCGCACGAAGACCAGCGCCGATATCAGCGGCGATCAACCCGACCAGCCGTCGTTCTCGCGGGACGGCAAGCGCGTGGTCTATTTGACGGAATCAGAGCCAGGGCGGCAAGAACTGTGGGTATCGAACGCGGATGGGAGTGAGAGGATAAAGCTTGCTACCGGCAAGGGGATGGTCACAGGAGATTGGTCGTTCGATGGCGAACAGGTCAGCTATGGCATGAGAGATGACAACGGGATCCATCATTCATTTGTTGTCCGGCGGGATGGCAGTCATTTGCGGGAGCTAACGCTCCCCGCGACGCGTCCTGTTGGTTCGATATTTAGCCGGGATGGGAGCTCGATCTATCTGAGCGGGCTTGCCGGGTCGATAGAGCCAGAACATGCCAGCACCTGGAAGATCAAGATAGAAGGCTCCTCGCCGCCTGAGTTGATTGCCAAGGGATGCGGCGTGGCGACTGACGTATCGCCCGACGAGGGGCATCTCTTAATGGCTGTGCTTTCCGAGCGCGGGCAAAATGGCATTTTCGCGATGTCTCTCCGTGACAAGCAATGCAAGGCTGTGGTTCCGGATGTGACCAGCTTTCTGCCCCGATTCAGCGCGGACGGAAAATCCGTTCTGTTCACCATTTCACTGCGTGGCGAAGTGGCGATCAATCGGCAACCGTGGGCCGATGGTAAACCGGTGGGAAAGAGCCAAATGGTGATGAAGCTGCCGTTTGCGTTCGCGCAAAGCTCGGGCGGGAATGCCTACGACATCGCGCGCAATTTATCGAAAGTGGTTTACGTGCGGCCAAGCGGCCAGTTTGACTTGTACCTTCTGTCGAGCCGATAGAACCCAGTCTGATTAGCGTCCGGAAATTCGGAAAGGTCCTCATAATGGCCGTAATCCGGACCGGCAGGCGCTCCCTATTCATCTGCTCAGAGCGGTGGGGTCCGCGCTGGATGCCCGACATCCACCGGGTCTGCTAAATTCCCAGCAGGCACGGTCGTTAGAGCGACGAGAACCCCGACCAGCGACGCTACCAAGGGGAGTTGGCCCATAAGACCGCCCTTCTATGCTTTATTGAGGGAGTGCAGGACGCTCCGCGCGGGAGTGGATGGAAGCGGGAATCAGCTACAACCAGCAGAAGCTCCACAAGGCCGGTTATTTCCGCGAACTATTGGCCAGCAACCCGGACATCGACGAGAGTCTGCGCTCCCTGCTGCGTCAGTGCCGGGAGATGGTGGTGCGCCTGGGCAAAACGCAAAGTGCTTTGATGATCAAGTCGCCCCGGCTGAGTGCCCGAAACCTGTCGCTGTGCAAGAGGCGGTGCAACCAATACCCGGCAAGCTCGGCGACGACGATGGAATCAACCAGCGTGGCGACAACTGCAACGAAAGTGACGTGAAAACGCTCGTAGCTCATGGCCTGCATCCTGCAAGTTTCTAGCGGCTGCCGAAGCGAAATACCACGCTTAGGGTGGCCCGCGCTGAATGTGTGGTGCCGTTTGAAAAGCGCAGGCCGATGTAGTCAAACTGTGGACGGATAGCGATGTGGCGAGAAACCGCGAGATCCACACCGCCGCCGGCGCTCCAAGAGAATCCCTTGGTGCTGCCGCCTCCAGCAGTGAGGCGGTCCGCGCCGACCAGCGCCTGGATAAATGGCGACACCGCTCTTCCCCGGTTCACGGCCAAACGCGGACCTCCGAGGAAGGTGTATGTGTTGGCAGTGATCCCGGATTGCGAAAGGTGGTAAACGCCGAAGTCTGCGGCAAGGCCGAACCAGTCGTTAAAATACCCGGCGCCCGAGACACTTCCCCCTCGCGTGTTGGCTCCGCCCGAGAAACCTTCGCGGAAGTAGGAGTACCCGACAGAAAGATCGGCGCGCGCCGCTTCCTGCGCGCCCGCCGCCAGCGTTGAACTTAGAACCACTACAAACAGAAGAACCAGCTTTTTCATTTCGTTGGACTCCAAGAAAATTCCGGAAAATCCGGTACGGTTATGGCAGGCTACGATTCGGCGGAAGGCTGTTCAAGCGACAAGGAACGCCATGAGGGGAAATGAAGGCAATGTCGTAGAATGTCGCCGCGGTCTGAGAGGTTGAAACCGAAAGACTTAGGTGTTCCTTATGGCACCGGATCGTTAGTGTAGCAGGCAATAAGCCGTCCTCGCCAAGACCCGCTAAACTGCTCGTCTTCCCATGTCATGCACTTTCTGAGGTATAATCCGGCGCAATAACACCCGCTATTTTCATGTCGAGCGCCAACATCCCAGGTGACGGAGCCACTCCCGGTCCCGAAGGGTCGCCCCTTCCGGGTGTAAAGCTCGATTCTTGGAAAGAGATCGCCGATTACCTCGACCGAGAAGTGCGCACCGTCCAGCGCTGGGAGAAGACGGAAAACCTGCCGGTCCATCGCCACGAGCACCAGAAAAAGTCCACAGTCTATGCCTACGCCATTGAACTAGACGAATGGCGCAAGAGGCGCCAGCCCAAAGACGATCTCGAAGCCGACATCGCCTTCGAGCGCGAACAAAAACTGATCGGTACGGACTCCCCGATCGAACCCCCCGCTCCGGAACCATCTCCAAGTCCTGCTCCGGCGCCGGAGGAAGCTTCATCACCAACACACAAGCGCGTCGTCTTTGCGCTCTTCGCGATTGCGATTCTTTGCGCGGGCTCCCTCGGCGCCTATCGCTGGATGCAAGCCCGTCAATTTGATCGCGGAAAAGTTCGCCTCGTAGTTTTGCCCTTCGCCAATCTAAGCGGCGACCCCAAGCAGGATTACTTCAGCGCCGGACTGACGGACGAAATGATTACGCGCCTTGGCAGTCTTGATCCGCGGCATCTCGGCGTGATTGCAGCCGCTTCTTCCAATGCACTAGCCGGAAAGCCTATCACCGAGATTGGCCGCACCCTCGATGTGCAGTACGCTCTCGAAGGTAGCGTGCGACGCGACGCGAACCGCGTCCGCATTGACGTCCAACTCATTCAGGTAAGCGACCAAACGCACCTTTGGACCGATAGGTACGATCGCGATCTCAATGACATCCTTCGTGTTCAGGATGATGTCGGCACCGCCGTAACCGAGAAAATCCGACAAGTGCTCAACCCTCCGTCTGGCAAAGCCGGCCCAAAAAAGTGGATCGATTTCACGCAGCTCGAATCGCACTCGCCGGTCATTAAGGTCGAAGCGCCCGCCGTGAAGCCCGAGGCCTACGATGCCTATCTTCGCGGGCGTTTTTACTGGACTAATCGCGGCGACCTGCACAGGAGCATCGAAGCTTATGGCCAGGCAATCCAAAAGGATCCGCAATACGGCCTCGCGTATGCTGGCCTCGCCAGCTCTTACGCCTTGCTTGGCCAGGTGCCTTACGATGACTTAGCTCCTTCGGATGCCAAGCCCAAAGCTCGCGAGGCCGCCGAGCGCGCCCTCCAGCTTGACCCGCAGCTTGCCGAGGCCCACGCCGTCCTTGGCAACGTGGCGTTCAGCTATGACTGGAACCTCGAGGCCGCGGAACAAGAGTTTCAGCGCGCCATCGCCCTTGGGCCCAATAATCCCACTTCGCATCACTGGTATGGCCATTACTTCATGATGCGGAATCGCCTACGGGAGGCTCTCGAGCAGAACTCTCTGACCCTCGAATTGGACCCGGTTTCGCCGCTTTTCAACACCACGCGCGCCGAGATCAAGTACCACATGAGGGATTACGACGCCGCGATCGAACAAGGACGCCGCACCATCGAACAGTACCCGACTTACCCATTGGCCTATATTTGGCTTGGCTCGGCCTATCGCCAAAAAAAGATGTATAGCGAGGCGTTGGACTCGTTTTCCCAAGGGTGCAAACTTTCCGGCAATCATCCTGCCATGATTGCTCTGTACGGACACGCTCTTGCAGTTTCGGGAGATACCATCGGCGCACGCAAGGCGCTCGCTGACCTGCAGCATCTTGCTCAGACGCGCTACGTTTCTTCTCTGTACTTTGCCATGGTATACCTGGGCCTCGGAGAAAACAGCACAGCCCTCGACTGGCTCGATCGGGCATACAACGAGCGCACCGATCGCCTCGTCTACCTCGGTGTCGAACCCATGGCCGATCCGCTGCGCTCCGAGACTCGCTTCACGCAACTGGTCCATAAAATCGGCATCCAGTAGCGCCTATTCCAATCCCCGGGATTGCTTTGACCTTTGTCGCCACTCGCGACTCAGGCAGGAACACAATCTTGACGGCCTCGCCCCCTGCAATTCTTTAAATATTCATTGGGCGCGCATATGTCGCAGCCTTCCGGATGCAGGTCACAACGGCGCCTTCCGGATGAAAAACCGGCCGTCCCTGGATTCTAGGCGGCCAGTCTATCAAGGCAAACTCGACACGACATCTCGCGACATTGGCGGGGCACCCCTGGCTGACGTCCCTTGTCGCTTGCAGAAGCCAACCGAGCGCCTCCACACTGCGAACGTTCTGCAAGGGATGCCAGGCTTGCTGCGCAGTTTCCGAATGGTGGAGCTAGTACAGCCGAGAGGCATTCTCCCCGGGGCCGAAGGCGTCCTGGGAGTCATTGCACGGAGGACGAGAAACAACGATGAAAACCCCAGCCTATGAAGGAAAATTGTGGCAAACGCTACGATTGGGCGCCTTGATTCTGTGCTTGTGGGGCGGTAGGGCTTCCGCCGCCGAGCGCCCCCGAGAAAACGACGACCGCTGGCGCAGCACGGCGGAAGACTTTCTTCGACTGAATGTGGGGCCGATTGCGATCGGGCACCACGGCGTCGGGCCCTATGCCAGCGCGGAGGGCGGTTTCCCTTTACAGAATACGGTGGAATCTGTGGAGCAGGCTTATAGCCTGGGGGCACGCGTGGTCGAAGTCGACGTGCAACTGACGGCGGACGGAAAGCTTGCGGTCTACCACGACGACTATTTGAGTGATTTCACGTGCCTGAACTCGCTGACGCTGAAGCAACTGCAGGAGCGGCTGCCTTACGTGCCTGAGTTGCGAAAAATGTTGCAGATCGCGCGTCGTTTCAATCGCGAAAGCCACAACGAACTGAACGGCATCATGATCGTCGAGCTGAAAGCTTTTTCGCCGCTTTGTGACCCTAACGACGCTTTCGAGGAGCCACTAGTCGCGGCGGCCGTTGATGCGATTAACGATGCGGGGATGACGAAGCAAGTGATTTTCGATTCGTTCTCGCCGGCACTGCTCTATTTGACTCTGCAAGCCGCGCCGGAGATTCCGCGGGAACTGGACCTCGATGGCTTGCAACTCCTAAGCCCGGCGGAGATCCAGGCCGTGACCGGCTTGCCCGTAACCATCGTCAGCAAAAAGATTTCACTCGGCCTGCTGTGGGCGGACATTGGGCCCGTGTACCGTTTGCCTGGCTATGCATCGCCTGGGCAATTCCTCGCGACGGCCAAGGGCATTCAGGCGAGCTCCGTTGGAGGCGAGATAGATTTCTTCGGACCCGCCGAGGAGCAGCAAACCGGCAGCGGAGCGGCGTTCGTGGCCGGAGCGCATTCGCTGGGATTGAAAGTGTTCGCCGATCCGGCAAACGTGGAAGCGGACTGGGAGTTCTTTGCGTCGCTGGGCGTGGATGCGATTTACAGCACGATCCCGATGGGCGTGCAACTACAGGCTACGATTCCGAAAATCTGACCGGTGGCTGCACGTATTGTAGCAGCTGCGGCAAGGCCACGAGCGTGGCGACAGGGTAAGTGTGTCTGGTGAAACTGGTCGAAGTATTTCAGGGCAGCAAGAAATCAAGAAAGAGGCAATCATGAAGAAAATCCTGTGCGGTTTGCTAGCAACACTGGTTCTGGGCAATGTCAGCTTCGCGGAGGAGACGGCCTTCAATGTGAAGCTTCCCGATCCGAAAGGGAAACAAGTAGATGCTCAGTTGCTCTTCAGCGACGCTAATAAGACCGTGGCGGTGCGCGTGGCGGATCACGAGTTTGTTGCGGTGCCTTACGAGCAGCTCGACAAATTCTCTTACGAATACACCAAGAAGCACCGCATCACGCAAGGAGCCATCGTCATGGTGGCCTCCTTGGGAGCGGGCGCGATCGTCATGCTGACGAAATCGAAGAGCCATTGGCTCTACATCGATTACCACGAGCAGAGCGGAGCCAAGAGCGTGGTTTTGCGGATGGACAAGAACGATTATAAGAAGATCTTCGAAGCCGTGAAGGCGCACACGGGGAAAGATGTCGAGATGCTGGGCGACGAGAAGGACAAGTCGAAGAAACAAGACAGCAAGGGTAAGAGCAAAGACGTGCGCGCGAGTCAGTAGCGAAAACACCAGGACTAATTACTGTGCAACGCCTAATGAACAGGAGCATAGCGCTGACGGCAGCCTTGGTTGTGGCCGGCCTCTGCAGCTGCGCGGGTGCAACACGGCTACCCACACGAACGCGAGGACCGGAAGGTGCGCACCTGGAGAACCAACTCGATCTGCGATTCCTGGACGAAAGTGGGATGCGCAGCGAAGAAGTGCGCGAGCGGCTCAGTTCGATTGACACTGGCTATCAGAATCCCCGGCTGTTTTGGGGCCGCTGGAGCGACTCGAAGTGGGGCTACTGGTGGATCGCAGCGGCCACTCCACAAGGCGGCGCGGGAGACGCGAGGCGAGTCTGGCATGCGCATAATGTGCTGGTTGCGTTCGATGAGAACGGCCTGGTGAAAAAAAAGGTCTTTGTGGACAACGATGCGGTTTTATGGCGCGAATTACATAAGCAACTTCAAGAGGCGCCTCCTCTTGACCTGACGCAACCGGTGCACATGATCGTAAAGCCCTGCTGCGGAGCGTGGGAGATGTCCTTGACGCAGGACTCGATTGTCATAGGGACAGGAAAAAGAAAAAAGCCGACGGCGAGTGTGTCGCCGCAGACCATCGTGCGGATCAGTCACAATGGCGTTCTCGACAGCCGGTCGAACGACGCCGTTACTTGTCATACCCTCTACATGGCGCAGAAAACCGCGCTTGGCCGACGCGTGCGCTTCTGCGCTGACCCGAGCAGCGTTGCGGTATTTTTTCAGTACCTTCAGCAAAAGGCGCCAGAAACCTTGCAATGGCGGTAAACGCCTTGAAACTTCGGTGGAAGCAGACAGGCAGTTACCCTGTGGATGTTCCCAAGCTCCCAAGGATTCTTCGGACAGTCTTCCTTCGATTTAAGTCAATGTAAGTCCTGTTGCTTTCACGCCTTAGTCATCCCACAGGGCCGTCATTCATAAAAAGAGCGGAGGCTGCTTGCCTTCCAGCCGTCGGTCTGACTTGAAACCTATTCGTTCTTTTTCATTTTGGCAGTGGGGCAGGAGTTCCATCCGACCACTTGCCCACGGGAATAATAAACAAGCTGAATGGTTCTGGGGGGCCCTTCTGCCCAAGAATGACTGGAGAGTTGGCCACATCCGCGCCCCAATCCACACGGTCAACTAGTGGGACGTAGAACATCAGGTGCGCCAAGTTGCCGCCGCCATCACCGAGACACGCTCCCTTCGACATCATGTAAGACATCGCGCCGGGCTCCAAAGCTGGCAGTTCCTTCTTAGCGTACGCTTCCTTCGTCCATTCCATGATTTGAGCTTTGGTCTTCCCGGCCAATACAACCTCCGTCCTTTTGTAAGTAATAGGCAGGATGGACCGCGCAGCCTGAGGGTTGAAACAAAGCGGCCCGCGAATTTTTGGATTCCAGAACGCCGAGCTGTCAATAGCACCGCTGGTCTGCAGCGGCGACATCCACGCTCGTTCTACAACGCACACGAAACCGTTCCTTCCATCGACGGCGGTCTCATAGCCGCGGCGTCCTAGAACAAGAATCTGGGCGTCGCGGGATATAGATTCCGGTGCCGCGCTTCGCGCCAACGCGATCTCAGCATCGCGGTCCATAAGGTATTGCTCGAGTGGCGCCATCGTGGAAGGTGACGATTTGCTGTCTTGCGCTTGCATCGTCAGTGGCCCCACAAAAGCAGCAGCCAATGCCAAGCTTAGGCAACCAATCGTGGTGATTCGTTTTCGGCTCATCGCTTCCTCCAGAACTCAACACGCTCTCTACTTTAGAGTCGCCCGCTCATTGTGACGATAGTAAAGCCCCAGTCCTACAAAGAGGAGGGGCCAATCGACGTAATTCAGTTCTGAACATATGGACGTACCGCGGTGGCCAGGTCACCTGATCATGGCCACTTTGGGTTCCGTACTTGTTCGCGACCTGGCGCCGTTGAAGAGAACCCAAGACCTCTGGCCGAGTAGAAATGATTTATGGAACGGTGCAGTGACGGAATCTAAAGCACTTCGGCGGCGATGCCACTCAAAGCGAGCAGCTAGCGCGTAACGCTCTTTAGGTGGTTGATCCACAGGCCCATGATTCCGGCGCCCACAAGCATTCCCGCGAGAATGAGGCCGATGACGCAAAGAACGATCCGGAAGGGGAATTTGGAACGCCTGGAGATGGCGACGATCGGAGAGGCTGCTTCGGTCCGCTCCGCGGGCCTTTCCTTTTCGAAGGACTGCGAATTCTCGGACCCGTTCGAAACTTCCGGCCGCACCAGCAGGCAGTAGCCTCTCTTGGGAATCGTCTCGATGTATACGGGATTCTCTGAGGAGTCGCCGAGCGCTCCCCGCAGTTTGTTGACGGTGGTGTTTACGTTGGCGTCGTAGTTGACGTGCGTGTCGTCAGGCCACAAGCGCAGGCGCAAGTCTTCGCGGGTTATGATTTCGCCGGGCCTTTCGAGCAGCGTGAGTAGTGCTTGATAGACTTTGCCTTGCAACTTGATATTCGTCCCGCCCCGGCTTAGTTCCTGCCTTCGTTGATCGATGCGGAATGGCCCAAAGGAGATATATCGCCCGGAGGAGAGGGGCCCTCGTTCAGGGCTAGAGTCTCCTTGCAGATCTCCCCTCGGAGTAATTGGGCTGCGGCAGTCAGTTTTGCTGTTGCTTGCGGTGTTACTCGAATCTGCGGACAGCCGTCCGATGCGAACTCGTGCAAACAAATTTGAAGCATCCACGCGTCGGATCCCTCCCTAATAGGATTTCGATTGGGTGTCGCCCTCAACCCGCCCGTGGTCCGGCTATTTTGGCCAGCTTCCCTCCTGACAACTCTTGACCAATCTGCGCGCGGCTCGGTAGAAAGGCTTCCCCGGGGAAAAAGCCTCCAAGGAGAGATTCCGGTAGCCGAGATTGCATTGCCGGAACCGTCCTTTAGTGCTGTGAAGGTTGCACGTTGGATACCGCGGCGACGATGAATCGGTGTCCTTATTTTCTAACGATTTACGCGCCGTCCGAGTGAACCAGTTGTGAGTTTGCGGATTTGGCTTGATTGGCTTCGTACCGCATTCTTCGCGGACTGCTTCTCCCCTGAGCCATTTCGTCACGGCAATTTGTCGAGACACACCGAATGGAAGCCCCTCAGTGCCAACTCCAAGATTTTGTAGACTCGTTTCCCATAATCTCGATGTAAAACGGCACTCTCCCCATTCATCAAGCGGTTATTCCGCAGGTGAGCAGTGCCTTTACGCGCGTTCCGCTTGTTAACGCTAAGTTTGGGATGAACGATCGTGAAAGTGCCATCAATTCCGCGTCCGAATTTATGTCATTCGTGTACGATTCGCGTGCGCTCCTCCCCGTATTTTGTGGAATCAGACCTCTCGTATATACCGGCGTAATGATTCCGGATAAGATTCAGTTCATGATGCCTGGCCGGCGAAAACTCTCACCAATCGCGATTGCCTATCTCTGGTCGTTTTCGGTGTGGCTGGGGTTTGCGCCGGTGCTAGCGGGGCAGGACAAGCTCCGGGTCATGGAGCGGGGCTTACACACGTCCTACTGGGATCTGCTGCTTGCGGAGTGCGCCTGGTTTTTGACCTCGGCCCTTCTGACCCCACCCATTTTCTGGATCGTTCTACGGTATCCGGTCTCGAAGAAAGCTGGACTCGGGCGCGTCGTTGCCTACGTTCTTGGGGCTGTTTCCTACGTGATTGTGTCGGTATGCCTCCGCTGGTTATTGCTTCCCGACTGGGACCCCGAGACACAACAATTCACCGCGCGCTCACTGCACGGCTTGCTCAGCAATGCGCATTTTTTCGCATTCCACACTTGGGATTATTTTGTAACTGTCGTTGGCGCGCATGCCTATGGGTATTTCACGCGGGTTCGCGACCAGGAGCTTGAGCGTGCGGAGCTTCAGCAAGCGCTCGCCGCAAGCGAACTCCAGGCCCTGAAGAGTCAGCTCCACCCGCATTTTCTGTTCAATACCTTGCAGGGGATCTCGACATTGACGGATACGGACAATCGCCGGGCCAAGGCGATGGTGCTTAAGCTCTCCAATCTGCTCCGCACGGCCCTCCGGCATGACAGTGTCGATCTGGTCACGCTCGGGGAAGAGCTAAAGTTTGTCGAAGACTACCTCGGGCTCGAGAAGATACGTTTGGAGGACCGGCTTGAGATGCGTTGGAACATCCAACCCGAGACTCGTGAGATGCTTGTACCCCAACTCATCATGCAGCCTCTGGTAGAGAACGCGATCGTTCACGGGGTTGCTTGCCGGCGCGAAGGGGGCTGGATCGAAATTTCGTCGCGCCGGGAGGGAAACATTTTGGAAGTTCGCATTCGCAATTGCGTCGGAGCAAAGCAGCAAGATGGGATTGGTCTCGGTCTGCGAAATACCAGAGCGCGATTGAAACATCTGTATTTGAACGAGGCCAGTTTCTCCTTCGACGTGGATGGCGCCGGCGCAGCCGTCGCGACCCTGGTCTTGCCCGCAATCGGTTCTCTGAGCCAGGCAGAGAAGACGCCGCGACTTCAAATCGCTGATGGGCGGAATTGATGCGCGTATTGATCGTCGACGACGAACCGCTTTCAAGGAGCGCATTGGCAAACGCGCTGCGTGGCAGGAATGACATCGAAGGCTATGATTCGGCCAAAGATGCAATCGAAGCATTCGAAATGCTCGAAAAGAGATCCTATGATGTTCTGCTGCTTGATATTCAGATGCCCGAATTGTCTGGCATTGAGCTGGCCGGCCGCTTGAATCGACAGAACACAGCAATCCCCTCGATTGTGTTTGTGACCGCACATCACGAGCATGCTGTCGCGGCGTTTGAAAAGCACGCAGTGGACTACGTTCTCAAGCCTTTTTCAACCAGCCGGATCAACGAGGCCCTTGACGTGGCCATTCGCAGAACCGAGGGCGAGCGTGTCTCTCGATTGATAAAAGTCTTGCCTCAATTAGAGGCTCTGATATCGAAGTCCGCAAAAATCGCCATTAAGACCAAGGGAAGAATACTATTCATCGATCCAAAGGACGTGCTGATTGTAGAGGCCCAGGGCAACTACGTGCTGCTGCAGCGACAGTCGGGCTCTTATCTCCTTCGCGAGTCCATCTCCGCGATCGCGGAAAAGCTCAAAGCGTATGGATTCATCAGGATTCATCGCTCGGTGCTTGTGAATAGCTCCTTCGTTGAAGAAATTGAGCCTTGGAGCACTGGAGAATACGTGCTCCGAATCAAGGGAGGAAAAGAGTACACCGTATCCCGCACTTACAAGAACAACTTGAAGTCCCTTGCGCGCTTCTGGGTTGGTACCGAAAGTTTTGCCGGAGAGTAGCGGCGTGTGCACTGAACTGTAAGGATTGTATATTTCTCGAGTTGGGTTAGTAGGATTTTTGCATGGGGCGGATGCTGATGTCTGTAACTTCCGCTGTGCGCGGCAGCCGCAACGCATGCGTCACCATTTCCGCCACGTCTTCCGGCTGCAGCAATAGCTCTGGTTTGTAGGCACGGCCCTCTTTGGCGAAAAGCCTTTCCATGCGCGGCGTGGCAGTGCGGCCTGGAAAAATGCTCAGCACGCGGATCCCGTCCGCGTTGACTTCATCGCGCAAGCTGTCAGCGATGGACCGAAAAGCGTGCTGCGTTGCGGAGAATTGACCTGCGGTCGCCGGCGAGCGCAGCCCAGCGGAGGAATTCACGAAAACGATCTGGCCTTTTGCCTTGCGCAGTAGCGGCAACATCGTTTGGATCAAGGCATAGTGGCCGCGCACGTTCGAACGATACATTAGGTCAAGGTCCGCAAGCGGGGCTTTCTCGTGCGGGCCATGAGCGATGGCCCCTCCGCACAGCACCAGAATGTTTAACCCCGCCGCCTCGCGTTGTAGTTTTTCTCCCAATTCGCGGATGTCCTCATCCTCGGTCAGATCCAAGCAGCAGGTGTGGGCCCGCGCCCCCACTTTCTGAGCTTCTTTCGCCGTCTCGCCGAGCGCCCCTTTGCTCCTGGCAGCCAAATAGAGTTCCGCTCCATGCCCGGCAAGAGCAATAGCGATGGCCTTTCCGATGCCGCTGCTCGCCCCCGTCACGACAGCCGCCTGACTCTTCAAGCTCTCCATTTTCTCCTCGCGACCTCCGCTAGGTCACCGGCCACCGAATGAGTCCCAAAGGAATTCTTGCCGAAACTCGCCTAAGCCATCGGACCTGCCCATCGGAGTTTACACTGCAGGGCAAGATTATGTAGCTCCCTTCAAGCCCAGCGTTGCGTCCATGCTACGATGGCAGCATGCGTTACGGCTCCTGGGCCCGGCGATTCAGCGCGACTCTGCTCCTTGGCGTTGAAGCCGTTGCTGCGCAGCAAGAGCCCAAGCCAAACGACCTCCCCGAAGCTCCAGCGCCGAAGCATGAGCAGGTTAACAAACACGAAAACCCCTTTCGCACAACGGTCGATGTTCTTGGCCGGCGCTCGATTTTCTTTCCGGACCTGGCCGCAAGCCCTGGCCCGCTTGATGCCAAGCAGAAGCTGGAGCTCTTTGTCGACAAATCCGTTGCGCCTTCGCGCCTGCTTGCGTCCAGCATTGGCGCCGGCATCGGCCAGGCGCACGATTCCTTATCTGGTTATGGTCAGGGAATGAGTGGATACGGAAAGCGCCTTGGTTCTTCAATGGCTTCGGGAGCTGCCACAGAATTCTTCAGCACCTTTCTGTTCGCGTCGCTATTTCGCCGTGATCCGCGCTATTTTGTGAGCTTGCGCGGCGGTCCCGGGCGCCGCATCGGTTACGGCTTGAGCCGCTTGGCTGTCACTCGCACAGACTCAGGAACGGAAGGCACGAATTGGCCCGGGATGCTTGGCCCATTGTTCGCGGAAAGCCTGGCGAATAGCTACCTCCCGGTGAATGAACAAACCGCAGGCCGTACGTTTCGCCGCTATGGCATACGGCTCGGGTTCACGGCTGGCACCAACATCGTGAAGGAATATTGGCCGACGATTTTCCGAAATCTGCGCATCGCAAAGATCGCTCCGGGCCTGAATCCCAATCCTTCCCCGGGAGCGCCTACGCCACCTGGAACGCCACATTTTTTACCCTGACGTTTCTAGCGCGTCAGTCGACCGGCTTGACGTCATCCATCAGCGAGAAAAATCCCTCCGCGAGAGTGGGGTGAATATACACCGCGCCTTTCAAAAGAGTGTAGGGCTGATCAGCAAGCATCATCGTCCCAAGAATCTGCACCAGCTCGCCGCCTTCCGAAGCCAGAATGGATGCGCCTAGAATTCGGTCATCGGCGGCATCCACGACGACTTTCATCAGCCCCGCGGTTTCTCCGCGTTCGATGGCGCGCGCGACGCGGGTCATCGGACATCTTCCAATTTTCAGCTTGTGGCCCTTCCCGCGAGCCTCCTTTTCGGTCATGCCCACGCCGCCCAGTTGAGGATCGGTGAACACGCAATAAGGCACCAGCCGGTTTTCTATGCTGAGGTTTTTGCCTTCCACGACATTGGCATACACGATTTGAAAATCGTTGTAGGAAATATGTGTGAACGCCGGCCCTCCCTTGCAATCGCCAAGTGCCCAGATTCCGGGCGCGCTCGTTTCCAGACGTGTGTTGACCTTGATGGAGCCGTCCTTGTTCGTGGCGATGCCGGCCTTGTCGAGGCCCAAATCATCGGTGTTCGGAATACGGCCGGTGGCGATCAGCAGGTGCGAACCCGTGACCTCGCGCGCGCCAGTTGCGTGCTTGCACGAAAGAGTGATGGCGCCATCTTTTCGGTGAACATTTTCCGTGCGGGCGTTCAATACAAACTCCATACCTTCCGCTTCCAGCGCCTTCTGCAATGCCGTCGCAATTTCCGGATCTTCGCGGGGCACAATCTGCTGCGCCTGATGAACAACAGTGACGCGGCTCCCGAAGCGGCGAAACATCTGCCCAAATTCGAGGCCGATATAACCGCCGCCCAGAACCAAAAGATGTTCGGGGATCGCCGTGAGCTGCATGATCGATTCGTTGGTGAGAAATGACCCGTCACGCAAGCCCGGAACCACCGGGATGCCCGCGCGTCCCCCGGTGTTGATGAAAATCTTCTCGCTCTCGACGACTTCTTCGCCCACTTGCAGCTGATGCGGCCCAACAAATCGCGCATGGTTCCGGTAGAGGCGGATGTTCTTGCGCTCATCAACGCGCTTTTGATTGCCGCCTCGAAAGCTCAGCACCACCTCATCCTTCTGCGCGACAATCTTCGCAAGATCAACATGGACCCCTGATGTGTTTACGCCCCATCGCGCCGCATTTCGCGCGTAATGCGCCACCTGAGCGCGGTGCACCATCGTCTTGGTCGGCGTGCAGCCTACATTAATGCACGTTCCGCCCAGATTTTTCTCCTCCATCAGCGCGACGGACCATCCCAAATCCGCAAGGCGATACGCAAGGGGATTTCCGGCCTGGCCGGAGCCGACAATAATGGCGTCATATTTCATAAGGTCCTCAGAAGATTGCGTCCGTCGTTTTTCATTCGCTAGAAAGTCTACCAAGTATCTGGCTTTGTTCCGGTGCCCTAATTCTAGGGGCTAGCCAAGAGACCGAAAACCCATACCTCCGTCCGGTATCGAGTGCGCAACACTGGTACCCCAGTAGCGTTGACCTACTGAAATTCCGCTGGTTACTGTGCCAAGCAGGGCACCCGGGTGTCCGCGCGGACGCGTGTCCGCCGGACTACGTCAGGCGAAAGCACGCTCAGGTCCTGAAAGCAGGCCCTTCACCCTCGCCTGGCGGGGGCGTAGTCTGCCCGGACCAAATGGGGGCGAAGGCGCTCGGTTCGAATCACGTTCGAATCGGCGCCCCATGCAGATGGAAACCGTAGCAAAAGCCGGAAGATACGAGATCGTCGGTGAACTTGGCCGCGGCGCCATGGGTATTGTGTACAAGGCCGTCGACCCGGTCATCGGCCGCACCGTCGCGGTAAAAACCATCCGCCTCAGCGAAGAAGGCACGGGACTCAAGCGCTCGGAACTCCTGACGCGGTTCCAGACCGAAGCCCGCGCCGCAGGCCTGCTCACGCATCCCAATATTGTGGTGGTCTACGACGCCGGCGAAGAAGACGGCCTCTACTACATCACCATGGAATTAGTGGAAGGCAAGAGCCTCCAGGCCCTACTCGATGGCGGGCACTCTTTCCCTTTGCCCCGCACTCTGCGTATCCTGGATCAAACTTGCAACGCGTTGCAATTCGCCCACGAACGCAACGTCGTTCACCGCGACATCAAACCCGCCAACTTGATGCTCACTGCCGACGACACCGTCAAAATCACCGACTTTGGCACCGCAAAGATTCTTCAGTTCGGCAGCACCCAGCAGACTTCGCACGTCATGGGCACGCCGAGTTACATGTCTCCAGAGCAGGTGAAGGGACGCGCGGTGGATGGCCGCAGCGATATTTTCTCGCTCGGCGTCATGCTGTACGAAATGGTGACCGGCGAAAAGCCCTTTCCCGGACAGAACATCACCACGGTCATCTACAAAATTGTCAACGAGGATCCCGTCCCGCCGCGCCAGATTGACGCCTCCATCCATCCCGGCATCAGCGCGGTGATCATGAGGGCGCTCGCCAAGGAACCGGAGCAACGCTATCAGACTTGCCGAGAAATGCTTGAGGATCTGCGGAATTACCGCGCGCAGGGCATTGCCGGCGGGAATCCCAATTCAACGATGATGATGGGTGGGGCCTCGCCTGCGGCCACCATTGCAACCGGCAACGCCGGTGGACGAGGACTCGCCAGCCGTGGCACGGAAGATGATCCGACGCTTATCGCTACGGCTCGCTCGCTCAGCGCGCGCGCTGCTTCGCCCAGTCATACCCCAGTTGTGCGCCGCACCGGAACGATCGCGCCCCATGCCGAGCCCGTCGAGCCGCCGAAGAAAAAGAGCGTGGTTGGCACGATCTTCGCGGCCTTGTTGCTGCTTGGGGTGATTGTGTACGGCGCAAACAAGATGAAGCCTGTTTTCGAGGCTGCGCGTGCGCTCCACAACTCCCAGGCCAAAGAAAGCCAATCGCCCACCTCAGCAACGGGCGCAACGGGAACGACTCCGGGCAACACCGCGCCCGACGCTCCGGCGACCGACGCTTCTCAGGCCTCGAGTGAAGCCGCAACCGCTCCGTCAGAGACCAGCACGGATCCGAAACCCGCAGATCCGGCTCCCGAAAAAGCCGCCCCAAAGAAACCGGACAACTCGCTCACTCCTAAAGCCGCGGAGTACAAAGGCCGCATCGAGGAAGCCATCTCCGAGAAGGGATTTGCAGGACGCGCAAAAGTCCAAGGAATCGGCAACACGCTGACGCTGGCCGGGAAGCTTCGTCCCGCAGAACATGGCGAACTTTTGAAATTCCTGCGCAACGCGCCGGCAAGCGTGCACGTAATCGATCACCTTGAGTACGACGATGCTCCGGCGAGTGTGGCGGGCGGCTCCGACGACAGTAGTCATCCGGTACCGGCAGCGGGCCACGGAGCCATTCACGTCATCACCGACGTGATCGGCGCGACGGCAGTTCTTCATGGACCGGCAGGCCACGTCCTGAGCAAGTGCGAGACACCCTGCAGTTTCAACAATCTCAGACCACAACGGTACAGCCTGGAAGTGCAAAAGGAAGGCTATCAGCCCCTGCAAACCGCTCTACAGATCAAAGGGGACGAGGCGCAGGACCAGAAACTCAAGCTCGAGCCGCTGGCCAAGGGCATCTTCATCACCACCCAGCCCCCGGGAGCCGACGTTTTCATTAACGGCGCCAAACAAGCAGGGCAGACTCCGGTCGTTCTTCCGCTCGCTCCCGGACAGTACAACCTGGTGTTGCGTCTGCAAGGATACGAGCCCTACTCGGGAGCCATTCAAGTAAAAGACATTCAAACACCACTGAATGTTGAGCTGACGCAACGAACGCACGTCGCGTGGGCGCAAGTGAACAGCAGTCCCAAGGGCGCTGAGATCATCGTCGACGGTAGTTCCACCGGCCAGTTCACACCTTCGCGAGTTCAAGTGCCTACCGGTCTGCATACCGTCACGGTCAAACTGAGCGGATATCAGCTTGCAAAACGAACCTTCCAGGCAAGTGAAGGCGGCACGGTCACGCTCGATGTGCCTTTACATCCATGAGGCTCGTTTTTCTGCCCGTTTGCCTTGCTCCTAGGGTGGTCGGACCTACTTGATGTGTAACAATTTGTTACACCTGAAATTCGAAAGTTCTACAACCTCCTTTGTTTCGCCATGAATATAAAAGACTTATCTTCGCGTCCTCAAGGGAGGGGCAGTTGCTTCAGCTCTACCTAGGCCCCGTCTGGCTTCACGGACCGGGACTTGGCTCGGGACCTCACCGGCGGATCGAAGCCGACATCTGACGTAGCACTTGGGAGGCAGTTTGCCTTTACGGGCCACATTGCCAAACGGCGACAATCAGCGCGAATCCCGGTCGAAGCCGGTCGCAAATTCCACTGCCAAACCCGCCGCTCCCGGGCCTTTGACCTCCATTGCCACGCTTTCAGGTTCAAACTCAGACCATAAAGCGGTCGAGGTTCTTCGCGGCCTTCGAGATTTCCACCTGCTGCTGCGGTCGGAGCGCCTCTACGACAAGAATCATCCGAGCCGCCTCGACAGCCTGGATACCGCTTACGATTCGTTGAGACAAATCACGGAGTCTCTTGAAGGGCTCGAAATTCGCGTCGAGCGCGGCGGGATTGTTGCTCCGAGAATCGGCGGAGGACACCTGCCGGACACACGCGGAGAAATGCAGGCGCTGGCCGCCGATTTGCACCGCGTGGGCATCTGGTCTCTGGTCTTTTCCAGAAGATTCCATGTGGGCGAACTGGACACTCTGGCGCGACTCATGAGGCAGTCGTTGCTAGAATTGGACGAGCCTGCTGGGGATGCTGGCAAGGCGTGGTGGCCCGCCCGCCTCTTGGAGAACCGCGTGGAAGGCATTTCGGTCAATACGCAAACCGACCGCAAGGTGGACACGGTCCTCGCGAGCCTGATTGGCGCGCTGGTGGCTTACGGTGGACATGCGCCGCGCGAAACGGGCGATTCCCCGATCAAAGCGCCCGACTTCGATGATTTGATGGCTATGCTGCGTTTGCTGGCGCGGCTGACGCCGCCGCTCGAGAGCGCTCGCGGACTTTCTCCTGAGGAAGCGGCGCGCGCGATCCACGGATCGATGGACGAGGCCAGCCGAGAGAGCGTGCGCATGCTGCTCCACTCCGTCTCGCAATATGCTCCGCGCGATGGCGAGCAGCCCCTGCCCTATCTGCTGCGTCTTTCCGAGAACACGATTTTGGAGTTCCTCACCTCGGAGTTCGCCGGCGGATCGCTGACTCCTCCGTCGGTGCGTCTCTCCTTCCATCGTTTGGCGGACGTGCTCGTGGAATCCGGCGCATACACCGGTCCGCATGCCTCGCAACACCTTTCCTCGCTCGCCGTCGCTTGGGCAACCGATACGCACCGCGAGCAGTTGATGAACCGGTTTTGGCTCGAGCTGCCGGCTCGCGAAAAATCGGCGGTCGTGCGCGGGCCCGAGGTTTGGTGCGTTCCCGTGGCCGCCCTGAAACAAACCCTCGGGCAGCTCGTGGACACCGGAGCCGACGCTCCCAGGCGCGAAGCGCGAAGCATCGTTTTGAATTATTTGCGCCGGCTGGAACTTCCTGAAGGTTCGGCGCGGCGTTTGGTCGCCGCCGGCCTCAATGAGCTGGTCCCACTTTTTGAATCCCTTTGGCCCAATCAACTACCCGAAGAACTCAGCCGCAGCGCGATGAAAGCCTTGCAAGTCGAGACCGCTCCGGAAACCGCGGCATTGCTAGCTGCTTTGGTGGAATCTCTGGGACGCATCGCCGTGACTCGAGCCGATTATGGCGGATTCGAGTTCATCCTCACGAATCTCGAGCGCGCGCCACGTGACAAAGAACACGATCACATGACGGCTCTCGCGACGCGCCTTGTTGCCCAAGATCGCTGGTTTTTGTTGGTGGACGCGTCGCTCGCCAATCGGCCGCTGGATCCGGTTCTCCCAAGACTTTTGCAGCGCGACCCTGAGCGATTGCTCGACCGCCTGACCCTATTGCTCAGCGAGCCGCGCGGCGCCGATATGCTGCCCGCGATGTCGCGGCTCCTGAGGACCATCGGCGTGCCCGTTCTCAACTTGCTTGAAACGCGTTTGTACGAAGCGCGCCGCCAGCGGGTTACCGCCGCTATACGGTTGCTGGCCGCAGCCGATTCCGAGCGCCTGCTGCGCGGTCTGGCCCGTGCCATCGGAAGCTGGGAATGGAATCTTCAAGACCTGGCGGTGAGCGAGCTTTCGCGGCCTTCCAATTCCAGCTCAGCGCACAGCGCGGCTTTTGTTTTCTCCGCCATTCTAGCCGATGCACATCCTTTGGTTGTGCCGATGATGATCGATCAAATCGGATTGGCCCAGGAAGCCACCGGCGTTCCGCAGCTTCTGGAAATCGCGGCCGGCGAACACGAAGTTTTGCGCGACCAGTTTGTGCGCATCAAGGCCATCGAAGCGCTCGGGCGCATGCGCTGTTACGAAGCTGCGGAGCTTCTTCACACGCTCATCGACAAGCGCGACGGCTTGGCTTATGCCGAACCCGCCGGCTTGCGCGCGGCAGCTGAAGATGCCCTCGCCCTGATCGAGAATCGTCCTTCGTTCCAGCAGGCGGCCGCCGCGTTTGGCGCTCCCGCTCAATCGAGTTCCAGTTATCTGATTCCGCGCCGCTACGTGCGCGTGCCTCTCGAGTCGCCGCTACGCGCGCAGATTGAAGGAGCGCCCACCGGCCTCGCCCGCGTAAAAACCATCAGCTTGGGGGGCGCCTATCTGGAATCTCGGAAAAAACTCACCGTAGGCGATTCGATCAAACTGGAAGTGCGCGCCGGCCTGCGCAAGATCAATTTCACAGCGGTGGTCCGCAACATCGGCCAGGATGGCAACGGGGTTGAATTCGTGCACATGCGCGACGAAGACCGCGAACGCCTCCGCAAGTTCGTCCAGCGCCACCTGCAGCTCTAGCCGGATCCCTGTTGAACCGTAGCCAGTAGCCAAAATCTGCTTCCAGATCGAGCTTCGCTTTCTCCTCAGCCCATTGAAATGTCTGAAACGATTGGGACCTTACGGCGAAAGCGGTGAGCCACGCCGCAAGCGAATTTGCGCAGCAAATTAATCTGTAGGACCAAAGCAGATTTAAGTTCTTAGAAATCTGTCTCTTCCAGGCAGCTAGCGCGCTTCGCCTGGGCCCCCTGGCGCAAACGACAGGAAGTGTCATTCTCTGTGTTTGGAGCGGCCCTTTGTCGCTTGCGAAGGCTTGAGCCCGGGCGATTCTTGCTCGCCCGCAACGAAAGGTGCTTGTCTATGAGGCAAGCTAAGAGAAGTTTTCAGTTGAAACAGGGGGCGCATTGCAGTAAAAGCCCTGTATTCAACTATTTCGGTGCGAAGCGGCCTTGAACAGGGTCGAGGCCACCGCTAGGGGTAGCAGGGATTTCAGGTGCCACAGGAGGAAATCGTGCAAAGCAAGCAAGTGGTGTGTGTGTCAGCCAGTCTGCAGCCGCGCTTGCAAGTAAGCGCCTGGCGATTCATTTTCTTGGGGGCTTTGCTCCTCTTTTTGGTACTTGGAGCCCCACGTGTCTCGGCGCAGGTGAATACGGCGACGCTCTCTGGAACGGTCTCCGACCCACAGAATCTCGGGGTCAAAGGCGCAAAGGTCACACTGACCAATGCGGCCACCGGCGCGACCCGAATTGCCGTTGCCGACGACAACGGCCGTTACAATCTGGTCGGAATTCCTCCCGGCCGCTACAAAATGACCGTGGACGGGGGCTCCAGTTTCGGAAACTACGAAAACCCTTCTGTCGTGCTGACGGTCGGCGAAAACGCCTCTTTTGATCCGCGCCTGGAGCTCAAGGGCATGCAGCAAACCGTGACCGTTTCGGCGGAAACCGCGCCCATTGAAACGACCAAGACCGAAGTGTCCGACACCGTCGGGCAGCGGCAAATTGAGAACCTTCCGATCAACGGACGCAATTACATCAACTTTACGCTCATCAACTCTCAGACCACCCGCGACATGGCTCCAACGATCGGCCCCGCTCCGAACAGCGGCTTGAGCATCGGCGGAGCGCGCGCCCGCGGCAATATGGTTAGCGTCGACGGTGCCGACGCAGTGGACAACTCCATCAATGGTATTCGCTCGACGATTTCTCAGGAAGGAGTGCAGGAATTTCAGCTCATTCTGAGCAACTACAACGCGGAGTACGGGCGCGCCACCGGGGGGGTGGTCAATATCGTCACGAAAAGCGGGAGCAATGAATTTCATGGCGATGCCTTCGGTTACTTCCGCAACAAGGCGTTTCAGGCGCGCAACGCTTTCTCGGGGCAAGTGGATCCGTTGACCGGCGCGCTCGATCCGGTCAAGCAAGCCTACACGCGCACGCAAAGCGGCCTTACATTCGGCGGCCCTCTGAAAAAGGACAAGACGTTTTACTTCTTCTCGTACGAATACACGCAGCGGGAAGAAACCGGCTTTTCCAGCATCGGCGCCGACAATTTCGGCTTGTCCCCGTTTTCTTGCGGAGGATGCCAATTGCAGGGTCTTTTGCTCACACCGAGCCAGACGGCGGCCACCGGGGCCCTGCTGCAAGCCGCTGGAGCTGCAGCTGCAGGCGGAAATGCAGCGCTGGCGGGGGCCCTTCAGCAGGAGGCGGGCAGCTACGCGGTCTTCATGGGTTCCGCATCCAACGTGGCCGTGAACGGAATAGATTTTGGCGCGGTGGCGAACGGTTTTTATCAGCAGCATGGCATTCCACTGACGGCCACGCCCGGTCCTCAATTCCCAATTCCGGTCGCTTGTCCGGCGGGCCTGCCGGTGAACAATGGCGCCACGTGCTCACCATTCGGCGTTTATGTCGCGCCGCTGCCGGCTTCCTACGTTACGCTTAACTCGATTCGCGGCAACTACCCGGTCATGGAGAAAACCAGCCTGTGGTCGGCGCGCCTCGATCAGCGGTGGAACAATCGCAACAATTCCTTCCTGCGCGTCGGCGTTTCTCCGTCTCTCATCACTGGCCTTCCTTCGACTTCGCAGAATCAAGTCTTTGGCCAGAATTCGGGCTCGCGTGCGGGCTACAACCAGTCGCGCGACCTGAGCGTCACCTTCCAGCACGACACGATCATCAACGACAAAACATTCAACGAATTCCGCAGTCAGATTGCGCGGCGCGGCTTGCACTTCGGGTTTTCTCAGCTTCCGGGTGGCTCCAACATCGGCGTGAATATACCCGGTTACGGGTACTTCGGACGGGAGCCCTACTCCACGGTCGATCGGATCGAGCGGCGTTTCGAATTCACGGACAACGTCACGCTCGTTCGAGGCGCCCACACCTTCAAAGTCGGCGGCGATTACAATCTCATCCAATTGCGTTCCGCTAAGGCACAGATTTTCGAGCTCGACTTTGGCGGCGACGTCAATTTCGGCGGGTTCTCGGCAGGCACGTTTCTTTTCGACTGCGTCAATCCCGCCACCGGAACGAATCATAATGGTTCCTGTGCCTCAAACGAAATCGCCTTGCCCGGCACCACCGCGTTGCAATCCTATGGCCTCGGTGTCCCAACTTCCTACATTCAGGGAATCGGGAGCTCCAACCAGCCCTTCGACAACATCCCCATCGCCCTTTTCGGGCAGGACAACTGGCGCGTGAATCGCCATCTGACGGTCAACTACGGCGTGCGTTACGACGTGGAACTCACTCCGCTGTTCACCGCCGCCACCGCCGTCAATGCGGCCGCGGAGAAGGCTCTTGGCGTCGTGGAAGGGATTCCGCGCAATTACAAAGATGTCGCGCCTCGCTTTGGGCTGGCTTGGGATCCGGCAGGAAACGGTAAAACCGTCATCCGCGCCGGATACGGCATGTTTTACGACCATCCGCTCTTGGCCACCGCTTTCGACTCGGTGACGGCTGACGGTGGCCGCTCGGTGCAACTGATATCCACGGGAGGAACCCCCTCCGCTTGTCAGCTTGTGACCGCGCCAGCGGGCACTCCAGGATTCTGCGGCGGCGGACTGGACGGTCCTACCAATCTCAATGGGTCTTCGATTTTCCAGGGGGTGTTGAATGCGCCCGCAGCCTTGGGCATGTTTTACCTGCCCAATCAGCAACGCTTCAACCCAACCGCTTCCGGTTCCATCTTCGCTAATCAAGCGTATCTGCAGGCAGGATTTCCACTGCCCATTTTGCCTTTCACGCTGCCCATTGCGAGGAACTTCAAGTACGCTTACGCGAACCAGGCGAATCTCACCGTTGAACGCGAACTTGCCGGCTCCTGGAAATTCAGTCTCGGTTATCAATGGACTCGTGGAATCCACCTGAACCGGCCCCTGGACCTCAATTCGACCGATCCAAAACTTTTGGACCAGAATGCCTTTAACGCTGCGGCTTCCGGACTGAGCGTCACCAACCCGCTGACGGTGGTCGTTCCATCGAATGCTGCTCCGTTTTCGTGCATCAGCACGAGCGGTGCGACGAGCATTCTCGTGATGGTGCCGGGAGTTATGGGGGAAGGCTTCCCGGGATCGCCGAACTGCTCCACGCAACCGGTCGGCATCATCGGCACACCCGCGTTTTTCAATTTCTTCCGGCGCTCGGGCCCGAATCCTTCCTTTGCCGCGGCTTTCCCCGGCCTACCTCCGATCCCGGGCTTCTTCCCGAACGGCGTGCCCTCTGGCTTTGCAGGACAGGTCGCCCTGGCCCAGTTCGCCGGTTATCCCCAGGGCTTCGGCGTTCCTGTGCCCTGGAACAGCGTTGACGCGCAGCTTTCGAGTGGCAACTCCTGGTACAACGCTTTGACTTTCAATCTTTCGAAGCGATTCTCGAAAGGCTTTGAGCTGCTGTCGAGCTACACGTATTCTCATTCGATTGACGACTCAACCGACTTGCAGTCCCCGCTCGAGCCGCAAGACAGCCGCTTCCCCTTCCTCGAGCGCAGCAATTCCGACAACGACCAGCGCCACCGGTGGGTCACCAGCGCGGTTTTCCAATCACCCAGCGCAAAGTCCGGCGACGGGGCTTTGAAACATTTCGTCGGCGACTTCGCGCTTTCTCCGATCGTGGAGTTCTCTTCCGGACGGCCGTACAACGTCATCACCGGGGAGGACACGCGATTGGACCTGGGCGCCTCACAGGCGCGTCCTTCCGTGGCAGCGAGCGGTACGGCAGGCACGACTTCGTCCTTTATCCCTGGCGTCGTATTTGTGCCGGCCAATACCTGCCTGGGTAACAGCGGCCAAGCTTTTGGAGGACTGGGCTTCGCCCCGCCGCCTGCGGGCTGCGACGGCAATCTTGGCCGCAACCGCTTCGTCATGCCCAATTTCTTCCAGTGGGACATGCGGCTTTCGAGGGCCATCCCCTTGGGTGAGCGTCTGAAACTGGACCTCATCGCCGATGCGTTCAACCTTTTCAATCGCACCAACATTGCCGCCGTCAACCAACTGTGCGACCCGACCGCGGGCACAACTTGCTTCGCGGGCCAGCCCACCGCCGCCTACGATGCGCGGCAGTTCCAGTTCGCGCTTAAGCTGAGCTGGTAGGCAAGCCGCTCAAAGTCGGAAGTTAAAAAGCCAAAAGGGAAGGAGGTCCTCGATGGCCGGGCCTTCTTTTTCAACGTGAAGTCAAAAAGTCGCGCTTTGTCGACGGCCGCTTCAGAAAGCGGGACCTGCAACTGTTTGCTCCACGTTCAAGCTTACAACTCTCCAACCTCCTGGCTTTCGACCTCTGCTAAAGTAGGAGGACCGTTTCCCGCAATTGAATCGGAGAACCAATGAACGGGATGCTTATCGCCGCCGTAATGGTCGTGGCCCTGGCCGTTTTGTGGCTGGTTTTGCAAAGCTTGCAGGGGCGCCAGAAAAACGAGACCATGGAATCGCAGATGAATGAGTTGCGCCGCGACCTCCAGACCATCGCAAACTCGCAAGCGAAAAGCACCGGCCAACTGGAAACGATCGCCAAAAGCGTGGCGCAGCGGCTCGATAGTTTTACGCCCACCCTCCAGGAAGCCATCAAGAACTCCGCACAAATTACCGGGCAGTTGACCTCCGACGCGCAAGCGCGGATGGCCGGCGAACTCAAGAACGCGCGCGAGCAAATTAACGAGATTCAGCGGCAGCTCGGCGGCGTGCAGCAAGCCAGCACACAATTGTCGCAAGCGGCGCAGACCATTGAAGGCATCCTGGGAGGCGCAAAGTCGCGCGGCTCGCTCGGCGAAGTAACGCTCGAACGCCTGCTGGAAGATTCCTTGCCTCCCGGCCTCTACGCGGCGCAATACCGCTTTTCGAGCGGAGAAGCTGCGGACGCAGTGATTTTTCTGCGCGACAAAAAACTGATGGCCATTGACTCCAAGTTCCCGCTGGATGCCTACCGGCGCATCGTCGCCGAAGGCGATGATGCGCGCCGCGCATTTGTCACCGCTGTTAAAGGACACGCCGACGCCATCTCGAAGAAGTACATTGTTCCCGAAGAGGGCACGCTCGATCTCGCGCTTATGTTTGTGCCCTCCGAAACGGTCTACTACGAACTGCTCATGAGCGCGGATGGGAAAGGCTTGCCCTTAGACGCCTATTGCCGCGAACGGCAGGTCATCGCCGTTTCGCCGAACACCCTTTACGCGCACCTATGCGTGATCGCTATGGGCCTCCGCGGGATGCAAACGGAAGACAACGTCCGACGCCTTTTGGGCAGTCTTTCGGGGTTGGAGAAGCAGCTCGAAAAATTTTCAGACAAATTCGACGTGCTCGGGACGCACCTGAAAAACGCCTCCCAAAGCTATGGGGAAGCCGACAAGCTGCTCGAAAAGACCCAGGACGGGCTCCACGGGATGCTGGCACCGGCTCCCGCAGAGCCGCTGCTGGAAAACGGACAGAGCCGACTCAGCCTCTCGACCGAAGCGCCAGCGGCAAATGCCGCCACGGCCAGCTCCAAAAATTCCGCATAGTCAAACAGAGTGATTGCCAGCCACAAACGGCACGCTAGAAGACGGTTCGGCCCTACATCCAAAAGAACACCGCCAGGAGTGGCTCCTGCTACTCCGAGCGAGGCTTTCCCCAGCTAGGCACCAAGCGGACGGAGATGAGGAACGCACCGTTTTTGCGGCCGATGATCTCGAACTTTGCGGTGTTTTCTTCCTCGCCGCCGCTTAAGCGCCGCACGGGATTGCCTCCCACCAGCTCCGCGACATCCGGGGCGAGATTACGCGCTTCCAATGAAATCTTCTCGGTGGTGCCACTCACTCGCACCGTTAGCGTGCGATGCTCGCCGCGCTTCAGGGGCGAGGCATCCGCTTGCAAAGCGAGCTCGACGAACAACACGGTGAACTCCGAAGCGTCGCGGTTTGCGCACGAGACCTGAACCTGGGCTGGCCCCGGAGGCAGCTCCATGGGTGGAAGAATCGTCAGCGAAAGGGGGGAAGACGCCAGCACCGGCGCGTCGCGGTCGGCAATCTTGATATGGTTGGCGTCGGCGTCGCCGCAGAATCCTTTGCCAAGAAGCTCAAAGCGATCCGTCAACGAGACGACGCGCGGAGCCGACGAAATCTCCATGGTGGGCGAGGAAGCCTCGGCAGGCGTCAGAATCATCGTTGAAACGCGCCCCGGATGGCCTTCAATCGAGCCATAAATAACGCCGGGGAAGAGCGGCGCCACAAAAAGAGCCCTGCCCGTGGCGTCGGTTTTGAGGTGGTCGCCATTGGAGAAAGTGATTTTGGCTCCCGGCGTCAGCCGTCCATTAACGCCGAGCACGGCGAGGGTGGCACGTTCCCCGGAAACCATCCGCCGCGGAAGCAGCAGGATGCGCGCAGCCGAAGGGGCGGGAGCGTCTGGAGCAGGAGCTGGTGGAGAGTTGTCTGGAGTGTTTTGCTGTGCAGCTAGCGGTAAGCCAAAAACGCCGGTGATTATGCAGGCGGCAAGGAACGATTGGCGGCGGGCAGCCATGCAACGGATTGTAGTGGAAAACTTCATCGCGAGAAAAGGCGTGTGCGAGTGGAAGAAGTAATGCTTCGTAAATCGCTTTTCTTGCGACGAAGCGGGCTGAGGTCCGGTCAAGCAAGCAGCTTGGTCTAATTCATTTCTCCGAAGACAACCGGCTCTTGTTCCGGCGCGTACAGCAAGACGGTCCGGCTCATCACGCCTGCGGACAAGCGCCGCAAACGATAATGGAAAGGCCGCGCCCCCGTGCCCTTAGTGCACGCCTCCAGCCGATAAAAGGAATCCTGATAGCGCACCGTGCGCGGCGGCGTCCAGTCCGGCTTGCTCCGGCAAGCGCGAATCTGAAGGAATTCGGCCGCGCCTTCTCGAGTGACGCACAGTTCATCGGGAATGACGGCTTTGGTCGAAATGCGAACTTTTTCTTGGATTGCACCCATGTAGGAGAACACATTCGATTCGGTATAGCCCGCCGTCTGAGCGATGCCCGGCGCGCTCCGGCCGGTCAACTTGAGAAAAATCTTGTCCGCCACAAAGAGCGGAAGGGTCCCAAGATGGTTCTCCGTGAACGCTGCGCCGACGATCCGGATGCTGCCTTCAACGGCGAGGTAAAAAATCAGCCAGGTGAGCGGATGCGTCGCGAAGATGAAGATGGCCATGAAGCCGATCTGCTGATCGTTCACGTTCGGCCCCATCTTGCCGGCAAGGGCAGCATCCAATCCGCGGGAAACCCAGGTGGTCATCGAGTAGGAATACCAATAGAGGATGGCGACAACGCCGAACAAAAACTCGGCGAATCCACTCAATATCGAGGCGATTCGCCATTCAATGAACTTGTGCCATGGCAGCGATTGGCGCCAGCGCTTGGGCAGCGCCGCAAGGAAGGGCCCGAGAAGAAATGTAAACATGGACAACGACCCTCAGAAAGAATACTAAGAACGGATCCCGTTCGGGCCTTCCAACCTGCGCCTAGGACACGAATGAGTTATAACTGTCAGCGAAGCTAGCTCCCGAATTTATGGGAACTGTCCGCGCCGTGGGGAAGCCCCTAACTTACACAAAACAAGGCAATTTGCAGCGCTCCGGTGTGGCTTAAAAGCGAGTAATCAGTAGGGTTCAAAGCCTGTCGCGGGGCTTGGCGTGTGTTAGCGTTGGAACAGGCTCAAAGCCGGAGTGTGCGCAGGGGTGTGAGTTCAAAAACGGCACAGCTCGGTCGGCCAGGCAAATATGGAGCAAGCGTGCAAATTTCGAGCGGCGGCGTGACCGACGTTGGTCGCGTGCGCACGAACAACGAAGATTGCTTTCGTATTGTCGCGCCGCTGAACCTGTTTGTGCTCGCCGATGGAATGGGAGGCGAAGCGCACGGCGAAATTGCCAGCGCGCTGGCTGTGGAAACTGTGGTGAAACATTGCTTGGACGAGGAAGCCAATCCCGCGGCTAAAGTTTTGGGAAAAGTCGAACCGGGTTGGAGCGCGAAGACAAAACGGCTTTCGACGGCGCTGCATTTGGCCAACAAGACCATTTGCAAATCTGCGGAAGAGCATCCCGAACAGCGTGGCATGGGCGCGACGCTGACGGCGGCGTGGATTGACCGGTCGAAAATGAGCATCGCGCACGTGGGCGACAGCCGCGCGTATCTGTTGCGTGCCGGTTCGCTGCTGCAGTTGACCCGCGACCACTCGCTGGTGGCGGAACAGGTGCGCCAAGGGGTGATCACCGCTGCTGAAGCCGAACAGAGCGACATGCAAAGCGTATTGCTGCGTGCGCTGGGCGCTCTGCCAGAGATTGAGGTAGACGCCGAAGAGCATGTTTTGTTTCCGCGGGACGTCTTGTTGCTGTGCTCCGATGGATTGACGCGTGTGGTTACGGAGCCGGAAATTGCCGGCGTGCTGCAAGCAGAAACGAACCCTGTGCGCGGAGCCGAGGAACTGGTGTCCATCGCCAATGAGCGAGGCGGCCCGGACAACATCACGGTGGTGATCGCACGGATGGTTAAGGATTCCAACGGATGGTTTTCATGGTTTCGACGCAAAGCGTTTAAGAACCTAGGCAATAATGGCAATGCTGGAGGAAAGTGATGGCGAAGCTCAGCCTGATGTTCGATAACAAACTCGTGAGAGAGGTGCCGGTGGGAAGCCGCCCGGTGACCATCGGGCGGGCCCCGGACAATGATTTGTCCGTGGACAACCTGGCGGTCTCCAGTTACCACGCGAAGATCTTTTTCGAGGGCGGTCGCATGGTCATTGAGGACTTGAATAGCCTCAACGGCACGTTTGTCAACGACCTGCGCGTCGAGCGCGCCACGTTGCACGACGGTGATAAAGTCCACATCGGCAAGCACACCATCAAAGTGGACGCCAGCGGCGACGCGCCGGTGCCCTGGACGGCCGGTAAAAAAGCGGCTGCACCGCGCATTAACGAAACGATGGTGCTCGACACCAAAGAGCGCCGCCAGATGCTTCAGCAGGCTGCGGCGATGGGTGAGTCCATGCAATTCGCCTCCACGCGTGTGAAAGTGGCTACGCTCATGGTGCTCGGAGGGAATACCGACCAGAAGGAATATATCCTCACCAACAAGCTGACGGTCGTTGGAAAATCGGCGATGGCAACCGTGAAGCTGAAGGGCTGGTTCAAACCGCAAATGGCCGTGCAAATCAATCAGCGCGACGATGGCTACTACCTGGGCCCCGGCGACAAAGTGCCTACGGTCAATGGCAGGCCTATCTCCGGTCCGACGCGGCTGAACGATGGCGACTTGATCGAAGTCTCGGGCGTGAAGCTGAATTTCATTTTCCGCGAGTAGCCCGCCTGAGGCATTCAGGCGTTCGAACCCGATGGCGGATCCTTCAGAAAGTTTTTGGCAAAGGCGTGGCTTCTTTGGCCTCTACGAACTCCTGCAGTCGTGGTGGCGGCACCGCGTCTCGTTCCTCTTAAGTCTTTGCATCACTCTCTCCGCGCTCGTTCTCTATGTTTTCACCTTTGTCGGAGAGCGTCCTACGCCGATTTTTGAGTTCGTGCAGCGGCTGGAACTCGCCACCTTGGACACGCGCTTCCGCTATCGTCCGCCGCGGCTTTCCCGCCCCGACCCACGAATTGTGGTCATCGACATTGATCAGAAGGCGCAGGAGGTCCTCGGCCGCTGGCCGTTCTCGCGTTCGTACTTTGTCAAAATGCTTGACGTGCTGCACGGGGAAGAGGCCAAGGTCGTTGCGTTCGACATTACTTTCAGCAAGCCAGACCAATCTGCAGCACCGATTCGCGCGCTTTGGACCGAACTGGAAGCGCGCAAGAGTCGCGGCGAGCCTATCGACGAAAAACTGGCGGCGGAACTGCAGCGCCTCGCGGCCTCCTATGATGCCGACAAACAGTTTGCCGCGGCGATTCAGCGATTTGGCCCGGTGATCCTCGGTAACTATTTTTTGTTCACTGATGCTGACCTGCGCGGCATCGAACCATCGACTCTCGATGCCTATGCCAGTCAAATCGCTTTCTTTGCTTACCCTCCCGCCAACCCTCTACATCGCGAAGCCCAGAAAAAGGAAAAACTGCAAATGCTGGAGGCCTTCTCCCTGGGGGGCCTGATTCCCCAGGGCGCCGAAGCGAACCTCGATCAATTCACCTCCGCGCTCCATGGAGATTTTTCCTGGACGGGTTTTTTCAATGCTCCGCCGGATGATGATGGAATCGTGCGCCGCGCCACCCTGTTGCTTCCCTACGGCCGCAGCAAGAATCCAGACGAGTGGGACATTTACCCCTCGCTCGATCTGATGGCCGCCCGGGCGTTCTTCGGCCCACCCGCACAAGATATGAACGCAATCTATGGCCCGCAGGGCATCATCGGGATTCGTTTCGGCCAATCACTAACCCTGCATCCGGATGGGCGCGGGCAAATGATGATCAATTATCAGGGACCTGCAAGTACCTTCACGCATTACTCGATCGTGGACGTCTTGCAGAAGCGATTCGCGGCAGGCACTTTTCGCGGAAAAATCGTTTTGGTGGGAGCCACTGCGACCGGCATCGGCGACCTCCGTGGCACTCCCTATGGCGGCACGGACTATCCCGGAGTGGAAATCCACGCCAATGTGATCGACAACATTCTGAACAACCGCTTTCTGAAGAGAGGCGGGAGGCAGGCGTTGCTCGATGTTCTGCTGATTTTTCTCTTCGGGATACCTCTGGGAATCTGGATGGCTTTGGTTCCGCCGCGGTGGATGTGGTTCGGAGTGGCGCTTCTTGCGCCTATGATCGCCACCAACTATTGGGCATTCCTCGGCGGGTGGTGGCTGAACCTGCTGGTGCCCGCGCTGACCTTGTCCACCAACGTCTTACTGGTTTCTCTTTACCGTTCGCTGTTCGAGGAAAAAGAGAAGCGTCGCGTGCGCTCGGCATTTGGCCAATACCTAAGTCCCGAAGTGATTCGCCGGCTGCTTGTCAACCCACAACTCGTCGAACCCAAAAAAACCGAAATCAGCGTGATGTTCAGCGACATCCGCGGCTTCACAACGATTTCCGAAAAACTGGACGCTCAGGAACTAGCCCTTTTTCTAAACCAATATCTCTCGGACATGACCAGGCTGGTTTTCGACAACAACGGAACGCTCGATAAATACATCGGTGATGCCGTTATGGCTTTTTGGGGCGCGCCCTTCGAAGAGCCAGGCCACGCCGCCAAAGCTTGCAAGACTGCGCTGAAGATGATGGAGCGCGTTCGCGAGTTGCAAAAAAAGTGGGAGGCCCAGGGCAAACCGCATCTCGACATTGGCATTGGCCTAAACACCGGCATGGCCAGCGTAGGCAATATGGGCTCCGCGCTGCGCTACGGCTACACGGCACTTGGCGACACCGTCAATCTCTCTTCGCGCCTTGAAGGACTCAACAAGGATTACGGCACGCACATCATCGTAAATGAATCCACTTACGCGGGAGCCAAGGACAGCGGTTTCGTGTTCCGCGAACTGGATCTGATTCGAGTCAAAGGCAAGCTTCAGCCGGTTACTATTTGCGAACTCATCGGGCGCACGGGCGAAGATTCCGTCTACGGCACTCCAGAAGAGGCCCGCAAACGTCTTGAGCTTTTCCGGAAAGCGCGCGGGCTCTACTGCCAGCGCCAATGGCAAGCCTCACAGGATGCGTTTCAGGCAATTCTCAACCAATGGCCCGATGACGGCCCCTCACGCGTCTACTGGAAACGCTGCCAGGAGTATCTGTTCGAAGAGCCCCCTGCAACCTGGGACGGCGTCTTCACCATGACCCACAAGTAGCGTCCCAGGAAAAGATACCGTGCCGCCGGGGGCCTACTTCAACGGCCACCTTGCGGATCGCTGCCCGGCACAGAAGAAGCTCGGTCTAGAGCTCGTTCCAAATTGGACGGGGCTTTCCGTGTGCCCTGTGTCAGAATGTCCGCATCGAAGGAACGATGTCGCCAACCTGCGCGCCTTTAGTCCTCTGAGCCTGCAGGAGTAGGCGCGCAGTTCGCTCTGGTATCTCGACCCGGTATGGCGTGGAATTGGGATAACCCTTGGGGGCAGAGGATGCGTTTTCCTTATAAGCGGTATTAACAAAGGAAACGTACCCGAACAATTGCCCTGGCGAATCTAATGTCAATCACTGCCGCTCTCGGAAACGGGTGTCAGACGGCAACCAGGGCTAGAGACAGAGATCTATGTGGATTGTCCGATTAGCGCTGCGCAGGCCATACACGTTTGTCGTGATGGCGCTCGTCATCATTCTGCTGACCCCGGTGGCGTTGCAGCGCACCCCGACCGATATTTTTCCGGAAATCAACATCCCGGTCATCAGCCTGGTGTGGACCTATACCGGACTGCAACCCCAGGAAATGGAGCAACGCATCACCTCGAACGTCGAGCGCGGGCTGACCACGCTGGTGAACGACGTCGAGCATATTGAGTCGCAATCGCTGAACGGCATTGCCGTCATCAAGGTGTTCTTTCAGCCTCACGCAAATATCCAAACTGCCCTGGCGCAAACCGCCGCTATCTCGCAGACCTTCTTGCGATTCCTGCCCCCGGGAACAACGCCGCCCCTGGTGATCATCTATTCCGCTTCGACGGTGCCCGTCATTCAAATCGGGCTCACCAGCGACACCATGAGCGAGCAGCAGCTCTTCGATTTCGGAAACTACTTCATCCGTACGCAGCTCGCAACCATCCCGGGCGCGGCCACGCCTTTTCCTTACGGTGGGAAACAGCGCGTCATCAGCGTGGACATGGACGCCGCATCGCTGCAGTCCAAAGGCCTCTCTGCCGTGGACATCGTCAGCGCGGTGAATGCGCAAAACCTTATTCTTCCCACGGGGACCGCCAAGCTCGGCCCGCTCGAATACAACGTCGAGATGAATGGCAGCCCGCAAACCGTTCAAGAGCTCAACGACCTGCCGGTGAAAACGACGAACGGCGCAACCATTTATATGAAGGATGTCGCTCACGTTCGCGACGGCTTCTCGCCCCAGACCAACATCGTTCTCGCCAACGGCCAGCGCGGCGTGCTCATGAGCATCTATAAGACCGGCGGCGCATCGACACTCGAAATCGTCGACGGCGTGAAGCGGATGCTGGAGTACAACAGAGGCTCGTTCCCCAAAGATTTGAAGGTCAACCTGTTCTTCGACCAGTCGCTATACGTCCGCGCGTCCATTCAAGGCGTGCTGCGCGAAGCGCTCATCGCGGCATGCCTGACGGCCATCATGATTCTGCTTTTCCTCGGCAACTGGAAGAGCACGCTCATCATCGCCGTTTCGATTCCCTTATCAATTCTTGTGAGCGTTCTCTGCCTCAGCGTCCTGGGCCAGACCATCAATATCATGACTCTAGGCGGTCTCGCGCTCGCCGTCGGCATCCTGGTGGACGACGCCACCGTGGAAATCGAGAACATCAATCGCAACCTGGCCATGGGCAAAGACACCGTGCAGGCCATTCTCGACGGCGCGCAACAGATTGCCGTGCCAGCGTTTGTTTCCACTCTAGTGATTTGCATCGTCTTTATTCCCATGTTTTTTCTTTCTGGAGTCGCAAAGTATCTGTTCGTGCCGCTGGCAGAGGCCGTGAGCTTCGCCATGCTGGCTTCCTACATGTGGTCGCGAACCATCGTTCCGACTCTGGCCATGTATCTGCTGAGCTCCGAAGACGAATACCGTCCCGAAGAGCACGTCGGCGAGAGAATGGGCTTCTTCCGCCGGTATCAACAGGGCTTCGAGAGGAAATTCGAGCACTTCCGCGAATCCTACCGGAGCGCGCTGCACACGGCGCTGCACTTTCCCCGTCTTTTTACCGTCAGCTTTTTGGGATTTTGTATTCTTTCCCTTTTGCTTGCTTTTGCGCTGGGCCGCGATTTCTTTCCCAAAGTTGATGCAGGGCAAATTCGCCTGCACTTGCGCGCCCGCACCGGCCTGCGTATCGAAGAGACTGCGCGCCTTGCGGATCAGGTGAATAGCGCGATTCGCGAAACCATTCCGAAGGAAGAGATCACCACTCTTCTCGACAACATCGGCGTGCCTTACAGCGGCATCAACCTCTCTTACAGCAATGCGGGCGTCATCGGAACATCTGACGCGGAGATCCTGGTGCAATTGAAAGAGGAGCGTGGCAAGTCTACTGCCAGCTACATCAACGACCTGCGGGAGAGGCTTCCTCAGGAGTTTCCCGGCGTGCAGTTCTTTTTCCAGCCGGCGGACATCGTGACGCAGATTTTGAATTTCGGCACGCCCTCACCGATTGACGTGGAGATTACGGGCACCAACCAGCGGGACAATTATCTCGTCGGCGAAAAACTTGCCGCTCAGATGCGCCACATTCCCGGAGCCGTGGATGTCCATGTCCATCAGGCGTTCGACGATCCCACGCTGTTCATGGAGATCAACCGCTCGCGCGCCCAGGCTGTGGGCATGCAGTCGCGCGACGTCGCGCAAAACGTCCTCGTTTCCTTGAGTTCCAGCTTTCAAACGTCTCCGGCGTTTTGGCTCGACCCCACGAACGGTGTGGAATACTCCGTCGCCGTGCAGGAGCCTCAGTACCGCGTGGATTCTTACCAGGCCTTGCAAAATACTCCTATTAGCGGAAGCGCTCCCGGGGCCACGCCGCAAATTCTCGGAAATCTTGTCCAGACCCACACGACCACACGCCCAGCGGAGGTTTCTCACTACACCAGCGTGCCTATGATTAACGTATACGCAGCGGTTGATGGCCGGGACCTCGGGAGCGTCGCCGACCAGGTGGAACAGCGCGTTGCAGCCGTCGAGAAGAATGGGTTGCCACCAGGGAGTCACATCTTGATTCGCGGCCAGGTGCAAACGATGAAGAATTCGTTCGCGGGCCTGGGCTTCGGTCTGCTTGGCGCGATTGTTCTCGCGTACCTTCTCATCGTGGTCAATTTTCAGTCCTGGCTGGATCCCTTCATTATCATTACCGCTTTGCCCGGCGCTTTGGCCGGCATTTGCTGGATGCTTTTGCTCACGCACACGACTCTAAACGTCCCCTCCCTTACGGGCGCCATCATGTGTATGGGCGTGGCCACGGCCAACAGCATCCTAATGGTTTCCTTCGCGCGCGAACAAATGGATGAAGGCAAGGGCGCGCGGGAAGCGGCGCTCGAGGCGGGTTTCGTCCGCATCCGCCCGGTGCTGATGACCGCGCTTGCCATGATTATCGGCATGGTGCCCATGGCGCTGGGTTTAGGAGAGGGCGGAGAGCAAAACGCGCCGCTGGGACGCGCCGTGATTGGGGGACTGCTGTTTGCCACGTTCGCGACGCTCTTCTTCGTCCCGTGCGTTTTTTCGATGATTCACGGGCGGCGTACGCGTCGGCCCGGCCACGAGCCACCGCCGGAGCCGGCGGTAGCTTGAAATTCTTCGATATGGAAGTTAGCGGTAGTTTCGGCCATGATGGAGGCGGTGTTTCGATGGATTCTGAACATCAGGAAACGCAATACACAAAAGGCAGACGGATTTTCACGTTCCTTTTCTTCTTCGTGATTCTGCTGATGGTCTTTGGCGGATTCACGTTGTTCCAGCGCCGCGCGCAGTATCAGGCCCTGGCAAAGGAAACGGAGACGATGGCGATTCCTACCGTCGCCGTGATTCACCCCACCGCGGAAGCGGGCGAGGAAGACCTTGTCCTTCCCGGAACCCTGCAAGCTTATGTGGAATCTCCGATTTACGCGCGCACCAGCGGCTATTTGCAAAAGTGGTATCACGACATCGGTAGTCGCGTTCAGAAGGGCGCATTGCTCGCGGACATTGACACACCAGAAGTGGATCAGCAGCTCTCTCAGTCTCGCGCGGATTTAAGCACGGCGAAAGCTAACTCCCATCTCTCGGAAATCACCGCGACGCGCTATGCCGAACTCATTAAGACCGACGGCGTAAGCAAGCAGGAAGTGGACAATGCCACAGGCGACCTGGAGGCCAAGCGGGCGATCGTGCAGTCTTCGGAAGCCAACGTCCGCCGCCTGGAAGAATTGGAATCCTTCAAGCACATCTATGCGCCCTTCAGCGGAGTCATCACAAAGCGCAATGTGGACATCGGGACGCTGATCAATGCCGGTAACGGCGGCTCGTCGCAGTTGCTGTTTACTCTGGCACAGACCGATCCCATCCGCGTTTATCTAAACGTTCCGGAAACATCGGCGCCTTCGGTTCGCGCTGGGCTGGGAGCCTATCTTGAGCTTACGCAATATCCCGGCCAGCAATTTGAGGGCAAGGTAGTCCGCACTGCCGAAGCTATTGATACTGCCACCCGTACTCTGCTGACCGAGGTGGACGTTCCCAACCATAACGGAGCGCTTCTTCCGGGCGGCTACTCGCAGGTGCATCTCCGTGTGAAGGTCACCACCGCCCGCCTGGCTGTGCCTGTCAACGCGCTCTTGTTCCGTTCCGAAGGGCTTCGCGCGGTGGTCGTGGACGCCAATCACAAGATTCAACTGCGCCCTCTCACGATCGGTCGTGATTACGGCACTTCGCTCGAAGTCTTGCAGGGCTTGCAAAGCTCCGACTGGCTCGTCGTGAACCCCGCGGATTCGCTCGACGAAGGCCAGGAAGTTCGCGTGAAAGAAATCGCCATCAATCCTGCGCCCGCAACCGGTCCGGGCAAGCCGCAAGCGTCCGTGCCGGCTTCCAAAAAACAATAATGAAGCGTACGAAGAACATGGCGGCCTTCAGTGGTATTGCTGTCTTTGTTTTGGCCTCCGGCTGCACGGTCGGGCCAAAGTACCAGCGCGCATCGGCTCCCGTGCCCGCTAAGTGGGACGTCCCGGAACCCTGGCGCGAGGGTGCGCCGAAGGACGGCGTGCCGAAAGGTGAATGGTGGAGCGTTTTTCACGACGAGCAACTGGACGCTCTCGAAAAGCAGACACTCGACGCCAACCAAACCATCAAGATTGCCGCCGCTCATTTGGAGCAAGCTCGCTCTTCGGCCGCGCTCCAAATTGCCACGCAGTTTCCAACGCTCGCTACTGCGCCTCAGGCAGAGCGCCAGCGCCTTTCCGGCAACCGCGCCTCCAATTTTAATGTCGCCGCTATAGCTCCCGTTACGCAGAACACCTTTACCTTGCCTTTTACCGTCAACTATGAAGTTGACCTGTTTGGCCGGCGCCGTCGCAGCATCGAAGCCGCGCAGGCTGCCTATCAGGCGAGCGCCGCGGATCTGGAAAATGTGCGCCTGGTCATCACTTCGGAGCTGGCGGGAGATTACTTCACCGTTCGCCAACTCGACACGGAGCTGGGCATCTTGAATCGCACCGTCGAGACGCTGCAAAAGGGCCTGGAATTGGTGGACTCGCGTCACAAAGGCGGAGTGGCCTCCGGTCTCGACGTCGCGCAGGAAGAAACGCTTCTCAACACCACGCGCACGCAAGCCATCTTGCTGCAACAGCAACGAAAGCAGTTCGAGGATGCGATTGCCGTTCTGCTCGGTAAACCCGCTCCGGATTTCCATCTCGCTCCGAAAGAATTGAATGCCGAGCCTCCCGCATTGGATGCCGGGCTGCCTTCCGATCTTCTCGAGCGCCGCCCCGACATTGCCGAAGCCGAGCGCCAGATGGCTGCGGCTAACGCGCAAATCGGTATTGCCCGCGCCGCTTACTTTCCCTCGCTGAATCTTTTTGCAAATGGCGGATGGCAGGCGACCGACATCGCTAAGCTTCTGAACGTGCAGAGTACGCTTTGGGCGGTCGGAGCTGATGCGGCCGAAGCCATCTTTACCGGCGGCGCGCGGCGCGCGCAAACACAATTCGCGAAAGCGGGTTACGATGCCACCGTCGCTGGGTATCGCAACACCGTTCTCAGCGCCTTCGGCGAAGTACAGGACGATGTGACCGGCCTGACCGTGCTTGACCAGGCTTTTCATTCGCAGGAGCAAGCTGTGGACGCAGCCCGGCGCACGCTAAATATCTCGACCGATCGCTACACCGGCGGCCTCGTCAATTACCTCGATGTCGTCACTGCTCAACAAACCTTGTTAAACAACGAGCAGCAGCTTGCGGCGATTCGCGGTCAGCGCCTGGTCACCAGCGTTCTTCTCATCAAAGCGCTTGGCGGTGGGTGGGATGCCTCGAGTATTTCTGCTGTCCAGGTAAAAACCAAATTGAAAGACGTGGTCGCACCCTAATAGAGACGGATCCATCCGGGTACCCCATGACGCTCTCAGGGATTCCCGGTGTCGTGGGGCGAGACAACGCGGCCTAGTTCCGACGCGCGGCTTAAACGGTCGAACATCTGGTAAGCGGCATCGGAAATTTTCGTAATCGCCTCGCCGCCCTCTCGTTCCCGACGCAAGTACGAAGTCATCACGCTGATGACATAGGGCCGTTTGCCCGTAAAAACAATTCCGGAATCGTTGCGCACGCCCTCCAGCTCGCCCGGCTTATTCGCTACTTTCAAATCTTCCGGCAAATCTCGCGGAATGTAGCTCTCCTTGTGCACACTCAGCAAATTGAAATAGTCCTCCGTCATCTGCTTGTTCAAAACCTTGCCGCGATAGAGATTTTCGAGCAGCAGCATCATCTCGCGAGGCGTGGCCACGTTTTCGCGGCCTTCCGCAGCCGCTTTGATGTCCATCATCTTCCGGTGGAGCCGCGTATGCGTCAGCCCCAATGAATCCAGCAGCGCGTTTACGTTTTCCATCCCGATGCGGTCAATCATCACGTTGGTCGCCGAATTGTCGCTCACGGAAATCATCAGCCCGGCAACGTCCCGGAGCGTCAGCTTGGTCATTCCCGGCGTGAGCACGCTGGTGATTCCGCTTCCCCCCACCAGGTCCGACTGTTGCAGCGTGTAGAAATCGGTCAGCTTGACCTTGCCTTGCTGCGCTTGCCGGTAAAGCTCGGCAAGAATTGCGATCTTGATCGAGCTTGCCGTAGGCATCACTTCATCGGCGTGCAGCAAATATTGCTGTCCCGTCGACAAATCTAAAATCGCCACCGCGAGCACGCCATCGAGTTTGCCGTCCACTTCATGGACCGTGGCTGCCAGCTTCTGCCAGAGAAGCTGTTCTTTCTCCTGCGAATTCTGCTGAGCATGCAGACCACCGGGTACGAACGCGGAAACCGCCGCCATAAATGCCACCAGCATCGTCACGGTCTTCAACAAGGGAACCTCCAAGTGGAAGGATTATAAAGCTTGGCGAACCTCCGGGTGCTATGCTTTGTTTCGGCAGGGAAATCACCATGCCGTCGAGAAAATCCTTAAAGAACAGCTCACGCCGCTCTTTCCTCCAATCCGCGGCTCTCGCCGCCGGGGGGCTCGCCGGTTCCCGGCTTTGGCTCCCTTCTCTCACCACCGCTACCCAAGGCGCGGCCCCGCTTGCGCAATTCAGCTACGGTGACGTCACGCTCGCAAGCGAACTGCACGAAAAGCAATTCCGAGAAACGCAAGCCGTGCTAATGGGCCTCAGCGAGGATAGTCTCCTGAAACCTCTACGCGAGATGGCCGGGCAGCCCGCACCCGGCGCGGAGTTGGGCGGCTGGTACCTTTACGACCCGAACTACGACTATCACACTTTCGGCGCCGGTTTCGCCCCGGGCGGAACATTCGGTCAATGGGTCTCGGCGCTGGCTCGCGGTTACGCCATCACGAAGTCCCCCGAAGTTCGCGACAAGGTCTTGCGCTTGAATCGCCTTTACGCGCAAACCATCTCCGGCGACTTCTACGAAAAAAATCGTTTTCCCACATACTGCTACGACAAGATCGTTTGCGGCCTCATCGATTCCCACGAATTGGTCGGTGACCCGGACGCCTTTTCCATCCTCGACCACACCACGGACACCGCCCTGCCGCACTTCCCTAAAGCAGCCGTCGAGCACGACACCGTTTGGCGTCCAGGGAAGGATATCTCCTACACCTGGGACGAGTCCTACACCATCTCGGAGAATCTCTTTCTGGCTTACCAGCGCGGCGCAGGCGAACGTTACAAGACGCTCGGCGTACAATACCTCGACGACAACTATTACGACCGGCTTGCGAAGGGCGAGAACGACCTTGCCGGCCGCCACGCCTACAGCCACGTCAACTCGCTCTCCTCGGCGATCGAGGCGTATCTCACTCTGGGAAGCGAAAAATACTTCCGCGTTGCAAAAAACGCTTTCGACATGCTTGTTGAACAAAGCTTCGCCACCGGCGGCTGGGGGCCCGACGAAACCTTGCGCGCTCCCGGCACCAACGACCTCGCCGCCAGCCTTACCAACACCCATAGCAGCTTTGAGACGCCCTGCGGTTCTTACGCCCACTTCAAGATCACTCGCTATCTCATGCGTGTAACGCGCGATTCGCGCTACGGCGACAGCATGGAGCGCTCGATGTACAACACGATTCTCGGCGCCAAGCCGCTCCTGGCCGACGGAAAGACGTTCTACTATTCCGATTACAACTTCGACGGCCGCAAGGTCTACTCGCCGCATCGCTGGCCGTGTTGTTCAGGCACCATGCCGCAGGTCGCCGCCGACTACCGCATCAATACGTATTTCCGCGATGAGCAAGGTGTTTACGTCAACCTCTACATCCCCTCAACGTTGAAATGGGTGCAGAACGGTACGCCAGTGTCGCTCAGGCAGAAGAGCGATTATCCTTTCGACCCGCTCATCTCGTTTGAAGTAACGCCGGCCAAGCCAGCGGAATTTGCCCTGTCGTTCCGGATTCCGGCCTGGGCTGAGAGGGCTGCGCTCTCTGTCAACGGCAAGCGCGATTTAAAGCCGGTCGTCCCTGGAACCTTCGCGTCCATTCGCCGCGAATGGAAAACCGGTGACCGCGTCGAACTTCATCTGCCCATGTCCCCGCGCTTGGAGCCTCTCGACACCACGCAGCAGGACATCGTTGCTCTGCTCAGCGGCCCGCTCGTCCTGTTCCCCATCGGCAAACCCGTGCCCAAACTCTCCCGTCTTGAGCTGCTATCCGCAAGAGCGGCCAGCCCGGGCAGGTGGCAGATCGCCGCCGCGAACGGGCCAGTCAACTTGCTGCCTTTCTTTTCCATCGCGGATGAACCCTACTCCACGTATTTCAAACTGAGTTAGCGGCGTCAGGCGGCAACGAATGACCGGTCAAGGTAGTTTGAGACTCAGCTCATTGGTCGGTTGAAATCCAAAGCTCTCATAGAGGGGACGTCCGGCGGGGCTTGCGTGCAGAGAAACTGATCGGTACCCCTCACGGCGGCACCACGCAATCATTTCCTGCATTAACCGCTTGGCTACTCCGCTGCGCCTCGCCCCCGGCTCCGTGTACATGTTGAGAATCCACGCCCGCTTCGCATGATGCTCTCCGGGAAAGCCGGGCCAGTCTGCAACCACGATCCCGCCGCCGCCAACCACTTGCCGGTCCGCGTCCTCTGCCAACCAACCGAGGTAGGCTCCAGCCCGGAGCGCCTCGGTAAAATATTCTCGTGAAACCGCCGCTACGCGATTGAGAGCGGCGGCGTCGCGAAATCCCATCTCCTCAAACATCGCTAGGCGATGATGCAAGATGTGCGTCAAATCTTCGGCGGAAGCTCGGCGTATGTTAATTTCCATGCCCCGATATTCTTCCGAGCGTTACGCGAAAGGTAGGTACAAAATGGTCTTGCTCGCCTCTGCCATTCACTCGACAGGCGTCAAAATCCCCTGCCGATGATGTATAATATACATCATGAAGCGTACTCAGCTTTACTTGGACGACGAACTGTGGAAGAGCTTGCACATACGTTCAAAACAGCAGCGGTCGTCAATCTCAGAGCTTGTCCGCGAAGCCCTAAGAGACAAGTACGGAGGTTCGCCAAGAGCGCGTAAGGAAGTGATGCAGGCTTTTGTTGGCATTCGCAAGAACCGCCGCGATCCGGCTGATTCCGCAGATTATATCCGAAGACTTCGAAAGGGGAATCGGCTTCGGAGACTCGTGTCTTGAATTCGGTTCTAATCGATTCGGATATCCTGATAGAAGTCTCGCGTGCTCGTGACGCCACCATCTTGGCCCGGTGGAGTGAACTTGCGCTTAGCCAATTGCCGCTGTTCTGCTCACCCGTGACTGTCGCGGAACTCTGGCATGGCGCACGACCGTCGGAACATGCATCCCTTACGGGGCTTTTTTCGGTTGTCGAGTGTGTCTCGATAGATGTTGCGATTGGCCGCCGTGCCGGCGAATACCTCCAGCGCTTCGCGAAAAGCCATCACGTAGAGCTGGGTGACGCGCTGATTGCGGCAACGGCCTCTGTTCACAATCTGAAACTCTGGACGCGCAACCGCCGCCACTATCCCATGACCGGCATCGCTTTCTTCTAGCAACGCTTTGCTATCCCGGCGGCCATCGGAATGGTCTTCCGCCCAGCAAGTGCAAATGCAGATGAAACACCGACTGACCGGCGCCTTCGCCGTTATTTAACACTGTCCGGTATCCCGCCAAAAGCCTGCGTTCTCGCGCCAACTGCGCCGCCACCAGTTGCAGCTTTCCAAGCACTGCTTGATCTTCAGCGCTTGCCTCGGTCAACGAATCGAAATGTTTCCGCGGACAAATCAGAATATGCGTGGGCGCCTGCGGGCTGATATCTTCAAACGCGAACAGGTCGGGATCCTCATAAACCATCTTCGATGGAATCTTCTTGGCTCCGATCTTGCAAAACAAGCAGTCCGTGCTCATCGGGTTCCTCCCGCAGGTGTCTCAGGATCTAGCCGCGTAACGTACGGAGTAAAACCTTCGCGCAGCCGCAGTTGCTCGCTGAACTGTTGCGCGGCATCTTCTCCCGAGATTTTGCCCACGCGCACCCGATAGAACGTTCCCTCGGGCGCATCATATTGCTGGATGAAAATCGGTGAGTACGAGGCGTTCAGCCGGTCCCGCAAACGTTCCGCATTGCCGCGGTCCTTGAACGCGCCTACCTGCACGGTGAAGAATCCCGCCGTGACGTCTACATTGCCCAGCACTTCCACGCGTACCGGCGCGACTCCCGGTCCCACCAAATCGATCTCCCTCGCCGCCGCCAGCGAAAGATCGATGATGCGGCCCTCCACAAACGGCCCGCGGTCCGTGATGCGCACGGTGGTGCTTTTTCCGTTGTTCAGGTTCGTCACGCGCACCCTCGTATCGAACGGCAGCGTGCGGTGCGCCGCCGTCAGTTTGTACATATCGTAGATTTCACCGTTCGAAGCGCGCCGTCCGTTAAAGGGGTCGCCGTACCAGGAAGCGTTTCCCTCTTCGGTGTACCCGGCCGGAGCGGGAGTAGCCATCGGCCGGTCGCGCTTTGGAGTCTCTGGCACGTCGGTCGAGCGTTTCGCTGATTCCGCCGTTCGCGATGGAGTGCTTGAAGGTTGCGTTGGCGCCGGCTGACGCCCCGCAATCGGCCTCCGTCCAGCGCATCCCGACCCAGCCAGCGCCAGCAAAAACAAGGTTGTGGATCCAAAGTAAAGAATTCGGCGCAGCCGTTTCGCATCGGCGGAACGGCTGCGCCGGCCAGTCGTCTTCCGGACCCTGCGAGGCGACCCGGGAACTCGACGCCCGCTCCCAGGGCTTGCGTGGCTCTGCGGTGAGTTTTTCAAGGACCGTCCGTATTCAGGACTGGGAGGAATCTGTCGACTTCTTAGAATCTCGCGCGGCGTTGCGCTCCTCGATCCAGCTCGCCGCCTCGCCCAGCTTCTCGGACACTTCGCGCAAGAACTGCGCCGTCCGCTTTTCCGTCTCTGGCGCAACGTCTTCCTTCAAGAAGCTCTTGATACGCGAAAGCTCCTCGTCAACGCGTTTCCCGAAATCTTCGAAATTTTTCATGCTTTTCAGCCGGGCGACTTCGTCGTCAATGTGTTTCCCGAACTCCTCGAATCGCCCCATGGCTACCCCTTTTGTTGGCGCCGCGACATTCGACGCCTTTTCTGTATTATAGAAACGCCCCTTTCCGCTCGCAAGGAGGACGGTTGACGCTACCCTACCGTTGGCAGTGGCGCTTGGAACGATGGAAAAATGCGATCCGCGGTTTCTTCGGCGGCGGCGAACAGCAGCCCCGCCCGAAGCTCTGCCCGGTCTGCGGCGCGCTGGTGGGAATCAACGCCACCCGCTGCCACGAATGCGGCGCCAGCCTTCGCTTTTCTCTCGCCGCCCTGAGCAAAAAACTTTCCGGAATCTTCGGTGATAACGAAGCCCCCGTAACCAGCGTTCTACTGATTGCCAATATCCTGATGCTCGGCGTGAGCTGGCTTTCCTACGCAGCTGTTGGCGAGGGAGGAGGCCTCACCATTCTGTGGGGGCTCGCCGGAGAGCCGCAGGCCCGCCTTGGCATGCTCTACCCATTTCTCATTTTCTATCGTCATGAATGGTGGCGCCTGGTCACTGCGATGTTCCTTCATGCCGGTCTCGTCCACATCGGATTTAATATGATGGCGCTCATGCAATTCGGCCCGGCGCTGGAAGAGCTTTATGGGTCGGCGCGCTACCTGTTTCTGTACGTCGCAACAGGCATCTTTGGTTTCTTATTGAGCGCCGTCACCGGCCACTTCTCCCTGGGCGCGAGCGGCGCGTTGCTTGGCCTGGTGGGAGCGACGCTGGCCATCACTTCGAAGAGAGGCGGCTCCTACATGCGCGAATTGCGGTCCCGTCTGATCACCTCGGTTGCCATTCTGTTCGTGCTGGGCTTCTCCGGTTTCATGGCCATGGACAATTGGGCCCATGGCGGAGGGTTGGCAGCGGGCTTCGTACTCGGAAAGCTGTTCGTAGACAGGAAACCCATGAACATAAAAGAAATCCGCGTCGCTCACGCGCTCGGATGGCTTGCGGGGATTGTCGTCATTGCCAGCTTCGTTTTGATGTTCATGCACTTCCGCGATCCTTTGCCCGGAAGCCACGAATAACCCACGAATACCCATTGACCAGGCGCTCCTTCAAAAGCGCCTGAACGCGGGTTCGCTGCTCTGGCTTTCTGTAGTCAGCTTGTTCCTTCAGGCGGTGCGGGGGCGTTCAGCCGGCGCGCGACCGTAAACGAGTAATGCACTCCGGTAAACACGCACAGCGCAGACACGAGGTAAATGAGAAAGCGAATCAGCAACGCGAGATGAAGTGCTGGATAGGCCGCACCCAGCACCACCGCAAAAACCAGCACGATCTGTGAAAAGGTTGTCAGCTTTCCGTAAATGCTTGGCGGAAAGGGACGGTAGCCCGAAGCCAGAATAATTACCACCGCCACCGTAAGGATGAGCAGGTCGCGGCTCAAGACCAGGATGGTCAGCCACCACGCGAACTGCTTCTTGAAAGCCAGAACGATAAATGACGACGAGAGCAGAAGTTTGTCAGCGATGGGATCGAGATACGCGCCGAGCGAAGAATGCTGATTGAACGTGCGCGCAATCAGACCGTCAATACCGTCCGAAAGACCCGCAATCACTAGAATCAGCAGGGCCCATTTATATTTTTCGTAAGAAATGAAAATCAGGAAGAACGGCAGGAAGCCGAGCCGGAGAAACGTAATTTGGTTGGGTACGGTCCAGATGCGGGGCTTCATTTTGATTAAGAATAGCGTAATTCAGCGGCTTTTTTCAGGCAACTGGCAGCGTATGAGATTTCCTGAACCCGTGCTCGGCTATCCCCAAAAATGGGGTCATTCTGAAGGCATCCCGAAGAATCTCAACCGACCTGACAGCGCAAACTCGGCTTTCGTGGAGATCCGCTTCGCTCCGGATGACAGGTGTGGCATTTTTGCTGCCCGCAAAGTGTCAGGCGAATTCGCCGAGATATTCCTGAAGCGAACGGCCGAGTTTGCGCGCAAAGAGCTCGTTCATCGAAGGGATGGACCCCGAAGGCTCGTCGAGCGCGATACGCTCCACGCGATGCATGGGAAAGAAAACCGTGGGGAATCCCACGCGCTCGCCGTCAGGTTCGTTCATCTGGCGAATGAAATGGTCAAACGAATTCAGGTCAATGCCGCGCAGCGTGACGCCGGAAGGATTGATGGTCAGCAATTCTCCCCATACTTTTTCCTTGGGGGTGTGCAGACTGACAATCACGATGGAATGCGCGTCCATGAATTCAAGTGTCCTGTATTTTAGACTAACGCATTTTTTACGCCATTGAGGACCCAACAAACGTCCCTGTGTCATTCCGAGCAAAGCGAGGAATCGTGGCTTGGTTCATGTCACGGCGCAACTCGATGAGAGTCGCAGAACGCGGGCGCACGGTCTTCGGCGCTCCCTTCGATTCGACGAACATCAAGCCCGGATTCCTCACTCGCTGCGCGGGTTCGCAATGACACCCACTACAACTTAGTAAGCCATTGTTGAAGCTGCGGCGGCTCATTTTGTTTTCTCATAGGCCTGGTTCAGCCACCACAGCGCGTCGCGAAGATCTGCAGCGGAGTGCACCTCAAACGAAAACCAGCGCTTGCCGGCGGCGATGCGCGCATCCTTCAAAGCGCGCTGCTCCAAATCCTGCGGTATAGGATCAAACCTGAAAACGATGGAATTGGGAGTATCGAATCCGCGCGTGACCGGAAGCGTACCGAAGATCTTCTTGTCGCGGTACAGACCCATCATGCCGAACATGGGCTTCGTCGAAATCCGCGGCCAGCCGCTCACTTCTGTCTTCAGCATCGCAGACCACCGATTCATCTCCTCTGAGAGCGGAGGCATTTTTGGGCGTTCACGCATGGCCGGCGATACAGTCTTGGCCGAGGGCTTCCGTTTTGTTTTTGTCGCTTTCATGAGCAATGCTCAGGTCAGCATCGGCTTGGGGCCACCGCTCGGCAAAAGAAGGGTCGGTTCCGTTAGAGATTGCACTTGCTCGAGGGTGGTGCCGGGCGCGAGTTCGCGGAGGAGCAGGCCTTGGGGAGTGACGTCTATGACGGCGAGTTCCGTGACGATGTGGTCCACGACTGCGACGCCGGTCAGCGGCAGCGTACATTTCTTCAGGATTTTGGGCTTGCTGTCGCGCGTGGCGTGCTCCATGGCGATAAAAACGCGCTTCGCTCCGGCGACGAGGTCCATCGCACCGCCCATGCCCTTGAGCATTTTGCCGGGAATGGCCCAGTTGGCGAGCGTACCCTTTTCGTCCACTTGCAGCGCGCCGAGAACGGTCAGGTCCACGTGGCCGCCGCGAATCATGGCGAAAGAATCGGCGGAAGAAAAATACGCTGTACCGGGAAGTTCGGTGACTGTTTCTTTGCCTGCGTTGATCAGGTCGGGATCGACTTCGGAATCGAGCGGATAAGGGCCGACGCCGAGCATGCCGTTTTCCGATTGCAGAATCACGTCCATGCCTTTGGGAACGTAGTTGGCGACCAGCGTGGGCATACCAATCCCAAGGTTGACGTAGAAGCCGTCGCGAAGCTCCAGCGCGATGCGCCGCGCAATCCTTTCCCGTTTTTGTTCTTCGGTGAGCATTTTATTGAGCCAATCTCCCGGTCAAGTGGAATGCGCCGGACTGCACAAGTGCGAACGACGCGAGCAGCGTCGGAGCGAAACCAATCGCTGCAATTAGCAGCAGATTCACGGGCCGCCGATACTGTTCACTGAAAACCCCGACGTGACGGGCAAGGGCAAGCAACATGGCCATTCCGGCAACGATGAGCCATACGTGATTGAGAAGGAGATGAAACAGAAGCAAGCCGGAAGAAACACTAAGTCCAAGTCCCACAAAGAAAGCAGCGGAAATCGGAACGATCTTGTGTGCTGCCCACCCGGCGAGAAGAAAGTGGCCGCAGCAAACCGCAGTAAATGGCCACGAACTTATTCCGGGCGCACGCTGCGGCTCTCTTGGGGCTTCATCGTTCATCTTGATCACCTCAAATTCCACGGTCCATCTGATTTCAGGGTTTCCTGATCGTGCGCTTTTCGATGCGCTTTTGGTACGAAGGGCCCTGGAAGATGGCGTCCACGAAAATGCCGGGCGTGTGCACCTGATCCGGCGGAAGCTGGCCGGGCTCGGCGAGCTCTTCGACTTCAGCGATGACGTAATCGGCGGCGGTGGCCATCATGGGATTGAAGTTGCGCGCGGTTTTGCGGTAGATGAGGTTGCCCCAGCGGTCGCCCTTCCACGCCTTGATGAGCGCGAAGTCGCCCCGCAGGCCGCGCTCCATCACGTACATGCGGCCGTTGAACTCGCGAGTCTCCTTGCCTTCGGCGACCATGGTTCCGTAGCCGGTGGGGGTATAGAACGCGGGGATGCCGGCGCCGCCCGCGCGCAGGCGCTCGCTGAGCGTGCCCTGCGGGTTCAGCTCTACCTGCAGCTCGCCGCTCAAGACGAGCTGCTCGAAAAGCTTGTTTTCGCCGACGTAAGTGGAGATCATCTTTTTCACCTGGCGCTGCTGGAGCAGTACGCCGATGCCGAAGTCATCCACGCCGGCGTTGTTGCTGACGATGGTGAGGTCCTTCGTGCCTTTGCGGCGGACGGCGGCGATAAGGTTTTCCGGGATGCCGCAGAGTCCGAAGCCGCCCATAAGAATGGTGGCGCCGTCGTTGAGCTTGGCGATGGCCGCGTCGGCAGAAGCGATGCGTTTGTCCATGGAAAGTCTCAATGCAGATTGTAAGCTTTTCGCCCAAAGAAAGAAAAAGCACGAACGTTGTCCGTCCTGGGACAACGAAGCGCCAGCGGGGTAGTGTCTCGTCCATGAACCATTTTCCTTGGAAAACTAAACGACCTAGGCAAATTCATGCGGCCATTTTGTGTGTGATTGGTTTTTCGCTCGGAGCATGCCACAAAGAGAGCGGACAACCCCAAGATGTGCCGCAGCTTACGCCACATGTGACGATGCGGGATGTCACTTTCTATAGCAAGGCGCTGCAACGCGACATGCCTTACCGGGTTGTAATGCCCAGGATCGATTCAGGGAAAAAACGAAAGACCGTTTACTTGCTGCATGGAGGCGGCGGAGGCTACCGCGACTGGACGAACTATTCGGACGTGGCGAAATATGCGGAGCGTGGCTTCATTCTGGTTATGCCCGAAGGTAATTCTTCTTATTACGCCAATGCTGAACAGAGACCGAAGGACCGCTACGAAGATTACATTGTGAAGGATCTCATCGAGGACGTCGAGAGCAAATTTCCTGCAGGGAACCAGCGGGAACATCGCGCGATCGCGGGCGTTTCGATGGGAGGATTCGGGGCTGTCAACCTGGCGTTGCACCATCCGGACTTGTTTGCGTTCGCGGGAGGGATTAGTGCGGCGTTGGACGTACCGAGCCGGCCGTTTTCGATAAAAAGAGTCGAGCAGTGGCGTAGGTTCCGAGCCATTTTTGGACCGTGGGACGGATCCGTGCAGAAGGCCAACGATCCTTTTGTTGTGGTGCGGTCGGCGGATCCCGAAGACTCCTCCTACTTCTTTCTCACGTGCGGCGAACAAGAAGGCTTGCTTGGAGCAAACCGGCAGTTTACTGCGCTACTGGAGAAGCGCCACTTCCGATATGAATTCCACACGACTCCTGGGGATCACAATTGGATGCAATGGGATGAGTGGTTGCCAAAATTGTTTCAGAGCCTGGAAGAATATCTGCAGGCTCCCCAAGAAATTCGCTAGGCTAGCTTGGGTGCATCCAGAGCCAGCCGATGGCGACGGCGATGGCTGCAAGAATGAGCTGCACCCAGCGAGAATAGGCGCGATGAGTTTTGTGGTCCTTGCTGGTGAGTTTGGACATTTCGACGTAAGGTGCAAGCCCGCGCCGGAACCAGCCTTCCACAACTACCTCCTGGCCGATGCAGCTTTCCGCGGCGGACAAGGCGAAAAGGAAACGCAAGAAGGGAATGGACTGACGGTAGAGCAGGAATAGGATCCCTGTTGAATCGCGAAGGACCAGATCCGGACTCCAAAAGGCTCCCGGCTCGCCGCGTCCGAGAATTTCGCCCTTTAGGCGAGCGGCGCGAGGGCGCATCTGCGAGACTTCGACGTCTTCGAGAAGCGAACCGATGTTGGCATCCTGAAATTCGCCGCGGTAGCGGAAAGCAACCCGAAGCATCCACGCAACCCCTGCAACTATCAGCAAGATTGGTTTAGCGTTGGTCGGCAAGGTGATTCTGAAGAACGCAAGCCAGTCTGGAACCAGAAAGATGATCCCCAGGGCCGCGACGGCTAACGCGGGCGCAGCCCAAACCAAAACCTCGAGCAGGAAACCACGCGGTGCATGGCGCTCTTCCACGGGAAGTGGATATTGCACGGCTTGATTCATGCCGCGAGCCTGTTCATTCAGCTCACGAACGCGTAGCGCGGTCAAGGGATGGGTGGAGTTCAGTTCATAGAGTTTGGCCCAGGGATTCACCAGATCCCAACGCATAACGGCCGCCGCTTCCGTGGGATTTGCTTTCCCAAGGACCAAGGCCGTCCCCGAACGGAGATTTGAAATACCCATGAGGCCAAGCGCGCCACTCAAACGGCGTTCGCGGCGCCAAGAAGATTTCTGTTCCTTGTCTCCTTGCGCCATTGCTTTTTGGTATTCGCCTTCCGCGCGAACCATACCGTAAGCAATCTTCACGAGCGCGGAGGAGAGTGTGTCCGGAGTCCGCGTGACTTCCGCGGCGTAATGGTCAGCGAAGTATTCGCGAGTTCGATTTAGCAGGAGCACGACAAACTGGCTCAGCAGGTAGCAGAGGTAAGCGGTGTAAGCGATAACCCGGACGTTGTTAATTCTTTCGGTGTATACGTAAAACTGATAAAGCAGAAGCGGCGCGAGCGCGGCCAGTGTCATGACGGCAAAGTCGTAGTGCTCGATGTGGCCAATCTCGTGGGCCAAAACGGCGTTGCTTTCTTCGGGCGTCAAGACTTCGAGAAGCCCCGACGTAACTACCACTCGGGCATCGCGGCGCAGGCGCCCAAACGAGAAGGCATTGGGCGTGCCACTATGAATGATGCCGATGCGCGGAACTTTGAGGCCGCGTGAGGCACAGAGACGTTCGACGAAATCGCGGTTGACGAGGGGAAGGCCTCCACCTTCGTCGTACCAGGTGATATCCATCAGCCATTCGATCAAGTGGGGGCCGATCAGATATTGGATACCGACCATGACGACGGGAAACGCAAGGGCGACCCACAACGGAGCGCCAACATGAGCGATATAGGCCGCCCCAATGGCGAAAACCAAACCGTAGAGCGCCAACAAGATCAGGATAGAGCGGGTGAGATAACGCATGAGGCCTCCGGAAAGAGGAAACTCCGGTCTGCTGGAGTGGTACTCGTCGCAGGCATTGTATCGCGGGAAAGTTGCCTAGAAAAGTCCTCCCCCGAGGGCTAATCGAGTTTGGATTTCCCGTGGCGGTGCTTGGCGTTGGCGAGGAGCTGGTCGAGGACGGCGCGATCGAAATATTTCCCGCGGAGCCAGACGGCCTGGATTTGCGTAGTGTTGTGAATATCGGCTAGGGGGTCGGCAGAGAGCAGGACGAGGTCGGCGCGCTTGCCGGGAGCGATAGAACCGAGTTCCGTGGTGCGGCTGAGAAATTCGGCGGGGCGCAGCGTGGCGGCTTGCAGGGCCGCCAGCGGAGTGAGGCCGGATTCAACGAGCAGCGCGAGCTCGTCATGCAGGCTAAAGCCGGGCAAGCAGTAGGGATTCATGGCGTCAGTGCCGGCAAGAAGAGGGACGCCGGCGCGGAACATCAGGCGCACCATTTGCTCGTCTGCTTTGAAGATTCCACGGTGCAATTCGAAGTCCTGGGGACGCCAGCGGCGAAAACGGAAATCGTTCGTGGGATCCCAGCGGCGGCGGACTTCTCCGCTCATGTACGAGACGCGCGGGTCGGAAGTGAAATGGCTGTCGTTCATGTAGCCCATGGCGCGATGAACGGTGAGCGTGGGAACTTGCCAGGTGTTGTTGCGGCGGAACTGTGCGAAAAGGTCCTGGCACCGGGCAGAGTCGAAACTGCGGATGGCTTCAACCTGCGCATAGATGTTTTCGATGTAGCGAAGTGGGCGAAGCTGCTTGATTAAATCCTTTTCGCGGCTGGAGCAGGCGATGGCAATGCCGGTGAGGTGCTCGATGGAGCGCTGACCGGCGTTAGAAGCTTCGGAAGCGCGGATCTCAAAAGGGAGGTGGCCGGCGAAAGGAATATTCTGTTTGCGGGACTCGTCGACGAGAGCGAAATACGCGTCGCGAGGAATACCATTGTAAATTTTGACGAAGTCCGCGCCGCTGGCCTTGATTTCGTTGACGGCGCGGCGCGCTTCTTTGGCATTGTTGATGACGATGGAGCCGGGCCAAACCGGTGGATCGCCGTCGACGATGATGCTGCCCAGTAAGAGTTCAGGAGCTGCGGGTTCTTTTGCAAGCCGGGAGCGAAGGTCGTTGGACTCTTTCACGCCGAACATCATGCGGACGCCGGTGACGCCGTTGGCGATGTACAAAGGAAGGTCCTCGAGGTCTTGAATGTGGACATGCATGTCCCAAAGGCCCGGGATGAGGAATGCACCATGGACATCGAGGACGCGGCCTTGCGGTGGCGCGGCGTTGGCGTCGAAAGCGGCCACGGAGATGATGTGATCTTCTCTCAGAACCACAGTTTGATCGGGTAATTCTTTTCCTGTGGCGACGTCTACGACGGTGACGTGAACAATGGTGGTGAGGTCCGAATTAGAGGTGGAACTCTGCCCACCGAGGAGCACGGCTGCACAAACGGATAGAACAATAGCAGCAAGAGTGCGCAAGGATATCCCCGTTTTTGAGACGCAGAAGGCGAGTGTTCTGTTACAAAGATTTGGGGAAGCCATGCACATCGAACCCCGTCAAATGTGAAGTCGCGCGAGTGCGGAAGGGGTGCAACCCCAGCGGGCTACCTGATTTGGAACCATTACTGCACCGACAGAACTTGAAAGCCGGCTTCGCGCTCTGCGGAAGTCAGGGGGTAGTAGCCGACCGACTCCACCACTAACTGGCCTTCCGGTGAGAGGACCCAGCGCGCGAACTGAAGCAATTCGCCTTGAGGTTTGCCCGAAAAATAGAAATAAAGCGGCCGAACCAGCTTGTACTTTCCAGCGCGAATGGCGTCGCCCGTAGGGGCAATCGCGTCCGCGGAAGTACTGGCTTTAATCCCGAGGAATCTCACTTTAGCGTCGGGCCGCGATTCGGCTGTTCCAAACGCAATTCCATGAGGATCCTGGCTGAGAGCGGCAAGCAACGCGGAATTCGTTGCAAACGTTTTGGCGCTGTCCGAAATGCCTACATCCCCCATGAACTCTTCTTCCAGAAAGCCACGAACGCCCGAAGAATCATCGCGGCCATAGATCGTCACGGGCGCGTCGGGTCCGCCGCATTGCTTCCAATTCTTCGCGCTGCCTGAAAGCAACTGGCGAAGCTGAAACAGCGAGAGCTCCTTGACGGGATTTGCGGAATTTACCGCAACACCGGCAATTTCCGTGGCCACCTGGACTTCCACGTACTGCTTGCCTTGGGAGGAGCGCAGGGCCTCTACCTCCGAACGGAGGACGCGCCGGGAAGACTGCACGATTTCGGCCCGTCCATTAGCCATGGCCGCGAAACTGTCGGTGGCGCGAGCCGAAGTCACCTGGAACTGCACGGAGGGATGTTTCTTCGCGTACCACTCGGTAAGCCGGTCGCCAAACTCCCTCATAGTCCCAGCACCGGTAACGCGAAGCGCCGCGCCCGCCGCAGAAAGACCTGCCGGTGCGATGGCAGCGAACGACAAAAGAAGAACGGCACGAGATTTCATGAAGGTTCCGAGGCTCCTTCCAAAAGGATTATGAAATGCAGCCAGTCGATAGAATACGGACTACAACGGGGGCGTAAGGAACAGGGTCAAACGTGAGCAGCGTATCTACTTATTACAAAAAGGAGCACACTCCGAGAAATGTTCATTTGCCTGTAATGGTTTCTACGTCGCGCTCTCAGCCGCTTGCAAGTACTCAAGAGAAGGTGAGAAACGAGCGGAAGGCGGCGGGAGTCATGCGGGTGATCTTGCGAAATGCGCGTGTGAAATGGCTTTGGTCGGCGAAACCGGTCGAGAAGCTGAGTTCGGAGAGCGAAACGTTCGGGGCGAGCAAGCGTTCGCAGGCAGTGCGGACGCGGAGGCGATGGACATGCTCAGCAATGCCTTCGCCGACGCAGCGGCGAAAGACGCGAGAGAGATGGACTGGATGTACGCCAGCTTCGCGGCTGAGTTCGTCGAGGGTTAGGCGGCGGCAGTGCTCGGCTTGGAGTTTATCGAGGACGCGGGAAAGCCAGGCCGGGGCGTGGCGGCTTTCGCGCTGGGATGAGGCGGCGAAGGAGAGAATCTCCGCAAGAAGGCTTTCGACGGCGAGATCGTCGCACCCAGGGGAACCTTCGACTTCGCGAAAGAGCTTCATGGTGAGCCAAACGAGCGGGCCGCCGCCGGTGTCGTCGCGCGGGGTGTCCAAAGCGGCGGAGCAGTCGGAGAGGCACCTTTGCCACGCAGGGCGAAGCTCGATTTCGTAAAGGCGCACGCCGCGAGGGCCGATTTCATCCTGATGCGGAACCCCAGCGGGACGAAACATCAGAGTAAATGGAGCATACTCAGCTTCCCTGCGGCCGCAGCGCTCGCGGTAATGGCCGTTGAGCACCAGCGCGAAAAAGGCGAGCTCATGAGAGTGTTTGGGAAGCTTGCGGGGAGCCGCGTGCCGCACGTCCGAAAAAATGGCGCCGCACTGCTCATGCGCCCCGTGGATGGCACCGAAGAAATTGCCAGCGCTCATGTGGTGATCCGGAGACGAGGGTGCCCTGGAAACATTAGGATTGGATGGAACGTTAGGCATAAAGGGACCTCCGGAGGGAGGTTGCATTTATTCTAGACGCCGCAAAAGGCTGTTCGTTAGAGTGGGGCTGCGAGTGAGTGCCAAAGCGGAAATTCGGGAGGGATGGCGATGAAACGTTCATGGATGCCGATCGGCCTTTGTGTCGTTGCGGTGGCGCTGGCGGCACTTGCGCCGCGAGCGAGTTCCAACAACGACAGCAGCGCGAACACACCAGTCTATACGGCGGACGGGAACTTGAAGTTTCCCGCGAACTACCGGGAGTGGGTGTATTTAACGTCGGGAGTGGACATGAGCTATAGTCCGAACATGTCGATGAATCACTCGATGTTCGACAATGTGTTCGTAAATCCGGAGGCGTACAAATCGTTCTTGCAGACCGGCATATGGCCGGATAAAACGATGCTGGTGCTGGAAGCCCGGATGGCAGGAACCAAGGGTTCCATCAATAAAACAGGGCATTTTCAGACCGGAGAAATCATGGGGCGCGAGGTGCATGTGAAGGACTCGGCGCGGTTCGGTGGTACGGCAAATTGGGCATTTTTTAATGGCGAAGATGGGGTGACCGGGAAGCTGCTGCCGAAAGAGATGGAATGCTACTCTTGCCACGAACAGCACGGCGCCGTGGATACGACGTTCGTCCAGTTTTATCCGACCTTGCTCGAAATTGCGAAGAAAAAGAATACTTTGAGCGCTGCGTACGTCAAGGAAGAAGCGGGGAAATAACGAAAAACAGAAAGAGAAAACTGAAAAGTGGAAATTAGTAACAGGCCGCGTGACGGGAGAACGAAAACCCTCTAAAACCGTTTATAAGGCCCCCTCCTCAATGCATGGCGACCCCAGCCTTGCTAATAAGGCTAGCAGGAGAGCCTGAGATGAATTTCAAGTTTTCGCAGTTTTTCGAGCGGCTCCAAATGCTTTACAATCAAAAGAACAGAAACGAGTGTGGGCGTGTAGCTCAGCTGGGAGAGCATCGCGTTTGCAACGCGAGGGTCAGGGGTTCGAATCCCCTCACGTCCACCAACTTTTAAAATTTCTGCAGGCTTCTGTTTTCTCCCAAATGTTGCAGGCAATCCTATAAAGCGCCGCGATACACTCGGTAGTATGAATCGCCGCCTATTCCTTGCAATGCTCGCTGCTGGAGCTGGTGCGTCTTGGCCCCGGGAGTTGGCGGCGCAAGAGCGCGGAGGCATGGCCACGCGGGGCGTCAGACCGCAACCGCGCGGAAAACCTTCAGGCTTGCCTTTTCACGGACACTTCACGGATGTTGCCGCTCATGCCGGTTTGCGCGCTCCAATCATCTACGGGCCCCTGGACCGCATGGATTACATCCTGGAATCGATGGGCTGTGGGGTTGCCTTCCTTGACTACGACAACGACGGCTGGCTCGACATTTTCCTGCTCTCGGGGACGCGGCGGGAAGGGCCGGTCGAGGGGGCGACCAACCGGCTTTACAAGAACAACCGCGACGGGACCTTCACGGATGTAACGGCGAAAGCAGGCCTAGTGCACCAGGGCTGGGCCTGCGGCGTGACGGTCGGCGATTACAACAATGACGGCTTCGAGGACCTGTTTATCACCGGGTGGCCCCAGAACATCCTGTATCGCAACAACGGCGACGGCACTTTCACCGATGTGACGG
>DATFSR010000057.1:0-30917 GCA_035262505.1 Candidatus Acidiferrum sp. | reverse complement strand
GGCTACTTCGCGAGGACCACGGCGGCGCCGCGGCCCAGGCCTAGCGCCCGTGCGGCGTTGCCTTTGTTCACGCCAATCTCGACGAATCCGCTGGAGCCAAGATAGGCGAATGGTTCTGTGCCGTTGCCTTGCGCAAACGTTTCCACAAATTTGTTTACCGCTTGCGTCCCGATTTGCAGACTAATTCCGCCGCCATTCGCAACGCCCTCCGGCAAATCTTCCTGACGGAAATTGGTAATCAAATTACCAAACGAATCGGTCCGGAGAATCACGCCTTTCACTACGCCGTCCGCCTCCTTGGGGCGGGGAAGCGAGAAGCGCTTGTAATCGCCAATCTCGTCGCCCATGCCGGAGGTCTGCCAGCCCTTTGTAAGCCACGCCGCCACGGGTGCGAAAATGTCGCGTCCATGAAATGTCTTGCTGACCGGCTGCAAGTAATAATGTTCCGCGTTCGCGTGCCGCACCACTAAGCCTTCCGGCTCGCGCTCGTAAACCATGGACAACACCCCGTTGTCGGGGGCCACAAAATACTGATTTGCGGCGCCGACCAGCAGCGGCCGGCGCTCGGTTCCTACGCCGGGGTCCACCACGACCACGTGCACCGTCTTCGGCGGAAAATACGCATACGCCGAGCCAATCGCCAGCGCGCCGTCGAGCAAATCAAAGGGCGTGACGTTGTGTGTGATGTCCACAATCGTCACGTCGGGATTGATCTTCAGGATCACCCCCTTCAGCGTGCCGACCAGGTGATCGTTCGTGCCGTAGTCCGTCGTTAATGTGATGATCGCGTTGGCCAAGGAATTCTCTCGTCAGCGAAAATTGCGCGGTTTGGCGCGTAGCGCCAATGCTTGCCGCACTATCTGACGCTAACGGAGGCAACCTTTTCCGTCAAGAATTCGGAAGTACCGTGTTTGCTTAGTTGTCCACCTACCCGTCGGCGCGGAAAGAGCCGCACCAGCGGTTGGCTAGACCCGTGGCTGGCGGCGGACGGCCTCAGGAGGCCGGCCGTTTCTCAAACAGCGAGCGGCGTTTCGTTCAAGACTCACCCTGTTCGGGGGCACAGCCATGCCACTCCGGATCGGGGTAGTGCGCGCGGCAGAACCATTGGCTGCAGCGCTCACAATACTGCTGAGCGCCTTTGTCGCAGGGTTCATCCACACGCGAGATTCCCTGACAAGTGTGTTCCTGAGGCTTTGCGGCAGCTGTTCCGGACATTACTTCCTCCTCGGCATAGGAGCCTTGGAAGGGTGGTCAGCGGGCAGGCGTCACCACTCCTACTTTGTTCACTCCGCTGCACGCAATATACACCCGTCCGTCGGCCGTTGCAGCCATATTGCGTACCGTTCCGCCCCCGGACGGAATATTTGTGCGCGCCATCGCCTCCGTTTTGGGGTCAAAGCGCACCAGCGTGTTCGGCTGCACCCCGGACTCGCTGTACCAAACCATCCCATCTGGCGTAATGGCGATGCCGTAAGGCTGCGATTGGGGGCCGCCCGGCGAGCCCCACATCTTTACTTCCCCGGTCTTGGGGTTTAGCCGCCCGAGGTGCCCGCGCTCGAAGTCCGTAAAGTACACCAGGTCATGATCATCAATGGCCATTCTTCGCGGCCGGACACCGTCCGGCAGCGGGTACTCCTTGATCGCAAGCGTCTTGGGGTCCATGCTGGCCATCTTGTTGGTGAAGAACTCGCAAAAGAAGGGGATGCCCTGGCTGTTCACCTGCATTCCGTAAGGATGCGACTTTGGAGTTGGCACGGTCACTAAATCAATCTTGCCGCTGCGCGGGTCGAGACGTCCGACGAAGTTGCCGACTTGGACGGTAAACCACAGGATGCCGTCCCCGTCAAAAGCGGCTGTGTGAGGGTCCTCGGCCTTCGGGTCCGGCATCTTGTATTCCTTCACGTCGCCGGTTTTCGGGTCCAGCTTGCCGATGTAATGCGCGAAGTTGCCGGTAAACCAGATGTTTCCCTCGGTGTCCGACACCAGGCCGTGCGGCCCGGAATTGTCGACCTTCAACGGAAATTCTTTGAACGCACCCGTGGACGGTTCGACGCGTCCAATTTTGTTCTGCATCTGCTCGGTGAACCACAGCGCACCGTCCATGCCCACGGCCGGATCGTGCGGATGGGCACCCTTGGTCGGCACGTCCCACTCCTTGATGGTCACGTGCAGATCGGTTACGTCGTTCGCTGCGGGAGGCACTTCGTGGATCGGCGAATTTGCCTCGCCTTTTTCCGGCTTTGTCATTCCGACCGGAGCGACGCTTTCTGCCATCGCGGCGGGGAGGAATCTACTTGGCTCTTCGGCCCTTCCGCTATTTCCCGATGTGGCCCGCGATGCGATCACGCCTGCGGTACAGGCCACCACAAGTATTCCAGTGGCGCCAATCCCGCTAATGGTCGTCCAATTTGTTCTCATCACCGCCTCCCGGCCGGGCTTGGCCAGAGAGGGAAGCTTACTCCCGACAACTGACGGTTTGCACGTTGAAAGGTTGACGAGAGCGCGTCCGATTCGGCCCGTTCCGGGCGGCGATGGAGCGAGACTCAGTAAGCCTCGCCCGCAAGCGGCGGGAGGACCGGCGTTATTTTCCCCCAGCCCTGCTCCTTAGCGGTTTTCATGTCTTTGACCAGCTGGTCCGGGAGTTTGGCGTTTAGACGCGGACGCCCAGGCTGGTTACCTAGAACCCAAGCGACCGCCGCGACGGTTTTCGACACCTGCTGTATCTCGCGGAAATCAATCTTGTCCGGCGTATCGGTTGGCCGGTGGTAATCCACATGCAACCCATCACAGAAGAACGCGATGGGAATGCCCATTTTCGCAAAATTGTAATGATCGCTGCGGTAGAAGATGCGCTGGCCGTTTGGCTTGGGACCAAGATTGTCATGTGTGTCGTCCGGCGCGGTGACATCGTAAAAATGATTGAGCTTGAGTTTCTGATAGCCGTTGTTCACGGTTTCGATGGTTTGTTCGAGATCGTCGCTGCTGATGTTGGGACCGACCACAAGAACTTCTCCCGGACTCACCAAATAATGCGTGGGGTTGGAGTCTACGGATTTCGGCGTTTTGGTCCGGCCGATCATGTCCATGTTGAGATTGGCAACCACCTTGGTGAGATCCAAGGGAGGAAATTCGTTGAAGTATCGCGAGCCCCACAGCCCTTTTTCCTCGCCTCCATTCCAAAGGAAAATCATGGTGCGCTTCGGCCGGACGCCTCGGGCGGCGCCCTGGGCGTAAGCGCGGGCGATCGCAAGCAGGCCGGTCGAGCCGGAGCCGTCGTCATCCGCGCCGTTATTGACGTGGTGACCGTCCGGCAGGGGCGCGCTTAAACCGATATGGTCCAGATGGGCGCTGATGACAACGTATTCGTTCTTGAGCTGGGGATCGGAGCCTTCGAGGATTGCGACTACATTCTCGCCGTGGTTCTGCTCGCTTCGGATTGCCACATGTGCGTCGAGATGCTTCTTGGCGTCCAGTTCGAACGATTTTACGGCGGCGTTTGCGCCGGCCGCTGCGAACACCAGGTCGGCGCCGAGCTTTTCTCCCGCGAAAATATCATTTGTCATTTTCACGCCGGCAATGAGCTCGGGAACACTCGGGCAAGCCGGCGGCTCCTGAAATTTCTCCACCTGGTACGCGGGACCGTTAAGTGGCGGGATGTGTTTGTCGAAATCCGCCATGGTGTTGAGTTGCCTGAAATCCGCGATCCTCAGCACCGCGACCGCTCCGTTTTTTGCGGCGTATTCCTCCGGAGTCAGGTAGTCCGAGCAGTTTTGACCTAGGGGGTCCGGCGATGGACCGCGCCTGCCTTGCTGCGCGGCAACCTCCGAAGGCAATCCGGCAACGACAACGATTCTCCCGCGCACGTTCAGGCCTTCGTAAGGATTGACGTTCGTCTTGTTGATCACATACCCGTTGCCGGCGAAGATCAGTTGCCCTGAGGCATCGAATGACGCGGCCGGCGGCAAGCCGCGAAATCCTCCAACCGGAGCCGCCATCCAATCTTCGCCATAGTCAAAAGTTGAGGTTTGCGTCTCGGTGGAACCGCCGAGGCGTGCGAATGGGGAAGGCCCGGTGAGGGATGCCGAGCTTTGCTTCTCAACGACGGAGCGCGTTGTCAGCACAAAAGGCATGAGATACGGCTGAAGAGGACCGTTCGTCCCGCTCGCGCTTCCTCCGGGCTGGAGTCCCCATTCGGCCAGGTGACTCGCCACGTACAGCGCGGCAGCGTCGTAGCCGCGCGACGGCAGGTTTCGACCCTCGAGCTGGTCCGAAGCGAGAAAGTAATCGTAGATTTTCAATTCTGCTTCGCTGATGGAATCGGCATTGCCGTATTCGGTTGTCCCGCGCGTTTTCGTCGCGACACGGCCTGCTTTTCCCGGGAGTTTGGCCGGCACCGCCATGAAGCCAAAGATCACGAAGATCGCTGATGTGCCGACACTCATCGCAATGCGACGCATGGGTTCCTCCGAAAACGCGGCATATTACCGCGAATCCTGTCGGGGCGCATAATCGAATTCTGGGAATTGGAAAGTGGAAATTGGCAGGCCACGGCGCTCCGATCGAGCTGCGTGACGCTCGATCAACCCAGGATTCCTCGCCGCCGTTCGCGCCAAGCTTTTGCGCCCGCTTACCGCCGGCAAACGCCACCCGGGAGGACAGCGGACATCGCGTCGGCGCGTTTACTTTTCAAATTTGCGAAGCTATGCTCTCGGCCATGCTCAAAACATGTGGCGTGGTCAAAACGAGAAAACTGGCAGTGCCATTCGCGCGCACGGCTCTGTTGACGTGCGCCCCGCTTGTTTCCCTTCCGTCCGTCTGCTTTCTATTCGCTTGCGCTCTGCTTCTTTGCGCTCCCCGGGGAGCGGCGCAAGTTGCGGAAACCACCAACCCTTCCTCGAGTGTTCCGACGCCGCAATCCGTACTCGGACACAAGCCCGGCGACGATTTTTATCTGGCGAATTACGACGAGTCGCGGGAGTACTTCCACAAATTGGCCGCAAGCTCGAACCGCATCAAGCTGATCAACGTGGGAAAAACGACGCGAGGGCTGGACTGGGAGATTGCGATTATTTCGTCTCCGGAGAATCTGGCGAACCTGGACAAATACAAAAACATTTCCAGAAAACTGGCTGACGGGCGCGGGCTGACCGACGCGGAAGCCCGCGAACTGGCGCGCCAGGGCAAGGCCATCGTGCACATTGATGGAGGGCTTCACTCGACCGAAGTGGCGGGCGCGCAGCAGTCCATCAATCTGGCGTACAAGCTGGTCTCATCGCAGGGCGACCCGGAGGTGGACGCGATCCTGAACCATGTGATTTTGATGTTGTGGCCGACGCTGAATCCGGACGGGCAGAACGAAGTGGTGGCCTGGTATCGCAGAAATGTGGGTACGACTTACGAAGTCAGCCCGCTGCCCGATCTTTATCAGGAATTCGTGGGACACGACAACAACCGCGACGGATACATGAACAACATGATGGAGTCGCAGGACGTAACGCGGACGGAGCTCGAGTGGGATCCGGTGGTTTTTTACTGTCACCATCAGACGGCGCCTTTCCCGACGCGGATTTTCATTCCGCCGTTCGTCGAGCCGATTTCCTCGAATATTCATCCGTTGATGGCGAGATGGCTGAGCGTGATGGGCACCAATATGGCGGCCTATCTGGACGAACACGGGATGCCGGGCGCGGTGAATCGCGTGGGTTTTGACAACTGGTATCCGGGTTTCCTCGATTTTACGCATATTTTCCGAAACAGCATTTCGTTCTTTACGGAGACGGCGCTTTTCCGCTACGCGACGCCGAGGTTTTATCCGGTGGATGAATTTCCGAAGGAGCAACGCGGACTGCGGTCGGAAGTTTTTTACAGCAGCCCATGGAAAGGCGGCTGGTGGAGACTGCGCGACGCCGTGAACTATATGGAGGGGGGTTCGATGTCCGTCCTGGACACGGCGACCAAATACCATGAAGAACTGCTCTACAACCGGTATCAGGCGGCGCGGGACAACGTGGAACGGTTCAAGAAGGAGGCGCCATTCGCGTATGTGATTTCGCGGGAGCAGAGGGACCTGCCGGAGGCGGCTACGTTGGTGCAGAAGCTGATGATTAACGGAATCGAAGTGCACCAGGCGACGAAAGCGTTTCACGCGAATGGACGAGAGTATCCCGCGGGGGCGTGGGTGGTGCTGATGGATCAGCCGTTCTCGCCGCTGGTGAAGGAACTGTTCGAGGCGCAGCACTACCCGGATTTGCGAGAGACGCCGAACAGCCCGCCGAAATTGCCCTATGACGTGACCGGGTGGACGCTGCCGATGCAGATGGGAGTGCAGGTCGCGCCGGTACTCCAGCCGGTCGGGGCGGCGGACCGAGGATCGCTCGAGAGAATCGAGAAATTCACAGCGCCGACGGGCAGCGTGAACGGGACCGGAAGCGTTTACCTCTTGAGCCACAAACCCAATGCCAGTTTCAAATTGCTGAACGAAGTGTTCGCCGGCGGAGGACACGTCGGGTTCGCGACGAGCGAAACGGAGACTGCCGAAGGCTCCGAGAGCGGCGCGATTGTTCTGTCGGGCATCGAGCGGGGGAAGCTGGACGAGCTGGCAAAAGAAAATTCTTTGACGCTCAAAGCGGTTGCGGGCACGCCAAAAGATACGGTCAACGTGAAAAGAGCTCGCGTGGGGCTGTATCGGGCGTGGGCTCCGGCGATTGATGAAGGCTGGACGCGCTGGATCCTGGAACAGTACAAATTCGATGCCGTAACGCTGCGCAACGGGGACCTTCAGGCAGGGAATTTGCGGGACAAGTTCGACGCCATCGTGCTGCCGGACGGCAATCCGGACACCATCTTGAATGGATTTGGGCCAGGGAGCGTTCCCGGGGAGTATGTAGGCGGCATCGGGGAATTCGGGGTGATGGCGCTGCGCGAATTTGTTTTGTCGGGAGGAACGCTGATCGCGTTCAACAATGCGTCGCGTCTGGCCATCGACGAGTTGGGGCTGCCGGTAAAAAACGTGCTGGCGGGACTGAAGGATGAAGAGTTTTTCTGCTCAGGCTGCTTGCTGCGTGTAGAGGTTCAAGACATGACGGATTCGGCGGTGGCGGGATTGCCGCACGATCCGATTGTAATGTTTGAGCGCGGGCCGGCTTTTGAGGCCAAGGAGGGGCTGCACGGGCGCGTGCTGGCGGCGTACCCGAAGGACGAAAGCCCGCTCATGAGCGGGTACTTGCTGCATCCCGAGCGCATTCAAGGCAAAGCCGCGGCGCTTGAAGTGCAATACGGGAAGGGGCGCGTTTACTTGCTGGGGTTCCGGCCACAGTGGCGCGGGCAGTCGCACGGAACATACAAGTTTTTCTTCAACGCATTTTATGAGTCGCAGGGACTCTCGAAGCCAGGAGGTGCGATACAGCCGCCCAAGACCTCGGAGGCCGGGGGAGCGCACCCCGAAGGCGCGAGCCCAAAGCCACCAGCACCGTAAACAGGCCGGGGAAATCCTGGAAAAGCCGGGAAGCGGGACCGAAACGCTCGCGTGCCAGGCGAGCGCGCCAAGGAAGGCAGGCCCAGGCAGGCGATGAGGGAACTTTGAAGATGGCGGACGAGAAGGTGCTATTTTTTGCGCGTTAAGACAGCCATCCGCCAGTTGTCCCGGCCAGAGGTGAAAGATGGACTTAGCTCGTTGGGTTGTGGGGGCTTTGGCGGTGGGCTTGCTCGCCCTGACGGGTTGCGGCTTGGGCTCCCGAACCAGCTCAGCTCCGCTCACTGAGGCGCGCAAGGCGGCCGTCGAGCAAGAAGTGCGCGATTTTGTTGCCCTGGTGGCGCGGGACGTTACCGAAGAGGGTCCTCGGGCCTGGCAGAAACACCTTGCCGACGACCCGGCGTTTTTCATGGCCGAGGACGGAAAGGTGCAATTTCCGAACCGACAGTCGGCAAGGGAGGGCATTGAGAGCCTCGCGCACACATTCGTGCACATCCAGCTCAATTGGGGAGACGATTTGCGCATCGATCCGCTCACCGGGGACCTGGCGCAGGTGGCAACTTCTTGGCACGAATTCCTTCTGGACAAGGACGGGCATCACACGGAAGTAAGCGGCTTCCTGACCGGCTTGGCGGAGCGACACAACGGCCAATGGCAATTCCGCAATGCGCACTGGTCGGTGGCCGCACCGACATCTCAGGCACCGTGAGACCGGAAATCGGGATGCAAAGGTCAAACGGTGGGATAGGGATTAGCTGGTGCCCATTTTGGTTTTGACATTGTGCAGCGTGTCTAGCGCGCTGTTCCAGAAGCTCGAACCACCGCTCGCAAGGATGCCGAACAGGAGACAGTAAGCGGCTTTGTCCCAGAACTCGGTCGGGAAAGTAATTCCTTGAGGAACCAGCGTTTGCGGAAACAATCCGCAGAGGACTCCGCCGATAACCACGGCCAGCACATGCACGCAGAGAATCCGCACGTCCTCCTGGGTCCCCTCCTTTTCCGTGGACAGAAAGGTCGAGAAGACAGGAAGCCGCTTGATGAACTCGGTTACTCGCTCGGTGGACACGCTGAGCGCCGCAACGTAAGTGACCATGCCATTGAGGTCCATAAGTTTTCTCCTGAATGAGGATCGGCCCTCGGCCGGAGGGGCATTTGATAAATGGTGACCAAGCCGGCAAAAACGTTGCGAGGGTTCTCGGGTGGCTGGTTCGCGGTCTAGAATTGAGGCTGCCTGGTCCAACATGGAGCATTCGAGTCAGATGATCCGCGGGGTTGCCAACGGAAAAGAGGTGAGGGTGCTAGCGCCTGCGCTGCACCGAGAGGGTGTGGACCGTGAAGAGGCGTTGGCGTTTGTAAGAAGGGCTTCGCTCGGAGAATTACTCCAGGCGGCGGGCGAGGTCCGCGAGCTGGGGAAAGGCAGGACGGTAAGCTTCTCGAAGAAGGTTTTCATTCCGCTGACAACGCTGTGCCGCGACTATTGCTCGTACTGCACGTTCCGGAAGGATCCGGGGCAGCTTGGCGCACACTTCATGACGCCAGAGGAAGTTCTCGCCTTGGCCGAGCAGGGGCGGCGCGCCGGGTGCAAGGAAGCGCTTTTCAGCCTGGGCGATCAGCCGGAGCGGATTTTTCCGGAGGCGCGGGAATTTTTGCGGCAGCAAGGTCACGCGCGCACGCTCGATTATTTGGCAGAGATGTGCGAGCTCGTGCTGGAGCGGACCGGACTGCTGCCGCATGCGAATCCGGGCGTAATGGATGGCGCGGCGCTCGACCGGTTGAAAGAATCCAACGCAAGCGCCGGGCTGATGCTGGAGAACATGAGCGTTAGGCTGATGCGCGATGGATTGCCTCATGCGAGCGCGCCGGACAAGGCTCCTTCGTTGCGCTTGCGAACGATGGAAGAGGCAGGGAAGCGTTCGATTGCATTCACCACAGGCATTCTGATTGGTATTGGCGAAACGATGGAAGAGCGCATCGATTCGCTGCTGGCGATTCGATCGATGCATGAAAAGTACCGACACATTCAGGAAGTGATTGTGCAGAATTTTCGCACGAAACCGGATATTCCGATGGCGCGGCACGTTGAGCCTTCGCTGGAAGAGTTTTTGAGGACCATTGCAATTGCGCGGCTGATTCTTGGGCCGAAAATGAATCTCCAAGCGCCGCCGAATTTGAGTTATGAAGATTTCCCAAGGCTGCTCGATGCGGGGATTAACGATTGGGGCGGGATTTCACCGGTGACGAAGGATTTCATCAATCCCGAGGCGGCGTGGCCGCAGATTTCGAAGTTGCGGGTGGAGACCGAAGCGCGCGGCTTCGTGCTGCGTGAGAGGCTGGCGCTGTACCCAGAATTTGTCGCGCGCGAAGAATTCGCTTCGTTGTGCGTGAGGGAGAAAATGAAAGCGCTTGCCGGGGCGGATGGATTTGCAAGGGATGAAACCTCTCGCGCTCAAGCGGGGGGATGAATTGGCCGCTACTCTTTGACCGACAAACCGGTAAAGCGAATGCCGGCGGTGTGGACCTTGTAACGGACGTTGAGGCCGATTAGCAAAGCGGTGAGCGACTCGACGATGCGGGCGTTTTCGAGTTTTCCGCCGTTAAGCGCACGGGCACCAGGAATTTTCCCAGCGAGTTCGCTGGCCACGCGTTTCGCTTCATCGTCATCACTGCAGACCAGTATGTCGCAATCGACGGGACCCTCCCTGGCGAGCAATTCGGCGCTGAGATTGTGAAACGCAGCGACCACAGCGACCGAAGCGGGAACCAACTCGCGGGTCTGTTGCGCTGCCGAACCTTGCCAGACGCTCAGCATGCGCGACGGAGTGCCGCCTACGGCAGCGGCAAGCGGCACGGTCGTGTCGATGAGAATCTGGCCTGGCTTCCAGTGCGGTTTCAGTTGCTTCAAGAGCGCAGCGTGGCCCGAGAAGGGCACCGTCAGTACGACAATGTCGCACTGCTCGACCGCGACGGCGTTCTCGGCGCTGTCGACCTTGGCGGTCGAACCGGCGCGCGAGCGCAAGAGGTTCGCGGTTTCTGCCGCGCGATTTGCGTCGCGTGAGCCGATCACCAGGTGCTCGCCTGCGGCCGCCCAGCGCGCGGCGAGCCCTGAGCCTTCGGGTCCCGTCCCGCCGATGATTCCAATCTTTCTGTTCATCATTTGCGTAAGTCGCCGCTGTCAATATAGTGGGATTTGAGTTGCAAGAAAAGCGAGAGCCACCGAGGACGGGACCAGACCGGCTTTTTGGCGCGGAAGCCTTTCGCCTTTCCACAAAAACCAGTTGGGCGCGGTATCCTTGGTGTGCCCAGAGCGCGGTATGCCGGAACTCCCGGATATTGTCGTGTACATCGAGGGTCTCGAGAAGCGCATTCTTAACCAGGCGCTCGAAGGTGTGCGTGTGGCGAGCCCATTTTTGTTGCGTACTGCGACTCCCCCAGTATCAAGCGCAAACGGCAAGAAGGTTGTGCGCCTGCGACGCCTCGGAAAGCGCATTTGTATCGGGTTTGAAGGCGAACTGTGGCTGGTGTTGCACCTGATGATTGCGGGCCGTCTGCACTGGCGGCCACACGGCGTGAAAGTTTCCCGGCCACGCGGTCTCGCCGCTTTCGATTTTCCTAACGGCTCGCTTTTGTGGACTGAGGCGGGTTCCCAGAAGCGCGCGTCGCTACACGTGGTGCTGGGCGAAGACGGACTTCGTGCGCTGGATCCCGGCGGCATCGAAGTGTTGGATTCCGACGCTTCGCAGTTCGCCGCGGTTCTTCTTTCCGCCAATCACACGCTGAAACGCGCGCTTACCGATCCGCGTCTGTTTAGCGGCATCGGCAATGCCTACTCCGACGAGATTCTCTTCCAGGCGAAACTTTCGCCGCTTGCGCTGACACAAAAGATAACGGCGCCAGAGATTTCCCGCCTTTTCGACGCCATTCGCACAACCCTTGCGCGCTGGACCGAACGTCTGCGATCAGAAACGGGAGGAAAATTCCCGGAGAATGTGACGGCCTTTCGGGAAGGCATGGCGGTACACGGACGGTACAAACAACCCTGTCCCCGCTGCGGGACGAAAATCCAGCGCATCCGGTACGCCTCGAACGAGACCAACTATTGCCCTACCTGCCAAACGGGAGGAAAGCTTCTGGCCGACCGCGCGCTCTCGCGGTTGCTCGGCGAAGATTGGCCGCGCACGCTCGAAGAACTTGAACTCCTCACATCCAAACGGACGTAGACTCTGCCCAACGCGTGGCACCGCGCCCCCGGAGGTTTTTCAGTGCAGGATGGCGGCGATTTCTCCGTTGGCAAGCAAAGTGGCGATGGCTGCGATGTCCGGTGCGAGCGGGCGGTCTACGGAAAGCATGGGGGAGGTGCCGCGAACAACTTCATAGGCCTTCCTCGCGAGAGTGCCAGTCTTCAGCGGAGCGAGCAGATCGATCCCCTGGCACGCGCATAACAGCTCAATTGCAACGGTGTTGCGAAGATTTTGGAGCATGCGGTCGAGTCGACGCGCACCGCTCATCCCCATGGAGACGTAATCTTCCTGATTTCCAGATGTAGAGATCGAGTCCACCGAATGCGGGGCTGCCAGAGCTTTGTTTTCGCTGGTCAGAGCCGCGGCGGTCACCTGCGCGATCATGAATCCAGAATTCAGGCCCGGCTCGGGAGTCAGGAATGCCGGAAGCATGCTGGTCAACGGATTGGTCATCTGCTCGACGCGGCGTTCAACGATGCCCCCGAGCGTAGCGAGGGCAATCGCAACCTGGTCTGCTGCCATCGCCAGTGGCTGTCCGTGAAAGTTTCCGCCGCTGACGATGTCGCCGTTTTTGTCCTCGCGCACAAACACCAGCGGATTGTCCGTTGCACTGTTCAATTCCACGGCGGCAGTCTCCCTCGCCTGCGCCAGCGCGTCACGCGCCGCGCCATGAACTTGCGGCGTGCACCGCAGGCTGTAGGCATCCTGGACCCGCGGGTCTTTTTCGGCCGCCCGGTGCGACTCGCGAATCTGGCTCCCGTCGTTCAAATGGGCCAGGTTCCGTGCCGTCGTTGCGGCCCCCGCATAAGCGCGAGCGTGCATGATGCGCGCATCGAAAGCGCCCGGGCTGCCGCGAAGCGCGTCAAGCGAAAGGGAAGCGGCAACATCGGCGGAGTCCACCAGGATGTCGGCCTCGCGCAACGCCAGACTCAGCAGCGCCAGCATTCCCTGGGTGCCATTGAGAAGGGAGAGACCTTCTTTAGCGCCCAGCTCCAGGGGCGTAACACCCGCGCGTTTCATGGCCTCGCTGCCGGTTAAGGTCTCGCCATGAAATACGGCCTGTCCTTCGCCGATGACCACATGCGCCAGATGCGCGAGCGGGGCAAGGTCGCCGGAAGCGCCGACCGAACCCTGGGATGGAATCACCGGATGGAGTTTTGCATTCAGCATCTGGCAGAGCGTTTCGACGACGCGTGGACGCACGCCACTAAGTCCCTTGGCGAGGGCGTTTGCGCGCAGAACCATCAGCGCGCGAGTCTCGGCTTCGCCGAGCGGTTCGCCAACTCCGCTCGCATGGGAACGCACCAGATTGACTTGCAGCTGCCGCACCTGCTCGGGAGAAATGCGCACCGAAGCGAGCTTGCCAAAGCCCGTGTTGATGCCGTAAGCGGTCGCGCCGGAAGCTACCAGGCGCTCGACGACCGCGCGCGACGCGTTCATGCGCGCAGCGGCAGGGGGGGCGAGCCCCACTGTCTGGCCATGCAAAGCGATCGCGTAGAGTTGAGCGAATGTAAGATCGTTGCCCGTCAGCAAGATGCTCATGTGTGGCTCCGGCGCGGCTCCGGCGCGGTCGCGGCGACCATCATCCGCCTGTATTTCTCGGGGAGCAATTTGGACCGCCCGTTGCTTCCACAGATCACGTGAGTCGTTTCGCCGTTGGCCAGGACTTTACCGTCGGCGTCGCGAATCACTTCGTAAGAAAAAACGATCACACGGTTTCTTGATTCCGCGATACGCGTACGGATGCGCAGCTCTTCGTCGTAGCGCGCGGAATCATGGTAGCGGCAGCGGGCGTCCGCCACCACAATGCGGCAGTCGTCTTCCTTTTCCATCTTTTTGTATTCAACGCCCAGCGCGCGCATCAGCTCGACGCGGCCCACTTCAAACCAGATGAGAAAGTTCGCGTGATACACGACTCCCATCTGGTCGGTTTCCGCATAGCGCACGCGCACTTTTGCGTCGTGATATTCGAGCATGCGACTCTCTCGGTCTATTCCGGTTTGCCTTGCCAGACGGGCTTGCGCTTCTCGAGGAACGAAGCCAGGCCTTCTTTGAAGTCAGGCGTGCAGCGAATGCGCGCGTTCTCCAGGATGGCGCGTTCGAGGTCGTGGTCGACGCCTGGAGCGGCGGAGGAAGTCATGAGACGTTTCGCGCGAGACAAACTCCCGGGGCTTGCCGCAATCAACGCCTCGGAAAGCTCTTTGGAGCGAGCGAGAAGATTCTCAGCCGGGACGATTTCATTTACCAATCCCAATTCTTTCGCTTCCGCCGCTTCCAGGATTCTTCCCGTGAGCAACAGGTCCCGCGCTTTTTTTTCACCAATCTGCCGGGTGAGAAACACCGAAACAATCGCGGGGAGGAATCCGATCTTCACTTCGGTATACCCGAACTTGGCCTCCGGCACTGCCAACGTGAAGTCGCACAGCGTGGCAATCCCGCATCCCCCCGCCAGCGCAGCGCCGTTGACGGCAGCAATCAGCGGCCGAGGGAAGCTCCAGATGCGCCGGAACATTTTTGCCATGCGCCGGGAGTCTTCCTGATTCTCTGCGGGAGATTGCTGCGCAATCGCGCCGAGCAATTCCAGGTCCATGCCCGAGCAAAACGCTTTTCCCGCACCCGTGACAATTCCCACGCGCGCATGGCTCTTCTCAATTTCATCCATGGCCGTTTGCAGTTCGGCAATCATCGCGGCGGACATGGCGTTGCGCTTGTCCGGACGGTTCAGCGTGATGGTCGCGATTTGCCCCGATAGGTCGAGTAGCAGCGTGGAATACATATTTCGAAGTCTCCTCTCAATTCACGAGTGGAGCATGAGCGTATTTTGCGCGAATCTCGTTGGTCATTTCCAGCGCCTTTGCAAGCCGCGCCGTCTGGACGCCCGGGTCGGCTCCAGCCTGGCAGAGCGCCGCCAGCACGTCTTCTGTCGGGATGTTGCCGACCAGATTATCTCCAGCAAAGGGGCAGCCGCCAAGTCCGGTAAGCGCGCTGTCAAAGCGCCGGCATCCCGCTTCATAGGCGGCCAGGATTTTCTCTTCGGCATGCTCGGGCCGGCTATGCAGATGCACGCCCAGGTCGATTCCCGCAACGTGGTCCCTCACTTGGCGGTACAAATCACCAACGAGTTCGGGCGTTGCCGTGCCCACCGTATCGGCCAAGGAAACCGTGCGGACGCGCGTGTCTTTGAGCCATTCCAAAGTGTCGGCAACGATCTCCGGCCCCCAGGGCTCGTCGTAGGGGTTTCCGAAGGCCATCGAAACATAAATGACCAATCCCCGGTTTGTGGCTACGGTTTCCTTTTTCAATTTCTCCACCAGCGCTCGGGATTCGTCGCGAGTCATGTTGGCGTTCGCCCGGCGGAAGTAAGCGGAAATGGAATACGGGTATCCAATGGTGGTCACGCCAGGCGTAGCCAGAGCGCGCTCCAGTCCTTTCTCGTTCACCACGATGCCGATGATCTCCGGCGGCTCAACATTCGGCGGCAGGGAAGCGTTCAACTTCTCCATCACTCCTTCGCTGTCGGCCATTTGTTTCACGTGTTTAGGCGAAACAAAACTGACGGCGTCAATGTGGCGGAATCCCGCAATCACCAGCTCTCTCAAATACTCGGCCTTGTACTCTGTTGGAATGAAATCCGCCAAGCCTTGCCACGCGTCCCGCGGACATTCAATCAACTTTACGTTATCCATTTTAAGTTTGCAGGACCCCGGTTTTGAGTTCGCGGACGTCAGGGTTTAGCGCCGCTGCTTCGAGTGCCCAGATCAAGGCTTCGCGGGTGTGTGCAGGGTCGATGATGGCATCCACCCAGAGGCGGGCGGCAGCGTAGCGCGGGTCGGTTTGATGTTCGTAAGTACTGCGGACGGATTCGTATAACGCCTTTTTTTTCCTTTCGTCGACCTTTTCGCCTTCCCGTTCCATTTGCTTTAGCTTGATCTCGACCAGCGTACCAGCGGCGGAATCGCCGCTCATGACCGCGTAGCGGGCCGTGGGCCAGGCAAAAATAAATCGCGGGTCGTACGCTTTCCCGCACATCGCGTAATGGCCGGCGCCGAAACTTCCGCCGCAAATCACAGAAATCTTGGGAACGATACTGTTTGCGACCGCATTGACCATCTTCGCGCCCGCGCGAATGATGCCGCTCCACTCGGCATCTTTGCCCACCATGAACCCGTTGACGTCATGCAGGAAAACAAGCGGGATGTGGTTTTGGTTGCAATCCAGAATGAAGCGCGCCGCCTTTTCCGCGGACTCCGTATAAATCACGCCACCAAATTCCATGCGCTTCTGCTCCGACCCGCGCGCGAGCGTTTGCACATGTTTTTTCTGATTCGCGACGACTCCGACAGCCCACCCGCCAACGCGACAGTATCCGCAAAGGAGCGTCTCGCCGTATTCCGCGCGATATTCCTCGAATTCACCAGCATCCACAAGGCGTGCAATGATTTCCCGCATCTCGTATTGCTTTGTGGGATCGCTCGAGAATAAGCCGTAGATTTCATCCGCGGAAAACAGGGGGTCTCGCGGGTTGGTATAGCTGAAGGGCGAACGGCCGGGCGCACCCATTTTGTCAACCAGTGCCCGAATCCGCGCGGTGCACGCTTCGTCATTTGGTTCCCGAAAATCCACCGTGCCGCTGATTTGGGAGTGCATTTTCGCGCCGCCCAATTCTTCGGCGGACGATTTTTGCCCAATCGCCGCCTGCACCAGCGCTGGTCCCGCCAGAAACAGCCCCGAGCCTTCGGTCATCAGGATGTGGTCGCACATCACCGGAAGATACGCGCCGCCCGCCACGCACATGCCCATAATCGCCGTAATTTGAGGAATGCCCATGGCGCTCATGACGGCGTTGTTCCGAAAGACGCGGCCAAAGTCGTCGGTATCCGGAAAAACGTCCTCCTGCAACGGCAAAAACACGCCGGCGGAATCAACCAAGTAAATGGTGGGAATGTGATTCTCGATGGCAATGTTTTGCGCCCGAATCACCTTCTTCGCCGTCATGGGAAAGAAGGCGCCGGCTTTCACGGTCGCGTCATTCGCGATGATCATGAACGTGCGCCCGCAAACCTTTGCGAGCCCGGTAACGGCGCCGGCCGCTGGCGCTCCGCCCCACTCTTCGTACATTTCGAACGCCGCGTAAATCCCCAGCTCGAAGAACTGGGTTCCCGGATCGATCAATCCGGCGATGCGTTCACGCGCCGTCAGCCGCCCTTTTTTGTGTTGTGACTCAATGGCCTTCAGGCCGCCGCCCTGGCGAATCTGCTCCTCTTCATTCTTGATTTTCGTGAGGAGCTCGACGATGCGTCGTGTATTCTTTTCGAATTCGGGAGAGTTGCGATTCGCAGCGGTTTTCAGGACGGAAGCGGACACGCTATGCCCTCACGCAAGGTGGAACATGGTTCGATTCTGATGGGTCAATGTCCGTAGGCAACAAACGCTGGCCGGCCACGCCCCACAGTATACAGGTTTGCGGGTGCCGTGCGAATCGCAGCGGCCCTTCCGTCGTCAACGGATCGTAGGAGGCAAAACGCTTGCACTCTTTCAGAACCTAGGTAAGCTAGGTGCAGGTTCCTCGGGACACCTGCGAGCGTGGTCCAGCGATTTTTAAGCATTAATGGGTACCGATGTGTAGCCATCTGAAAGGAAACTTTGATGAAGGCGTTTGACAAACGTGTCCGGCTGCTCGGTGTGGCGGCCTCGTTAACTCTTGCGGTGACCTCGGCTGCACAGAAGCCTGCACCGTCACCGTCGGCGGCACCAAGCTCGCCAAAAGCCGCTGTCCAACCCGCGCCGCTCGAAGTTCCTCAACTCAAATTCGAGAAGTACAAACTGCAAAACGGACTTGTGGTCATCCTTTCCGAAGATCATCGGTTGCCGATGGTGGCCGTGAATCTGTGGTACCACGTCGGCCCGGCTTACGAGACTCGAGGAAAGACCGGATTCGCACACCTTTTCGAACACATGATGTTCGAGGGCTCTCGCCACGTCCCGGGAAACGCGCATTTTCATCTGCTGGAAGCCGCGGGGGCCAGCGACATCAACGGAACGACGGATTTCGACCGCACGAATTATTTTGAGACGCTCCCTTCGAATCAGCTCGAACTCGCACTGTGGCTTGAATCCGACCGCATGGGCTACCTACCCGATAAACTCGACCAGGCCAATCTCTCCAATCAGCAAGACGTTGTGCGGAACGAGCGGCGCCAAAGCGTCGAGAACCAGCCTTACGGGGTTGTGGAAGAAGGGATGTTCCATCTGCTTTATCCCCAGGGCCACCCTTATTACGCCGATGTCATCGGTTCGCATCAGGACATTCAATCGGCAAAGCTTGAAGACGTCAGGAATTTCTTCAAGCTGTACTACGCTCCCAACAATGCCAGCCTCGCCATCGTCGGCGACTTTGCGCCGGAGCACGCCAAAGAACTCGTAGAAAAATATTTTGGTCCGCTCAAACGCGGCGAAGACGCTCCAAAAATTACCGCGAAGACTCCGCCAATCACGGCCGAACGCCGCGCCGTGATTCAAGATAACGTGCAACTCCCCCGCGTGTACGAAGCCTGGCTGACTTCACCAATTTTTAAGCCTGGCGATGCCGAAGCGGATCTCGTGGCCACGGTGCTGGGGGGTGGAAAGTCCAGCCGCCTGTACAAGAAACTGGTTTACGAAAAGCAGATTGCGCTCGACGTTGCCGCGAATCAGCAATCCCTGATGCTGGGTTCTGAATTCCAGGTGCAGGCCACTGCTCGACCCGGAGTCAAGCCGGAAGATTTGGAAAAAGCGATTAACGCGGAACTTGATGCGTTTCGCGCGAACGGGCCAACCGAAGAAGAATTAAAGCGGGCACGGAATGTGCTTGAGTCTCGCATCATCGAAGGGCTGGAAACGCTCGGCGGATTTGGGGGCGTGGCGGACCGCTTGAACAGCTATAACCACTATCTCGGCACGCCCGATTTTCTCGGTGCGGACATCGCTCGCTACGAAAACGCATCCGTGGAATCGCTGAAAGCCTTTGCGCAAAATCAGCTCGGCACGAACCAGCGGGCGGTGGTGTACGGCGTACCCGGAAAACAAGACCTTGGCACGGAAGTGCCGACCCCCAAGGCCGAAACGAAAGACACCGCAAAACTTGGCGGTGAGCCGGTAAACCCGGACGCGGAGTGGCGCAAGGACCCGCCCAAGCCAGGTCCGTCCAGTCCGCTGCATTTGCCGGTTCCCCAGGAGTTCAAGCTTTCAAACGGATTGACCGTCCTTCACAGCGAACGGCCGGGACTGCCGGTAGTCGCTGCGAGCCTCGTGCTTCGTTCAGGGAGCGGCGCAAATCCGGCGGACAAGCCGGGCCTGGCAAGCTTCGCGGCGCGCATGTTGCAGCAGGGAACTGCCACTCGCAACGCGCTTCAGATTGCGGATGGCGCGGCCGACATAGGGGCCTCGCTTGGCTCCCACGCTTCGATGGATAGTTCCAGTATCGGCACGCAAGTGCTCACGCGGAACTTTTCCGAGGCTCTGGACCTATTGGCTGACGTAGCCCTGCATCCCACGTTTCCGAAAGAGGAAATCGAGCGTGTTCGGAAAGAGCGAGAAGCCGCGCTGGTGCAGGAAAAAGACGATCCCTTCGCTGTCGCCACCCGGGTCATGAGGAATGCGCTTTACGGCCCCCACAATCCGTATGGTTATCCGGACATCGGGACTTCGGATTCGCTGAAAACTATTTCTCGCGAAGACTTGGTGAAATTCTGGCAAGAACATTATTTCCCAAATGACGCCGCGATCATCGTTGCCGGGAACATCAAGCTGGCCACGCTAAAGCCGCTGCTCGAAAAAGCGTTTGGCGCGTGGAAGCCGGGACAGGCCGCGGCCGCAGCGGCCGAGAAACCGCAGAGTTCCGATGCGCGCCTGATTCTGGTCGACCGCCCGGGCGCCCCGCAAACCGCAGTCGAATGCTATGAGCTTGGCGCGGCGCGCTCAACACCCGACTATCCGCAACTGGAAGTCGTGAACACCGAATTGGGCGGCTTGTTCTCCAGCCGCATCAACATGAACCTGCGCGAAGCCCACGGCTACACCTACGGAGCCGGCTCCACGTTTGCCTATCATCGCCAGCCCGGGCCATTTCTCGCTTATTCCGCGGTTCGGACGGATGTGACCGCGCCGGCCGTGACCGAAATCTTCAACGAGTTGCGCCGGATGCGCGACACGCAAATGACCCCGGACGAGATGAAACTCTCGAAAGACTCCATCACGCGGTCCATGCCCGGACGATTCGAACGAGGCGGAGACGCCGTGGGAACGTTCGCCGAGCTTTTTATTTACGATTTGCCGTTGGATTATTTTTCAAAATTTCCTGATGCCGTGGATGCCGTGAATCCGGCGCAAGCCCAGGCGACTGCGCAGAAGTACATCCATCCCGAAAAAATCGCCGTCGTAGCCGTGGGCGATCGCTCGAAAATCGAAGACGAAATGAAGAAACTCAACCTCGGAAAAGTCGAAATCCGCGATCCTGAGGGCAAGCTTGTCCAATAAGTGCCCAATAAGTGCCCAATAAGTGGACGATTGACCGCTAGCCTGGTTCTCGCTAGGATCTAACCTAGAGCAGGTACGGCGCGGTAAGCGGCCTGCTCAATTCCGCCAAGGAGGCGCCTGTGCGAACGCATAAACAAGTTGGCACGGGAGGGTGTGTCTCCGCGGCTCCTCGGCACTGAGTTCTCAAGCTCTGCCGCCGACGATTCCCGGCGGAACCGCCCCTCCCGCATCTCCACTTCCATTCATTTTACGTTGTCCTGATTGGCGCTAGCTGCGGCCGTGTGCTTGGTTATGGCCGCGGGAGGATACGTCCGTGACGATTCTTCTTTGGGGTTGGAATGACGATCTGGAAGCAGTTTGGAAAGGCGCAGAACGCGGGAGCGCGGTTCCGGCGCGAGTCATCGCGCAAGGCCGCGAAACTTGGCGTGTTGCAGGAGATTTCGGCGAGTGTCCGGCAAACGCTGCTGGAAAGCTGCGCCTTGCCACGGAAGCAGGCGCGGACTGGCCTGCGGTGGGAGATTGGGTGGCCGTGGAGCTCCGAGATCAGGGAAGTGCCGCGCAGATTCAAGAAGTCTTGCCGTGCCGCAGCCGGTTCACCCGGAAAGTGGCAGGGAAAAAGCTTGCGGAGCAAGTGATTGCCGCAAACGTGGACGTGGCGCTGCTGGTGTGCGCGCTCGATGGCGATTTCAATCCACGGCGCGTCGAAAGATATCTCGCACAATGTTGGGAGTCAGGAGCCCGGCCGGTGATTGTCTTGAACAAAGCGGATGTCTGCCAAGCGCCACAAAAGAGAGTTGACGAAATCGAGAGAGTTGCCATGGGCGTTCCGGTATGCGCGGTCAGCGGGAAGACGGGGCAGGGATTCGACGAGCTAGAAAACCATTTGGCACGGGGTCAGACCCTTGTGTTGCTGGGCTCTTCGGGAGTCGGCAAGTCAACGATTGTGAATCGTCTTTTGGGTCGCGCGATTCAGGAAGTCGAGCAAGTACGCGCATCGGACAGCCGTGGAAGGCACACAACAACGAAGAGAGAGCTTTTTGCTTTGCCCAACGGAGCTTTGCTCATGGACACTCCAGGCCTGCGCGAATTGCAGCTCTGGGATGCCGACCAAGGCATTTCTCAGACGTTTGTGGATATCGAGTCGCTGGCGGCGCAATGCCGCTTCGGAAACTGTCGTCACCAAGGCGAGCCAGGCTGCGCGGTGGAGGCCGCCATTCGATCAGGTTCGCTCGAGGCCGCGCGTCTCAACAACTGGCGCAAACTCGAGCGCGAGATGGCGTTCCTGAGGCGTAAGGTGGATCCAGAAGCCAGTCACAACGAGAAACAGCGGATCAAACAGCTTATGCGCGGCGTAAACAAAATGTACCGCGACAGGAAAAAACGCTAGGTCCGAGGAACGCGCTTGTGAATGAAGTCCACGATGTCCTGCGTGGAAGTGCCGGGAAGAAAAATCTCAGCAATGCCGGACTTTTTCAGGCCGGAGATGTCAGCTTCAGGAATGATGCCGCCGACAAGGACCGTGACATCGCCCATGCCTTTCTCACGCAACAGCTTCATGAGTTGAGGGCAAATGGTGTTGTGGGCGCCCGACAGAATGGATAGGCCGATCACGTCCACATCTTCCTGGATTGCCGCCGAAGCAATCATCTCAGGGGTCTGTCGCAGGCCGGTATAGATGACTTCCATGCCGGCGTCGCGCAGCGCTCGCGCAATGACCTTCGCACCGCGGTCATGTCCATCCAGCCCTGGCTTCGCAATCAGCACGCGTATCTTCTTGTCTGCCATTTCGGCCTGTTCTGCCTCTATTTTGGTCTGATCTCTTTCAGGAAGTCTTGGACTCCCACTAAAATCATCATTGCCATGACCAAGTAAATGCAGAGCAGGCCAATGAAGCGAAAAACTCTGCCATACCAAGTCTTCGGATCGTCCGTTCGAGGCTTGAAGACTCCCTTGGTGGCTTGGAATACGGTTTGAAAGATCGTGACGTCGCGATCCATGGCCTGGTACGCCCGCTGGACCTCGTAGCTGGCCGTCGGCGGGGCGGGCGGCTTCCAGGTGTTGTCGTCGTTATGGTCGGTCATGCATCTAGTAGTGATCTGCGGCTCGGGCTGAACGTAATCAAACTCAGGTGATGGCGACCTCTTCGTAGGTGCCGAAGACGTCGCGCAGGGCGTCGCAAATTTCGCCGAGAGTCGCGTAGGACTTCACGGCATCGAAGATGAACGGCATCAGGTTTTCCGTGCCTTTGGCGGCACTGCGCAGAGCACCAAGGCGGCGGTCCACCTCCGCCTGCGACCGCTCAGCGCGCAGTTTGCGGAGGCGCACCGCTTGGCGCTGGGCAACGGTCTCGTCAATCTGCAGAATCTCGAGCGGCTTTTCTTCGGAGACGAAATCATTCACGCCAACGATGATTTTTTCCTTCTTGTCCACCGCCACCTGATACCGGTACGAAGCTTCCGCAATTTCGCGCTGCGGATACCCGCGTTCGATGGCGGCGACCATGCCGCCCATGGCATCAATCCGTTCCATGTAGTCCCACGCTGCGCGCTCCACTTCATTCGTCAACGTTTCCACAAAGTAGGATCCGCCAAGAGGGTCCACGGTATTCGTGACTCCCGTTTCGTGCGCGATGATTTGCTGTGTGCGCAAGGCAATCGTCGCGGCGAATTCCGTTGGCAGCGCCCAAGCTTCATCGAGCGAATTCGTGTGCAGGGACTGTGTGCCGCCCATCACCGCTGCGAGTGCCTGGAGAGCGGTGCGCACCACGTTGTTGTAGGGCTGCTGCGCGGTGAGTGAGCAACCTGCCGTTTGCGTGTGGAAGCGCAGCGCCCAGGACCGCGAATTCTTCGATTTGTAGCGCTCGACCATGGCTTTGTGCCAGATGCGCCGCGCCGCGCGATACTTGGCAATTTCTTCAAAGAAATCGTTGTGCGCGTTGAAAAAAAACGAGAGCTGCGGGACGAATTCATCCACCTTCAGTCCGCGGCGCATGCCCCACTCGACGTACTCAAGGCCGTCGCGCAGGGTAAACGCTAATTCCTGAATTGCAGTCGAGCCGGCCTCCCGAATGTGATAGCCGCTGATCGAAATCGTGTTGAACTTCGGGGTGTTCTTGACGCCGAATTCAAAACTGTCAATGACCAGACGCATGGACGGTTCGGGCGGATAGATGTATTCCTTCTGCGCGATGTATTCCTTCAGGATGTCGTTCTGTAGCGTGCCGGAGATTTTCTTCCAGTCTGCGCCTTGCTTTTCCGCAACGGCCAAGTACATCGCCCAGATCACGGCGGCCGGCGAATTGATGGTCATGGAAGTGGTGACTTTACTCAGCGGAATTTTGTCGAAGAGCACTTCCATATCGGCGAGGGAGCTGATCGCCACTCCACATTTGCCGACTTCGCCTTCGGAAAGCGGATGATCCGAGTCGTAGCCCATCAGCGTCGGCAAATCGAAGGCCGTCGAAAGGCCCGTCTGACCTTGCGAGAGCAAATAACGGAAGCGGGTGTTGGTGTCCTCGGCCGTGCCGAAGCCCGCAAACTGGCGCATGGTCCAGAGGCGCGTGCGGTACATCGTCGGATGAATCCCACGCGTATAAGGAGGAACGCCCGGACGACCTAGGTCGCGTTGGGAATCCCAGCCCGCTAAATCCGCCTCGGTATACAGACGGCGGATTGGATGACCCGAAGTTGTTGTGAAGTGGTAATCGCGCTCGGGGCTCTTCTCTAAAGCAGGTTGCAGCGTGTTCTTCTGCCAGGCAAGTTCTTTCTCCGAGGGTTTCCGATGGGGGGCGGAAGCGTCAGCCGGAGCGAGGGTTTGCGTTGAACCTTTTGGCTTATCGCTCATTCCCTGGTGTCTCCCCGAGTGCGCCAAAACGCGCGAAGCATTCCTACTAATGCTATGCGAAAGGTGAGGGAAGGGGCAAGCACGGCCAGGATCGGCTAAACGGATTGAATACCGATGGTGTTGGGAGGGCTTTACCGAGCCCTCCCACGCTGGTCCCGAATAATCTACTGGCCTTGCCCCGGGTCACTTCTGGCCATCGTTGGGGAAGAGCTTGTCCACGCCGACAACTTGGCCATGCAGCGTGCCGGGAATCAGCGTATCGCGCTCTACTTCGCCGGTCTTTGCATCGGCAACCGTGACGTGATTCACCTCCAAGGTTCGCCCCACGGCTCGCTCGTAACTGGCCTTGGCTTCGGCGAGGCTCGCGAGAGCGCGGATTTCGTTGCCTTGCGCAGTAATGAGGTCGCGCTGCGTCTGAATGACCAGGTAAACGGTGGAGGCGCCAAGCTGATACTTTTTCTGCTCGGCGTCGAAGGTCTCTTGCTGAAGCTGGCGCGCTTTGCTGGCCGCGGTCACCTGCGCGCGGAATTGGGTCAGCGCGATGTAGCTCTTGCGCACGTCCAGGATGGCGGCGTTGCGGAGTTGTTGCATCTGCGTTTCGAGTTGCCGTTGCACCAGCAGAGCGCGCACGTGAAAAGCCTGCGCAGAACGGTTGCGCAGGGGAAGGGTCAAGGTCAGGGAGCCGGCGTAGATGGGAAACTGATTGTGAAAGACCTGGTTCTGCGACGTCGTGAAACCTTCGTTTGACGGAGTGACGGAAGTGGGAATCGTAGCCGACGTGAAGATGGGGACCTGTGTCGGCACTCCATTCACGTTCTCGGTCACGGAAATCGGGTTGCCGTTGGCGTCGACGATGGGAATATTCGTGCTTACGGTCTTTGCGCCGGAAGGGACCAAGGAGTTTCCTGCTAACCCAGCAGACTCATAGAAAGCGCTCGCGTTGAGCGACGGCAAAAGGGCGTTCTTGGTCGCGCGAACGTCAATGTCAGCGTTCTTCAGGTTATACGCCTGTTCTTGAAGTTCTGGCCGTTTTGCGAATGCTTCCTTGATGGCCTCTTCAAACGTAGCGGCTTCGACAATTTCCGGCTGCTTGGGCACGTCTGTGGGAATGATTTCGACGTTGATGATACTTGGAGCAAGGGGATCCTTGGAGATGTCATTTTTCAGAGTCTGTTCATCCTGGAGCTGCGCGGTCTGGGCAAAAATGAGGTTTTGCTGATCCGTAGCGAGTTCCGATTCCGAACGGGTTACATCTAGCGGAGCCATGCTCCCGATCTCCAGCTGCTTTTTGTTGTCTTCATAGAGCTTCTGGGCGACTGCAACGGCCTGCTGATTTACCTTTACGTTTTCCCGGGCATAAACAAGTTCCCAATAGTCATTCGTGGTGGTGGTGATGCTGGTGATGGCTTGCTGGGCAAAGGCCCAGTCGGCAATTTTGCGGTTGTTGTTAGCGATGCGAATATTGCGCGTCCACTGTTTCTTGCCGAAGCCGTTCAACAGGGGCTGCGAAAGTTGAACTTGAAGGTTGGAACTGACAGCCGGATTAAAAAAGTTGGCGATGTTGGAACTGCTGCGCGTGTTGTCCCAGGCCACGGTCAGGTTCGTGCCGGTCTGGAAGGTCTGCGAATACTGCTGATTGAATACAGATTGGTGGCTGACAACCGAGGCGATACCCGTCCTGCCTGCTCCGGAAGTGAACGCGTTGTTGATCGGCGTCGTGGCATCTGAAATCTGAGTTGTGCTGGTGACCAGCGGATCGAAGTTCTGAATGAAGAACGCGAAGGGATTAATGTTGGCGGAAGACGCGCCAATCGCCACACCGGGCGTGGAAAAACCTGTGTTGCCCGCGTTGGCATTCAGAAGGCCCGCGTCGGAGATCCAGGGATAGTAGCGCTGCACGGCAATGTCCAGGTTGTTTTCGAGCGCAAGCTCAATCGCGTCCTGCAGGCTGATTTCGAGCTTGTTGTCGTGGATGAGCTGGTCAATGCGCGGAGAATTTACCAAAACCGGGGGCGCTACGAACCGCGATTCATAGGGCTTGAAGATGTTTGGAAAAGCCCGCGGTCCACGCGAGTAGCTCTGGCTGCCTACGCCAAGGGAAGTGACGGGAGCGATGTTCGCGCCGCCGGAGGGCGGAGCGGGAGTTTGATCAGTTTTTGGAGTCGGACTCTGCGGCGGGTTCTGGGCAAGAGCCGGAGAAATGGAGCCGGCGGCCATCACGCCAGCCAGGAAAGCCGCCAGCAGGGAACGGGCCACGTGGCGCGTACCGAGCTTATTGGCCCTGGTGGCCCACGAAAACAACAACTTAGCAGTCTTCGACACCATATTGGTTTTCACCCCTCGAGATTCTGTCCCACCGGGACGTTTTTTAGTTGTACTCAACTATCTAAAACGCTCAAACAGAGGGATTTGTTTCAATTCTTGCTGGCTTTGAGACGCCTGAAAGCGCTAAAAAAACGGGACAGGCCGACAAGGACCAGCACCCCAAAAGCGTTATTCAGGGTAATAGACGCGGAAGAGAGCTGCAAGGTCGCCGAGGAGGACCATGCGGAGAGTGCGGGGAGAGTGGCCGAGATAGGGAGAGACCAGGCATAGATAGGTCAGGGGCCGCATTTTTCACGAACCAGATGCAGCCCCTCGAAGGCCTCGTTGCCTTATCGGCCTAAGCGATCTCGATAGAGGTTTTCCGTGCCCACCACTCGTCCATGGAGCGTTCCGGGAATCAGCGTTTCGCGCTCCACTTCTCCGGAGAGTGCATCGGCAATCGTGACGTGGTTTACTTCGAGAGTGCGCCCAAGAGCGCGCTCGTAGTTGGCCTTGGCTTCTTGCAGATTAGCGAGAGCCCGGATCTCCGTGCCTTCGGCGGCAATCAGGTCGCGCTGCGTCAAAATGACCTGGTAAACGGTAGTGGCGCCGAGGCGGTATTTTTTCTGCTGGGCGTCGAACGTTTCCTGTTGCAATTGGCGGGCTTCGCTCGCCGCTTCGACCTGGGCGCGGTCCTGCGTCAGCGCAATGTAACTGTTGCGCACGTCGAGTAGCGCGGCGTTTTTGAGTTGCTGCATTTGGGTTTCAAGCTGACGCTGCACCAGGAGGGCGCGTGCGTTGTCGGCCTGTGCCGAGCGGTTGCGCAACGGTAGGTTCAACGTCAGTTGCGCGGAATAGTCGGGGAATCGGTTGTGAAAGACATCAGATTGCGCGTTCGAGAAGCCTTGCTGGTTCGTTCCTGTAATGGTTGGAATGACGGTGGGTTCAAATAGTCCGGGCACCGGCACCCCGGTCGCATCGACGATGGGAACGCCACTGCTCGCAAACGTCGGCGCGCCCTTGATTGGCGAATTGCCCGCCAGCCCGACAGAACTATATTGGGCGCTCAGGGTAAGCTGCGGGAGCAGGGCATTGCGCGTGGCTCGCACGTCAATCTCCCCATTCTTGATGTTGTAGCCCTGTTCCTGAAGCTCCGGGCGCTTCGCATACGCTTCTTTGACGGCATCTTCGAATGAGGGATTCTCGACGGCCGCCGGGGGCGTTGGTTCATCGGCCGGGATGACCTCGACGTTGATGAGATTCGGCGCCATGGGGTCTTTCGAGATCGCATTCTTGAGGATTTGCTCGTCCTGGAGCTGTACGGTCCGGGCCACAATCAGGTTTTGCCGGTCGGTGGCGAGCTCTGATTTTGCCTGGGTGACGTCGAGCGGGGCCATGGTGCCGGCGCTGAGCTGCTTTTGGTTGTCGCTGTAGAGTTTCTCGGAAGTCGCCACGGCCTGCTCTTCGACCTTGACATTCTCACGCGCATAAACAAGTTCCCAATAGGCAGCGATCGTGTTGGTGACGGTGGTAATGGCCTGCTGCGCGAACGCCCAGTCGGCAATCTTGCGATTGTTCTTCGAGATCATGATGTTTCGGCGATTTACGTAATGGCCGAAGCTGCTGAGCAATTGCTGGGAAAAAACGACCGATAGAGTCGATTGCACCGCCGGGTCAAAAAAGTTGGCGGTCGAGGTCGAACTGCTGCGCGTGTTATCCCAACTGACGCTCAAGTTTGAACCGGTCTCGAAACCCCGAGAGACTTGCGTGTTGTATTGGTCGGTGTGGGTAATTAGATGCGCGGCGGTGGCTGTACCCGTACCTGAAATGAAGGGGTTGTTGATGGGGGTGGTGCGATCGTCAAGGAGCACGGTGCTTGAGACCAGCGGGTCGTAGGAAAACGAGGCCAGGTTCGCGGTGGAAGAGCCGAAGGTCGCACCCGGTGTGCCACGGCCAAAGCCGCCAGCGGAGGTCTTGAGGATATCGGTGTCAGCCGTCCAGGGATAGTAGCGCTGCACCGCGATGTCCATGCTGTTTTCCAGCGCGAGTTCGACCGCGTCTTGCAGGCTGAGGGTCAGCTTTCCATCGTGAACGAGCTGGTCAATGCGAGGCGAATTTGCGAGCATCGGCCCCTCCAGATGGATGGACCGGTAAGGATTGAATAGATCCGGAAAGGCTTTGGGCCCGCGCGAGAAATCGTGCTTAGCAAGCCCCAGTGAGGCCACCGGGGCGATGGGCGTGGCCTGAGGGGCGGGCGCGGCCGTCGGCGTCGGATTCTGCGGCGGGTTTTGCGCGAAAGTTGGAGAAACGGAGCCAGCCGCGAGGATTCCAACGAGAAAGGCCGCGAGCAGGGTTCGCGCTGTCAGCAGAAATGTATATTTGGCAAAAGAATCTTCTGGCTTGAAAATCACCAGCAGAGAAAACGGCTTGCGGATGCCCCCGAGAGTTTTCATGACAATGATCGCTCCTAGAAATCCCGCCCCCAAGAGGACGGTTTTATTTACATCTGCCCAATGTGGAACGTGTCCCAGGCACGCGCTGTTACACTAGCGGGTCAACTTGTAACTAGGAAGGGACTATCCTGGACCGTGGCCGGGAGAAGGGCCTTTCCAGGGGCATCCATCACCGTTTGACAAGAGAAAGCGGCCACAAGATTTGGCACCGCGAGAATTGCGGGAGCAGTTTAACAGGGGCCTAGCACCTTGACAATGAAATGGAGCACAGCTAGGCTCACCGCAGGCTGCTGAGAACTCGACGTTTAGAAGCCGCTGACGGTTGGCTGAGGGCTCATGCTGAAGCGCGAAGAGATCCTGAAGATGTTTGAAGCCGCGGGCGCTGTCCGGCACGGGCATTTTGAGCTGTCAAGCGGGCGGCACAGCGAGACATACGTGCAATGCGCGCTGGTCCTGCAATATCCCCGATTTGCCGAAAAATTGGGGCAGGCTCTGGCGGAGCTGTTCTCGGATGTTCGCGTGGACGCGGTTGTCTCGCCGGCCATGGGGGGGCTCATCATCGGGCAGGAAGTAGCTCGCGCCCTGCCCGATCCGAAGAGCGGCGTGCCAGGCGGCGTGCCGGCGATGTTTGTCGAGCGCGATGCCAGCGGAATGATGACTCTACGCCGAGGCTTTGATGTGAAACCAGATCAACACGTTCTCGTGGTGGAAGACGTGTGGACAACCGGTGGGTCAACGATGGAGACGATTCGCGTCGTGGAAGAAGCAGGCGGGCGAGTGATGGCCGCGGGAGCACTGATCGACCGCAGCGGGGGATCAATCGAGTTCGACGTCGAGGCGCAATCGCTATTGCAAATGCCTATCAGCAGCCATGAGCCGGAAGATTGCCCGCTGTGCCGCCAGGGCGGAGTTGCAGTGAAGCCGGGGAGCCGTTTTGCGCGCACCGCGCCGTAATGGAGGCAGATTTGGGAGCCTTGGCACTACTGGAAATTCTGTGGGATCTGATCGTGCCGCGGGACCGGAGAAGCCATTTCTGTCCTCATTGTCACTGCTCCCTTGCGTCCAGCGATTTACGAAAGACCCTCCATTTTGAATGTCGTGCGTGTCACTCACTGCTAACCCGCACCTTTGAACCGTCCGAGAAATACATCAGACAGGCGGTCATCCTGGGAGTCATGTTTTTCTACGCTTTGAGGCATGGCTGGGACGGCGGTTTTGTCATCTTCCTACTGGCATTTTACGGCTGGGCTGGACTCTTCACTTACTTCGTCTTTGTAGCGCCGCTGCTACCTCTCAGGGTCGAGTTCGTGGCTCCGCCGGTTTCGGGACCTTACCTCGACGTTAAGCCGCTTGCTAAAATGGAATACGAGTCACGCACCAAATCACTTAGGCCCCTGCGCATTACTTGAAGCCTGAACTTTGAACTTTCGACACTGCGACTTTGAACTGTCTCACCCGCATGCGCCATTTCAAACTCACCATTGCCTACGACGGGACGGACTTCCACGGCTGGCAGATGCAAGGTGACAAGCCGACCATCCAGGGCGAAATTGTGAACGTGCTGCAACGGCTCACGCAGGAAAAGATTTTTCTGCACGGCGCGGGACGGACGGACGCGGGCGTGCATGCACTGGGCCAGGTGGCCAGTTTCAAAACACAATCCGCATTGTCCGCGCAGGAATTCCAGCGCGCCCTGAATGCGTTGCTGCCACCTACAATTCGCATCGTCGCGTCGGAAGAGGTTGGGCCGGATTTCCACGCGCGATGGTCTGCGCTGCGAAAAACCTACCGTTATCGCTTGTACCGCGGAAAAGTCGTGCCCCCAGCGCTCTGGCGGTACGTGTTGCACTATCCATTTCCGTTGGAGGAAGACGCGATGCGCGATGCCGCGGCAAGATTTGTCGGAACGCACGATTTCACCGCGTTCGCGGCTTCAGCAGATTCCGAGGATGAGGAGCGCGAGCGCTCAACCGAGCGCGAGATTTACTCGGCAGAACTTGCACGCACAGCGGATAACGAGGAGCTGGTGTTTACGGTGAGCGGCCGGTCGTTTCTGCGCTACATGGTGCGCAAAATGGTGGGGACATTGCTTGA
>DATFSR010000056.1:0-5932 GCA_035262505.1 Candidatus Acidiferrum sp. | reverse complement strand
GAATCCAGCGCCAAAATGGCGGCTAGTTAGGCTTTTTTCTGATTGACGAGAGAGAGAAACTCATCGCGCGTTTCCTTGTTGTGGCGGAAAGCACCGAGCATGTAGCTGGTAACCGCCTGGCCGCACTGTTTTTCCACGCCGCGCATCTGCATGCACAAGTGGCGCGCCTCGATAATGACGCCCACACCTTGCGGGGTAATCTTTTCCTGAATCGCGTTTGCGACCTGGCTCGTCAGACGCTCCTGAATCTGCAGCCGCCGGGCATACATGTTCACCAGGCGCGCGATCTTGCTGAGACCGAGAACACGCTTGTCCGGGAGATACGCAACGTGCGCTTTACCAAAAAACGGCAAAAGATGGTGCTCGCAAAGGCTGAAGAATTCGATGTCCTTGACGATGACCATTTCATCGTAGTTCACACTAAAAGTGGCTCCGTTCAAGACGTGATCGACATTCTGGTGATAGCCACTGGTGAGAAACTTAAAAGCCTTCTCAAAGCGTTCCGGCGTCTTCCGCAAGCCTTCGCGGTTCGGGTCCTCGCCGATAATCTTGATCAGCTCACGGACGTGACAGGCGATGGTCTTCGCGTCGAGCCCCTTGCATTCCTTCTTGTCGTTCAGCAGGATTTCTTCAGTTGGCTTGCTCACGAGTGATTTCCTTCCGTCTTTCCCGCGTATTCAAAACTATTATTGGCTGTTTCTTGGATGCGCACGCTTTCGAGTTTGGCATGAGGAAATTTCTCTAAGCGTCTAAAGATTTCGATGCACAAGTTTTCCGTGGTGGGGACGGTATCGCGGAATGCGGCAACATCTTCGTTGAGCGAGTGATGATCGAACTCTTCGAGCACGTGGCGTTCGACAAAGGCGTCCAAATCCGCGAGATTAGCGATCATGCCGGTCGCAGGATCGATCTTCCCTGAAAGGCGCACTTCCAAAACATAATTGTGGCCGTGCCCGTAAGGATTGTTGCATTTTCCGAAAACGCGGCAATTCTCTTCCTCGCTCAGTTGCGGCGTGTGCAGCCGATGCGAGCCTGCAAACCGGTACCGGCGGCCAAGTTCGATATGGAGCCCATCGTTCTTCATTGTGATTTCCGGATCTTCAATTCCCTGCTCCGCTCGGGCCGTTGCGATAACAATCGGCGAAGAGGTCCGGCGATTCGTAGAGCCGCACGCGGTGCAACCTTCCCTGCTTAATCTTTGGATCGAGCAGTCTCCAAATCACCTGAGCGATGTTTTCGCACGTAGGAATCTGTCCCGCCAGTTCCGGCACCTCGTAATTCAAGTGGCGATGATCCATGCGCTGCATCACTTCGCGTTCGAGAATCTCTTTCAATTCTTTCAGGTCCAGCACCATGCCAGTGACGGGATTCGGTTCCCCTGCCACAGTCACCTCGAGCGTGTAGTTGTGCCCGTGCCCATGGGGATTGTTGCATTTCCCAAAGATTCGACGGTTCTCCTCACCCGAAAGATTCGGGTTGTGATAGAGATGCGAGGCGGAAAACTCGATTTTGCGCGTCAGATGTACCATGACTTTGGCTAATAACTATTTTACCGATTCCGGGGCGCCGATGGAGTATTCCCTGCCTTTCCAGGCGATTCTGCCTCTCGCATGGCTCCGATAGGATGCCCAGAGCACACCCGCATACAGAAAAGCCGCAGGGATGTAATAAAAGATGAAAGAAAACGGGTAATGGTTACGAGCGAGGTCGAGACCGTAGATGGCCTGACGAGCAATCAACAACAGAATGCCAAGGAAAAGCAAAAAGGGGAACTTGAGGCCGAGAAGGATCAACAAAAAAGGAATCCAAGGCAATGTGGATTCCATTTCGCGGACCACCGTCCACGGTGTTCCGCCCATCAGGCGATAGAGATTCTTCTTCCAGCCTTCCCACATCGCACCAAACGAAGTGTACATCCGCGTTCGAACTAGCCCTTGACCGGAACCGAACCAAATCCGGCGGCCTGCCTGTTTGACGCGCAGAGCGATTGCGAGGTCTTCCAGCACTTCGCCGGCGACGCCCCGATGGCCGCCGATGGCATCGTAAACATCGCATCGAATCAACAGAAACTGGCCGTTGGCCGCGGCGATGGGCGATTTCGGATCGTTTACCTGTTCGTAGGAAAACTTCTTGGCTAGCCGCAAGTAAATGAAAGGGATAAGGGCTTTTTCATACCAGCTACGGCTGATTTGCTCGGGAGAAAAGGAAACCAGCTGGGCCTGCTGTTCCTGAGCGATTTGGATCGCGCGAGCCACGGAGTTGCCAGAGTGCTGCGCATCGGCATCGGTAAACAGAAGCCAAGGGCTTGTAGCCTGCTGTACTCCAACCCACAGGGCGTGGTTCTTGCCTACCCAGCCGTTTGGCAAACTGCCCGCTTCGATGAGTCGCAGATTGGGGATTCTCTTCGTGCAGTCGCGCACGACCGGGGCGGTTGCGTCCGAAGACTGGTCGTTGACCACGAGGATTTGCGCAATCTCCGGTTGCCGCGCCAGGGACTCGATGCACGCGCCGATGACGGCTTCCTCGTTGCGGGCGGGAACGATGGCCGTGACGAGATCCGGCGTGGGAGCCACAAGGGGCTGCTCCACAGCAGACGGGTTGGGATGGTCGCTCGGCATTCCTATTCCTGCTGGATGCGGAAGGCCCGTTTCTCACGCGGCAAAAATGCGTTACCATCATACGTCATGGGATTCCTGAGAAAAATGGCGGCTTGGGGCGTGATGGCGTTCCTCGCGCTGGTTTTCGTTATTTTCGCGCAGCCGATGTACCGGCAGGGCGAACCCACGGTCGCTGGCAAAAGAGCGGAAGATTTTGCCATAGACATCGGAGGCAAGCCGGGTCGTCTCAGCGATCTACGCGGCAAGGTTGTGGTTCTGAATTTCTGGGCGAGTTGGTGTGCCCCCTGTGTGGAAGAGGCGCCGGCGCTGAACCACCTGCAGAAGTACCTCGAATCGCGGAATGCCCTTATTCTTGGTGTAAGTTGGGATGAAGATCCTGACGCGTACGAAAAATTCCTGAAAGATCAGGGCGTTAATTTCCCGACGTTCCGTGACCCCTCGCGCAAGATCGGACTCGATTACGGTACGCCGGTGATTCCCGACACCTATATCATCGATCGCAATGGAAAAATCCTGCGCAAATTCTACAGCGCCCAGCAATGGGACTCGCCGGAGATGCTCGCCTACTTCGATTCCATCCTCGGCCAAAGCTGAGGGGCCAGCTTTTAGTGTTTAGTTTTTGGTTCTTAGTTCCCTTTTCTAACCGCAAATATGCGTTCCTCATCGTCATCGACCAGAGCACGTACTTTCCACCGCCTATTCTCGCGCTCTTTTCCTTGGGAAAGGGCTAACTAACACTAGTTCGCTTGTGACGCCAAAGGCGGATGATTCATTCGTAGCGAAGTGCCTCGACCGGATCGAGCTTGGCCGCTTGCATGGCGGGGAGCCAGCCGCTGATCACGCCCGTTAGAACCAGGACGATGGTGGAAAGCGTCAAGGTAAAAAGCGATAGCGTCAGGTGAATGTCTACCTTGCCGGATTCGTCTTCGTAAGCGGGCCCAAGGAACGGCAGCGTGCCGATCGCCGAAGTGAGCGCCCAGGAGAGCAGCATTCCGATGGCGCCTGCCGCGAGCGTCATCACCAACGCCTCCAATAAGAATTGGGAGCGAATGTGCGATTTCCTCGCACCCAGCGCGCGGCGCAAACCAATTTCGCGTACGCGCTCTTCGACCGAAACCAGCATGATATTCATGACCCCTACACCCCCGATCCCCAACGTCATGGCGCCGATAAAAAATAGCAGCGCCTCGATGCCGATGGTGATGCCTTCCATGATGGGCTTGAATTCCTCGCGTCCAAACATGGTGATGGCGCGCTTATCGTTCGGCGAGAAGCGCTGGCGATTCGCGATGGCAGCCCGGAACTGCTGCATCGCCTGAGCCTCGAAAACCGGCGCCACCGGCTCAAAAACCATCACACTGGAATATTTCGTGTCCCACAGGTCGCCGGCCGCCGTGTAAGGGATGAAAGTGGACTCGTCATCACAATTGAAATAGCAACTGTCGGAAAACTTCATGTCCATCGAGCCGATGACCGTGAACGGCACGCCGTTGATCCGTATGATCTCGCCTACAGCGGGCTCGCCGCTGAACAGTTTCTTGCGAAGGCGAGCGCCGAGAAAAGCAACGCGGCGGCGCTCGGCAATGTCTTCCGGAGTGATCCACCGGCCGTCGGTCGGCGTTTCGTTGCGCATCTCGCCGTATTCGGGATACACGCCGCGGACGGCACCAGACGAGAGACGTTCCCCGTAGGAAACACCCTGAAAGCGAACCGTTTCCCGCGTGACGCGCTTGATCAGCGGCGATTGCGCCTTCACCCATTCGGCATCTTCTTCCTCGAAGCGAACGGGCTTGCCCGCACGCTCTCCGCCGGCCTGTTCACTCGTCGTGCCGGGCCAAGCAATGACCGCGCCTTTCCCGAATACTTCAAACGTGTACATCAGCACGCCGCGAAAACCCGAGCCATAACTCAGCAGCAGCGTCACCGCCACAATGCCCCAAGAAATTCCTGACATGGTCAGGAAGCTGCGAATGGGATTGCGACCGAGCGCCGTCCACGCCTGTTTGAAGATTTCGGTGAACATCAACCACCAGCCTCAAAGCGCAGCGCCTCAATCGGATCAACCGAAGCAGCGCGGTTCGCTGGATACAGCGCCGAAAGAATGGAGATTATCCCGAGCAACGCGATGGACATCACGGCGATTTTCCAGTTCGTCAGCATGCCGCTGAAGAACGGAGGCATGGGGGCGAGGTTGACCAAACCGCAGAAGCCATACGAGATAATCAAGCCAACGCCGCCGCTGATGGCCACGACGAAAATCGTTTCGAGAAAAAACTGGCGCAAGATGGAACGGCGCGTTGCTCCTAGCGCCATGCGAACACCAATTTCGCGAGTCCGTTCCCGAACGCTGACGAGCATCACGTTCATTACGCTAAGGCCGCCCAAAAAGAGCGTCGCGATACCGACAGCTCCCATGAAAATCTCCATTCCCACGATGATCATTCGGTTGGCCTGGGCGTTTTTGACCGTGTCCCAAATGCTGGCGGCTTCTTCGTCCCGCGGATCGAAATTATGCAGGCGACCCAGCGTTCGGCGAACCTGGTGAACGCAGTCTATGTGCGTTTCCAACGACCAGGGAGCGACGAGAAGGCGGTCCACGCTGTGCTCCACCGCAGGCGGCTTGTTCGGAAAATCACGCCGCATGGAATTAAATGGTATGAAAATCTTCCGCGTGTCGAACCCGTCGTAGCTGGAGTTTTGATCCTTTGCCTTCATCACACCGATGACGACATAAGGAATGCCGTTCATCCAGACGATCTGTCCCATGGCATCGCGTTCAGCGAAGAGTTGCTTCTTGGTGTCGCTGCCGAGAAAGGCCACGTTGCGCGCCTCGGCGTTGTCTTCCTGGTTGTAAAAGCGCCCTTGCCCGGGCGTGACGCTGCGGATTTCCGAAAACGGCGGGAGCGCACCCACTACCTGAATCGAGCCGCTGTTGAACAGGCTGCGCACTTCCACATTGTTGCCGAGCTCGGGCATCACGTATTTGCACGCCGGAGCTTCCTTCGCGACCTGAACGTAGTCGTCTTCGAGCCAACGAACCTGGCGCCCCGAACGCATCCCGCCTGCTTGCATGCTGGTGCGGCCGGCAAAAACAATCATCACGTCCTTGCCGAAGGTTTCCTGATTTTTCTGGATCCCGTCACCGAGCCCTTCGCCCGCCGCAACCATGATGGTAATGGAGATAATCCCCCAGGCGATGCCGAACATCGTCAGCATTGTGCGGCGTTTGTGCGCCCACAGCGTCGCTAGAGTGTCTCGCAATAGGTCGGTGAAGTTCATGGCGCTTCGCCCGGCCGGAAGGCTATTGCAGAATC
>DATFSR010000055.1:0-5331 GCA_035262505.1 Candidatus Acidiferrum sp. | reverse complement strand
CAAGCCGGTCGTCGAAGACGCCGTTTTCGGCAACAACGCTGCTTTGGCCTGCCACATGGCCAACGAATCCTTTTTCCGCGGCGGAGTCCCGGTCACCTGGGAAGCCGCCTCGAGCACCATCAAGTCCTGAGGGACTCTTCTTCTTGCTTTTTTGAGGAAGTAATCCCGTGGTCAGAAATCCGCAACTGCTGCGGCTTCGGTTGGACTTGTTTCAAAAATGGTGAGCAGCTTGGCCATCTCCAAGGCTTGCTTGAAGTTCGGGCGGAGATTCGTAAGCATCAGCCTTCCGCCCTTCGCTTTCGTCTTTCTATGCGCATCCATCAATGCGCCGAGACCCGAGCTGTCCACATAATTGACGTGCTCAAGGTTCACGACAATTCTTGTCGCGCCTGCCGCCAGGAGATTCTCAACGATTGAACGAAACCCGATGTTCTCATCCCCCAGCACCAGACGCCCTTTCAACGCCAGACGGTAAATGCCGTCCTCTTCACGCTGCGTGATTTCTAACGACACCGCCAGACCTCCCCGTGCCCTAGGTATGGATTACCGCCATCCATAATAGCTTCCAGCCCCCCCGTTGCAAACGCAAAAGCGCGCCGCGGCGGTATGGCCTGCCGAAACCGAGCGGGGCACCAAAGTTCGCGTCAGTGCGTCCAATGTGATGAAAGTTTGGGGTTGTCATGAAGCGGCTGCTCTTCCTCTCCTTCTCCGGCGCATTTGCGCTCGCGTTTGGCGCGAGTGACGTCCACGCGCAAGTCACCACTTCGCAGTACGACAATCTGCGGACTGGCGCGACCCTAGGCGAGAAGACGCTAACTCCACAGAACGTGAACGCGAGCCAGTTTGGCAAACTGGGCGCGTTCAAAGTGGATGGCGCGGTGTACGCGCAGCCGCTGTTCCTGCCGGGAGTGGAAATCCCCGGCAAGGGGAAGCACGACGTGCTCTTTGTGGCCACCGAGCACGACAGCGTGTACGCCTTCGACGCCTATCGGCCAAACGATGCGCCGTTGTGGCAGGTGAGCCTCCTGGACAAGAAGCGCAAGACCAAGGCGGTGTCCGCACAGGAGGTCGGTTGCAACTTCCTGCAGCCTGAAGTCGGGGTTACCTCGACACCGGTAATCGATCTTTCTACAGGCACGCTGTACATCTTGGCGCGGTCGATGACCGATTATTGGTTTGCCGACAACGAATACTTTCAGCACCTGCACGCGCTCGCGATCACCACCGGAGCGGAAAAATTCGGGGGGCCGGCGCAAATCACCGCTTCCGTGCGCGGGAAGGGCGACGGCAACAGGAAAGGCGAAGTACCATTTGACGCGCTGCGGGAAAATCCGCGCGCCGCTCTGCTGCTGGTCAACCACTTGGTGTATCTCACCTGGGCCTCATCGTGCGACGTGGCTCCTTATCATGGCTGGGTGATGGCGTACGACGCGCAAACGCTGGCGCAGAAAGCGGTATTGAACGTGACGCCGGACGGCATGCAAGGCGGCATCTGGGCGAGCGATACGGGACCGGGCGCCGACGCGAGCGGGAATGTCTACGTCCCCACCGGCAACGGAACGTTTGACGCCGCTCGAGGAGGCCGGGATTACGGCGACACGCTGCTGAAGCTGGCCCTGGACGGATCTACGCTCGTGGTGCGGGATTACTTTACGCCGTTTAATCAAGCGCAACTGAACGACTCCGACGCGGACTTGGGATCGAGCGGGCCAACGCTGCTGCCCGACCAGCCGGGGCCGCATCGGCACTTGCTCGTCCAGCCCACCAAAGGCGGGATGATTTATGTGATTGACCGCGACGAGATGGGACAGTTTCGGCCCGATGGTGACGCGGTGGTGCAAAGGATTCGCATGTCCGGGAGCGGGATGGGCGCGATGGCCTATTGGAACGGGCGCGTCTACTTCGCGTGCAGCGATGATCGCGTGCGCGGTTACGAACTGGAAAATGGACAGCTCAAGCTGAAATCGAGCTCCGGCGTGAGATTCGACGATCCCGGCGCTACGCCTTCGGTTTCGGCGGACGGCAACCAGAACGGCATCGTATGGGCCATCGCAACGAAAACGTGGAACGGCCCTGATCGCACGGCGGTGCTCTATGCGTTCGATGCCAGTATCCTTGGCGAGCCAATCTACACTTCAGAACAAAACGACAAGCGAGACCGCGCGGGGCTGGCGACACGATTTGTGACTCCGCTCGTGGTGAATGGCCATGTGTATTTCGGCACGCGAGATGAAGTAGAAATGTATGGACTGCTGAAATAAAGTGACCGGGACTGGAGATTCGGGAAAAGTGGGGTGGACATGAATTCATGCCGAAGATGGGCTGGTCGCGCAACTGTGCTTATGGTATTTGCGCTTGTGGTGTCGTTCGGGGGAATCAGCAACGCGCAGGAGACGGTCGGCATCGCGGAGATAACGCCGAACGTGGTGGTGTTTGCCACCAGGACCGGGAACGTGATCGCGCTGGTCGGGCCGGATGGCGCGTTGCTGGTTGGAATACCTTCGGCGGACAGCACGGAGCGCATTCGTAGCGAGCTGGCAAAGCGCACCAAGTCACCGGTGCGGTACGTAGTGATCATGCCCGAGGATCCCGCGCTATCCGATGGCGATGCCGGATGGGGAAAGCGCGGGGCGGTCGTGGCCATGCAGGAAAAGGCCCTGGAACGGATTGGCGGACACCTCATGGGACCGCCCAAGCCGTTGTCCGAGGAGTTCGTGAAGATGGGAGTGGACCGGCCGCGAATTTCGTTCTCGGAAGTAATGAGCTTCGACCTGAATGGGGATGCGGTTCATATTGTTAAGCAGAAACCAGGCTGTAGTGACGCGGACACCTTGGTGCATTTTCACACGGCCAATACGGTCTATTGGGGCGAGGTCTTTCCGGGGGACGGCTATCCGGCGATCGATTCCGCGCATGGGGGCAAGCTCAAAGGCGTGCTGGACATGTTGGAGGGATGGACCGATCCGTCGCGCCACATCGTTCCGGCGCGGGGCGAAGCGACAAACGGCACGGCGCTGAAGGCGTTTTGCGACATGCTCAAAACGGTGCGTGACCGCATCCAGCATTCGATTGACGCCCGGCATACCGAAGATCAGGTGGTTGCGGAGCATCCCACCTCAGAGTTTGACGCGAAGTGGGGGCATGGGCGCGTGCCACCGGACGCATTTGTTAGGGAAGTCTACCGGGAGCTGAAGGTGGAGGACGAACTCGTCGGGAGTTGACCGCCCAGTCGCGATTTTTTCGAGGTTGCTTCGACCGACCTCGCGCTCGGCCTTCGACGGTCTCGACACTCGAGCGGGTCATCTAGGTCCAAAAAAATCGAAGGCGCAACAACCTTGCGGTTGCTGCGCCTTCTTTCAATTGGGCCGTTAAGTTTTTAAGGCTTCCCGGCTCAATCTGGAAGCGACAATAAACCCGGCTCATTTTCTTGGCAAGCGAAATCTGAAAACTCAACTGTGGAAACCTGTGCACGCCTGTGCAAAATTCGGAACCTCGAAGACCGCAAACTGGGAAACGTGCTAAACAGACGCGCCCGAAGGCCGTAAGGAGTTAGCGCCAGTTCTTGACGCGGGGCCAAAGAGTTTGCAAATTCCCTTTCAGACCACGGCAAAGAAGGATTGGGAGCGTTTCGTAGGCATAGGCGTAAGGAACGTTCACCGCTGCCGCGGCTTCGACCGAAGCGAATTCCTCCTGCACGTCGGATTCGGGGGCGCCGACAACAATCATGATCTCTCCCGTGTAATTGCGCGGTCCCCAGAGAAAATAATTCTGATGCCCGCTGATCGCTTGGGGAAGGCCATAGCGCGGGCCGAAAAGGTCGATGGCGGCCGCCTGGCCGTAGTTGCCGCAGTAGATCGCGGTTTTGGCCTGCTCTTCGGGCGAAAGCGAGTGATAAACACGAGCGACGGCAGCGACTTGCTCCGGCCAGGGAAGTTCGTCGGCAAAATACTGCGGAAGCGGCGTGCCGACAAAGCTGCGTTCGGTGGGCTTGGGCTCGGCATGCAGATGCGCTTGGTAGCGCAGCAAGGCGTCGAGCGAAAATACCGGAAGAACGAGTGGCAGAGGAACCGAGATGCCGATGGCGAGCCATGCGAAGCAAACCGGCTTGAGAGCGCTGCGCCACTTTGACGGCTGCTCGTTCGCCGGTCGTTCGGGGTTGCGGGAAAGCAGAAGGTCGGCGAAGACGGCACCCGCGGCGAGCAGAATCGGGTAAGCGGGGGCGGAATAATAATCCTTGCCGTGGGAAATGAGGAAAAACGCGAAGGTGATTAGAAATGCCCAGCCAAAATTGCGATACGGTTTCGCTGCTCGCGAGAAAAAATAAAAGAGCAAGCCGTGGAGCCAGAACGGAAGGCTGAAGGGATTCATCATCAAGATTTGCTGGACGGTGTAGGCAAGCGGCGGGTAGGCAATGTCCTTGCCGGTGGCTCGGATGTTGTGCATCAGTTCGAGAAAAGGCCAGTGATGCTGGAGGTTCCAAATCAAATTTGGAAGGAAAACTACGAGGGCGACGGCGCCGCCGGCAAAAAGCCAGGGGGTAAACAAGAGTTTGCGGTGTTGCGTGAGAAGCAGCCCGGCGAGGAGGGCGAAGGCGAAGACCGCAATGGAGTATTTGTTTTCGAGGCCGAGGCCTGAGATCGCGCCAAACACGAGCCAGAGTTTCCGATTCTGCGTGTGGATCATGCGCAGAATCACATAAGCGCAGCCGGTCCAGAACAGCGGCTCGAAGGCGTTCATGGCGAATTGGTGATCGGTGACCCACCATACGGAAGGAGTGGCAGCCAGCATGGCGGCGAGGGCGGCGCCGAAGCGCCTTGCGCCGAGTTCACGGGCAAATGCGGCGACCAAGACGATGCGGGCGGCTCCAGCCAGCGCGGGCCAGAAAATCAGCGCGGGGAGCGAAGTGCCAAGCGTGTGGCGGCCGATCCAAGCGATGAATGGAAAAAACGGCGGCTGGTCGACATAACCGAAAGCAAGATGATCGGCGCAGGCCAGGTAATACAGCGCATCGCGGAAGTAACCGTAGCGCGTTGCTGTGACCATGTGCAGCACAAAGTACGCGAGGGCAATCAGATATACCCACGGCCACAAAACGGGCCGTGGAGTGGAATCCTGGCTAAGAGGTGTGGAGGACAAGAGGCGAAGAATAACAGCACAAATGCAGCGAGGCAACTGCAGCCCAGGGAGGTTCAGCGCTTTCGCAAGGTCGCGCGGAAACAAGAGCTAACGGCCTGATTTTGGTATGGCCTGTCATCTTTGCGCAGGAAGTGCCGTATTTGCGCGGAGAGAAAGGGCCTCTAACGGCGATAAACAGCGGCGGGAAGCATTCGA
>DATFSR010000054.1:0-10091 GCA_035262505.1 Candidatus Acidiferrum sp. | reverse complement strand
CTCCGCGAGAACATCACCACCGATGGCTTGAACGTGAACAGCCTGCCGATTGGACAGCTTCTTCGCATCGGCGACGCGCGGCTGGAAGTCAGCATGGTTTGCACACCCTGCAATCAAATGGAGCGCATCCGGCAAGGTCTCCGCAAGGAACTCTGGGGCCGTCGCGGCATGCTGTGCCGCGTCCTCGAAAGCGGAATCCTCCACCCTGGCGACCCGATCGAAAAGCTCTCCTGATCCGTTTGCGCAATGAAGCGAGCTCAAAGAAATCCCAGCGATTCTCCACGTTAACGGAACTCCGCTGAAGCGGCCCGATCAAACTTCGGCTGCGGGCAAGCGCCCCAACTCCGCGTCAAGGCTTGATGGGGCGGCGGAGGGTGGGGGCGTCGGGCGGGCGGTTCTTGTCTTCCTCGGCCTTCTCGACTGGTTCGGTTGGCGGGACGACCCAGTTCAAGCTGCCCTGTTCCGCCAGCGTGCCGATGACGTAATGAGAACCGCCAGCGAGCAACGGCACGGCGGCGCGCATGAATTCCACGGAATCCGCAGGCGCGGCTTTCTGAGCGCTGCCGCCGCGCAGATTTTCCAGCACTTTTTCGAAATGCGCATTTTGCAGCACGGAAGAAATGTGCGGGTCATTGCTCTTGATCATTTCTTCGAGCGTGGGCCCTTTCAAACCAGCGGGATAACGCGCCTCGACCAGCGTGCGCGGAGCATGTTTTTCCGGTGGATAGAGCTGGGTGAAGTGCGGTCGCAGCAGGCGCGTCTGCCAGTATTCTGCGCCGCGCGTGGCGACTTCCTCTTGCTCCATGTGATATTCCACGGTCCACACTTCGGGGCCGTAGTCGCCCGGTGCATAGCCGATGATGACCATTTCGAACATGGGTTCGCTCGGAGAGAAATCGACTTTGTGATGCAACTGGCCCACCAGCGGACGAAGCTTCTCGAGAAAAGCGGTGCCGATGAGTTCGAGGTCGGGTTCGGCTTCTTCGGGAGTGGCGTCTTCGCGAGCTTCTCGGCCGCCGACCCGCGGAGAACCGCGGTCCAGGCGGATGGGTTTGGGGTCGGCGGGAATGCGCCACTCCGAGGCGCCAAACAGAATGGCAATATGCGACGAGTCGACCCCTGCCACGCGCGGAGGAATGGAACTTGGTTCGACGGGCTGATCGATGGCAGCAAAAATGATGGTGTCTTTCGCCACATGAACGATGACGCGCCCGCCGGCGAGGTTCGCGACAATTTCATCTTCGCGGTCTTGCGCGAGTGCGGGAAGGACCGCGGCAAAGAAAAGAAGGGCGGGCAGCAGAAGACAGAGAGAATGGAATGAAAAATGACCTTGGCTTTCCCGCGTTGGAAGGGGCCTAAGCATCCCTACTCCAAGTTTACGAGCCTTCGCCGGATTTTTCACCGGGAATCAGAACTCCGCAGCGGTACCTTGTGGCAGCGCGCGTGCTTCCTGACCAGCCGCTTGCTGGTTGAGCACAGCCGTCCGGATTGATTGGCCGGCGATTCTCCTTTGCATGGCAAGATGATTCTTAGAGAACGGCCACCTCCCTCGAAGGAGAGGAAATATGTCCCTCAGTCCCAGTGGCGCTCCTCCCGGTGCAAGCACACAAACGACAACGTCGGATCCGCGTGGTCCCATTATTTTGCGCATGCGGCGCGGAGCTTCATGGTTCCTGACGATCGCGATTTTGTCGGGGATCAATTCGGTGCTGCAAATCGTGGACGCCAAGATCCGCTTCATCTTTGGCCTGGGCATTACGCAAGTCGTCGATGCCATGGGTAAGGGCGCTGGGCAGAACGGCATGTTCATCACCATCGCCGTGGATGGCGTCTTCCTTTTGATGCTGCTCCTGTGCTGGAAATGGGCGAAAACCGGGTCGCAAGGAGCATTTCTCGTGGGAATGATCGCGTACGCGCTCGATGGAGTGCTCCTGCTGAAGTTCAGCATGTGGCTCGATGCCGCCGTGCATGCGTATGCGCTGTACATGATGTGGCAGGGCTTTGCGGCCGCGCGGGAACTCGCCCAAGTGCAGATGTCAGCGCAACCCGGGCTCTCTCAGCCCAAGCTCCCATAGAAAGGCTCGGCCATGGCGACCAAGATTCGCGGTATCGAGGGGATGAAGAACGGCGAGCTGGAGTTCGAGATCCAGCGCGGAGGAAAGTTCGTCCTGTTCCAGTATTGCATCTCGATCATCGTGATGACCTTTCGCAGGCCTTCGGACATTTATTTCTTGCGGCAGGGCGAAAGCGCGGTAAGCAAAGGCTTGCCGTTCACGCTGCTCTCGCTCGTGGCAGGCTGGTGGGGCATTCCCTGGGGACCGATTTACACCATTCAGTCCGTGTACAACAATTCGCGCGGGGGCAAAGACGTGACGCAGGCAGTCGTGAATTCGCTCCGCGCCGAGACCGCTCTGCCGGCGGCTGCTTCCCCGATTCCAGCGAACGGCTGAAGCCCCCGTCGCGAAGCTCCAACAATGCTTCGCGTCTCTCGTCGAGGTCGGTAGAGCTGGCATCAAGACAGGATTGCTCGCCGAACCGCGCGATGCGGCCGAGTCCCTCGCTTCGCTCCCCGGAATGACCGGTGGAGGGCGGTAGACCCAAGAACATTGCGTGTGCGGTTGGTTCCGCGTCCGCTGAAGAACTCCTTTGCAACCCTTCAGGGGATTCTCACGACGCGCAAGTTCCAGTAAAATTGAACCATACAAATCCAAACCATTAGAAACGGGCCTGGTCATGGGACTGAGAAAACCGAAAAGCGTCAAGCACCACGGAAAGAAGTTGACGGAAATTCTGGAAGCGCACGAACTTTTTTTTCGCGGAAAAGACGGCGGCGCGCGGGCGGACCTGACCGGCGCCGATCTTTCGAACGCCGATTTGGCGGGTCTGAATTTTTCCGGAGCGATTCTAAAAAACGCAAATCTCCAAAGGTCGGACTTGAAGGCGGCCCGGCTCCCCGGCGCGGACCTGACCGGCGCGCGCCTTCGAAACGCGGATTTGAGAAACACGGACATGACGGAAGCGATTCTTCCGGGGGCGGACCTGACCGGAGCTCAGGCGAGCGGCGTGGAATTTTTTCGATGCGACCTTTCGAACGTCTGTTTCGAACACGCGCACTTGAGAAATGTAAATCTAAGAGGGGCCACCGTGACCGGCGCGCGATTTTCGGGCGCGGACATGGGAGTCGCTATTTTGAGAGAAACGGACTTGACCGGTGCGGACCTTTCCGGAGTGGATCTGTCGACCGCGCTGCTGCCCAAAGGCTTTTCGGCGCCCCCGGCCGCGAAGAAGAGCGCGTAGGCCGCCGAGGCGCAGAGAAAAGCGGCACCGAAAAAGCCGGCCTCCCTTGCCGCCGCGTAACACGCGTACCTTCGAGTCGGGCACCAACCTCGAGCGAGCATCTTGTCCGAGTGACAACCACAAAAAACACTCCTACTGCGGCCCTCATTCCTCAACGAATTTGCGAAGGCGGGCGAGGCCCGCGTCCCACTGTTGCGAAATGAGGTCCAGGTGGCGGCGGGCGTCTTGCAGGCGCTGCTGATTTAACTGCCAGAGGCGCTCGCGTCCGCGGCGCGTGCTGCGCACGAGGCCAGAGTCTTGCATTACGCGCAGATGTTTGCTGATGGCTTGGCGCGTGACGCCCGTTCCGGTGGTGAGCCGGCGGATGGAGGCGGATCCCTCCTCGCACAGGCGCACCACCAGCTTCAGCCGAACCGCGTCGCCTAACGCGGCGAAGAGCGGCACGGAGTCGAGCATCTCGGAAGCCGCAAACGGATCAGCCCTGCGCAAGGTATTTCTCGACGAGCTGAAGGACCCGACCCCAACCTTGCTCGTTGGCGGTGAAGGCTTTCACGCGGCGCGCCAGCGGGATCTGGTCGAAGCCGGATTCGGTGACGGTGAGCATGACGCCGTTCGGAACTTCTTCCAATGCGAATTCGATGAGCGTGGTGGGCTCGCTCGAATAGTCGACGCCGGGCTCGACGGCGTAGGGATGCCAGCGAAACGAGAAGAGGCGTTCCGGTTCGATGCGCTCGATGGTGATTTCGAAGGGCACATGCCCATACTGTTTCTGAGCTTTGGCAACTTCCGCATCGACGGCGGTCCCGACAACTTTTCCGGTGATGTGCGCTCCCGGCTCAAACGGAGCGTCGAATTTGACGCCGAACCAGATTCCAAATTCCATGGAGCTCGATAAGGCGCGCCAGACGCGTTGGAGAGGGGCGCGAAGCAGGATCTTTTTCTCGATACGGTCGGACGTCGTTGGTTTTTGTACAGGCTCAGGCATGGCGTTATGCAACCTCCTAGTTGCATATTAGCAAAAGGCCTCGCGATAGGCAACCTCAGGGTTGCGCGATTGCGGGTTCTTGCTGACGACGAGCCGTGGCGGCAGCAGCGGCGTCGGTGCTCCTTGAGTTCCGCTTTACTTTCGCGTTGAAACGAGCCTTTCTGGCTTGGCATTCGTCGCTCGGGCGTGTTAGCCTCGGGCCGAGTGCAAGCAGGGTTTCCCCGTGCGAACCGTGGCCACGCCCGCGACACAACTCGATACTTCCACAGTACGCGAGCGCGTACTGGGGGTTCTTCGCACCCTTCTCACTGAACTTGGCAGCCAGGGCGCGCTGCCCCTGCTGAACCTTTCCTCACAACTCGATCGCGACCTGGGGCTAGGCAGCCTGGAGCGCGTCGAACTACTCACGAGGCTCGAAGCTGCTTTTGGGATGCGCTTGCCGGACGGCGTTGCGTCCGAGGCCAACACGCCGGAAGATTTGGCGCGCGCGATTCTCGAGACTCCCGGAGCGACCGAGACCGCGGAGGAGCCGGAGTCGGCGTTGCGGGCGGCAGCGAAGACGCAAAGGCTGCATCGCGAAGCCGTTGGCGAGGAAGTGTTTTCCGCGGAGACGCTGATTGACGTGCTTCGTTACCGCGCCAAGCACAATGCAGAGGAAGCGCATCTCCTGATTACGGAAGAGGGTCCGGGCGGAGAGTCCACGTCGACGCTGACTTTCGGCGAGTTGCATGCCGCGGCGCAGCGTCTTGCCGAAGAGCTGGCGCGTCGCGGCGTGCCGGTGGGCGGGCGCGTGGCGTTGATGTTGCCAACCTCGCGAGCCTTTTTCATTTCCTATGCAGGAATTCTACTCGCGGGAGCGGTGCCCGTGCCGATTTATCCGCCGTTTCGCGCGGACCGGATTGAAGAATACGCGGCGCGGCAATCGGCGATCTTGAACAACGCGGAAGTGTGCATGCTGCTGACGTTCCGCGAGGGGGAAGCCGTGGCGAAGCTGTTGCGGCCGCGCGTGCGCTCTTTGAAGGAAGTTGCCGACGCCGAGAAATTGATCGAGGCGGCGGACAAAGCTCCTCCGCCAGCGCCGGGCGCGCGGTCGGCGCACATCACCGGCAGCCGCGTGCGCAAGGGCAGCGACCTGGCGATGCTGCAGTACACCTCGGGTTCCACCGGCGACCCGAAGGGCGTGATGCTGACGCACGCGAATCTGCTGGCCAACATTCGCGCGATTGGCCAAGCCGTGCAGGCTGGACCCGGCGACGTCGTCGTGACGTGGTTGCCGCTGTATCACGACATGGGCTTGATTGGCGCGTGGCTCACGCCGCTGCACTTTGGACTTCCGGTGGCCGTAATGTCGCCGCTGGCTTTTTTGACCCGGCCGGAAAAATGGTTGCAGGCGTTTCACAAGCATCGCGGAACCATCGCAGCGGCGCCGAATTTTGCTTATGAATTATGCGTGCGGAAGGCTGCGGACAAAGACATGCAAGGCATGGACCTGAGCTCGTGGCGCACGGCGCTCAATGGCGCGGAGCCGGTGAATCCAGAAACGCTCGAGCGTTTCAGCGAGCGGTTTGCGAAATATGGATTCCGGCGCGAAGCTCATCTGCCGGTCTACGGATTGGCGGAGGCTACGCTGGGAGTCACGATCCCGCCGCTGAACCGCGGAGCGCGAGTCGACCGCGTGGAGCGCGAGACGTTTACGGCCGAGGGACGCGCCGTGCCTGCTCGAGCGGACGATGAAACGGCGATTTCGTTTGTGTCTTCGGGGCAGTCCCTGCCGGGACACGAAGTGCGGATTGTGGACGCGAAGGGGAGTGAGGTAGTGGACCGTACCGAAGGCTTTTTGTGGTTTCGCGGCCCTTCGGCGACCAGCGGGTACTTCCGGAACGCAAAAGCCACCGAAGCCCTCTTGCCGCAGGGCCCGATGGCAAGCGATGGAGGGTTCCCTTGGGTGAATTCGGGCGACCGGGCCTACCGCGCGGACGGAGAGATTTACGTCACGGGACGCGTAAAGGACATCATCATCAAGGGCGGACGGAATTTGTATCCGCACGAAGTCGAAGAGCTGGCAACGCGCGCCGAGGGGGTTCGCAAGGGATGCGTGGTGGCGTTTGGGTTGAATGACCAAGCGAGCGGGACGGAAAAGCTGGTGGTGGTGGCCGAGACGCGAGAGCACGATGCGGCGCGGCGCGCGGCGATGGCGGCGAAGGTGACAGAACAAGTGTCGCAGGGGCTGGGCCTGCCGCCGGACCGCGTGGAGCTGATTCCGCCGGGAAGCATTCCGAAAACGTCGAGCGGCAAGCTGCGGCGGGAAGAAACGAAACAGCTTTACCTCGCGGGGACGCTTGCTTCGGGGCGGCCCCCAGTTTGGCTGCAGATTGTGCGGCTGGGGACAAAGAGCGGAGTGCAGAATTTCAGCCGCGCCGCGCGGGCTAGATTAAAGCGCGGGTTGGAAGTGCTCTACGGCGTGTACTTCTGGGCGGTGTTTCTGCTGTGGATTGTGCCGACCTGGGCGATGGTGCATCTCATCAAGGACCATCGAGCCGCGGGACGCTACACGTCTTCGGCGCTGAAGATTCTGTTTGCGCTCATCGGATGCAAAGTGCGCGTCGCGGGTAAGGAGTATGTGGATGCTCCAGGCGCGAAGGTCTTTGCCTCGAATCACGCCAGCTATTTTGACGTGCTGCCGCTGATGCTGGGGCTGGGCGTGCCTTACCGATTCGTTGCGAAAATGGAAGTTCGTAGCATGCCGTTCATTGGGGCGTTTCTGGATCGCATGGGACATTTGAGATTCGACCGCAGCAATTCGGGGTCGCGGATGCGGCAGGTCCGCGAAGTGGAGGGACTGCTGCGTGAGGGCGAGTCGGTTTTCTTTTTCCCGGAGGGCACTTTTGTTTGCGAAGACGGCGTACGCCCGTTTCAGCTCGGGGCCTTCAAGGCGGCCGTTGACACGGGCGCGCCGCTTGTTCCCATTTCGCTGGCGGGAACGCGGAAGGGTCTGCGAGACGGGACTTTTTTGCCACGGCCGACGAGCATCACGATTACCGTGCATCCGCCGATTTATCCGAAAGCTAGAAGCAATGGCGATAACGAGGACGATTCTTCGGAATGGCAGGAATTGATTCGGCTGCGCGACCTAACGCGCGAAGCGATTGCCAGGGACTCTGGCGAGCCGCTCCTTTAACGGACCGTGATTGACGCACCGCGGTCGACCTCAGAAAGGTCCATACTACGGTAGATTGCGCCTTCCATTTCTGGAAGATTCCTGACAATTGTTGTCATCCTGCTCTCGCAAGAAAAATCTCGAAAACTTACAACGAAGCGGCGATTTGAAGCATCTCTATGGGCAAGACAAATCGAGGGATGCGGGGCGTTGCCTCCCCTGCCTGAGGCAGCCCGCGAAACGCGTGGCAGCGCTTTCAATGCGCGCGCCTGCGCAAAAAACTAAATCCATTTGGAGGGTTCATGAAATTAAAGCTATGGGTGTCTTTGCTCGGAGTGCTTGCGTTTTCCGCCATTTCCGCTTGCGCGCAGGAAACCGCGCCGAAGTTTGACGTTTTTGCGGGCTATTCTTACGTGCAGGCAAATCCGGGAGTGACCGGCGTAGATAGCTTCCACCTGCACGGTGGAAACGCCAACGTGGCGTACAACTGGAAGACTTGGCTCAGTGGCGTCGCCGATTTCGGCGGCTACAACAACGGAAACGTTCTTAGCTCGGGCAGGAGCGGCACGTTCTCAACGTATCTGTTCGGGCCGCGTGTTTCTTACCGGCACTTCAACAGGATCACCCCGTTTGGACAGGTGCTCTTCGGCGCGGCACACGCAAATGCGGCGGCCTTTGGCACCACGGGCACGCAGAATGCGTTTGCGATGACCGCGGGCGGCGGAGTGGACTATAAGGTGCTCAACCACTTTTCGATTCGCCCGTTTCAAGCGGAGTATTTGCTGACGCGGTTCCACGAAGGAACGCTCCCCGGCAACAGGGACCAGAATAACTTCCGTGTCTCGACCGGATTCGTGTTCCGGTTCTAAGGAGGCTAGCGTTACGAGCCGGTAGTCGACCGACTTAGAACGTACGCAAAATCGGTTGCGGGGTGCAGGCAGAAGGGGCCGCGTGGTCAGGCAGAAGCGGCCCCTGCACCTTTCAGGTTTAGTTGTTCGTTTGAAGGGAAGGCGCGTTGCCAAGGACCATGCGCTAAAGCGATTCCGCATCCGCGTTACAACCAGCTTAGGGACGGAAGCCGGTTGCATGCGACCCTCCCGCTCCGTGAATGAGATTAATGCGTCATGGTGTAGAGCACGGTGATGTGGGTGTCGATTTCCACGGCTTGGCCGTTCAGAATCGTCGGCTTGTAATGCCATTGGCTCACCGCGTCCAGCGCCGACTGAAAAAACATCAGATCGCCGCCAACAACTTCGAGAGATTTGATCGAGCCGTCCGTCGCAATGATGGCTCGCAGCTCGACACGGCCTTCCTTGTGCATCTGCTTTGGCAGCGTTGGGTACAGCGGCTCAACGCGGTGAGTCAGCATTGCCGGATCCAGTTGCGTCATACGCACGACAGACGGGCGCGTCACACGGCGATCAGGAGGCGGCGGGACATTCGTTCGCCCATCGGTAATGGGAATTAGTCCTCCCCCCGGACCACCGGGAAGACCAGGAACCAAGCCCTCCGGAACGACGTCGTCGGTTCCGCCCGTCGGCGGGTCGTGGGTCACGATGATCGGCGAAATGTAGTGCGGGATACAAAAATGGCAGACGGTTTGTTGCCGTCCGTGCGGATGCGGAACGCCCGGGTCACGCGATGGGCCCCGATAAGGGGAGTAAGGAGGAATGGGCGTCGAGACTGCAAGCGCGATGCGCTCCGTCTTGCCGAACAGCGGGAGCAGGACCAGCAAGGCGACGACGGCGGCCTGCGTCAGGATGGAGAAAACGAGCGAGCGGCGGCGAACGCGGCGTTCGCGACTGCGCTGCTCCGGGTCGCCTTCGACTAGGCAACCTCCCAGAGAACCGAGAGATTCTTTCGGAGTAGTTTCAGAAACAGTTCGAGAATTGTGCGACATCGCGCACCTCCACAATGTTTTTCTGCGAAGACTCGCTGGTCGGTTGAATCTTGCGACGCCGACCTCCTGAGGGTTGCTCTGGTCCTCCAGGAGATCGGCGCCGCGCTCGCAGGGATGTGAGGTTGCGCGCGTCCTCCTTGCGTTGGACACCGCGGGGCGGAACAAGTTCCCTCGGGAGTTCAGTGGTAAGTCGTAAGTCTTAGCTGCCAAGGGAAAAAAGTCGGGAACTTTTTTAAGAGGGTCTCGGGCGATGGATGCCGAACGAAGGGAAAGCCTCAGCAACGTGTTGCCACCAATGCGCGGGGCGAATTTGCGCCCAACGGGGAAACGGAAAACAAGGCACCAAATCGGCACCCCCTCTGCTTCTGGCATACAGCTAAAGCATTTAGAGTGAATGGGTTACAGAAAACTGTACCCATGCTACACGATTATGCATCTTAACTACTGAGGACGTGGATCCCAGGAGGTTGACCCCCATGGACCGGCACAACGCAGAAACTATAGGCGTTCGCCGCACCGGGTGGGCGGCCATGGACCGCGATCCGCAGCAAGACAAGGTGGAATTCCTCTGTCCGCACTGCGGTGCGCGGGACCAGAAGAACGCCCGGCGTGAGCGCACTTTGTATCATTTCACAGACGGCTTCATGCAGGATTTGCAGGGCGAAGTGACGGTTTGCCATTCTTGCAAAAAGTCGCTCCGTGTTGTACCTATAGTGATGGTGCATGATCAAGAAGAGGCGCGAAGGTTTGCG